>JAJPCT020000016.1 GCA_021323375.2 Candidatus Wolframiiraptor gerlachensis | reverse complement strand
AGTGAGATTTCTTAAATGCCTCAATTTCCAAGTGTATTCCATTTTCAGGCACTATTCTACCTACTGTAAGATAGTAAGCGAGAGGTTGTAAGTCCATTTTATGAAGTATTTCCAATTGCTCCTCCTCTGGGACACATGGAAGTTCTCTGATACCATATGCTATATATTCTACGCGTCTAGGCTTCCATAAGTGTTGGATTTCATGAAGTATGGTTAGCGAATCCGCAATTGTTATGTCTGATATTTTTGTAGCAAGGAACTCTGCAACCATCAATAGTAAGGCAGTTACTAGATATAATGGTTTTTGAAGTAATGGAACATACCTTTGCCGTATTAACAAACGTTTCCATTCTCTTCCGTCCACGTTTATTAGGGTCTTCTTTCGGGCGAGCTTGGCAAGCAATGCTGCATATACACCATCAGGAGCAATATAGTATATTGTGTCAATATCTTTAACTTTTTTGAGTAAATAAATTGTCGCCAATATATCATATAACACAGGTATTGTCATAGTTGAAGTATGTTTAGCCGGTATATGGACTCTTATTATGCCTTCAAAACAATCGAAATAAAATCTATTCGTCTCACATGTCACGAAAATTGTAAAAAACTTTTTAAGCCTTTTAGAAAGTTCGTAAACAAAGGTCTCAGCACCTCCATATCTAGGCGGAATTCCTCTGGAACCGATTAAGGCTACTTTTATTCTTTTAAGCCCTCGATCCTTATCAAATGCAATAGTTGTCATCATATGTTGTTATATGTTCTATTATGATAGAGCTTATTTGACTTCTTTTATTAGGCTTACTAGAATCCATAGTATTAATGCTGTTGAGCATAATATCGCCCCTAACACCCCACATCCAAGGGTAATTATCGCTAATGGTAGGCTAAAGTATCTTGTCAAGTTAAATAGGTGAATAAGCATCAAACCGGATATCAAGGCTATCAGAAAGGAGATTACGCCAGGTAGACCGTAAAAGATCAATGGATGTCTCATGGATAGGTGTTTCACCATGCCGAGTAAGACGTCTAAGGCATGGAACACTGGCCCCCTCTTAGATGGTCTTGGAACCATATATTCAACGCCTACTGGAACCTCAACTATCCTAAGACCAAGCTCCGAGGCCTTATAAAGTATCTCGGAATCAACGGCAAAGCCCATCTCAGTTGGCTGAATACTTTCTATCGCCCTCCTACTATAAGCCCTAAAGCCGCTCTGGGTATCCATGACATCCTTCACGGAGGTCACCATGTTCAGGATCCTGTTACCAATACGCCTAGAGGTCGGAACCTTATTCATGGTCTCCTTACTTAGAAACCTGCTACCAATAACGACATCAGCACCGGTCTCGATCATCGTGTTGACGAGTACTGGAATTTCATCCGGGTCGTGCTGTCCATCCGCATCCAACGTAACAATAATGTCAGCGGCCCCCTCCTTCAGCCTTCTAAACAGGCTTTGCATGGCCGCACCCTTACCCATATTTTTTTTCATGCCTTATCACCTCAGCCCCGCAGGCCTCAGCTATCTCAGCAGTCATATCTGTAGAGCCATCATCACATACGATCACCTTGTCAACATGCCTCCTAGCCTTCAACACAACCTTAGCTATGGTCAGCTCCTCATTATAAGCCGGAATACAGGCAACAACAAACGGCTTCTTATCACTCATAGAGGATCTAGTCATCTAATAATCTTCTCCGATTCTATAATCAGCTTCCTGATCTGCCTCGCCCTTCTCCTAACAGCCTCACTATCAAGTTTTGCCTCATGGAAGCCCCGTACATGTAGAGTCCATGCAGCATCCCACGACGCTAGGATCCATTCTCCAATCATGTCGCTTAGGATCTCGACAGCCTTCTCAAGCTCCGTGACAGCCCATCGACCCCTCTCCTCAACCTTTGCTAAGATCTCGCTCAACCTGTTGTAGATGGCTAGAGCCTTGATAGCCTCCTCACAAGCCTTATACAACTTCTCACTAGCTTGAACAGGATCTTTATCGATTAATGCCTCACCCTCCCCAAGATATTTACGGGCAATATCCAGACGAATCTCAGCAGCGGTAGTCGGATCAGCATCTAGAGCCTTTAACAAGGCATCAACAACTATGTCCTCGACACTCAAGCCCCCTCTTCCTCAGCCCATCAACCAGCCTCCTAGGTATGAGAATCGATTCACTCATAACTAGGCAATCCCTCTAGAAGCCATCCACCCCTAAATGAATGCTCGGACATTACTGGAATCCTACATTATCTTCATGACGCCGCCGAATAGCCTTGAAAGCCACCGTAATGTTAATGCCTGGAGTATTATGTAGCTCTTATTATTCTTCCACTCCTTGGCCGTCTTATGGCCCCAGCTTGAGGCGAGCTCCGAGAGCCTCCAAGCCTCCCTAACACCAATCCTGATAAGCCTAGACTCCTCAGAAACAGCCTCCCTAAGCGCCCTAATAGCCCTGATAATCGCCTTCATCAAGACCATGCTCCTAACCCTACTAACCCTCATAATCATACAAGCCCTAACAAAAGCCCTAGTCAGCGGGTCGACTAGGAACCACCTCCTAGCCCTCTTAACACGCAACACAGCATCCCTCAACTCATCAAGAAGCATAACGCCCAAATCCCCAGAAGAATACGTGCTTGAGTGAGACGATCGCTCAAACATCTTAACATACCCCTATCGCAAATCGTATATAAATCTTAGGAATAAGCGAGGCCCATGAGAAAAATAAGACCAGATTAGAGCCAATAGCGGCTCCCCAGCTCGAGAGCTCACCCTTTCCCCCATTAGCCCAAATAAGTTATGACGAAAGCCTCGTCATCTATGGTGGGAATAGGGAAGAGTCTTTGAAGGCTCTCTTCAACTTGATACTATCTCTAGGGGTTGAAGATGTAATCCCCATACTTATCACTTTTCACTTTAATTCCCACAGGCATCTTTTAATTATACTAGCCCTCTTAACTACGTCTTTGTCAGGAGGAAAAACATTGATGATATACGTAGATAAAGAACCCTAATCATGAGAAAGTGGTAACTATGTCTATGCGATTGGATGGGGAGAGGGTCGTAAGCCGGCTCACACTACTCGAGCTGGCATCCATGTATGCAAGAGCTGAATTGGGGAAACCAATATCGCCGGCCATGTATTCTATTAGGAGACTTGGTGCTTCAATAGTTGAAGCGGATCTTAACATCATCGGAAGGAAGACTTAAGACATATTCCCACGCTTAAGCTCAAAACTCCTTGATTTACTACACATTATCATAGCCAAGGTCATTGGAGCAAAATCCATAACCACCTTTCCAGCATCTTACTTAATCTACCGTGAGTAATCTAAAAGCCTACCCCATCATGGCCTCCTCTGTTGTGCGCGCCCGGAGGTTTGGCGGCTGATGAATCTGCTAGGAGGCTTTATATCGCTGAGAGCCCATATGGTCTTGAGTATTCCAGCTTACCAGTGGCAGGGTCGATTCTTATGCCTAGGCCCTCAAATACTGTTACGCCGAGTATCGGCTCCGGGGCCTCCATTATAGCTACTTGGAATATCCCCTCTCTATCCATGAGCTTGAAATATGCTAAGGAAACTCCGGCCTCCACCCTCCTCTTATCCGCCAGTATTAGCTCCGTCTTTGCGAGTATCTCTATTTGAAACTCTCTCGCCAAGCTGGGAGGGATTATGGGGAAGTATGCCCCCGTATCCGCTAGAAATAGGACTTCCTCAACCCTCCTCCTATTGGCATCTCCAAATAATACCTTAACCCTTACAAGACCCATTTGATTTCTCGATATTGCTCTAGGCTCTTAAAATATTAAACTTTTCAAGCTCTAATAGATGGATATTTTGGAGCGTTCCTGATAACCTAGCTCCTAGAAGGAGATGCCCATAAGCCTGAGCTTACCAGCCAGATGAGGCCAATAATAGATGTTGGCAGAAAGAAGACCGCTAAAAAGATCGGTATCGAAAAGAGCCGCTATAAGGGCCCTAAACCTTGATGCGAGCAATACGCTCATACATCTTTCCCTTGTTTGGGTTCTCAATAGCAAAAGTCTGCCTACACGTTATTAATCATATTTTTAGAGTTCAAAGTCTATCTTCTCAGGCTGTTTGCTTGGAGTTTTACCTTTTAGAAACTGGCCTCTCCGGCCCTTTCTTCGACTAATTTATCTTCAATGTTCTTGAGCTCCTTTTCAAAGTCCCTTTCTATTTCTTCCATCGTTTCGATGGCGATGTTACGGCCAGTGTGTGCTCTATCCATGCCTGGTATGGAGTATGATAAGCTTCCCAGCTATCCAAGACAAAGACATCATAACCCAGGTCGAGAAGCGTTAGGTCGTCAAAAAGTCCAATACTTATATCTCAACTTGCCAACCATCCAGCTAAGATAATGACGGGATCGGATCTCGGGCCAGGGGCGCTACCGGAGGATGATGTGGCCTTAGCGACCGCGGAGGAGATTCTGGGATACGCTGAGGAGGAGTTTAGGAAAGCTGTTAAAACCGGGGACATCCTGCTCTATAGGAGCGCCGTGGAGAAGGCCTTCTTAGCAATGGTCTTGGCCGTGAACTCATATATCAAGATGAAGCTAAACATCATAGCCAAGTCTCATGCCGAGAGGAGGTCTCTACTCAGACGGATTGGACGCGAAGACCTAAGAGCAATGTACAGCGATATAATGAGGACACTACACGATGAAGCCTTCTATGAAGGAGTCTACAACCCGGGCGAGGCCGAATACGCCATAACACTGATAAGAAGGATGATCAATGAATTCAAGAAATCTTAAAGGGGTATTCCTAAAGCTCGTGATTATCAAAGCTGCATCTAATCGAGGGCTCATGAATCTCCTAAAAATACCGGAAACCCCGCCCTGAAAAATGGGAACCAGCCCATACTAAACCTTGGTATACACCTCTATTCCTAGCCGCCTTGCAGCCTCTAAGGCCTTCTCATCGATGTATGGTGTGACCATTAGTAGTCTATCCGGCCTTCTCCCAGTTTTCCTTTCATATAGTTCGGCCTTTCTCCTGAACTGTAACACATCTGACGCTCTTACGTGCGACGATACCTCAATCAGTATGAGCTTTTCATTGCTTACGGTAACATCTATCTCAACCTCGCTAGGATATCCGAAGACCATCCCCGACTCGTCATAGGCCCTCCACCTCTCAACCTTGAACCCGAATTCCCTCTCTAGTAAGCCTCTCAAGCTCTCCCTGAAAGCACTCTCGGCCATAAGACCCCACCTAGCACCCAAGGCGCTAACATGCCTCTCAACGAGCTCGATACGCCTCTCAACAAGCTCAAAACCCCTAATCATATCCTCCCTAAGCCTATTCATGTCCTCCCTAAGCTTAACAAGCTCAGATTCGTGTCTAACCATGTTTTCTCTAAGCTTGACGAGCTCGGCCTCATGTCTATCAAGTCTTTTGAGTATTTCCTCTAAGCCTATCAAACCCGCAACAGCATACCTAAACTCCTCATCCTCCCTCAACAACCTAAGAATCCTAGACTTCAGCTCCCTCAAGGACATCAGACACGCCTCAGCCATGATAGCATCAACACTCTTTAATAAGATTATGGTTATCAAGCAACCTCATCTAAACTAGCTCATGTGATAGCTTCTCTTCAGCAACGGGGTTATTTTCAGGATCAGGCTCCAACATTCTAGATTGTCCTCAAGCTCTTAGAGTTATGTTATGAAAGCTAACCCTAAACAAATAGTTAGGGTTACTTTCCCCTCAGATTTCCAAAATTGCCACCGTACCTAAGCAATGTCTTAGGAGAATAAAATATTCTTACTCCTATGATCTGATCCATAATTATAATCGACCTCAAAAGTAATGAAGTATACGTGGGCTTAATTAAAAAGTGGCGATCCTAAGTCGATTGAAGCGTATTCTAATGGATGATTTACTTCTCATTTATATCACCAGTGGTATGAAGCGCCAGCGAACCTTTCTCATATATTCTTCGTATATAGCTCCATGTTTTTTAATTAAGTAGCCCTCTTCCTCTTTAGCAGCTTGGTTTAAGATTATAACATTTAAAATAGCGAAAAGGAAAACCAACAGAGATTGTAATAAAAAGGAGATTCCAAAAATCATTAGAATTATGGATGAATAATGGGGATGCCGAATATATGCATATATACCCTCTGTTACCAGTTTTCCCTCATATATCTTACCTTTTAACTTATGCCATTGATAAGATATTATAGAGCTGATGAGAAGAAATATTCCTCCAATAGACCAAGCCACAACATCAGTAATTGGGAATAAAAGAGGGCCGAAAAATAGTCTTAAACAAAAGCCGATCAAAAGAATCAAAACAACCGTTGTCATGTATACATATTTTGCCTCCTCCTTTCTTTGACTTTCTCTCATACATCAAATTGCGACGTTAACGTTATTTAAGGATTGATGGATCTCACGTTTTCGTTAAAGTTTTTACATGTTTGCGTGCTGAATTAAAGGCATATGCGTACTGGATAGCAAACATAAAAGAAACTCTTAAGCAAAACTGACAGAAATGAAAGCAATGAGGGGTGCGTAAATAATGATCCGCAAATTATCACCTTCTAATTTTGACCCTATACTGAAAGTTATTAATGATGCCGCACAGGCTTACAAGGGCGTGATTCCAGACGATTTATGGAAGGAGCCTTATATGTCAAGCGAGGAGTTGAGGCATGAGATCGATTCGGGTGTCGAATTTTATGGCTGGTTTGAAAATGATGTCCTGCTCGGAGTAATGGGGATCCAATTTGTCGGGGATGTTACGTTGATTCGTCACGCCTATGTGCTTCCAGAACACCAGAGAAGAGGAATTGGTAGCAAGCTATTAAGACATCTAATAAGCTTGGCTAAAACCTCTGAGATCCTAGTAGGGACATGGGCAAATGCGACTTGGGCCATTTGCTTTTATGAGAAGCATGGTTTTAAACTCGTGTTACCTGAAGAAAAAGATAAACTTCTTCGAACATACTGGAATATTCCTGAGAGGCAGATGGAGGCCTCGGTGGTATTAAGACTTAAAAAATGATGAGCCGCCGCCATACCTAATTACCTGACAACTAGCGCCCACTATATCCATGATCTCACCTTCCTCGGCCTTATAGCGAATATAAAGCCTCTATTCTTCCAATGCTTTAAAGAATTTATCACACTCTGCTAACTCATCCGAGTTTTTCTGAAGAGGATTCTAAGCCGGAATAGCTGGGATAAGATAAATAGAATGTTGAGGGGCTTTTATTTAGGAGGAAGGTGGGCGGCGTCAAAACGTGGTGGAGGGTTATCTGCTTAATAGTGGCCATAATGTTACTTATGTTGGCTTTTCTCAGCTTCCCTCCAATTATGGGTGGAATATTTGGGCCCTTTGAGAGTGTTGGGAATATAGTAGTCATGGCCGGATCATCAGAGGTCGAGGCAAGCCCTGCAATCACGAGAATTAGGGTTAGGGTTTTGGAGGCGGATATGGGATTCTCAAGAGAGTTTATGGGGAATGAGACTGAGTATGAGCTTAACCCTGTTAGGGGGGCTTTAGTGCTCGTGATGGATGGGGCCGCTATAACAACCGGCCCCTCCTATATCTTGCGAGCAGAATATTTCGGTTTCACAAATGCGAGTGGTGAGGTGATTCTCTCAGCCCCCAAGGGAAATTTCACACTCATGGTGAATCCGAGGCCATATAATCGTGATCCAGTCTGCTTCTGGAGGGGTCGTGTTAGCGTTGAGGGGAATGAAACATTCGTGGTCAAATTCTTTCTCTATAGGCTCAACCCGACAGATATTAACGTGAATTTGAAGAGCGCCTATTACGAATCGATTGTAACATTAGAGTTTAAGTTGCCATTAAACGGATCATATTATGTCGGCGTTCCGGTCGTAGTATATTACACGCCCACCGGGGAGATTAAGTTGTATCGGGAGGATGCTGAGAGCCCCATCGGGCTGAAAGAAATTCCAAGAAAGCTAAAAGAGCTTTCACGGAACTTCTGGCTGAACCCGAGAGTAAATTACCTATCAGACTGGCCTGGAGGCTTCAGAATTGTTAAGACTGTTGAGATTAGAGACTTTTCAGCATATATTCTTCCGGATATGACGTATCTCCCTGTTGAGCGGGTTGTCTTAGAGGAGCTAGAGGCTGGATGATAGAATTATCGCTCGAGGCCCAATTCTTGATAGTCATCAACGCGATACTACTTGTTCTAATCGTAATCCTAGCCTTAAACTTGATTAGAAGGAGGAGGGCGATGAAGCACGAGAAAAGCCTTATACCATTATCAACCTCATGGATCTCAACATTTGATTATTTGCTGAGATCTAGGGGCCCTAATGAGGCGATAATAGAAACCTTTAACAGGGTTTTAGACGATCTTAAGAGCTATCTTAGGCTAAGCCTAAGCAGTGGATTAACACCTAAAGAAGCTGCACTCACGATATGCTCGAGGCTTTCTGAGGGGGCTGGGCAGAGCCTTATGAGGCTATATGAGATATATGAGCCTGTCAGGTTTGGGAGAGAAAGCGTTAGGCGCGAGGATCTTGACGATTTTAGGAGAAGCTTGATTAAACTGATCTCCGAGATTAAGTTATGGAGGAGTAGAGGTTGATTGGGGTAATCTTGGCAGTGATGTTGGTGATCTTACCGGTAATCCTCAGCCTACTTCTACCGACATATACTGTTGAGGAGGAGAAGCCTAAGCCCCCTAAACCAAGATACAAATTCGATCCAATAGCTATGGCGGTTAGGAGGTTAAGATCTTGAATGCACTCTTCGTCAAGGATCTTGCTGAGAGGCTTTCGGAGGCTGTCCATGAGGTTATCGCGGGAATGGATGACGTGATTCAAGCATTGACAATCGCGCTGCTATCAGAGGGCCATGTTTTGATAGAGGGGCCTCCCGGGATAGCGAAGACTTATCTAGCCCGAGCATTCTCATCAGCCCTATCACTCGACTTCAAGAGAATACAGTTCACGGCTGATATACTTCCAAGCGACATAATCGGGTCTATTATCTATGATCGCGTGGCGAATAGGTTTGAATTTAGGAGGGGGCCTATCTTCTCGAACATAGTGCTGGCCGACGAGATTAACAGGGCTTCTCCAAGATCTCAGTCAGCCCTTCTCGAGGCCATGCAGGAGAGACAGGTAACGGTCGAGGGTGTTAGATACCCGCTGCCGAGGCCCTTCATGATAATAGCCACCCAGAACCCGATAGAGTTTGAGGGGACATATTATCTCCCGGAAGCCGAGCTCGATAGATTCCTCGTGAGGGTTGTAGCCGGGTATCCAGACAGGGAGGTGGAGCTTGAGATGCTCTCGAAAAAGCTCGTCCATGGTGAGGCCATAAACGTGGAAGTAGTTTGCGAGCCCAACGACATTTTGAGAGCAATAGAATTCACCTCGAAAGTATATGTTGATAAATCGATCATGGAGTATATAGTTGATCTAGCCGAGGCGACTAGAAGGCATGAGAGGGTATCTTTAGGCGTAAGCCCTAGGGGTGAGGTAGCTCTATTATACGCATCTAGGGCCATGGCGGCGATAGATGGTAAGAGCTATGTAACCCCCGACCACGTGAAATCCGTTGCAAAACTCGTGTTCAATCATAGGATAATTCTCAGGGGAGGGAGCATGAACCCACTCGAGTCTAGGAGGGAGGTCATGAAGATTTTGGATGAGATCTTGGAAGAGGTGCCCGCCCCAAGATGATGCTTAGTGAGAGGATCGCCTACTTCTATCAGGCAGCATCCATATCTTTCGCGATCTCACTCATGTTAAATCTCCAACCAATAATCGTGCTATCTCTATACTTGATGATCTTCATAACCATCTATGCCCTACTCGCTTCAAGAGGCTTAAAGAGCATATCGCCCAACCTCTTCATATCATCAATAACCGTGAATCCAAATCCATCAAGGACTGGGGACGAAGTTGAGATAAGGGCGACCGTGACATCGATCAGAAAGGGGCTCCCAGCAATAATCAGGCTTGATCTGGATGGCTTGGAGATTGTTAGGGGCGCTAGAACATGGTCTGGGCTACTGGGTGATGAGGAAGCATCCATAGACTTGGTGGTGAAATCGGTGGATCCGGGCATAAAATTCGCCGGCCCCCTGAAGATAGCTGTTATGGATCCGCTTGGGGTCATTGTTAAGGAGCTTGAGATTCATCCAAGAATCCCGGTCTTTATCATGGAGGCTGATAGACTGCCGGGCCATCCATCAGCCTACTCATCATTAAGCTACCCCCTCATAGGCTTCTCAAAAAGCCAGTTCATTGGGGTCGACCATGAATATAGGATAAGTCAGCTTCAGGAGTCGGAGGCTCCTGCCAAGATTATTGACTGGAGAAAGACGGCTCAAAGGGATGATGGAAGGGTCTATGTGAAGTTATATGATAGGCTAATGAAAGGAGACCTCGCATTTGGGATTGGAAGCGGCTTGGAGATAGTTTTGCCAAATGGATTAAAGGTATATTCAGAAATAGTTCAAGGCATCCTAGCAATTGTTCTACCCCACTTAGAGGAGGGCTCTAGAATCTGGCTAATTAGGTGGAGTGAGAGCGGCGAGCCATCCACACTACTCGTAGAGAAGTCGAGGGTAATTGATATCCCCGGGATCCCGAACATAAAATCGCTAATACATATAACGAGGCTGATTGATGAGAGGGAGTCAGCCTTTCTTAAGAAGCTCAGCTCTCATGGAATCATGGTTAAGCTCATTCTAATTGACCTCGGGGCGGATCTCCTCGAGATCTCTAAAGAAGAGTGGATTAAGAGGACCACTGATCTGGAGATGAGAAGGCTCCTAGAGAAGGCGAAGGCTCTCGATATACCATATGCTGTAACGAGCTTGGAGGATTTCGGCGAGTGTTTGAGGAGAGTTCTCACATATAGGAGGGCGGTCTAGATTGAATCTCGACAGGGCATTAACTACAGCACTTATATGCCTCCCAGCAGCCTACACAGTCATTAGAATCCTTCTAGCATTTGAGCAATTGAACCCCTTCATCATCATGGGGCTCATAAGCCTCCTATTCCTCTCACTCGATCTCCTAACCCAAGTAATGATCATAATCTTACTAACTTCAGCTCTCATATCATTTGCCTTGATGTTTCTGGACCATATAATCCCGCTCATAAGCCTCGCCTCAGGCTACGTCATATCACTAGGCCTGATAATTCTTACCGGCACCAGGGATGAGGTTAAGCCGCATATACGCTTAAGCGCCTACATATCATCAATAATCATCAGCATATTGTTCCTGAGAATCTCGTCGAGCACATTAACGCCACTTACATTCTTTATGAGGCTCTTGGAAGTGTTGCTCACCTCGCCATCCTTTAGTAATGGCCCCATAGACAATATCTTCCTATCATTGATGGCCTTGTCAGTAATGGGGATACTGGGCACAATACCGACAAGCAAACCATCCATTAGATCGCTCATACTGAGCCGTGAGGCTGTTATAGCCCTACTCCTAGCCGCGCTCATAATCTTCGCGACATCCAGTCTTTCAAGCGATATCGTGTGGATAGCCTCGATAATTCTCGCCTCAACCGCCCCGCTCGTCCTCATAACCTATCTAAGGGTGGCCAGATGATGCTAAGAATACTCCTCCCGATAATCCTCATAGCGCTCGCGCTCCTCCCAACATGCTTCGGCCTAACAATAGATGAGAAGGGGTTAATGGTGGGCTATACGAGCACAAATCTCCTCCCCTTCCTAGAGAACGGCTCCCTCGAGTTCCAGCTGGGCGAGGAGCTATGGGCTAGAGCTGTTGGAGGCGAGGTCGAAGTAATATTGAGGTCTCCAAACGGTCTAGAAAGCATTCACAGGATCGGGGCAGGCGAGCCCACGCTCCTGAAAGTGTTCGGCGAGGAGTCTGATGCTGGAATCTGGACACTAGAGATCATAAATGACGGATATATGCACATCACCGTAAAAGATCCTGAAAAGATTCCATCATATGTGAGGTATAGGATTAGTGAGAAGTGTCTTGTAGCAGAGATTGATGGCTCCCCTGATGCTGTTTTCATAGATGTTGAGGGTCTTGGAAGATATCCGCTAATAGCCGGGGAGGATAATTGGCTGAATCTAAGCATCCTCCTCGGAGAAGATCTCGGGGCTAAGCTCGGGAAGGAGATCATCGTGGATATACTATCGGAGAGCAGCATCATTTATGAGGGCTCTCTAAAAGGATCAGCTTACCGGCTAGAGCTTGAGCCACTGATGGCAAGGGCTACAGCGAGGGTGGAGGACACTCTTCTTCGCATACACCTCCCAGCGATGCATGAACCTGATACTGGAGGAGTCATACCCCTTAGACCCGGCAAAGCAGTCATAAGGATATGGCTGAATGAAACCTATGCGGTCTCAAGGCCGGCATACATCCTCGATAGAAGATTTATCGATTTTGTCAAGATGCCAGTCGATAGAATAATCTTCATCCCATTAAGCGAAGCATTAAACCGATCCATAAAAGTCGTTAGAGCTAATGTAGGAGAGGTGGAGATTCTCGAGCTGACACCACCTCTAGCTCTTCTCAGAATTCAGGATCAGCATGGAAATCAGGTTACGAATGCCTCCATAGCTGCCAGCATCCCCGTGAGCATAATCGATAACACAGCATACATGCTGTTAAGGCGAAATGAAAGCATTCCAGCCCCTCCAAGCCCTCCGCTCAAAGCCCCAGTAAGGGTATATGTTAATGGATTCGAGACCAGCTCCATCACAATCAACTTAATGAGCGGGAAAGCATACAACCTGACCATAAGCCTAAGAAGGCTCATCGTGGAGATTATCCCTTGGGACGATGAGCTTCCAAAAGGCCTAGAACTGAGAATAAACGGCACAATCTTCAATCATGAAAATGGCACATGCTCATACCTACTGCCACCCGGAGAATACCTGATCGAGGCCACAGCCCCGGGGCTAAGAGGATCTGTGAGCGTGAATTTATCCGAGGACTCTAGGGTCAAGATCATCCTCAGAAAAGTCACACGCCTAGAAGACGCATTAAAGATCTCGGCAATAGCAGAATTAGCATGCGTGCTAATGCTAGCCTACATAAATTACAGGGATAGGAGGTCGGTAAAAGTATGTTAAAATCTCGAACCTAGAAATCGAGATCTCCCTTAAGTTCTTTTGACCGATTAGGTTGAAGGACCTAGAATAATGATGTTACCAATATGGGCTGAGAAGCAGGATATTGAGATCCATCTAGATCAAGATCACTTTTCTCCCATGCTGTTTGGCGGCCTCGGCTTGCTTGATGTCTGATGTCACCAGCTTGCTGGAGCTGACTATGTAGAGGAAATCATAGACCGTCAAGTTAGTCATTATCGCGAGCTCGAACGCCTGCTCCAAGAATTTCTTGAAATCGAGAACTCTGAGCGTCTTTGAAAGCTCTTTGAGCTCTTCAAATTTCTCCCGCGCCTCCTGAGCGGAGAGAACCCCTCTCCTATGATACTTTAGAATCACATTCGCCACTTCAAGTATTGCTAAATCAAGTGTCTCACCATCAGCCTCTATCTCCTTAGCTGCCTTAACATAATCCTCCTCACGCATTATCAGCTTCGCTATAACCGATGCATCAATCACCCTCTCTATCCTCCCTTATGACCGCCACAACAGAACCCCTTGGAAGAACTTCTCGAGGCCTCTTCTCCAGTATCTTGCGTATGACAAGCGACCTTTCAGCCCTTCGAACCCTCTCCTCAACAAAGGCTCTCAGCTCCGCCGGCCAGTCAATAACGTCCTTCAGCTTCTCATACTTCTCCTTCAACTCTTTAGAAACCTTGAAACTTATGACCTCGCTCACAAGTATTCCAACCAGTAAACCAAAATATAAACCAATTGGCTTACCGCTTTACGACCTCTTGAAACCTTATATCACCTGCTTATGGAGGGCTAAGGTGGTTGTAGGGCTGCCATTGCAAGTTAATCAGAATCTGAAATATTTTCTGTAAAAGATGTGTTGACCGAGGTGTATTCTAAGCTTTTACTAAGGTTCGGGTTGAGGGAGTTCAGGGCATCTGATGCTCTAGATGTTATAGGGGCAGAGAACCCCTACTTGATTTTACACAGGCTATGTAGGGCTGGTTATTTGGTGAGGGTCTCCAGAGGAGTTTTTAAGGCCTCTCATCCCATTGTGCTCGTCTTGGAACGGGCTGGCCATAAATGGAGGGATAAGATCGTCCAGAAGGATTACCTAGGCTTTCTGGAGCTGCTTGTCGCTAAAATTGTGGAGGGCTTCTGGGATAAGCTCATCTCGCTGGTGATTTTCGGGTCCGTGGCGGCTGGAAGGGCGAGGGCTGAAAGCGATGTGGATCTATTGATCGTGGCCGAGGAACTGCCGGAGGGCTACTCTGATAGGCTAAAGCTATGGAGATGGATCGTGGCCGGGCTTGAGTCCGAGAGGCTGAAGCTATGGAGGGAGAAGAGGCTCTATCCACTGATAGACCCCATACTCCTGACGCCGAGTGAGGCTGAGAGAATTCAGCCATTCTACCTCGATCTACTAGAGAATGCCATAATCGTCTATGATAGAGAGGGGTTCATGCAGCGTATTCTAGAAGGCCTTAGGACCCGGCTTAAAGAATTGGGCACGATAAAGGTGGAGCTTCCTGATGGATCATGGTATTGGATCATCAAGCCCGATGCCGGTTTTGGGAGGTGATCAAGGTTTGAGAATGGATAGCTTGGCCCGCACCCATCTTAGAAGGGCTGAGGCCATGCTCATCTCCGCATGACATGCTCTTGACCAGGGCTATTACTCAGAGGTGGTCAGGTATTCCCAAGAATGTGTAGGGCTCTCCTTAAAGGCGTGCCTGAGGCTCGTTGGCGTCGAATATCCGAAAGTTCACGACGTCGGCGATATCCTTAGGGCGGAGTCTGTGAGATTTCCAAGCTGGTTCAGAGAAGAGATCGAAAGGTTTGCAGAGATCTCTAGGGATCTCGCGGAGAAGCGCGCCCCGAGCATGTATGGGGTAGAAGCTGCTGGAAAATCTCCTGAGGACCTCTTTAACAAGGATGACGCGGTGAAAGCCTTGGAGAGCGCAGAATTTGTTCACGAGCTGGCGAGAAGGCTTCTAGAAACAAGCAAAAGTCTAACTGAAAAATGAGGATGAGCATGCAAATGCATAAATAAGATCCATCGAAGACAACGCCTAGAATAGAAAATGGCTGGAAAAATCGCGGGAAAATGTTTGACGCTGCTAATCCTGCTCGTCATAATTTCTATCATCTTCCCTACTTGTGGGGTGAGCATATCCAGTTTAACCCTTAGAGTCTATGAGGATGGAGTAGTACACGTGGAGGAGAGAATCTTCCCGGGAGAGCCCGCGGATAATATCACTGTAAATCTGCTCGCGAGGAACGTGGAAAATATCATAGTATTAGGAAGTGATGGGAGGATTCTCGCTTACGACCTCATAGCGGACAAGCTGACAATTTATCATAATGCATCGCGGGAAATAATCATCTACTATGATACGGATGCCCTGACTTATAAGAACAGCTCCCTATGGAGTCTGGAGATAGATTTGCCCGCCGAGGCTACAGTCATCCTACCGAGCAGAAGCACTATCATCTCGCTGAATAGTATACCGAAAGCGATAACCAATGAGGGACAACAATTGAAGCTCGTCCTAGGCCCCGGATACTGGAGGATAGAATATGTGATGCATGTTGAGTCATTAGTTAATCAGAATGCCCAACGAGAAGGCTTCCCAGCCCTTATTCTCGCCGGATTCTTAGGAGGCCTTATCACGATACTCTCTACAATAATTCTTGTGAAGAGGTATAGAAAGAGCCCGCGCAACCTCTCGGAGGATGAGAAGAGGGTTTTGGAAATAATAAAGAGCAAGAAGAGGGTTTCCGAATCCGATATCAGAGCTCTAACCCATCTACCCAAAACCACTGTTTGGAGGATTGTTAGAAGACTTGAGAGAAGGGGCTTGGTTCGGGTGGTAAAGGTGGGTCGGAGAAACGAGGTGGAACTCGCATAATCTCTTTCCTAGGAGGTGGGGTAACAATGGACCTCAGGGATCTCAAGGCATCATCTATTATCCTGAATGCCTCATCAAGCTTTTCCTTAGCCTCCTGGTAAGATCCTCTTTCGATGAGCTGCTTAGCTTCCTCAACCAGTTTTCTCAAGGTATTTGATGCATTTACTAATAAACTTCTCACGCTCTCGTCGCGCGTTCTTTCAGAGATCTCAGTGAAGACATCTATCCAGCGCTTAACCCTATCGATCCTCCCTAGGAGAATACACTTGACAGCAGTCTCCTCGCTGGTGGCGTTAATGCTTGGGTATAGAAAATACTCGCGCAGCATGAACATCAACTTCCTAACCTCCATCCATGCTAGATCATACATCCCCCATCTGAAATATTGTCGAGCCCTGTCCAGTAAGATTCTAGCATCCTTAATATTGATTCTTGGAGGAGGTGGTCCATAAATCGACCGATTTTCCTCGACCTCTTTGACCTCTTTCTCCAATAGGTCTAATAATAGTTCAAGATCCCTCTTCTCCCTTAGGCTTCTCTCAGCAAAGTAATTATAGATCATGACCGCGGATATGATGGATACGACGATTACGATGCAGCCCACTATCATCCACTTCCACTTCCTCGAAGAGAACATGCTCCTGATTTTCTCTATCCAATCAGCTCTCACCGTCTTCTCATCACTCATATCTCAACGCCTCCACCGGATGATATCTTGCAGCCCTCCAAGCTGGGATCAAGCCCGCCAGCAATCCTATCACAACAGCCATCGCTAGCGTTGTCAGCAATAGATCTGGGGTTATTTTTGGAGTTATCTGTAATGAAAGTGTTGCCGCCTGGCCTCCCCCACCTGGCTGTCCGAATGGCGCCCTAACATTGCCGAAAGGAAGGTAAAAGAAATTGGCCCCAATAACCCCTGCAATAATGCCCAGTGTTCCCCCTATGAGCCCGATCAACGCGGCCTCTGTAAGGAATATGCCTAAGATGTGTTTCGTCCTGAATCCAACAGCCTTCAGAATCCCAATCTCCCTAACTCTCTCAGTCACCGAGGTGAACATTGTCGTCATTATCGCCAGAAAAGCCACGATGAAAGACATGAAGGATATGGAGGCTAGGAACGTTGAGAACTGGCTCATTGTTTGCTGAATTGTCTGCACTATCTGTTGCGGCGAGAATGCTCTAACATTACCCCCTATAACATTTGTTATCTCCGTTTGGATCTGCTGAACATAGCTTTCATCCTTGGCTATTATAAGCGCCTGCTGGTATGCTGACGACCCAGTCAACTTCTTTCCAGCCCTCAGCGGGATAAATATCGTCATATCGGGGTTGAAGAAGAAACCTTGCCCATATTCACTTAATATGCCGATCACCCTTACCGTGATCACCCGTTTCTCCCCACCACCTGCAGTCACTTCGATTGTTATCGCGTCACCGAGATTTATCTGGGGGAGATTAGGATCGTCGGGCCTTGAGACCTTCGTGCCTATAACCGCTATGGAGCTACCTATGCCAGACAGATTCCCCTCACTAATTTGAAGTCCCTTGAAAATATCATCAAGATATTTCAGATCCACAGCGATGATCCTATACGTTTCTTCTGCTGGAGATAACTCTACAGTTGTGCCTTTAATCCTGACTGTGGCGCTGGAGATAGAGTACATCGGAACAACCGCGGTAACGCCATCAATCTCCGACAACTTTTGGAGGGTCTTATCGGTTAACTCCACCCTACTTTCACCTCTTCCTGGCATTGACATTATCTGTATAACGTTGGCGCCTAGTGTCTGCAGGCTGCGCGTCAATGATTCTCCATATCCTTCGGTTGAGGCGATTGCCGCGACGTAGAGGGCTGGACCGATGGTCATCCCGACTATAGTCAATATTGTTCTGAGTTTTCTAGATCTCAGGGCGGAGAACGCTAGATACAGTATATCAAGCAGCCTCATCTCCTGTCTCCCGCCTCCTCTCTCTTGACGATCTCCTCTTTCTCACAAGCAGGATCGCAAGTATGGCTCCTGCCACAATGGACGCTGTTAATAGAATCATTATCGGGTTCTGCAGCATCGATACATAACTCGATTCTCCCGTCATCATGGCACGTGGTCCTATAGTAGTGGGAACTCCACCCTGAGTCATGTTCCACCTCTCTATAGTACCTGTTGTAAGACTGAGAAAGATTGAGCCCGGCGTTACTTGAACCTCAAATGACTTTGAAATCTGATGTAGATTTCCGAATACATCGCTACATGAAACGATAATGGTTCCAGAATATTTTCCGGGTCTTGCATTATTAGCTACATCCACCACCACCGTGAAGGATGCTTTAGAGAGCGATGATATGTCGCCGATATAGTCTCTTGAATCCTCGGTTATGATTAATGGGTTTGATGCCTCCACTCTAACTTCGCACAACTTGCCCGCCGAGAGCCCCCTGTTATATATGTCTCCGGATATGTCGATGGACTCTCCCGGGGCCACAGAAGTGGATGACAACGCGAAACTAGCGATTTCAAGCCTCACATCTGGCTTAATAATCACTGGAAGCGAGATCTCATCTGTCCTAAGGCTTCCAGAGGGGCTACGATAAGCGACTGAGAGCTTTACATAGCTGGTTCCCGTCGATGCTGATGGCGGGGCCATCACGGGAACCCTCAGCTCAACAGACCCCCTAGCAGGAACCTCATCAAAGAAAAAGAATACGTCTCTCGACAATACCAGCGCCGTTCCTTCGAGAGAGGGCTTGATGCTTACATCCCTTATCGGGGAATCATAACTATTCTCCACGACGATCGTGAGCTCTCCGCTCTTTCCCAAAATAATCTCAGGGTTCTTTATGTATCCTGAAATGCTGAGTGTTGGCTGCGACTTAACATATACCTTAATGGTCTTAAATAGGGTCTGCTTAACGCCGTTAGAATTGATATACTCTGCCTGGATAGAGATTGGGTATGTTCCTTCAGATAGCGTGGCCGGGACCCATATTGAGAAGGGGAGGTTTAACGCCTCCCTTGGCCCTAGTTCACCTATATTAACTTCATCATTAGCCACAACTAGGCTTTCCGAAGAGACAGTCAACTTAAGAGAATATATTGGCGCATCTCCTGTGTTAGAGATTTTGACATTCATGTTCGAAGCTGATCCAATGCTCAGGGTGGGAGGTTCTATTGAAAGATCAAGTTTACCGCCACTATATACGGTAACCGGGATCAGGATTTCTTGAGATTGTAGGGCCAGCCACTTATTGTAGTATTTCATAGCCAGCTTCAGATTATAGGTGCCGGGCGGAGTGTCATTCTCCACGTTTAGGGGGAACTTTAATGTAAAGTATCCGCCCTCGCTTACAAGCCCAGTATAGCTTGCCTTCACCTCCCTTCCTCCCGTGAGGTTTGTGAAGTGTTCATCGAGATACAGGGTTGCGGCCACGTTAGAGATCTCGTAATACTTTGGAACAGCAAGAGTGACTGAGAGTATCACATTCACATCCCCGGGCGCAGCATGGACCTGAACTCCCTCATTGCTAAGCCAGCTTACATCGATCACGCGGAATTCTGGAAGGGGCCAAACTTCGATGCTTATCTTCCGCAGCCGCATTATTAATGGGATTTCGGGGTCTCCACAATCATAATAGAAAAAGTAGAGATATGCATCATAGGCCCCGGGCACGGCATCATCCTTAATTTTCACATCAAAGGTTATCTCCGCCTTATCTCCGAAGCTTATCTGCTGATCGGTGTACGTTGTAATATTACCTCCTTTTGGGCTGATGAATGGGAAGGGTCTATTAGGGTCAATAGGCCATAAAACCACCTTCAAGCCGCAGATCTTCTCATCCTCAATTAGACTTCTGAACTTGACTACTAGCGTCGCTCGGTCGCCCGGCACCGCCGCCCACTCCCTCCCAGACTCACCCCAATGAACATCAATAATCTCTATGTTGCCTGTTTCAGCTTTCACGTAAGGAATAATCAGCGAGAATATTATAATCGCCTGTAGCATGATGCATAGTGCCAGTTTTCGGGTCATGATCTCACCTCCTCCCGCTCGATCCTACCATCCCTTATGTAGAGAATTCTCCCCGCATACGAGGCAACTTCAAAATCGTGAGTGACAACAAGTATTGTCCTACCCTTCTCGTTAAGTTTCTTAAACAGTTCCGCTATCGCTATCTTGTTCTTGGAATCTAGGTTTCCGGTGGGCTCATCTGCGAGAATTATCGCTGGCTCGTTAACCAGCGCCCTAGCGATCGCGACCCTCTGCTGCTCTCCACCACTCAATCTCGTAGGCCTAGAATACGCTTTATCAGCCAATCCAACCTCATCAAGCACTCTTAGAACCCTCTCCCTCCTCTCGCGAGGCGGAATACCCTTGACAATTAACGGCAGCTCAACATTCCTAAAGACGGAAAGATGTGGAACCAGGTTATAAAACTGGAAAACGAACCCCATCTTCTCATTTCTCACTTTGGCTAAGTCATCGTCGGATAGCTTGTTGAAGTCTATGCCATCCACTATCACCTTACCGCTCGTCGGCCTATCAAGCCCGCCAACAATATGAAGCAGCGTAGACTTGCCGCAACCCGACGGTCCAACTATGGCCACGAACTCGCCCCTTTTAACACTCATCGTAACACCCCTCAAAGCCTCTGTTGGAACCCCATCAGAAACATAGACCTTCTTAACATCAACAAGCTCGATAAGCGCCTCGCCTTGCCCACTTACGATCACATGCTCCTGAAGGCTCATCCTCAGCACCGCTGAGAACACCGGAAGGAGCCTTTTAATAAGTAGCACCATGAAACATCCATGAAACGCCAATCTAGAGTATGAAACCCCCTCATTTCAGCGAAATAAGCCGAAATTCGAATGATTAAAGCAGCTTATGGATGAATAATCTCGGAAAAGTTGAAACAAGGTCAAGCTTCATTCCATAATATGGAATCGTTCCCCATTACAAATCCTCGCGTCATAGATCTTTATACAAACCCAAATTACTAATCAGTTCAATTCGTATATTGGGTATGGTACTGCTTAATATCGGCTATTCAGGCTCCTTGACATATAGTGCAAAGAGTATTGTGGTGAGTGCTCCTAGTGCCCCGGTTATCCAGAATGGGAGCGCTATCCCCTGAATCTGGCATGCTGCGACCCGGTATATCTGGATTGTGAGGATCTGTGTGAGCCATCCACCAAGGATTGATCCGGCGAGAACCCCGCTATTCATGAAGAGCTCCTGTATCCCAAATATTGATCCCCTGACCTCCCTCGGCGCTATGTCTGCTTGGAGGGCCATCATCGCTGGCACGGAGATTCCGAACGTCATGCTGGATGGTATCGCGAGCATCAGGAATAGTGCTGGATCACGTATAAGGGGCATGATGAAGAATGTCCCCCTCCCGACCACATATCCAAGCACTATTATCGGCTTCCTCCGCCTGATCCTGTCAGCAATGTATCCTGATAGGAGGGTGGCTGGCAGGGCGGCTGCTGATGAGACAATATAGTATAGCCCGATATAGGCTGGATCCTTTACAATGAACTGGATAACATAGACTATCAAGGCCGTCTCAATTATCCCTAGGCTGAATCCATTGATGATGCCGTTTAGGTACATGATCTTCAGACTTCTTGAGATTGTTTTTGGGAGTGTTTTGAGGATGCTCCTGACCTCCTCGAGCCCAGTCTTGATTTCAGGATTCGACCTTGTTGTTGGGATGCTTGGGAGGAAGATTGTTGTGATGAGGGAGCCGAGCACCATTACTGCTAGGAAGATTATCGGCGACTTGATCGCCATGACATAGTCCGCTCCACCGAAGACCGCGACCCACACCTTGTATATGGCGACGCCTATGCCGGGACCTATGAGCTCGGCGATGAGCATCGAGGCCATGAAGGCCGAGACAGCCCTCCCCCTCTGCCACCTCCCAGTCACGTCAGCAAGATATGCCTCGGCAACAGGCCACACCATCGCCGATCCTATGCCCTGAACAGCCCTGAAGAGTATCAGCGAGGCAACATCCCGTGAGAGTATGAAGCCTGTTGTG
The DNA here is from genome assembly GCA_021323375.2 of Candidatus Wolframiiraptor gerlachensis. Taxonomy (GTDB): domain Archaea; phylum Thermoproteota; class Nitrososphaeria_A; order Caldarchaeales; family Wolframiiraptoraceae; genus Wolframiiraptor; species Wolframiiraptor gerlachensis. The sequence continues at coordinate 127,513 of JAJPCT020000016.1, read as the reverse complement.
GCGACGAGGTAGAGCATCATCCCCACAACTATTGTACGCTTCCTCCCGAATATGTCGCTGAGGAATCCCGAGAATGCCGACATCGGAGCCCTAGTAGCCATGAACGCCGCCATGAGGAGGCCGAACTCCAAGGCGCCCTGATGAGCCTCAATCACCCCCATAGTCAGCTCAGGAAGCTCCCTCAAAACACCCTTCAAAGCTAGGACGAGATACGGGAAGAGGGGGCCAAGAGCCGAGAATCCCAGGTTTATGATAAAGGATGCAGCAATCAAAACCAAGATCGCTTTCACAACATCAGACTTTCTCAACATCTATCCTCACAACTCCAGCTGAAGCTCCCCCTACCCCAGCTCGATAACCTCCAGCCTTTAAGGACTTCTATTTATCCATGCAAAAGACGCATCTTCGAAAATAGCCAAGGCGCAAAATTGCTCAAAACAACAAACATGCTCTCATACAGCCTGTCATAACATGCAGGTTTTAAGGTGATGTGGGGCCGCTGGGATCTGTTCCGGCCTCCTCAGCCGGGAAGGCCGATTGAACCCAGGACCTCGCGGGCCCAAGCCGCGAATCATAACCAAGCTAGACCACGGCCCCCGTCCATGATCCGATAGCATGCTAGCTTTTAGCTTTACAGACGCTCCTAATGCTTTAAGGTTATTAAGGATGATTTTTGCGTCTCAGAAGGGGCCCCGGTAGCTCAGCCGGCAGAGCGGCGGCCTTGTATCCACTCTTGGCTAGAAAGCCGTTGGTCCCGGGTTCAAATCCCGGCCGGGGCTTCACACCACCAATTTCTAAGGCGAATAAAGGCTTGTTATCCCGATTTTATCTCCCGAGTATGCTATTGTGTAGTGAGAATTGTTAGAGAAGTCTAAGCATCTTCAGTAGTTTTTCCCGCCCCTTCTGCTGATCTTTAAGGGCCTCTAGGAATTCGCTTGGATCGGAAGCTTCGAGAACTCCTTCCTCGATCATCTTCTTAGCCATGATACGTATCATCATATCCGCTCCCTGTCCGAAGACGCTTTTCACCGCGAGGTAGAAGCGATGAGGCTCATTGCATAGAACGCTATACGGATCTTCCTGAAGGAGTTTTTCAAGATGATATTCCAAAACTCTTAGTCCAGCTTTACCGAGAAGTGCTTCAAGCACTGGCCGCATAATCTGGGTAACGCGCCTTCCAAGAAGGCTCTCGAAACGCCCTCCATACGACATTAATCTCATTATGGCTTAATATGACATGCTTATAAGACTGCCGCTCAATAATCCTCAATAATCCTATAAAATTTACACAAGCAAATCTCAAAATACTTCCAGATCTGGAACTTGCATAAGGCGGCGAAAGAGATATTACTAGTGGCATGGCCTTACTTATGCTATGAATGGGTTTGATATCGGGATCCTCTTCTGGCTCTTCCTCCTATTATTGATCTTCCTCTGGCCACAGTATAGGCTGAAGGCTCTTCAGGGTGCTAGGCTCGGCTTGATCAGGAAGCTTGAGCATAAGCTGGGGTGCAGGGTTGTAACGCTGATCCATAGGCAGGAGAGGATAGGCCTCTTCGGGATACCATTCTACCGCTATATCGATATCGAGGACTCGGAGCATGTGCTTAGGGCGATTAGGATGACGCCGCCAGACATGCCTATAGCAATCATAATTCATACGCCTGGAGGGCTTGTCCTCGCGGCGGCTCAGATAGCCTTGGCCCTGAAGGAGCATAAGGCGAAGAAGATAGCGATTATACCGCATTACGCCATGAGTGGCGGGACGTTGATAGCCCTAGCGGCGGATGAGATCTGGATGGATGCGAATGCCGTGCTCGGCCCGGTTGACCCGCAGATAAGCGATCCGAGGCATGGCGCTATCCCGGCCGCCTCAATATTGAAGGTCGTGAATGAGAAGGGCAGGGATAAGGTTCGAGAGGAGTATCTACTCCTCGCAGATATCGCGGAGAAGGCCATGAGGCAAATGGAGGATCTCGTCTACAAACTCCTAAGGGATAAGTTTGGGGAGGAGAAGGCGAGGGAGATAGCGAGGACCATGGTTGAGGGTAGATGGACGCATGACTACCCGATAACGGTCGAGGAAGCTAGGAGCCTCGGGATACCGGTTAAGACCGAGATCCCAGCCGAGGTCTATCAGCTCATGGAGCTCTATCCACAGCCAGCCGCGATCAGGCCGAGCGTCGAGTATGTGCCGGCGCCATATGCTCCGCCGAGAACCCGGAGGGGTGAGCAGCAGAGGTAGTAGCCGGGGAGGCGTGGATATGGCTTGAGGAGGATCGGCGTCGTCACGAGTGGTGGCGATGCGCCGGGTATGAATGCCGCCATCAGAGCTGTTGCGAGGCTCGCGGCCTGGAACAATATGGAGGTAATCGGGTTCGAGAGGGGATGGACTGGCGTGATACGGAACGAGTATATCGTGCTTGATCCCAGGGCGGTTAGCGGAATACTTCACCTAGGCGGCACGATACTGAAGACTAGCAGGTGCCCCGAGTTCAAGACTAGGGAGGGCCTCGAGAGGGCTGCGAGGAGCCTAGCCGAGGACAGTCTCGACGGCCTAATCGTAATAGGCGGTGATGGCTCGATAAGAGGGGCGCTCGAGCTAAGCAAGCTGACGGATGCGGCGATAATAGCCCTACCAGCATCAATAGACAACGATGTCTATGGGACTGATGAGACGATAGGCTTCGACACGGCTGTGAACACAGCGCTAACCGAGATAAACAAGATAAGGGATACAGCGGTATCTCTCGAGAGGACTTTCATCGTCGAGGTCATGGGGAGGAATAGGGGGTTCCTCGCAGCCGAGGTGGGGTTGACTGCCGGGGCGGAGGTAATTCTTGTCCCAGAGATCCCATATAATGAGGACGCCGTCCTCGAGAAGCTCCGGAGGGATGCGGCTAGGGGTAAGAGATCGAGTATAATAGTGATCGCCGAGGGTGTTGGTAAGACGCATGAGCTCGCCGAGGCAATAGAGAGGAAGGTTGGGGTGGAGGTTAGGGTGAGCATTCTCGGGTATGTTCAGAGGGGTGGGAGCCCGACCGCGAGAAGCAGGCACCTCGCATCGGTATTCGCTGAGAAGGCGATAGAGCTTCTACTTGATGGTGAGAGGAGCAGGGTCGTCGGGATACAGGGCGGGAGGATAACCTCGATAAGCTTGGAGGAGGCATGCAGTAATCAGAAGCCGCTCAATATAGAGATACTCAAGCTCGCGGAGAAGCTCGCGATATAAGCCCGGGCGAGGCATAATTTCTTTATCCGACGAGATTCTTCAGCCTTATGGGGATGATGAGCACGTCCTTCTCCGAGCACATGTGCTATGAGGAGGGGGCGATGGGAGGAGCTGATCCCCTATCCTCCACGTAGACCCTGCCATAGCCGACATGGAGTATCTTGTCGGGCTCAAGCTCCTCCAAGAGCTCAGCCCTATGAATGCTCAGGATCATCGTTAATCCTATGCTTCTAGCAAGCCTGGTGATCCTCCTCGCTATCCTCCTAGCGGTCTCCATGTCAAGGTGTGCAGCAAATTCATCGACGATAAGCAGGTTCGGCATCTCCGCCAATAGGCTCGCTAGCTTAACCCTCTCCTTCTGCCCTGTGGAGAGCTCGCCATATCTAGCCCGATAGAGGACAGCATCGCTTATCCCCATTATGCTGAGAAGCTCGAGAGCCGCTTGAACATCACCCGCCTTAGATGCTATATGCTCGAGAATAGTCTCCTCGCCGAACATGGGCTCAATCTCCCCCGGAAGCATACATGAGAGCCTAACATTATCGGGCACCCTCACCTCGCCCTCACTAGGCCTATACCTCTCCTCCTCAAGCCTAGCACATGCCCCTATCAATATTCTAAGGAGCGTCGTCTTGCCAGCCCCAGAGATCCCGACAACAGCGACGATCTCGCCAGGCTTAATCTCGAGATCGAGATCCCTGATTATCGCCCTCTCGATTATCCTCCTCTCAACCCCGAAGGCCTTCAGGACGTCCCTCATAGCCGGGCTTAGAGCCGAGAGATCGAGAACACTCCTATAGGTCTTCGAGATCCTGCGAATAACTATTGGTCCTGAGAGGGGCTGAACCCTGCTAATCCTCGATCTATACAGCCTACCACCATGTCTCGAGGCATACTTATCCCTCGAAAGGAAATCCTCAATCCTTTTCCGAGCCTCCTCTGATAATGGGTAGAAGAGGACTGGTCTTCCACCAGCCGTATCCCATAGGTAGATGAAGCCAGCCCGCTCGAAGAATGGATTGTACCTAGCCATCTGAGCTATCGCCTCAACAAGATGCTTCCTCCTCTTCATCTCCGGTATCCTACGCTCCTGAATCCATTCAACAACCGCTCTCACGGCCAGGACACCAATACCATCGCCCCTGAAGTCCGGGTGTATCACGACCCTAGCTATCCTCGCCGCCGCCGTATCCACGTTAGCGATCATCGCGGCCCTCTCATCAGCGACAAGTTTCTTGGCGAGCCTAGGGCTATACAGCATCCTAAGCTCCCGATACCTCTCCATCAAGGTCTCGAAGTCCTTATAGGCCCTCGGCCAGAATGTCGGATGAATCCAGTTCAAGGGGAAGACCTTCTCCCTAACCTCCCTCTCGACCAAGACCTTACCACCCTCAGTCTCGATCCTCCTATGCATTAATGGGACCGGCGTATCAACCCTGACATATCCTATGATTCTTGGTTCATAGGGCTTCGCGTCCAAGAGCTCGAGGACGAGGAACCTGGATGGCGGTATGCTTCCCTTAATCTCTTGGATCTTCATGGCCGCGCTGCATCTGCGGCACTTCGGCTGCGCATTCGCCTCAGCAAGCTCACCGCATATCGGGCACTTCCATATAGCGACAAGCTCCTTCTCGGAGGCGTAATGATATTGCTCAAGCTCGGCTATCGCTACATAATCCTCCTCAAGGTAAGCCTCCCTCGCGAGAACCCTCCTACCCCTATGCTCATAAACCCTGCTATGGAGAGGCCAGACCTCGATAACATCATTCTCCCAAACCCTCCTAAGCCTGAAATCCTGTGGAGTCAGCAAATTCACGCCATTAAGCCTATGAGGCTCGCTAAGCAGCTCAAGCTCAACAACATCACCGGGCTTAAACCATTGAGCAATAAAGCCCGGGAGAAGGAGCGTGAAATTCTCGATGACAAGATGCCCCCGCCACCTATACGCATACTCGTCGATGAAAACCTCCTTTACATGAGCCTTAAGGCTCATTGAATAAGTGCTTGGAGAAGCTAATAGATAAGAGTTAATGGATGCGCCTTGCGAGATACTTGTAGAGGGGCTCATCAGGCTTGAGGATCCTATAGCTCACCGGAGGCTCGAAGCCGAAGCCCTCCCTAAGCCTCTCAAGGGTTATCCTCCGGATGCGGACCGGGCTCCTAACCTCTATCATCATCCCAGGCTTCTTAGCATCAAGATATGTCCAGTCCTCATCGCCGAGGCCATTATTCCTGAACTTCTCGGCGATGCTCCTAAGCTCATCCCTAGTTCCCTCATAAACCCTGCCAGCCCTAAACATGCAGAGAATAGCCCTCACAGGATAGGAGAAGTAGAGGAAGATCATATCGCCAGTCCGAATCCTATCCTGATTACAATGCTTCCTGAGCTCAAATTTCTTCCTACCCTTAAGAATCCTATAGCCGAACTTCGGCTTAATCGACATGACGATTATCCTCTTCATTCCAGCTCCTAGCAGCCGCTGCCAATAACCAAAAATTATACTTATGATCAAATGTTTATATCCATGATCCTATTCCAAGCTCCTCCAACATATCTCGGGGAGGGATGCGGTTAGGGCATCTTGCCTAGGATGTCGCCGGCTCTCGGCCAGCTGATGTTGTAAAGCTGTGGGTTCAGCCTCGGGATGAGCGCCGATGTAATGGCCTGTATGCATAGATCTATCCTCCTTACATGATCTCTTGTCAGGTATCCGACCGCCCCACCCTTGCGCCCGATCTCCCTTATCCCCGAGATCTCCTCCATCACCTCCTCAGCCTCCCTCGCCTGCCCACTCAATATCCTCCTCACAACAATCTCGGGGAACTCGAGCATCATGCTGAAGCCCAGCGTAACCCTCTCATCAGCATCTATTATTGCGCATATATGCTGGTCAGCGTATCCAGTTATGGTATGCGGGATCCTAATAAGCCCGGCCTCTATGCCGATCCCAAGATCCGCATCCGCCCCCTCTAGGGCCTTCAGCGCCCTGAGTACCGCCCCCCTAAGAGTCTCCGCGAAGCCGATGGGCTGAGGGGGAACTTCAACCGAGACTGGAACTATATCCGCGCCTCCAAAGAACCTTTCAAAACATATCTTCACAGCCTCAATCTTAACCTCGTTCATCGAGCCAACACCAATCCTCATAGCCTAGCGCATGGTAAGCAAGATCACTAATTATAGGTCTTCTCCATGGATGATTCTCTGCAGCCCTTCCTCAAGACCTATCCTCGGGCTCCAGCCAAGAATCCTCCTAGCCCTAGATATGTCGGCGTAACTATCTCTTATATCGCCCGGCCTCGGCGGCGCGTGAACCGGCTCAAGATCCAGGCCATATAGCCTGATCATCATGCGGGCTAGCTCGATGATCTTGACTGGCCTGCCAGACCCGATATTAGCCACGAGCACCTCATCGATAGACACGTCGAGCGATCTTATGAATGCCTCAACTACATCATCAACATGGATAAAGTCTCTCGTCTGGCATCCATCGCCGAATATTATCGGCGGCTCGCCTCTGCTCAGCCTCTCTATGAACCTCGTTATGACGCCAGCGTACTCTGGATTTTGACCAGGTCCATAGACGTTGAAGATCCTAAGTATCACGGGCTTCTCCTCTCCTATGAACTCAGATGCTACATATCGTTCCCCCTTCAGCTTTGAGAGGCCATAGGGTGAGAGGGGGCTTGTTGGATGATCCTCGGTTATTGGGAGCTTGACGGGATTGCCATAGACCGCTGCGCTGCTCGCATAGATGAATTTCCTCACGCCGGCCCTACTCGCGGCCCTCACGAGATTTCTAGTACCCTCGGCGTTAACCTCCATGTATAGCCCCGGCATCCTGATGCTCTCCTCAACGCTGATTAGCGCGGCTAGATGCATGATGCCATCGGGCTTGACGCGATGCAGTATTTCATGCACTATGGCCCAATTCCTGACATCAGCCCTATATAAAACCATGCCGGCATCCTCGAGATCTTTAACTCTCTCAGCAAACCCCCTGCTCAAATTATCCAATCCATGAACCTCTATCCCGAGATCGAGAAGCCTTCGACAGAGATGAGAGCCTATGAATCCGGCAACACCAGTCACTAGAACTTTCAAATCGTGAAACAACTCGCCCGCGGGAGATATAAGATCTACCTCCTCCTTGGAGCTTTTTCAGCCCGTCACTTTTACGAATATGTGCTCACAAGGCATATAACTTAGACTTCGCATACTATGTATTGGGATGTGTAATCATACTCGTCTCATTTATCTTGGTGCTCAGAAGGCTTATGAGGGTTACAATTATTACTTCAAGTGCCTCGAGTGTGGAGCGGTTCTAGTAAAGCTCTCCTCGGGGCGGATCTTCAAGATAGGTGGCGGGGGCGCGGAGCTTAAGGAGGCCTCAGCGGCCCCGATAATGGGATAGGCCGCGCACCCACATCTATTTTTTCTGTTCCCGGTAGCTGGCGAGCATGCTTCTCAGGTTCTCGAGCTCCCTCCTTATCGCCTCCTCATGAATCCCAGAAAACCATTCTTGGTTCCTTGAGATACTCCAGAGCCTCTCGATGAGGTTGATGCTATTGGTTAAGTGCTTCTCTATGTCGCCAGGCTCATAATCATATCCTGTGTAGAGGATTGTCTGCCTTGCCGACCAGTCTCCAGGCTGATCAGCTCCAGGAATATACTCGGGCATATACCGGGTGAATGTCTCATAATCTGTTATCCCGCCGAGCAGCCTTAGCTCCCTCTTCTCCGAGTAATAGCTCTCATCAGGGCCATATAATGGCATGTCATAGAGGTTGTGGCAGAGGGCTGTCAGGTTACCGATCGCGAAGAAGTATGTCCTCCTGAACCCGATGCTCGATGCAGTCTCATATATTGTCTTGAGCCCGTCGATCGAGATGAATCCATAGACTATGAGCTCCTCGAGCGCGGAGTTCTTCTCCTCGGCGACCTCGGCCAATCTCTCCAGCGACGCCTTCCCAGTTCTGCCGCTTGCCTCAGTATCAGGCTTTAGGATCATCAATAGCTCTCTCCTTGGAAGCTCCGAGAAATCCTCATAGATTATCTCTATCCTCCTCTCATCCGCGGCATGATGAGCCCGATATGATGGGATCACATAGCGCGGCCTTATCCAGACCTCCCTGAATCCGATACCAGACTCTCTAAGCGCCTCGTGAAGCCTGTAGCCGGGCGCCGCCCTCAAGACGTGCTCAAAGACAATAGCCTCCTTACCATATTCGTTGATGCTGGTTAACTCGATAATCGCCTTAGCAGCATCCCTCGCGCAGAGGAGGGCTAGCTCGGCCAGCCTCTCACCAACTATATGTGGATGGCATGCTATCTCCCTCCCAGCCTCGCAGTCAAGTATATAGACCTCGCAGTTACTCGGGAAGCCCTTAACCCTGTAAACCCTGCTCCCCGGAGACAGCCCCTCAACATCGACATCCTCCGTGAGATCAACCCTGACCCCGAAGATCTCGATGAGCTTGTCGGCTAGGTCATCATGTTGCATCCACGCCAGCCTCCCGGCTCGAGCCAGCTCCGGCCCCTCTATTAAAGGCGAGCCCCGCATGCATGGCCCGAGGCTATGACATGTCGTGGGATTGATCAAGGCTTGAGGCCTCTTGGCCACGCTCCCTCCGCTCTAGGATCTTCTCAGGCTGATCCCTCACCGGCAGATAGACCTTCTCATAGAACTCTCGCTGGCTCTTGAGGACGCTCTCCGGGAAGCTCTTAACATACTCTATGGCCGCGTTCCAGAATTTCTCGAAGCTCCGCCCAAACCTCGCGGCTATCATGCGGTCGAAGTCCACGGGTCTCTGAATCTGCCCACCTATCATGAAGTATCCACGTGGAGACCGATAGGCGACCTCATCACCAACCCTCTCCTCAATCTCCTCCCTCTCGGATGGCTGGATGGATCTTAAGCCCCTTCCAGCCCTCCTCACGGTTACGCCGCGCTTCTTAGCCCAAGCATAGAATATCGCCCTATTGAGGCCGAAGGACTTGGCGAGCTCGAGATCGCCCTTCAGCACATAATACCTCGCGGCTTGGAGGAGGCCCATGACCTGAAACCTGCCAATCTGGCCAGCCCGAGCAACCTGCTGAACGTCCTTGACCTCCTCTACTCCCCCCTTCCCCTCCCCACCTATCGTCATCCTAAGGTCTCCCCTGATCTCCGCGAGAGCCCTTAACGCAAGATCATCAGCCTCGCCCGGCTCATACTCATCCCACCCACTCCAGTGCTTATAACCATCAATCTTAGCCCACTCTATCCCAAATTTCTCGAGATCATCCGGCTTGATCGTGACTGCGACGAGATCGAGCTCTCGATGAATGCTTAGAGGCGCCGTAAAGACCCTCTGAATATCCATGAGATTCTCGATCTTGAGCCTCCTATCAGGCGACCTCGACCTTTCGCATACAGCCTCAAGCTCATCCTTCACGCGCCCAAGAATATACTCGGCTATCGCGAATGAGACTCTTAGAGGCCCCCTCCCCCAAATCTCACCACTTATCGCCTTCTCATTCAGGTGGACATGTATCCCGCGGCCGGACCAGATGAGATATACCGACTTCTCGACGCCCTCACTCCTAAGAGCGTCAACAAGTATCCTTGCAGCCTCCTTGATTAGCTCAACCTCCTCCAATGATCCATCAACATCCCAGCTCGGCGTGCTCATGAGGATATTACTCGGATCGGAGACATCCTCCCTTCGCTCAAGCCTTCGATAGATATTCGCGGAGCCATAGATAGTCCTCGGCATCTTATTACCAAACCTGTTGATAATCCTCTTTATGTCAGGTGGCTCCCTAATCGTGAGCGGCCCATCATCAGGCCAATACCTGTAAAAAGCTCGACCCCCGCCACTCGACCTACACTCCAAGGCAACCCATCTACCAGAGCAGAATCTCGAGATCTCCCTCGCAACATCCTCTCTCAGATAATGAAGACAAATTTTCTGGATCAAGTCAACCCAACCCTTCTATATTTGGAGATGTTATTTAGAAAGCTTTTCATGAAATATTAGGGATGGAAAAAGGGTTAGGGGTGGGGCTGGCCGGCGAGCCGTCGTAGCCGGCCGGCGGGATTATCTGAGGAGCCACCACGGGATGATCCCGTGGCGGGTAGTGTCTCACTGCCACCGGCTCTCCGGCTTTTACTGCCCGCCGGCCAGCATACGTCGTCTCTGCTGCCATGCCCTCTTCAATATCTTTAGTATTCTTAGTTGTTGTAATTTATAGAGCGTTTTACTGCACGGCATGCAGTTTATGCCTTCAAGGAGCCCCGTTCCGATTCCATATCGTTTATTATTGAGATAGATTGATGCCGCGAGTTTTGTCAAATGTGTACGCAACTTGTGATTATATTTTTCCCCTTGTGCGGCGTCAGGCCCAGCAAACCTCTAAGCCTGCTAAGCTTCCAGTTTAATGGTAACCTTACCACCGATATTGCAACTTCAACGCTATCCTTGAGCTTAAGCTCCTCGCATGCTATCCTGTATATCGCCGCATAATACTTATCACTCATAACCTCCTCGATTATCTTGCGGCCATAATCGAGGATTCTCAAACTCTCATCAGACTTCTCAACCCGGGAGTTAAGACTTTTTCAGCCTCCCTACCTCCCCGAATTCCGTTTTGTGAGAGTTTGTGGAGGCGGAATTCCGGCTCCCTACCAAACAAATCTGTGGAGACCTAATTTCTAGATGGGGTTTACATGGTGGGATAGAATCAGGAAGGTTCAATTATATTGAGAAGCATGAGGCGGTATGCAATCTATGTAGAAGCATCATAACCCTTACGAGGAAGGAGTTAGGAGAAAGGACTAGGGGTTAGCAGTCATTGTGAATGGGAAGATTATCCAGATAATATGTGAGGAGTGTAGAAAAACGATTCTGGGGTAGACTTGAGAGCATAAATGTCCTGAGGATTCTAGCGGAATATTGGGGTGGAAGCTCTCATGATGGGTAATAAGTTTTTACAATTCCGATCAAAAAGGCTTAATAGTCCCCGCCCTCGGCGGTCTCCAGAGTTGAGCGAGATTATCCGTATATTTGATACGACTTTGAGGGATGGTGAGCAGGCTCCGGGAGTAAGCTTGACGCCGGAGCAGAAGCTGGAGATAGCGATACAGCTGGACAAGCTTGGTGTTGATGTGATTGAGGCCGGGTTCCCGGTCGCTTCGGAGGGCGAGAGGAGGGCTTTCAAGCTGATTAAGGAGGCTGGTCTCAAGGCCGAGATATGTGCTCTCGCAAGAGCTGATCAGGGGGATGTGGACGCGGCGATCAGCGTCGAGCCGGACTCCATCCACGTCTTCTACTCGACCAGCGACATACACTTGAAGAGCGTTCTTGGCATGAGTAGGGAGGAGGCGCTAGAGAGGATCACGAGATACATAACATATGTTAAGGATCATGGCTTCATATGTGAGTTCTCCCCAATGGATGCCACGAGGACCGATCTAGGGTTCTTGAAGCAGGTCTGCCGGGTCGCTGAGGAGGCTGGAGCAGACAGGATCAACGTGCCGGATACTGTTGGCATCATGACACCTAGGCGCATGTATGACCTAATCATGGAGCTGAGAAAGGTTGTAAAGATCCCGATAAGCGTTCACTGTCATAATGATTTCGGGCTCGCGGTCGCAAACACGCTGGCCGGCATAGAGGCTGGAGCGATCCAAGCACATGTGACGGTGAACGGTATAGGGGAGAGGGCTGGGAATGCTGCTCTCGAGGAGGTCGTCATGGCCCTCACCCTGCTATACGGGAAGAAGACGAATATAGATACGAGGCAGATATACGCGACATCCCAGCTCGTTAGAAGGCTAACGGGAGTTCAACTTCAGCCCCATAAGCCGATAGTTGGTGATAACGCGTTCGCGCATGAGTCAGGGATACATGTTAGGGGCGTTGTTGTGGATCCATGCGCCTTCGAGCCATTCAGCCCCGAGCTCGTCGGCAGGGTGAGGAAGATAGTGGCGGGCAAGCACGCGGGCAAGCATGGGATAAAGACTATACTCGAGGAGGTCGGGCTAAGGCCAACGGAGAGCCAGCTCAACGAGATAGTCAGGAGGGTTAAGGAGCTGGGTGATAAGGGCAAGACCGTGACGGATACCGATGTACTCGCGATAGCTAGATCCGTGATAGAGGCGCCTATCGAGGGGATGAAGGCAGTGAACCTCGAGGAGCTCGTCGTCGTCACCGGGACCGGCGTCATACCAACATCCTCCGTCAAGCTAAATGTGCTCGGAAAGGAGTATGTCTCGGCGGAGACTGGGGTGGGTCCTGTCGACGCGTCGCTAAAGGCTATTCAGAGGGTGATTCAGAACCTCGCTAGGATAAGCCTTCGGGAGTTTAGGATCGAGGCGGTTACGGGTGGATCGGATGCCATCGCCGAAGTAATTGTCAAGGTTGAGGATGAGACTGGGAACCTCGTCTCCGCGAGGGGCGCGAGGGAGGATATAGTAATGGCCAGCGTCGAGGCCATGATAAACGCGATTAACAAGCTCTTGGCCAGGAGGAGCATGCAATAGGCCGACGCGCGCTAGCTGCTCTCCAACGAGGCCCGCTCGCCGACAAGCTGATCCCTGATAATCTTCCCAACCTCCTCAAATCCATGGACTAGGAAGCCGTAGCACTCGCTCGGGTTCTCCGGCGAGGCATATAGAACCAGCAACCTCTCGAAGTCAGCGCATATGAAGCTGAGGGGGACAAGGGCCGTGAAGGTGCTGCCTCTAAGCTCCTTCAACATCTCCTCCAGTTGATCTAGCGGAACCTCCCTCCTCAGGACACGCGCATCGACATAGAAGTATGTCTGGATGTTCCGCTGCTTAAGCCCCCTAAGCCTCTCCACAAGCTCCATCAGCACTTGTGAGGGCAGGTAGAAGATCCTCGCGAGAAGATCCCTCCTCGCCCTCTCAACAAGATCCATTATTGCCCTGTAAGCCCTATCGCCCCTAAGCAGGATCATGTTGAATCTTGAGATCGTCTTTGTCGAGGCATACATGAGCTTCAGCCTATCAATCGCCTCTAAGACCTCGTCGAATAGCTTCCTTCGCAGCGGCTCCAGTGCCTTATCAGGCGGTATCGCGGAGTAGATGGCCGGCCTAGAACCGAGAACTCTCTGAATTATCCCTGCCGCCTCAAGCCTACCAAGGACATCATATATCCTAGTTCTCGGGACGCCAGACCTCCTCGAGATCTCACCTGCATCCGCCTCGCCAAGCTCAAGCGAGAGGCAATATAGGCTCTCGCCTCACACTCGCTTAGCCCAATCTTTTCTCAGAGCGCGGACGAGCTCCTCTTGCTGGCCCATCGCGAAAACCTGTAATAATACTCAGCGAGTTACAAAAAATACTTATTGCGCTCTGAAAAAGCTTGGCTGGGGTGATGGCTTCTGGAGCAGCCGGCAATAAAGTTTGAGAATGTCTGGAAGATCTATAGGCTGGGCAAGGTGGAGGTCCCGGCACTCAGGGGCCTCAACATAGAGATTAAGCGAGGCGAGCATGTGGCGGTAATGGGGCCTTCTGGAAGCGGTAAATCCACGTTCCTACACTTGGCAGGCGCTCTCGATAGGCCGACGAGGGGCAGGGTCCTGATCGAGGGCAGGGATCCGAGCAAGATGAGTGATGTGGAGCTCAGCAGGCTGAGGAACGAGCTCATAGGATTCGTCTTCCAGACATTCAACCTGATACCCCGGCTCACGGCTCTCGAGAACGTCATGCTCCCGCTCGCGATCAAGGGCGTTGATGGTGAGGAGAGGATGAGGAGGGCTGGAGAGGCGTTGGAGATGGTTGGCCTAGCACATAGGATGAATCATAGGCCGATGGAGCTTAGCGGCGGGGAGCAGCAGAGGGTTGCGATCGCCAGGGCCATAGTGACGGGGCCGAGGATAATATTGGCGGATGAGCCGACTGGAAACCTCGACTCAGTCTCAGCAGCCGAGGTCGTGGATCTTCTCACGAGGCTTAACCGGGAGCTCGGCGTAACGCTAGTAGTCGTAACTCATAACCCTGAGACGGCTGCTCCAGCCAAGAGGATCGTGAGAATGAGGGATGGTGTTGCCTATGAGGAGAATTAGCCTAATCCTAGCCTGCCTACTACTGGCAGCAATCGCCATCCCACTGACAGCCTCAGCGGGCTCAGTCCCCGACATAATATTCTCAGACGCCTGGTTCGGGAGCATCAGCAAGAGGATGGAGGCTGCCCCAGGAGATAGGAACGCGCAGCTCATTATCGAGCTCATAAACACGATGGATGAGGACATCAGATATGTCCAAGGGACACTATATTTGCCGGAGGGGTTCAGGGATTCCAAGAGCGGTGAGCGCCTAACAAGCCCATCAACAAGCGGCCATGTTAGATCGGGCGAGCGCTTCTACCTAACATTCCTCATAGACATAGGCGAGGATGTTAAGGTAGGCGAGCATGAGGCAAGCCTCGCCCTTAGATACGTCGAGTGGGATGAGGACTCGATAAGCCTGACGATAGTCAAGGTTAGATTCAGGATCACGGGCAGGGCCGACCTCAAGCTATCCATTAGCCCGAGCATCCTTGAGCCGGGGTCAGAGGCCAATCTCAAGCTAACCGTGGAGAACATGGGATCAGCCCATGCATCCTCGGCTGAGATCTGGGTGAGATCCGCCTCAGTTGGCTTAGCCCTCCTCGAGGGCGGCGGCAGGCACATCATCGGAAACTTAGCACCCAGTTCATCCATAAACATCCCGTTAAAGGTGTTTGTGAGCAGGGCACTGGCGGATGGCCCATCCAGCATAATCGCGGAGGTGAGATACCAGAACTCCTATGGAGAGCAGGTTGTAGAGACGCATGAGCTTATGGTGAGGGTTAAGCCGCTCGGAGGCGTCGGGGTTCTCCTCGATGTATTGCTTGACGACCCGATTATGGAGCCCGCGCATTCCAAGACACTGAATATAATTGTGAGGAATAATGGGAACGAGGCCGCGAGAGATATTAACGTGGAGATCGGGCTGAATAGGCTCGCCAGCCCACCCCTCACCGTTCTAAGCGGCTCAACCTCGCTCAAGCTTGGAGATCTCGGGCCCGGATCCGAGAAAAAGATCTCGATAGATGTTCTGGTGAATGAGAGGGCTGCTGGTGGCTCCTATTCCATACCAGTACTGATAACATATGCTGATGATGAGGGGAGGCATGTTGTCGAGAAAGGCATCACGATAACAATCCTCGAGGAGAGTAGGAGGAATAGGCTGAGGATATACTCTGGAGAGTATGTGCGGGGCGGGATGATAGAGCCCATAAACATAACGATAGAGAATATCTCGGGCGAGAGGCTCAGGGATATAATGGTGACTATAGCGCCGACAATGGGCTGGGTGACTCTCATCGGGCCGACGACGTGGAATATACCTGAACTGGGTGAGGGTGGGAGGACGACGCTAAGTCTGAAGGTCTATGTGCCGTCCGAAACTGCATCAGGCTCAACAATCGGGGAGCCATTCAACCTGAGAGTCGAGGTGAGCTTCAAAGAGTCCGGAGGCTGGATTAGGAGCGAGAACCACCTGATCGGAATGTATGTCAAGGGGATAATAGACATCAAGCTCCAAGAGATATCGCTTGAAAGAATGGGCAGGGATCTCCTGCTTATTGGGAGGATATTGAATGAGGGAACCGAGAAGGCGTCATACACGAGGATAGAGATCGTCGGCGGCGACCTCACATCAAGCCGGATAAGCTATCTCGGCGATGTTGAGCCAAACGCGCCAATACTCTTCAACATACCCGTCGAGCGCTTGGAGAAGGGAGAGGGCGAGGTGAGAGTGGTTCTCAGGCTGAGCTACTTAGACTCGCTAAGAAATAGGAGTGAGGAAATCTTGGAAGGAGTGGTCGAGGTGCCGCAGCTCGTAGAGTCCTCGACGAGGGGACAGCTACCGCAGATCCAGCTGAACCAACTAATCCTGATAATCGCGATAATAATACTGGTCGTGATCATAGTGTATCTCGCGAGGAGGCGGAGAAGGGTTGAGGCCGGGTGACATCCTATGGTACGCGTTCAAGGGGCTCAAGGATAGGAAGACGCGGAGCGCCCTCACAATACTCGGGATAATGATAGGCATACTAGCGATTATAACACTTATATCGAATACCAGTGGATTCGACAACTTCCTCAATGAGGTCTTGTCGAGGATCGGCAGCAATAACATCTGGATAATACCAGTCGAGGGCTCGGTAAAGTTCACGGACACAGATGTGATCATGCTCTCGAGGCTCCCTGGAGTAAGGGCCACAGCGCCATTCTACTTCACGAGGGTGATGCTGAAGTCGGGCTCGATTGAGAGACAGGTTAACTTCCTCGCAACAGATCCTAGGATGATCAAGCTCATACTTCCGGACTTGGAGCTGCTTGAGGGCGAGCCGCTCCAGCCGGCTGATGTCGCGGTCGTGGCCCTAGGCTATAAGGTCGCATACCCTCCTGAAGACCCGAGCAAGAGCATAAGGCTCTACTCATCCGTCTCCATACTCTTCCAGGGCAGCCAATCAGTCAAGACCAAAACATTCATGGTGGGCGCGATTTACAACGAGTTCGGCTCAACGCCCTACCTAGACGTTGATAATAGCATCCTCGCGACGGTGGAAGCGGCGAGGAACATGTTCGGCTCGAGATATTATCCAGCGATAGTGATAGTCGCGAGCTCCCCGGATGCCGTCGAGCCCCTGATAAAGATGCTCAGGGATATTTACGGCCGCGATATAGAGATAATAAGCCCCCTCACGATAGTCAGGAATGTTAGGGCGATAATCTCCAACTTCTCGATCTTCATGCTTATTGTTGCGAGCGTCTCGCTTATTGTCGCCGGCATAGGAATAATGAACACGATGATAATGTCCGTGATGGAGAGAACTAGGGAGATCGGTGTGCTAAGGGCCCTCGGCTTCACACAGAAGCACGTAGCAGCAATCTTCCTAGCAGAAGCAGCCCTAATAGGGGCTATAGGAGGGATCCTCGGAATAGTGCTGGGGATCTCGGCATCGCTCCTCCTAGGAGACGTCTTCGCGAGAATGTTCCAAGTGAGGGAGGCCAGCACGCCTATAGGCCAAGCGCTCCAAATCTCATACACGCCTGTGATCACGCCGGAGCTCATCATAGAGAGCTTCTTCTTCGCCATCCTCGTCGGGGTTTTCTCGGGGCTATACCCCGCGGTGAAAGCAGCTAGGATGGACCCGGTTCAAGCTTTAAGATCCGAGTAGTCCATCCAAGAAAAGAGGATGTGGGCGGGTATGAGGATATCCTCTTGGGAGGAGGCAGAAAGGCTGGCGCTAAGCGAGGCCGAGAAGAGGCTTGGAGCCAAGATCGAGAAATATTGGGTGGACTCGATAGCGCTCGAGCCGAGCACCCATGGCGGCCTATGGAATGTCAGGCTAGATCTGCGGATCAGGGATGGGCGGAGGAGGCTCGTCAAAGTCGCGATGAGGCTTAGCCCGGAGACCGGCGAGCCCATAGAGTTTAATGTCGAAGTGTGAAAAGCCGGCTCGGCGAGGGCCTTACTTGGAATTAGCTTCTTATAGAGAGAAATTAAATTATATGCTAATAAGCGAAGGATGTAGAAAACGATTCTGGGGATGGGCTTAATGAGCATAGATGTCCTGAGGATTCTAGAATGTAAGCTTGGATAGTCACTTGGATAGTCATTCGGTGGAGTGAATTAGAGAAGTATGGTGTTGAAAGGGTTATCGAGGGAATATTGAACTATATGAGGCCATTGCTTTAAATGGTCTCGCAAGAAAAGCTAAATGGGTAAAGGAAGGATTGTTGAAATGAGTGTTAGGTTTGCAGTAAGGTATATAATGTCTCAGGACGGCTTCCATCCCCCGCCGCTCAAATATGCTCCAGATCAGGTTTTAACCTCAGGTCCGGTTGTAGGCGGGGATCATACCCGGGGTCTCATGCGGGTATAGCTCCATGAAGCCTAGATTCTAGAGAGAGCTCTATCCAGGTCTTCTTTCAGGTCCTCTATGTCCTCGAGGCCGACTGATAGTCTGAGGAGGTTCTCGCCTATCCCGAGTATTTCCAACTGCTCCTTACTCATGTTCTTAGCGGCAGTCCATATTGGGTATGTTAAGAGGCTCTCGACACCGCCTAGGCTCGGCGTCGGTTTGATAATCTCCGTGCTCTTGAGAACTTCTATGGCCTCTCTCTGGCCTCCCTTAACCTTAAAGCTTAGGACACCGCCATAGAGCCGACGCTTGAAGAGCCTATCAGCAACGCCCTTGTACGGGTTGCTTGAGAGCCCAGGATAATAAACCTCCAAGACCTTCGGGTGATCCTCCAAGAACTCGGCTATCTCCATGGCGCTCCTTGACTGCTTCTCAAATCTCGCCTCGAGGGTTGCCACGCCCCGGATCGTGAGAAAGGCGTCGAACGGGCTCATGATCGATCCAAGCTTCCTCCTCCAGTTCCAGAAGGTCTTCGCATCCTCCTCACTCCCAACTATTATCGCGCCACCCACCACATCATTATGCCCGGCAATATACTTCGTCAAGCTGTGGATCGTTATCCAAGCACCATCCTCGAGAGGGTTATAGAGTATTGGCGTGGAGAACGTGTTATCGACGATAAGAGGTATCCCCAGCTCCCTACATCTCCTCGCAATCTCCCTAACATCAATAACCCTGATCATCGGGTTCGTGATGGTCTCGACGAGGGCGAGCGAAATGCCATCCTCAAGCCTCTCAAGAAACTCGCCTGTATCCGATCTAGCGAGAACACATGTGATGCCGAACTTCGAGAGGTTTTGAGCAAGCTCCTGAGTGGTCCCATAGCACTCTAGGGGGACTAGGAGCTTTGACCCGGCGCTGAGCCTCGAGAGATATGCGGCGGCTATCGCGGCCATCCCGCTCCCGAAGGCGAGACAGTCAACACCTCTCTCAAGCCTAGCCAGAATTCTCTCAAGAGACCTAACCGTGTAATTCTCCTCCCTACTATACTTGAGATCCAGGCCCCGATCACTAAGCCTAGGTGTTCCAGTAATTGAGTCGGGATATTCGTAGATGGCTGTCTGGTAGATGGGGACCTTAAATACCCCCCTCTCCCGATCCCGATAGCCATGCCCGTGAATAGCCTCGGTGGACGGCTTCCGCATCACCTCTGCCCGTAATCTGTTGCTCATAAACATTTATAATCAGATATTCCTATAGGAATCATGGGTGCCATAATCTTCTTGGAAAACCTCTGGGATCTTGAGTCCCTCGCGAAGCTTAGAAAGAGGCTGGGCCTTACACAGAGGGAGCTTGCGAAGATGTCGGGGCTAAGCCAGTCCCTGATCTCGAAGATAGAACGTGGCCGGATCAACCCCTCCTATGAGGCTGTTAGGCGCATCCTACAGGCCCTTGAGATGGCTAGGGCTGAAAGGGGTGCAAAGCTCTTGGCCAGAGACATCTGCACTAGGGATGTCATCTGCGTTGAGGCATCCGATCCACTAAGCAAGGCGATAAGCCTGATGAGAATGTATGGGATATCGCAGCTACCGGTTCTCAGGAATGGAAACCCGGTTGGAAGCATCTCAGAGTCAACAATCATGAGAAAGCTCGAGAAGGTGAAGTCCACGG
Source organism: Candidatus Wolframiiraptor gerlachensis (assembly GCA_021323375.2). Taxonomy (GTDB): domain Archaea; phylum Thermoproteota; class Nitrososphaeria_A; order Caldarchaeales; family Wolframiiraptoraceae; genus Wolframiiraptor; species Wolframiiraptor gerlachensis. The sequence goes on along the minus strand of JAJPCT020000016.1, from coordinate 107,709 downwards.
ATATGCCTGTAAGCGAGGTTATGGATGAGGTCTTCCCGATAATACCCGAAGAGGCATCACTAAATATCGTCAGGCAGCTCCTCCAAGAGTATCCAGCGATACTCCTCCAGAAGGATGGCAGGATAACCGGCATTGTGACGAAAGCAGATCTCTTCAAAGTGCTGGAGTCGAAGGCAGAGGAACTCTAACCTGTTCACGAGCTCTTCCCGGAGCCCGTCCCCACAGCCTCACTCAAAGCTCTCAAAAGTATCTTTAACGCCTCGACATTCTCCTTCCTACAACTCCTCCGCCTCTTATCGATGTAGATCCCAAGCCTCTTCGCCTGATCAATTGTTATGCCCGCCTCCCTGAGCTCATTCAAGCTAAAGCCCCTACCCTCCCTCTCGATAATCCTGCCATCCCTAAGCTTCCTCCTAACCACTGGGATCGGCAGGCTCATAAGCACACCCCCTAAGAGTGGGATGAAATATCTCCAGATGTTGCGCCGCGAGGCTGAATTTAGCCATAACGCCCCTTGGCCGAAAGCCTGATTAACCGTAATTCATGATAATTGGCGAGGTGCTGAAGTGGGAAAGCTGACCTACATCGCTATTATCGTCCTCGTGATCGCCTTTACCGCGGGACTCTTCATGGCATTCTACCCTACTGGGAAACCCCCGGCCGGGAAGCCCGCCCTGACATATAGTGTGGGCGGCTGCTCCAGCATGAGCTATGATGGCCTTACGCGCGGATACGGCTCAACAAGCAGGATTGAGCTCACAACAGGTCCCTCCTCGATAAACCTGATCCATCATCTAAGTTATGTCTGCTGCGCCGATATAGTGATTAGCCTCGAGCCCGTGGAGCATCGCGGAGACCATATACTGCTTAAGATCGTTGAGAAGAATATCGGCGAGATGTGCAGATGTATCTGCGAATACGAGATCACAATCAAGATAGCTGATCTTGAGCCGGGGCGATATAAGATCGAGCTCTATGGGGTCGAGTATGAGGATATGCCGGCTGAGAAGCTCTGGGAGGGGTTCATCGAGCTTTAGGGCTTGGGCATCCTCTTCCAGATCTCAACCCTCGGCCCATCAATCCTCAAAATATCCCCCGTCGAAATCCTGCCAACATCTATCAAGTCAACACATGGTATTTCCGCTATTATCACCCCGACAGCTATTATGGGCTCACACTTCTGGTTTATTATCGCTCTTGGCGCTAGGCCGCGCTTCTTCAACCTGAGAAGAATATATGAGCCGACGGTCGAGCCCTTACCATATGGGAATACGAGTATCTTGTCGCTGATTGATACTCCCTCGAGCTCATGCCCCTTCTCGATTATCCTCCCAGTCTCCGGATCAACTCCACCGTAGAAGCTTATTGGCTGCCGCGTTGCGAGCGCCTCTCCCTCAACATGCCCCTCCCATATCACCCTACCCTCTAAGAGAAGTTTCATCTCACAGCATCCTCCACGAGCCCTTGAAGAGGCTTAAGCCGAACCCTAACATCATGAAGATTTCTCAAATAGTATGCTGCCTTCATGGAATTTGTGAGCACATTCTTGAATCCTAGCCTCTTAAGCGGCGCCACGATCGGGCATGTATCGCAGTAGACTCTGACGCCGAGCGCCTCGAGCTTCGCCAGCAGCCCTATCCTCTCGGCCTGAGCCCTTACAGTCTTGGAGGCGAAGATCCAGAATCTCCTCGAGACCCTCCTGCCACCGAGAAGTAGGTATACCTCCGTCAACTCCTCGATGGATGCGTGTGGGCAGCCGATGAATATCAGGTCGGGGTCATCAAATCCCTCGTCAAGCATCTCAACCTCATCCCGCAGATCGCTCTCCGTTACCTCGATCACGTCCTCAACATGTTCTCTAGAATACATGTGCGCCTCCGGCGTGATGCCCTCGACATGGAAGAGCGCTATTCCACCCGATGATGCGAGGCCTGCTCCGAGGGCCTTTAGCTGATCCCGTGAGACCGCTCCAAGACCAGTAAATAGCGGCACGCCGCTCATGATTATCCTGCCGACATGGTAGCCGAGGGCTGAGGCGTCAAGCTCTCCGCTTATCCTCGGCGCCCTCACAATTATTGTTGGCCTCCTAGCCTCATCTAGGTGGAGGCCATATAGCGGCGTCCTGCCGGCAATTGCGGCTGCTAGGGCGCTCGGCCCGCCCTCACGATTAGTCCTCGCACCAATGACCGAGTTGACGTAGATCACGGCTGAGCTCTCACTCCACGCGACATGATCCCCAAACCCCGGCATGTTGCCAGCTAGATAGGGTGTGCAGGTGAGCGTGGGCTCGACGCCGAGCCTCTGATAGGCCTCGATAACCCTCAGCTGCTTCTCCGCGAAATCCTCGGGGACGCTCATCTCACGCCACTCCTCCAAGTCCATCCCGCAGGGGTTCAGGGTCGTAGGAACCCTGACGCGCCCATCCTCAGCGAGCTTGAGGAGGAACTCGAGCCCCTCCTCTCCGAGATTGCTGTAGGAGACGCCGGAGATCTGCGCGCTCCTTATCTCTATCATCCTCTCCGCGTCATAGATCTTCCCCAGAGCAACGAGTATCTCCATGGCCTTCTGGGCCGCATAGCCATACTCGCCCGCGAGCATCCTCTCCTCAAGGCTCGTCAGATACATCCGGGCTCACTTCACGTAATCCTCTATCCTAACCTCATCCTCACCCGGTATCTTGGCCCTAATGAACTTACTCCTATCGGCTGTGAGCGGGATCGTAGCATCCAAGCCAGCCTTACAAGTCCTCCTAGTAACCTGATCGGCTGACGGGTCGAGGGATGATCCAAGCTCATTCGGCCTAAGCACAAGATCCCTATCCAGCTGGACCCTCGTCGCTATCGCCCACTCCAAGTCATATGGGTTCGAGAGATCTATATCATCATCAACAACTATGACGTGCTTGAGGCTTTGATGGGCTCTTAGCGCGGCCTCGATAACCCTTTTCGGATCATCATCGCTCCTCTTCCTAATGCTTATCGCGCAGTGGAGCCAGTTGCAGCCGCCCGGCGTAAGCCTCACATCAACAACATCGCAGACCTTTGATGCCTCAGCGTATATCGCCGCCTCCCTCGGCATCCCCATCAAGTTCCTATGCTCGCTGCCAGCTGGGAGTATCTGCTGGAATATCGGGCTCCTCCGCATGGTGATGCAATCAATCTCGATAACCCTCTCCTTCCTCACAATATCATATGTCCCTGTTATGTCGATGAATGGCCCCTCATCGGCCCTCTCATCCGTTATCCTCCCCTCCAAGACGAGCTCGCAGTCGGCTGGGACGAGGATATCGCTCGTCACGGCCTTGGCATATCTTATCGGGGCGAGCGCGGCGGCTATATCGAGCTCGCTGACGCCCAGCCTCCAAGTAACGGCTGCCGACAGCATGAATGCTGGATGATTGCCCACGGCTATCGCAACCCTCTTAACACCCCTCCTGATGAACTCGTCGAGGTGCCTTGGCAGGATCCTCACAGCAACCCTCCTCTCATCCAAGAGCATGAGCCTATGATAGCTCGCATTATGCCCCAGCTCTGGATCCCGGGCAATTACTATCCCGGCAGTCATGTATGGTCCGCCATCCCTCTCCCCGAAAACGAGGAAGGGAAGCCTCCTAAGATCCGGGTCATCTATCATGACCTCCTGACATGGTGGATCCTCTACGATCTCACCCTTTCCAGGATGCTTCATCGCCTCAACAATTCTCTTTAGCAGATTCTGTTCCGAGACTCCTAGAGCCCTTGCTAGGATCCTCCTATCGGCGCAGAGATTTCCGAGAAGCTTGAAGTCCGGGGCCTCACGCACCTCATGGAATAATACAGGCTTCGGATCGAGCTTCTTCATTATCGCGGCAGCCTCATATCTCGTTGAAACAGGCCTCCTAACATGGACAAGAAGACCTTCATTATCCAAGACCTCGAGAAAATCTCTCAAGCTCATTCTCCAATTACTTACACCTAGCGATGATATATAGGTGATACGGTATTATCTCTCAGCCACAACCTCTCTCATTCTAAGCTCGTAGACTCTTCCAATATCGCCTCTCGTGATTATCCCGATAAGCTTTCTAGACTTCGGGGACTCAACTACCGGAAGCCTGCCGACCTGATAATGAATCATTTTCTCAAATGCCTCTAAGAGGGATTCATTAGGATAGGTCACGATGACATCTTTTGACATCACATCTCCAACTTTCACATAATCTCTCTTATCGGCTGGAAGCCTTAGGATATCTGAAAGAGTTATTATCCCTTCTAGGATCCCATCCTTCACGACCGGTAATCCTCTAATCTCATATTTCGTCATAAGCTCCGCCGCCTTCATAACAGGATCCTCGGGAGAGACCGTTACGACCCTCCTAGTCATGGCGTCTCTAACCCTTATCTTCATGAAAAGTGGAATTGAATACTCGGTCATGTGAGCGGGCGAGTCAGCTCTCGTCGGAACTTGGCTAATGTAAATTGTGTTATCTCCTGTTATCACGTATGCTATCGCTGTCGAGAGCATTGATGGAACGATTAAGCTGTAGGTTCCAGTCATCTCGCTAACCATTAGGATAACTGCTATCGGGACTTTTCCAACCCCGCCAAAGAAAGCCATCATTCCAACGATAACGTAAGGCGCTGGAGAAGCTTCAGGAATTACTCCTAGCGAGTGGAAGATTAACCAAGTCGCAGCTCCGGTCATTCCACCTATCACCAAAGCGGGAGCAAATACTCCCCCGCTTCCACCTGAGCCTACTGTAAGGGCGGTTGCAATTATCTTCAAGAATATTATTGCGATGATTAGACTCAGCGTCATAGCCGAGAAGTCTCCTAAAATTACTTTTTGAAGCCATCCATAGCCTGTTCCGAGGACATGTGGAACCCAGATCCCAATAATCCCAAGGAGAAGCCCGCCAACCGCGGGTTTGAAGACTTTCGGGATCCTCCATCTATCGAAGAGACTTTTCACACCATAGAACGATTTTACGTAGAGTATCCCTAGCAGCCCGCATAGAACCCCTAGAAAGGCATAATATACGAGGCTCAGGGGATCCTTGAAGATATATTGACCTCCACCCCCGAAGATCGGCTGCCACCCATAGACCATCGAGAAAATACTATAGGCAACTACTGATGCTATAAACGATGGCACAAGAGCCTCGATTTCAAAATCGCGTAGATAAAGGATCTCGGCTGCGAGGATTGCACCTCCGAAAGGTGCTTTAAAAATCGCGCCTATACCAGACCCAATCCCCGCCACAACAGCTATCCTTCTGTCCTTCTCACTAAGCTTAAAGATTTTTCCAACAATAGATGCGACTCCAGCCGAGGTAAGCGCAATAGGCCCCTCTCTCCCGGCGCTTCCACCCGAGCCCAGCGTAATTGCTGACGCTAACATCTTAATGAATGGAACCCGCGCCCTAACCTCGCCTCTCTTATTATGAAATGCGTCGATTGCAGCATCAAATCCATCACCCTCAGCTTCTGGAACAAACAAGTGGACTAGAAGACCACTGATCAGGCCTCCGATACAGGTGATTAGCGGGATTAGATAAGGTGTTTCTGGAAACTTAAATAAGGTTTCTCCCTCTCCAACGGGAGCTGGCGGATGATATCCCGCGACTCCTACCAATAGGGCGGCCGTCGCATGCTTAACCATTTCATGGAAGGCTATTGCTGAGAATCCTGCAGCTATGCCTATTATGACCGATAATGGAAGCCATTTCCTGAAGTAATGACGAGCAACTATAGCTCGGAATCCATTCTCAAGCTTTCCAACATATACCGAGAACGGCAACATTTCTGGAAAATAGTCCATTCAAAAACGGTATTTGGAGCTTTCACTTTAATCAAGAGCTAGCCTCCCCATACATTTAAACCCCTCGATGTTTTAAGTAATGATTATGTCAATATTCGTCGTACATGAGCATCATGCGAAGCGTGCGGGGCTTCACTACGATCTCAGACTCGAGATAGATGGTGTGCTGAAATCCTGGGCTTTCAGAAAAGAGCTTCCCACTATGCAGGGAGTAAAAAGGCTTGGAATTCCTCAGCCCGATCATGAGCTTTGGTATGCGGATTTCGAGGGAGAAATAAAAGAAGGCTACGGAGCTGGATTAGTGAAGATTTGGGATAAGGGTGAATTTAAGCTCGTAGAATATGAAAAAGATAAGAAGATAGTCTTCGATTGCATGGGCTCAAGGTTAAGAGGAAGATATGCAATGATAAACATCGGGAGGGGCTGGCTCCTCTTCAAGATCGCGTAAAGTGGTTCAGAGGTGGTGTGCCCTGCTCAGGATAGAGAATCTTCACGTCGCTGTGAGGGATAGGCTGATACTTAAGGGCGTGAGCCTCGAGGTCGGTGATGGCGAGATTCACGCGATCTTCGGGCCGAATGGCTCCGGGAAGTCGACGCTCGCGATGGCCATAATCGGGCACCCGGATTACAGGATAGTCAGCGGGAGGATAATATTCGACGGCCAAGACATAACGGAGAAGCCGATAGATGAGAGGGCTAGAATGGGGATAAGCATAGCATTTCAGAACCCGCCAAAGCTCCATGGGGTAAAGCTGAAGGACCTCCTCGCAAGAATAGCGTCCGAGAACGGCGTCGGCGAGAGATTCCTCGAGATAGTTGATAGGCTCAACATATCACAGGAGCACCTGAACCGGTATGTGAATGTAGGCTTCTCGGGCGGGGAGATTAAGAGGTGCGAGCTTGCACAGACGCTAGCATCAAACCCGAGGCTAATAATCCTTGATGAGCCGGACTCGGGTGTTGATGTGGAGAATCTCGAGTTGATTGGGAGATTCCTCTCGGAGAACTTGAGGGGTAGATCCGCCCTGATAATAACACATCATGGCTATATTCTCAGGCATCTGAAGCCCGTGAAGGCGCATGTCCTCATAGATGGCGTGATAGCATGTGAAGGGGATCCAGATCAGGTACTCAACAGGATAATAAGGGATGGATATAGGTGGTGTGAGAGATGCAGGTTAATGAGAGGCGGCTGAGAGAGGCTCTTAGCAAGCCGGCTGAATATGGCGAGGATCTAGATCTTGAGGAGTTCGAGCAGGAGTCCAAAGAGAGGATCGAGGTTGATGAGGATGTTAGGAGGAGGAGCCTCGAGGTTGGGGTGGATCTGGGGAGAGCATCATCCCTCACAACATTCCTCCAGATCGATCATGAGATCGCGTATAGGGCTGTCCAGAAGCAGTTCCAAGGAGATATAGAGCTCATGCCAATACAGGAGGCTTTTGAGAGGTATCCATGGGCTCGGGATCACTTCTGGAGCCTTGTAAGCCCATATACTGACAAATATACCGCATATAATGCCTTGAAGCCGCCGAGCGGGTTCTTCCTCAGGATACTTGAGGGTAGGAGGCTTCACATGCCGATTCAGGCATGCTTCTTCTCCTACTCGCCCGGGATAATCCAGAGCGTTCACAACCTCATAGTTGCTGAGCCGGGCTCTGAGGCATGTATAATCACGGGCTGCACGATGAGGAGGCATGATCAGAGGGGGCTCCATATTGGTGTAACAGAGATATTCGTCAGGCAGGGCGCGAAGCTGAATTATACAATGATTCATAGATGGGGGCCGAGCTTCCACGTAAGGCCGAGGACCGGCATAGTGCTCGAGGAGGGCGCGATGGTATCCTACAACTATGTCCTCCTCGGCTCTGTTGGTAGCTTCCAGTCAAAGCCGTCTGCGAGGCTTGAGGGAGGGAGTGCGGTGATATCCATGAGTAATATCATCTATCTTGACGGCTCTTCGAGGATGGATATGGGTGGCGATTGCTTGATAGCGGGGAGGGGTGGGAGAGCTGAGCTGACCACGAGCGCGGTCGCCTTGAATAGGGCCAAGCTCACCATGCGTGGAAGGATAGAGTGTGAGGCGGATGATGGCCGCGGTCACATAAGCTGCAGGGGCCTAATGCTCTCTGACGAGGCGGAGATATACACTATACCGGAGCTGATCTCGAGAAGAATGAACGCGTCGCTGACTCATGAGGCGGCGATAGGCAGGATCTCCGAGGACCAGCTAATATACCTCATGTCAAGGGGCTTCTCGAGAGAGGAGGCTGAGTCCCTGATAGTCAGGGGCTTCCTAGACGTATCCCCCCTCAACCTCCCAAGCTTCCTCGAGGAATCGATCAAAAAGATTATAGACCTCGCGGTCAAGGGATTCTAGGGGCTTGGCATCCGAGGAGAGGCTTCTCGAGGAGGTCAGGAGGCTTCTCGAGGAGATCTCGGGAAAGCTCCAGGAGCTCGAGGAGCGGATCAGGAAACTTGAAGACGCGATCTCCCTCTCGAGGATCATCTCGATAACTTGGAGGATAGCGCGTGCGGAGGCCTCGGCTCACAGGATTCTAAGTCTGGCTAGAAATACCCTTGTAAGCGTGCCCGATATGGAGAAGGACTTGAGGGATTATTTCACAGATCTCGGGGGCCTAGTGGAGGTGATTAGAGGGGAGGCTGGCGCAGTGAACTGGGATCTTGTCAAATCATGCACATCGGTGGCTATTTATGCAGCGAAGACGGCCGGCCTCCCATTCAGAATAATTGCGAACATCGCAATTGATAAGCTCGGCGAGATGGCTGCCGCCGCTATAGACGAGAACGTGGTTAAGGGGGTTTATGGGCTCGTGGACTGGGATTACTGGAAGAGGCTCATCGCAGGCTTTAAACGGCCCTAGACCCCGATATAATGAATCTTCAAGTGATTCCAATACTCCTCCTCGTATGGTGTTATGAAGCCGCAGTGGGGACAGATGAAGAAGCCCGGCCCGCGGCTCCCCCTCCTCTCCGGCTCCTCATCCTCGATTATGATCTCTCTATCGGAGGCAGTGATTCCGCGGAATCTTATCCCGAGCTCCAATAGTGTCCTCGCCGCGAGCTCGACCATCTCCTCGATTCTTAGTGACCTATAAGCGAGATCATCATCCAAGATTACCTGAGACCTGTTGATCACCGGGAGTATTCCCATCGGAGCCAGAATCTCTGATAGCTTCGCCGCCAGCCTCTCCGCGTTCTCCTCCCATCTCAGCCTTATCCTTATCAATCTTCCTCATCCTCCTAATCGCCCTCCTATAATAAGCTAATGGGTTCCTGATCCCACCGCATAATGCGCCATCCTTCACGCATAAGCCGTTAGTCTTCATAGTGCTGCAGCTTGGTGTCATGTACTTTGTCCTGCTGCCTCTGAGGCCGGCGATGTGCTCGACCTGATACCTCGCGATCCTCTCGTTGAAGTCCGGCCTATTCGCGTAGAACCTGATTATCTCATGTGGCTCAAATCCTATGTTTGAGAGGAATGCTGCGAAGGCGAAGTTCGCGAAGTGGCTGATATTCTCGCCGGCCATGAGCTTGTCTGCTATTGCCCTCATGCATGGCGGCCATGTCTCGGGCCCGCTCTTAACGGTGGTGAGCTCGAGCTGTATCGCGGCCGGCATCCTCTCCCTAATCTCCCTAATCGCCTCCTCAACCGGGTTGGGGAGAGCGCCGATCTTGCCAGCCCTCTCCACGAGGGATAGGATATGCTCCATCACACGATCCTTTAGAAGCCTAATGAGCTCATGGGCTGTTACCAAGACCCTGCCACGCTCGACGACGCGGTTCACGAGCTTCCATTCGGGCCTATTGAACGCCAGCGCTCCTCTCAGATAATCCTTGAGCCCCAGAGAGTAGTCGTATGTGATGCCGCCGACAACCCTGTTCTCCCTCCTAACATCCATGCCGAAGACATCCTGCGCGATCCTGAGAACTATCTCATCCCTCCACTCGGGATCCTCGGATTCAAGGAGCTTGATCGCGAGAGAGGATGTTGCGAGCGCGAACCTCCTCGCGAGCCTCTTATCACCGATCGCGGCTATCATGGCTATTGAGAGTGGAAATGATGCAAGCTCCACAAAATCATCATCGGAGATGCTCGAGGGGCTGATGTCATCACCATATTCTATCGCGTCAATTATCCTTTTCTTCGCCCTCTCAACGACCTTCTGGTAGGCCGGGTCACTGAAGCTCTCAAGAGTTATCCCGTATTTCGCAAGCTCCCCCCGGGCCTCAGGAAGGAACGGATACTTAGCCGTTATGGAGAGCTCCCGGATAGCCGCCATCCAGCACTAACTATGTGACATGCGATGTATTAAGTTGGCGCTCGCCAAGCCTTCTTAAAAGCTCCCGGAGCTCCGGATCCCTAATCTCCCTCAACGCGGACTCATAGATCTCCCATGCTCCAGAGTATCCTGACCTGATATAGCTTAGGGCTTGAAGCCCCATCTCAAGCTTATCTACGTCCCTGACGAGCCTTGCCACATCGCTTGACCCCTCAGAATACCGTCTCCACGTCCTGATGAGCTTCTCCGAGGCCCTGCCTGGGAGGGCTTTGGCCATCTCCATGATGGCCCCCATCTCCCTCTCCTGGAAATCCCTCATCCTCTCCTTCTCGCCGGGCGTAAGATCCCCAATAAAGGCCTCTGGCAGATCATGGATCAACGCCATCCTCACAGCCTCCTCAACATCAAGCCCCTTGATATCCGCCAAGATCATCGAGAGAAGGGCGACGGCATAGCTATGAGCAGCCACGCTCTCCGCACCCCTCACCCCCCTCTCGAGCCAGCCAGTCCTCTTAAGCCCCTTAAGCCTCAGGACAGCATCATAGATTACCGCCAAGCCATTATCCACACTCATCGAGAGAGTTAGGAGATAATCCACGTATTATCCATGCACCCCAGCCCGGAAAACGCTTAACACTAGGCGCCGCGAGACCATCGCCATGGCTCCCTGCTGCCGTGGAGGATCCTCGAAAAAGAAGAAGGAGAAGGAGTCTCCGCCATAAAACCCCCTCAACTACAATTTTTTCTCCGCTAGGAGCTTCCTCAGCCTCCTCTGAATTCCCGAGCTATATTGCGCGGCCTTCTTAGGCCTCTCGAGAACCTTCCCCGGGACCCCGAGGATCTCAGCAGCCCTTCTCAATATCCACTTCCTGACAACCCTGCCATCCAGCATCCTTAGCTTAAGTTCTGGGCTTATTGAGAGAGCGGCCTCATAGATGGGCCTAGCAACATATGGTGCGAGAAGCTGCGAGCCCGCGAGGGCTGCAGCAAGCTCATCCCTCTCCAAATTCCTCTCGCCAATCCTCTCAACATCCCTGCTCATAATCTCGGCGGCCTTCTCGATACCATGCTCAAGCAGCATCTTCTCATATCTCCAGTAGCCCCCGAAAAGCTCGTCAGCCCCCTGCCCGACCACAAGAACACCTCCAGCCCTCCTCGCGGCCAGAAGCATGAGGGATGCTATCGAGAGATCCATTAGCCCCGCTCCCGGGAGTTGGCTCGACAAGAGCCTCACAACATCCATGAGCTCCTCATCGCATGGCTCTAGGATCTCTAGCCCGATCTCTAGGATCTCAGCTGTCTCTTGGGCCCAAGCATGATCAAGGCTTCCCCTCATGGCCACGGCGATCCCCCTAACATTCCTGCCAGCTCGAGCTGCTAGATGAGCGAGGATGGAGCTATCAAGCCCGCCGGAGAACCCGAGGAAGACCGTGTCCGGGAGATACTTCTCGGAGACGTGCATCAGCCTCTCGGCAAGCTCCCTTCCCGGATCGCCCATCACCCATCTTCCGGGATGATACCATCTGACAAGTCTTGAACCCGAGCGGTCTAGGATCAGCATATGGCCCGGCTCAAGAGATCTCGCGGCCGACCCGATCGCCGACTTACTCAAGGCCGCTATGAGCGACCTACCATGTCTAGCATATGCTAGGGGCATATGGCCGACATGATCCCTGAACAAGACAACCCTCTCATAATCAACTATAGCGCCGGAAAGGAAGAGGTCGAGATTCATCAAAGTCTTCACGAGATCCTCGGACTCTAGGAGATTCTCGAGGAACCTTATGCCAGCACGCGGATAATGCATACATGCCGCCAGCGCATCGCCTCTCTCGACGAACTCATCCTCCCTAGCGGCCACAGAGACATAGCCTATCTCTGTCTCAATCTCAATAAGCCTGAATGACTTGACGAGCCTATACTCCTGAGACTTCACCAGCCTCTCAGCAATCCTTTTAGCATCCTCGGCCCTCTCCGCGAGCGCGAGCCCTATCATCAGCTTATACTCCGAGAAGCATCTCCTCGGGCCTGATTCCAACCTGGTGGAAGATCTCCTCCTCTATCTTCGCCGGTTCAACCCCGGCCTTGGCCTTGAGCTCCCGATACTTCTCGTAGAATGCGGCTCTAACAAGATCGACTTGATGGAAGAGCTCCTCTCCATCCCTGTAGCTGAGCTCCTTCCTTGTTATCTTGAACGTGTCGCCGATCTTCTCGGAGAGCTGGTAGCGGATTATGCCGCCGAGCTCCATGAATGACTTAAACTCCCTCCTATCGCCGATGTTCACCTCTGCCTCCACGAGGACGGAGTAGAGCCTCCTAACACCATTCTCCTCCACCAGCACGTCGATCGCGAAGCCGCATCTACCATGCCTCATGTATATCGCCCTCTCATGTGGCAAATGCCGGTGAGTCGCCAAGCCAACCACACTCGGCCTCCTAATCAGCTCAATTATCTCACGGGTCACGGGAAGTTCCCGAGCAGCCATAGCAAAACTAAGACTCGCCAGCCTCGTATTTAAGGGGATTCCCACAAACTTCCAAGGATTAGGCTTATATCGTCGAGCCCTAGGGCTATGCGGGAGATAGCGGATGGTCAAGGATTCGAAGCCGAGATCAGGTTCACTCGCATTCCTGCCTAGAGGCAGGGCCAGTCGCCTCGTCCCTAGGGTAAGGTATTGGCCTCTATATGAGGGCGAGCCGAAGCCCTTAGGCTTCTTGGGCTATAAGGCGGGCCACCTCACAGCATACTACATAGACACTACGCCGAACTCCCCGACCCAGGGCCAGGAGGTCGCGAAGGTTGCCACCGTGATAGTCACCCCGCCGATGCTCGCGGCCGGCATAGTCGCATACACTGAGGAGAACAAATCTCTCAAAGAGCTCTTGAGAGTCTGGAGCAGCAAGGTTCCCGTGGACCTGATTAGGAGGAAGATCCCGAGCTGGAGGCCGAATGAGGAGGATTTGAGGAAGCTGGAGGCTCTGCGAGGCGATATTACAGAGGTTAGGATAATTGGCATGGCATTCCCGAAGCAAGCCGGCCTCTCGAAGAAGAAGCCGGATATAATAGAGATAAAGGTCGGTGGGGACATAGAGAAGGCGATCGACTATGCTGTCTCGAAGCTCGGGCAGGAGATCAGGATAAGCGAGGTCTTCAAGCCCGGAGACTTCATAGACGTCATCGCTGTGACGAAGGGCAAGGGCTTTGAGGGCGTGGTGAAGCGATGGGGCGTCAAGATCCTGCCGAGGAAGAAGAGGAAGGGAAGGCGTGTTGTCGGGGCAATCGGCGGCAGAACACCTGAATACGTCCCATATACGGTGCCGAGGCCGGGTCAGCTCGGCTACCACAGAAGAACGGAATATAACAAGAGGATACTCGCGATTGAGGAGGATGGCTCAAAGCTTACTCCGAAAGGCGGGTTCCCGCACTTTGGAATCATAAGAACAACATGCATACTTCTCGAAGGAACCGTCCCGGGGACGCCGAAGAGGCCGATAGTCCTCCGGATACCGGCAAGGCCTCCGCCGCCGATCGAGCCGCCACAGCTATTATATGCGGGGATACCAGTCTAGACTCTAGCTATACGCTGCTCCCTCCCCCGAAGCGAGCTCCAGGAATCTTCAACCCGCTTAATGATCATCAGAGCATAGCTTATCGCCGCCCTCGCATTTTGCCTAGTATAATAGTTGGAGGGCACACCCCCCACCCAAGCATCAGGATAACGTGTTGGCAGGAATAGCTTATCCAGTTCGCTTGTCGCCTGCATTATGCCTGATAAATCCAAGTCTTTTGGCAGCTTGGCGAGCATGCTAACTAGACTATTTGTATAATAAAAATATTCCAAGCCCCCTAAGAAGACCATTCAAAGCGCATTCAGCAGCCTGCTCCGCCTTAAAGCAGGCCCAGTTATAATCCCCGCGAGAGATCAGCCTTCGCCGACTCAAGGGCTTGGCAAGCAGCCCTATCCACCGAGAATACTCGAACTCATTAAGCAAGGGGCCCCGGCTCTCATGAAAATTCTCAAGATATGGATATAACAATTTCTATGGGGCGTGAATGTTTTTCTGGACCATTTCTCTGAAGAGCCTTAAATATGGGCTTTATGGGCTAGAAGCCTAGGATGAGCCTGCTGGTTGAGCTACTGATGAATGCTTCTAGGGTGGGCGAAAGGAGAGTGCCCGTCCTAGATCTAGCCGGTAACAGGGTCAGCGAGATCACGCTCCCCAAGACCTTCTTGGCCCCGCTCAGGGAGGACTTGGTCTGGAGGGCCTTCATACATCTCCAGACCCATGTCCTACAGCCTAAGGGCACGTTCAAGGGCTCGGGCCACAAGTACTCGGTTGAGTCGCTTGGAGCGGGCTATGGAGTAGCCAGAGTATCCCGGATAAGAGCTCATGGTACTGGCAAGGCGATGGCGGGCGGGATGATTAACTCGGCCGTAGGCGGTAGACCGGGACACCCACCGGTGCCGGAAAAGAAGATCCACAAGGATCTCAATGAGAAGGAGAAGAGGGCGGCGCTCGCCGTGGCGATAGCATTCACGGCAGATAGAGAGGCGGTTAAGGCTAGGGGGCATAAGATCCCGGAAGACCTCCCGCTCCCAATAGTCGTTGATGATGCGCTCCAGTCTATCGCAAAGACTAGGGGGGTTCGAGAATTCTTGGAGAAGATAGGGCTTGGCGAGGAACTCAAGAGATGTAGCAAGAAGAAGGTTAGGGCTGGGAAGGGTAAGCGGAGGGGCCGAAGATATAAGCGGAGGGTCGGGCCGCTGATAGTTATACTCGAGGATCGCGGAATCGAGGAGGCAGCGGAGAACATTCCCGGTGTCGAGGTCGTGAAGCTGAAGGATCTAAGCGTTCTCCACCTCGCGCCCGGCGCCAAGCCAGGCAGGCTTACAATCTGGACAAGATCCGCCCTAGAAAAGCTGGATGAAAGGATACTAGGTGGTCTGGCATGAGGGCCTCCGAAGTAATCAAGAGGATCGTGATAACACAGGACGCAGTCTCGCTAATCGAGAAAGAGAATAAGCTCACCTTCATAGTCGACTTGAGAGCGACCAAGGCCGATGTAAAGAGGGCAGTCGAGGAACTCTATGGCGTGAAGGTGGAGAAGGTGAATACGATGATAACGCCAAGAGGTGAGAAGAAGGCATATGTCAAGCTAAAGCCAGAATACAGGGCAGCGGACCTCGCAGTCGAACTCGGAATACTCTAACCCGGCGGGTGAGGATCAATACGGCCTCAAAAGATGGACTCCTCAAACTCTTGAAAGACTATATCCCCTTGTAGAAGGAATATGCTCGAAATGAAAAGGCTGAGTAAACTAGAACTTGCATCTCAATGCTGAAAACTTGCTGAAAGGAGGTTTAATAGTGGAAGCTCATGTGATGCGAAAATATTTAATAAATTGGGGTCTGGGCTGGTGGACTGGATAGGATCCCGGTGGATGGGGGATGGGTAAGCGGATTAGGGCTCAGAGGCTGGGTAGGGGTTCGCCGACTTTCAGGGCATCGCTTAGGCGGAAGTATGCCGTCGGCTACCCGTCTCAGCTAATCTCGCAGTCTGGGCTCCTGCTCGGCAGGGTGGTTGAGCTGGATCATGATCCCGGTAGGGGCGCTCCAGTAGCCCTAATCGCCTTGGAGAATGGCGAGACTTTCCCGGTCGTGGCTGTTGAGGGGATGTATGTGGGCCAGGTTATCGAGATGGGCGAGCAGGCGACGATAGCTCCGGGCAACATCCTTCCGCTAGCCAAGATCCCCGAGGGAACGGAGGTCTCGATGATAGAGCATAAGCCAGGGGATGGTGGCAAGCTCGTCCGAGCGCCCGGGACATACGCGACCGTCACATCACAGCTTGGTGATAGGACGATAGTCTCGCTGCCATCGAAGAAGGTTATAGAGCTAAGCTCTAAGTGTCTCGCGATGATAGGTGTTGTCGCAGGCGGGGGGATACGGGATAAGCCCTTCCTAAAGGCTGGTAAGAAGCATCACTGGATGGTGGCGAAACATAGAGTTGCAACGTATCCGAGGGTCCGCGGTGTCGCGATGGCCGCCGCATACCATCCATTCGGTGGAACTCGGAAGAAGCTTGGAAGACCTGAGACGGTGTCTAGAAACGCGCCGCCTGGGAGAAAGGTTGGCTACATCGCGGCAAGGAGAACCGGCAGGAAGAAGAAGTAGTGCCCAATTCTCCATTCTTCAAGGTTTATTATCGGGGATATTAAGGATATCAGTCCCGACCTATTATGAGATGGCATCAAAGGCTCCTCAATTACACAACGTTCACGTTTACCCTCTCATATGAGATTATTGGCCCGATCTTGCCCGTCTACATATACTCGGTTCTAGGGGCGTCGGAGAGCGAGGTCGGAATACTGGTATCCTTAGCGGCAGTGGCCTCCGCGCTCAGCAGGATACCTGCGTCAATGCTTGCGGTGAGGAGGAATGCGCTGAGGATACTTGTCCTCGGGATAACGTTGAATACCGTGGCCCTGCTCGGCTACGCGATCAGCACGACATCTTGGATGCTGGGGGTCTTCAGGGTGCTGCAGGGAGTTACATTCGCCCTGAACTACACCTTAACTCTCTCGCTCGCAAGCCTGATAATGGCGCCGGAGGAGGCTCGGAAGTCGGTTGCGGATTACACTGCCTATGTTGCTCTCGGCCTCTGGACTGGGCCAGCAATCGGCGTGGCCCTTAGCTACCTAATGGATCTGAGGATGCTCATGGCCTCCGCTGCGTTGATCAGCTTGATCGCAGTCCTCCTCGGAACGGTATTCGCAAAGACTAGGCCGCCGCTCTGGGAGGAATCATATTACTCGAAGATAACATCATCCATGATCAAGGATGTTCTCAGAGAGCCGCTCCTCCTCCCAACACTCCTATACCTCCTCTACTCAATAGCTATTGGAGGGATTTTCGCATATGGCCCGTTGAAGGCGAGCATAGAGCTTGGAATCCCAGATCATCTCATCCTAGCAATATTCACTGGCTACTACCTGATCACATACATAACCCGGACAATATTATCGAGATACATGGGCAGGATCAATATTGTCAGGTTTCTCGAGGCCTCTATGGCCTCCTGCGCCATCGGCGCGCTGATCGCCGGCCTAGCACCATGCACGCTGCTCTTCATAATCGGGCTCTACCTCATCGCGATGGCGCATGGCCTCACATTTCCATTAACCGCGACGATAACAGCCCATGTCGTAAGACCGAACCTCAGGATACTAGGTAACTCGATATACCTGACATCATGGGATGTTGGAAACCTCTTCGGACCCATCATCATAGCCCTACTACTCAATGCGATACCGCTTTCCACGGCATTTGCGAGCTTATGCATCTACCCGGCCATAGCAGTGATTCTCGCGAGCAGGCTTGTAAGAATCCTAGGCACATGATCGCCCCTATACCAGAAGCGCGCTCGACAATACTAACCATGAGCTTCATACGCTTCGGATAAATATCGGCAAAAACACTTCTTGAGGTAGCTGGGGCATGAAATCCACACTAGAGCTGGATAAGAGGATCTTATGGACGATAATAATCATAATGGCCTTGACCATGTCTCTAATCGCGGCGAGCGTAGGGATTCAGCTCTCAATAATCTTGAAACATCTCGGCGTCTCCGACATATTGTCCGCGATCTCCCTGCCTGATGCGGAGAAGATCAGGGTGCCGCTCTACCTAGCTTTCTCAGCGACCTCGATCCTAGCCGCGATCTCTTCCAGTAGCATCTTCCTCAGAAGGCGTGTTAAATGGTGTGGATATATTGCTATCCTAGCACTCATCTCGACGATTGTATTGCCGATTCTACCGCGCGCCTTCGATTACCCATCTTCTATGCTCGGCGACATGCTTCTAGCCCCCGCGATCATCATGTTAGCAGTCGAGGCGGCTATCATCTTAAGGTTCGGCCGCGCAGAGCCGATCCTGAGGTTTACCAGTGTTGAGCTCGCGGCCGCGACATCATTATCCGCAATGGCAGCCGTGCTGACGGCATTCACCGGATCATTCTTCCCATCGCCTACGGGCGGATACACGAACATAGGCGATACAGCAATATTCGCGGCAGCCCTCCTTTATGGGTCTAGGGTTGGAGGGCTCGTCGGCGCGATAGGCCCACTGATAGCGGATCTGATAATAGGGTACCCGAGATGGTTCATCACGATAATAGCTCATGGGGGAGAGGGGATGATAGCAGGCCTCGGTAAGGGTAGAAGTATGCCCCTGCAAGCGGCGATACTCCTCGCGAGCGGCATTTACATGGCGACAATATACTTCATCGTAAACGTCTTCATAAAGGGGCTCCCAGTCGCCATAATATCCTATGCAAGGGATGTCTTCGGCCAAACACTCTTCTCGACTATACTAGCGCTGCTGGTAGTGAAGGCGGTTGAGAAGATGCTCCCACAACTCTCGAGAAGAACTGGGGTGAAGGATGCCCCAAGCTAGGCCATTAGGAAAGCACCGGGGGCGCTGTATATCCTTAAATCTTGGGCTCGCTGAGAATGACCTGTGCCAAGGGAGTTCTGGTTATCTTTTTTACTCTAGCCATACATGAGCTTTGATAAAATAATGAGGGGGCGAATTTTCTAAAGCTTTAGCTTTTTATTATAGGGTAGGCTGGTGATTAAAATTGGACTGGACGGGATTTGAACCTATGACTTCCTATGTGTAAGGTGGATGTTTTGGTGGGGCTTAGAAGCTCTCTTGGTTGATCTACCGGCCCTCTTTAAGATATACTATTTCTACGTATCAACTGCTATTAGCATTTATGCATTAGGTGGGGAAAAAGGGAGAGAAGGGGGTGGCTGGCCGGCGGTTCTAGTAGCTACGCCAGTAGGAACTCCCGCGCAACCACCATAGACTTATAAGTCTATGGCGGAAATTCACCTCAACCTACTGGCGTAGCTTTTACCACTCGCCGGCAACTTTGGCTCTCTTCAATGCCTTCAGTATCCTTATCTCTAACCGAAAAATTGTTTTCCTCATTGGAAGGTTCTCGAGTCCTTGTAGAATCTCTGGTTTAGTCTTTAATCGCTTGTAGTTCAAGTAAATATTCGCGGCAATGTTTGAAAGATTTGCGCGTAGTTTATGGTTATATTTTTTGTGTTTTTTGCTGTGTGGCGTTAGTCCCAGCAATCCCTTTAATTTGGCGAGTTTCCAGTTTAGTGGTAGCTTTACTATTAATATCGCGACATGAACACTATTCTCGATCCCCAGCGCTTCACATGCCGCTCTATATATTGTTCCATAGCTTTCATCATTCCTAACTTCTCTAATAATCTTGCGGGCATGGCGCTCGCATAGGGAGCGGAGTTCTCTAATACACTCTTTGAAGGAGTTTAATGGGTGGATTTGATACCATCGCCGGATGACCATCCGCCACTCAACATATCTCTCATACTCCTCGATTAGTCTTAACAGTATCATTTCCTTGAATGTGATCTGCTTGAAGCTGCATTGAGGAATCCTTGAAAGTAGCATAGCATCATTCTCATCAGTCTTCTTCAAATTGTTCTCCATTCTCAGCCTCTTCAGCTTGGTGGCGTCCTTCAGCAGATACACCCTAACACCCCTCCTCAACAATTCCACGACCTCATCATAGATCTCCGGGAATAACGTGTCAATGAATACCTCGCCGGCGTCTTCCAGCTCTGTCAGCCTATTCACCTTAAACGTCCTATCCCCGTCGAAGACCACATGCGTCTTATTCTTCCTTCTCTTCTTCCTGTCGCTGGGAATGGCGGTATCAACATAATAGACCCTGGCCATTCATATCACCTCCTCCTCAGCACCCCATGATGTCGAGGACATCCTGCTCTCCCCACCATTCTATGGCCTCCTCCAACAGCTCATATATCTCATGCCTCAGCCTCTCCATCAATGGATTTCCCAGCCACCCGGCGTAGAACCGGCAGAACTCGAAGACATCATCCCTGATCCTCGCATAGTCTATCAGCTTGACCCTGGAGTCCGCCCTCGGATCCGCCAAGAGATCCAGAAAGCCGTCAACGCAGTCGATCATATGCTTGAAGTCCTGGGCGGCGCCCGGGCCCGAGCTCGTCGAACGCGCCGCCATACCGATCCTCAACATCCCTCAGCAGCCTCCTTAGGTCGGAGCCTCCATAAACTATAAATCCCTTCTCGGCCATCCACATCACTCCGGCCAGCAATAAATGGCAGCATTAGCGATAGGATGATCCACCAGAGGATCTAGGGGTCTATGATCCCCGACGGCAGGGCCTCGCCGACGGCCTCGGCGACCCTTAGATAGAATCCTCTTCAACGCCCTCATGCCGCAATCGCCCCGTAGATGAGCAGGTAGGAGTACAGCGCGACGGCTAGGATCGTCAGCAGTATCAGCAGGCCGAAAACATGCATACGTGTGCGGCAGGCCAGCCGAGAAGCCCCTTCCAAAAGGCATAGACGGCCTGTTTGTCAGGTGTCGGGCGTATGATAAGGTATACGAGGAGTGTTATAGGCGGATAAGAAGGCTTAGGAGCAGGTTCAGGCCGGGCTTCGGATGCATAGCCGTTACAGTAGTCTATGACCCCAAGTCTAAGATCTTCACTATTAGTGCCTTCAACGAGTATGGGGACTCCGCGTATTTAAGTGAGAATATGAGGGAGACCAAGAGCCTTGTTAGGAGTGTCTGGGGTGGTGAGACAGTGATCCTAGAGGGGGATAAAGTGGTGGGAGTGGTCTAGGATGGATGCTAGGATGATCATCCTAGCACCTATTGATGGAGACCCAAGGGTTCAGGAATTCGCCTTAAGACCTCTTGATAATCACGACTGTTGATAAGAAAGGCAGGATCAGAGAGGTCTTACATATTGAGAGGTACGAGGCGGTATGTGATCTATGTGGAAGTCTTATAGCTTTAACAAAGAGGGGGCTTAAGGAGAGGGTTAGGAGTTATGCGGTCATAGTAGATAGCCGGATTGTTCAGGTAGTATGCGAAGCATGTAGAAAGAGGTTCTGGGAGGTAGGTTGATGGACATGAGCGTCTTAGCAGACCCCCATTATCTTTATTAACATGTCAGCTGATAAAAAGGAAGGTGAAGCCCTATATCAAGGCGGGAGTTCACCTACAGAGGCTACACGCTGGATGAGCTTAGGCAGATGAGCATGGATCAGTTCATAAAGCTACTGCCAAGTAGGATGAGGAGGAGCCTTATGCGCGGCCTGAACCACGTCCAGCTAAGGCTTCTCGAGAAGGTGAGAGAGGCGAATGAGATGCTGAAGAGGGGTGAGAAGCCGAAGAAGCCTATCAAGACACATGCGAGGGACATGGTGATCCTGCCTGAGATGGTCGGCTTAACAATACACGTATACAATGGGAAGGAATTCGTCCCGGTTGAGATAAAGCCCGAGATGATAGGGCATAGGCTGGGAGAATTCGCGATAACATGCAAACAGGTGAAGCATGGAAAAGCCGGAGTGGGGGCGACAAGATCCAGCATGTACGTCCCACTCAAGTAACGCTTTAATACCCCTAACTCCAAAAAGAGCCTTTGAGAAACTTTAGGCCTAGTACATGTTGAGGGGATCGTAAGAGGACCAACGGGAGAGGAGGAACTCTCTTTCCTCATTGATAGCGGAGCCACGTATACTGTTCTCCCCGCAATGTCTGGAGGAAGATAGGGCTAAAACCCATTCGAGAACATGAATTTATCCTTGCGGATGGGACAAGGATGAGGAGGAAGGTCTCAGAGTACTATATTATCCTGCCGCAGGGCGAGGGGCATACTCCAGTAGTATTGGGGGAGGAGGGTGATCAGCCTGTTCTAGGTGCAGTAACGCTAGAGATTCTCGGGCTTATTCTAGACCCATTTAAGCGGGAACTTAGGTCTATGCGAATGATGCTCGTCTGAAGAGATTCTCCTAATTAAAGATGGATGATTTTGAGAGATAGGGGTTGGGGATTTCTATTTTTTCACCCATCCGCGTGCCTTCATCGCCTCGTATACTCTTGTGACGGCCCTCACATATGCCGCGTCCCTCATGTGTATCCTCTTTTCCTTGTGGATGCTGTATACTCCCCAGAATGCCTCGGTCATCTTCTTATCCAGCCTCTCCCTCACCTCCTCCTCGCTCCAGTAGTAGCCTGTTATGTTCTGGACCCACTCGAAGTAGCTCACGGTCACTCCACCAGCGTTGCAGAGGAAGTCTGGTATCTGGAGAACGCCCTTCTCGAAGAGTATCTCATCGGCCTCCGGCGTCACTGGGCCGTTTGCGACCTCGGCCAGTATCTTGGCCCTGATCTTATCCGCGTTGCCCTTATGAATCACTCCCTCTATCGCGGAGGGTGCTAGGACCTCGACATCGAGTGTTAGAAGCTCGTCATTTGTTATGTTCGTGGCGCCTGGGAAGTCCACGACCGAGCCGTGCTCCTGCTTCCACTTGAGAACTTTATCAGGGTCAATGCCATCCGGGTTATAGATCCCGCCCTTAGAGTCGGAGACAGCTATAACCTTCATCTTTAGCTGCTCCCTAGCGAGCTTTGCCATATAGTATCCCGCATTTCCATAACCCTGAACGGCGACCCTCTTGCCCTCAAGGCTCATCTTGAGGACTTTCGCGGCCTCCCTCACCGTGAATATGGCACCCTGAGCTGTCGCGGTCTCCCTCCCTAGGGACCCGCCGACGATAATAGGCTTCCCGGTAATTATCCCGAATGATGGATCCCTTCTCCTAGAAATTACCTCATACTCGTCCATCATCCATGCCATGATCTGCGGGTTAGTGTAGACATCGGGCGCTGGGATATCGGTGTAGGGGCTTATCACGTCATAGATTGCCCTTATATAGCCTCTCGCCAGCCTCTCCTTCTCCCGGTCGCTGAGCCTCTTCGGGTCTACCACCACTCCTCCCTTGCCCCCGCCATATGGCAGCCCGAGCGTTGCGCATTTCCACGTCATCCACATCGCGAGGGCCTTGACTGTGCTGAGAGTCTCCTCGGGATGCCACCTTATACCGCCCTTGGTAGGCCCTAGAGCCCAGTTATGCTGAACCCTAAAGCCGGTGAAGACCTTCACAGACCCATCGTCCATCTCGACGGGGATGGAGACCTCCAAGATCCTCATCGGCCTCTTAAGGAACTCAAGCGCCTCCTCGCTTATCTCCATGTAGCGGGCAGCCCTCTCAAGTTGCTTAACAGCCATCTCAAATGGATCTAATCCGCTCATAAACTCCACCTCCAAATCTGGCTCACCTCTCGAAGTTCATCACTTATAAGAATTTCGGCAATACGTTACCGTATGACCCCACCTCAATACGATATTATGATTATGATATGCTCTGCAAACTGTGATAAGGCCATGAAACCTTATCTCGCGTTGCTTCCAGTTGTCTATCTCTCGGAGAGGGTGGAGCGCCCCCTTGTCGGCTGAAGAGCTTGATAGGAAGCAGATAGAGATTCTGAGAATCCTGAGCGAGCATGTCGAGCCAATCGGCTCATCAATAATACAGAGGGAGCTTGCTAAGCGGGGCTTCCTGCTCAGCGAAAGAGCCGTTAGATATCATCTCAAGATCCTTGAGGAGAGGGGATTTGTCGAGGGCCATGAGAGGATTGGTAGAAGGATCACGGAGAAGGGCTTGGAAGAGCTAACCCGAGCTCTAGCCTACGAGAGGATGGGCTCAATCCTGACGAAATACATGTCGCTAGCCTATAAGACGACCTATTACCCCGATAACAATTCCGGGGATGTCGTGGCGAATATAACAGTCATAGATAAAAGCCATGCCGAGGAGGCCATAGATCTGATTCGCTCACTCTATGAAAATGGGCTCCTACCCGCGCCCTACTACATGATAATCGAAGAGAATGAGGAGTATAGGAGCGTCAGTGCGCCCGAGGGTAAGATTGCACTACTCACAGTCTGTAACCTAACCATAGACGGTGTCTTGATGAAAAATGGCATACCCATATTCCTGAAATACGGCGGTCTCGTTCAATTCCTGAGGAGAAAGCCCATACGCTTCGTGGACGTTCTAGACTACGAGCACACAACCATACATCCCCTCGAGATATTCGTCTATAAGCGGGCTACATCTATACTGAATGTTCTAAAGACTGGCTCAGGGATGGTTCCAGCCAATATGAGGGAGATACCTGCGGAGGCTGAGGAAAAGACCATCGAAATAATTGACAAGATGGTGAGGAAGGGATGGAGTGGGATCCTAAAGATCGGGAGGTCAAATGAGCCTGTTCTAGGGATCCCGGTGTCGCTAGATAGGTTCGGGATCTCCATGGCTGGAGGAATCACGCCCGCAGCTGCCATAGTTGAAAGGGGGATACAGGTTGAGACATTCGCACCCCACTGCTTAGCAAACATGAAGGACATGAAAAAGGTATGAATATGCTGGCGCGCACCCTGAGTATATTCAAAAATTAAATTATTCCAACTACATGCGATAATACTCCTTGGGGGCAAGGTTTAGCCAGATTCTCTTAACCTTCTCCACCTCTCTTGCGATACTCTCGTCACGCATCTCTTCGGCGCGCTTCTCATTTGATTGGAGGATGAATTCTAGGAGATCCGAGCCTGTTATCTCATGAAGTATCCGGGTGTTGGGTATTAGGCAGTGTCCTCCTATGAAGTCCGGGTAGTAGACCGGCCTATCGCGAAGCACCTCATGAACCTCGGAGATGAATTCGGCGATGACGCCGATATCCGCCTTGAACATCCTCGCGATCCTATGGGCCTCCTGCCAGCATGCTATCATCGCGGCCCTATACACCGTCTCCCAGAGCTTCGCCAGCTCGAGAGACTCGGGATCGGGGGCAACCCTCACCCTGAAGCCTGCCTGCTCGAGATGGATCCTAGCATGCTCCAAGGCCTCTTTATTCACTGCTGAGACCCACTTGGGCCAGAACATCAGATGATCCTTGAGATACGGATGTTTGCCCCTTACCGGCGAATAGGCTACATAGGCCTCGATCCTCGACTGGATGATTCGGGTAGTGCCCGGAGCTACTGTCGAATGCACGATAACGGTCTCAGCCCCGAGCTTATACGCATAACCAGCCACCGAGTCCACGAAGTCATTAAATCCCTTAAATGGATAGGCTATATGGATCACATCAATGCTGGTGGGGATGTTCTCCAGCTCATCAACCCGGGCGGATGGATTGAGATCATAACCATATACCTCTGCAAAGCTCTCCTTCAAGATCTCGTAGATGGGCTTACCAACCTCGCCTAAGCCGATCACGACCACACCTTGAGCCATTTCAGGATCAAAACGCCCATCCACCATAAAAATCATGAGGGCTTAACCCCTCGATGCAGCCCTCTAAGTCTAAGGAGAGGGGGCTAAAAAGGGGCTGTAGGGGATGCTTTTTCGATGTTAAAATGGCCGCCCTCGGCTGGAGCATGGTATTTAGCCTTTTCCTATATGCAAAGTGTTAAATTATAGGAGCGCTAACTTGTGATTGAGGTGGCTGACTGGATGAAACCAGAGCATGTGGCATTTTTCGAGGATCCCAAGCCCCCGATACCGGGGAATGTTCTCTTCGAGGCCTTGACGCCGCCGAGGGAGATAGTCCTCGCGGTCAATCCAAGGGTTACCCTCGAGGTGATTGAGGGGGTTCTGAAGGCGGCCAAGGATACTGAGAACGTGGTGATCCTTGAGCTAGCCCTATCCGAGATGAACTTGAAGGGAGGTTATACCGGCCTGACACCTAAAACATTCGCCGAGCGCGTGAGAAAGGCTGCGGAGAATGTCGGCTGGTATGGCTACGTCCTCCACGCAGATCACGTCGTGATCAGGAAGGGCACCGATGAGGAGATCGAGAACGTTAAGCGAGAGCTTGCCGCTAGGGTTGAGGCAGGGTTCACAAGCTTCGCCATAGACGCCTCATACCTCTTCGACCTAACCAAGGATACCGTGCCTGAGCAACTTAAGCGGATAATTGAGGTTGGCACAGAGATGTTCAGGTACTTAGATGAGCTGATAGGGCACAGGAACTATGGTAGGGAGGGCGAGGTCGGCGAGATAGGCAAGACAGAGCTAACAACTGTCGAGGAGGCCTTACACTACGTGAAGAGCATGAAGCAGAATGGAGTCGACCTCCACTGGCTCGCGATAAACAATGGCTCAAAACATGGCGTCTCGGTGGACGCGGAGGGTAATATAATACCACAGCTCGGGATAAACATCCAGCGCACAGTTGAGATAGTTCGAGCATTATGGGATAACGGGTATCCAACTAGAGTTGCTCAGCATGGCGTGAGCGGGACACCACTCCACCTCATTGCAGAAAAATTCCCGAAGGGGGTGATAGGTAAGGGCAACGTCGCGACAATCTATATGCTCATGGTCTATGATATCTTGAGAATCTACGAGCCAGAACTATACCGGAGGGTCTACAAGTGGGTTATTGAGAGCTATAGAAAGGAGGGGGTGCCTGAGGCTGAAATATTCGTCGAGAACTCTAAGTTCGCGCTAAAACAGTTCTTCAACGAATTCGACAAGATATCAGACGAGACTAAGAACGCGATAAGGAGCAAGGCGTATGCGGAGACCCTTCTACACCTTAAGGCCTTCGGGATGGAGAAGACCGCGAAAAAGGTCTACGACTACATTAAGAATAGGGGGATCAAGTACTGGTAATAAGGATAACAGTTCAATTTCCACATCGTTCCATTTTTTCATCCTGGAAAAATCTTTGGGAGGAATAGAAAATAGTGTGTTGGAGAGTGTTAGAAGTCCTCTTTAATTATTGTCTTTCTTCCATTTGCTTTGCATCTTTGCACGGCCTTGTTTATCAGTTCTCTAACGGCTTGGTCGAGTCCGTCGAGAGCGTCGGATGCGAGGCGTATTCCTTCCGGCAGAAGCTCTCGTACCTTTGATTCAACCACGATCCTTTCACGGGGCATGTTTTCTCAATTATTCGTGTTTTTCAAGCCCATAAATTTAGCTTTACTCCGGGGTTTTTTCGGCCCCTAAGCCTGAGAAAGGTATATTAGGGGTGATGAACAGCCCCGCGCTGCGCCATTATTGAGCTATGTTTTGGTGCATTTTGGCCATACTTGGCCTTGAAAAAGGGTTAAAGTTGAGGCTGAGCAACTCTGATACTAGATAATTATGGTTTCCGTGAAGCCGCACATCTTTAGAGCTTATGACATTAGGGGGGTCTATGGTCAGGATCTGGATGAGGTGGTCGCCGAGCTCATCGGCCTAGCCTATGGGACATTTCTCGGTAATCGTGGCAGGGTTGTTGTTGGTAGGGATGTTAGGATAGGTGGAGAGGTGCTGGTAGCGGGTTTGGCGAGGGGCTTGACCAGAGCTGGATGTGATGTGCTGGATGTTGGAATGGTCTCGACGCCCATGCTATACTTCTCCACGGTTTATTTCAAAGTTGATGGAGGGGTTCAGGTCACAGCGAGCCATAATCCGCCCGAGTGGAATGGGTTTAAGATCGTGAAGCAGGGAGGAGCGACGCTCTCGGCCGGAGCCGGAATGGAGGAACTGAGAGACATGATCATTAATAGGAGGTTTAGGGAGGGTGAGAGGCCGGGAAAGATTGAGAAGGTTGACATACTCGCGCCCTATATCGAGTTCATGGTCTCAAAGTTCAGGATAGGTGCCCGTATGAAGATCGCGGTGGACTATTCTAATGGGGCGGCTGCAATACCATTCCCCAAGATAGCGGAGAGGCTTGGAATAGAGATCGTGAGCATAAATGATGTTCCAGATGGCCGTTTCCCGGGCCACCTCCCCGAGCCCACAGAGGAGACCTTAAAGGATCTACAGCGAATCGTTGTTGAATCAGGAGCAGACTTTGGCGCTGGATTTGATGGTGATGGAGATAGAGTTGTCTTCGTGGATGATCTAGGCAGGATAATCCCAGGGGACATCACGCTCGCGATCTATGTCAAGCATTTGGATAAACGGGGTAAGGTTGTCTATGACGTGTCGAGTAGCAGCGCTCTTAGGGAGATTATTCTCGAGAAGGGGTGCGAGCCCGTCGAGATGAGAGTTGGAAGAGCTTTCCTCCTGAACGCTGTCAGGGAGCTGAAAGCGGTCATCGGCGGCGAGAAGAGTAACCACTTCTACTTCCCGGAGATTTGGGGCTTTGATGACGCGGTTTACGCGACCCTTAAGATGGCGGAGATAGTTGCGAGGACGGGTAAGAAGCTCTCCAAGCTCGTTGATGAGATACCCAAGTATCCATCTATACCGATAAAGACGTTCGAGTGCCCGGATGAGTTGAAGGCTAGGGTCGTGGAGGAAATCGCGAGATACTATCGGGAGAAGGGCCTCAAGGTGAGCACTATAGATGGTGTAAAGGCCTATTTCGATGATGGCTGGATCCTTGTTAGACAGTCCAACACCATGCCCCAGGTGAAGATGACGGCAGAGGCGAGGACGGAGAAGAGGCTGAGCGAGATAGTGGGCGAGGCGGAGAACGTGATAATGGAGACTATAAGGAGGCTTAGCGGGGGAGCATAGCGCGGGATATGCAGCTTAGGGTAGCGGTCATTGACAGGGAGAAGTGTGACCCGAAGAAGTGTGGGTTAGAATGTACCAGGTTCTGCCCGAAGGTGAGGAGCGGCATCGAGGTCGTCAAGCTGGGTGAAGATGGTTACCCGGTGATCGTCGAGCCGCTATGTATAGGCTGTGGCTTGTGCGCCTCTAAGTGCCCATTCAAGGCTATCACGATCGTCAACCTTCCTCGGGAGCTCGAGTCCGATCTTGTTCACCAGTATGGGCCAAATACTTTCAGGCTTTATAGGCTTCCATATCCGGAGCCCGGTGCAGTCGTCGGCCTGATCGGTAAGAATGGAACCGGGAAGAGCACGGCCCTCCAGATACTCGCCAACATCCTGAAGCCGAACCTAGGAAGATTTGACTCGAGTGAGCCGAGCTATGAGGAGCTTGCGAGGCAATTCAGGGGAACACTTCTCCAAGACTATTTCACCAGAATAGCTAGAGGTGAGATCAAGATAAGCTACAAGCCACAGTATATCGAGAAGATACCAAAGGTAGTCCGGGGGAAGGTTGGAGATGTTCTTAGGCGCGTTGCGAGCCCCGGTAAGCTGGAGAAGGTTATCGAGCTATTTGAGCTCGGGCACCTGCTGAATCGGGAGGTCTCAGCCCTTAGTGGTGGAGAGCTTCAGAGGCTCGCCCTCGCCGCATGCCTAGCCAGGGACGCGAACACATTCATCGTGGATGAGCCATCTAGCTTCCTAGACATAAGGCAGAGACTTAGAGCCGCCGCAGCGATAAGGTCAATGCTCAGCAGTAACATCAGGATACTCGTCTGCGATCACGACCTCGCTGTCCTCGACTATCTCTCGGACAAGGTCTTCATACTCTATGGCAGAGCCGGCATCTTCGGCATAGTCTCGGGACCATTCGGCGTTAGAGAGGGAATAAACATCTTCCTGAATGGCTATATCCCGACAGATAATGTTAGGTTCAGGTCGGAGAGGATAACCTTTCAGGTTAGGCCACCATCGCAGCAGGAGATCATTGAGGGCGGTATGCCACTTGAGTGGCCTGAGATGACGAAGACGTATGATGGGTTTAGGCTGGAGGTTAGAAGCGGCCGAATATACCCAGGCGAGGTCATCGGCATACTGGGGCCGAATGGCATAGGCAAGACGACATTCATCAAGCTTCTCGCGGGCGTGGAGGAGTGCGATGACGGCTATAGACTGGAGTATAAGTCTGTGAGCTATAAGCCCCAGTACCCTGAGCCTAGGGACATAGTCGTGGAGAAGGCGTTGAGGGATGCAGCCGGCCCGAAGTTCGAGACGGAGATTTACTGGAGCGAAGTGATCGAGCCACTCCAGCTGGAGAGGCTCCTCGACAGGAACATGAGCGAGCTGAGCGGCGGGGAGCTCCAGAAGGTCTCAGTGGCCGAGGCATTATCAAGAGAAGCAGAAATATATCTTCTAGATGAGCCAAGCGCCTACCTAGATGTCGAGGAGAGATACTCGATAGCGAGATACCTGAGAAGGATCGCAAGGGATAGAAGAGCCTACATCTTCCTTGTAGAACACGATCTCATGGTCCTAGACTTCGCCTCGACAAGGCTAATGGTCTTCACAGGGGAGCCGGGGATACATGGCATCGCGAATCCGCCAACAGACCTGAAAACGGGATTCAACCAGTTCCTAAAAGAAGTCGGCATAACATTTAGAAGAGATCCAGAAACCGGGAGACCGAGAGCAAACAAACCGGGCTCACAACTCGACAAAATCCAGAAAGAACAAGGAGAATACTACTACTTATCCACATAACATCAACGGATGAATGATGCTACTTTCCTCACCAACAGTTTTCTCATCAAAGCAATCACTGGAGAAACAGTATTCAGCGAATCAATCCTTGAAAAATTAGTGGACCGGGCGGGATTTGAACCCGCGACCTCCCGCGTGCGAGGCGGGCGATCTCCCAGCTGATCTACCGGCCCCAAAAATTTCCAACAAACTTGCCTCCTATTAAAAATATTATCTGCAATCTTTTGAAGGGGGTGAATGTTTGGCTAGCTTATTTTTAGACGAACACTATTCGCAGATAGGCATCCTTACCGGTTTGCTGATCCCAGTACCAGCATTTGTATCCATAGCCCCTATCCGAGTCTAGGTTCCAGTCCGTGTAGACGATGTCTAGGTTGTTCTTTAGGAAGGCGTTCAAGATTAGCCAGCGTGAGAGGCTTACGGCATTGCCTAGAGCATGGCCCGCCATCTCCAGCTCCCTAGTCTTCTCCGGGGTTGATGCTCTCGAATACTGCATGATAGAGTCTATTGTTTGTTGGCCGAACTCCTCCTTGATTATAAATGAGTCGGGTGTTATCTCCGCGCCCCTATGATATAGTGCTGGAATTGTTCCAGGTTGTTCGATCTCTGTATCGGGGCATTGGAGGTTATTCAGATTGCAGGAGTGGAGTCGTGGGTATCCCCCTGGCCCAACGACGCTTTCGCATTGATAGTTTGTTATCAGGTTTCTTGCATGGGCTGATTCTAGCTCATCTGGCTCTGGGTAGAGTAGGCCTGCTAGGACATATAGTTGTCTGAAGTTTCTTAGGAGTATGTATAGTAATAGCTGGATGGCGTATAGTATTGCCATCAATGTGATGATCGCCAATGATAGAAGCGCGGCAGTGATTAAGTCTATTATTGCGAGTATAGTTTCGAGGGTCCATTCAAGTAGCTCTCCAAGATATTCGAGCCATTCCTCGATGCTCTTGGCAAACTCCTCATAACACTCCCTTGAGCGCTCGGTCAAGCCTATGGCGAGTATATCCTCTATATCGCACATCCTCTTGGGCTTCGGAGGGGATGGAGGCGCATGTATCCCGCCTAAAGCCTCTGATAGGACATCCATCACCCCGCTGAAAGGCTCCTCTGGGGGTCTTATACTAACGCTCTTCAATGCCTCGATGGTGAATCTATAGGCATCGTATGTCGCGGATATATCCTCCCTTCTCAGGAAGCCATTATACGGCTTGTTAATCCTGTTTGGATGCGGTCTCTCCTCATAGGTCTTCTTAAATGAGTCATGTATCAGGTCGATGATTTCGGGTGGTAGGGAGGATGGAAGCTCCAAGATGCTGTGAAGCTTTTCGTTTATGCTAGCATTATACACCTCATAGAATTTCCACGAGTCTATGAAGTTCTCAACTGTAATGTGTCTTTGAAGATGCATTCTGTATGGCCCGCCGACGATCTGGTTGATATAGCCGTGTCCGACAATATCTGTCGCGATATGTGTTAGATATCCAAGCGCATAGGCTATCTGGGGATCTTGTTCCGCGGAGTTGATGAGGTTTGCGGCGAATCTCCCGGTATCCCTGTAATGGAGCATATCAAGCCAATACCACTCTGACTCCCTCTTACCCTTCTGCATCGGCGGCATGAGCTCGTCGAAGAGCGCGTGGAAAAGTCTCGGCGATCCGGAGATATCGCTCAAAGCATTATATCCCTCGATTACTTCGCTGAAGAGTGTCGTGGCGATTACTGACTTGAGGAGTCTAACGGTCTCATTAACCTCCTCGATAAGCATCTTCACGAGGCTTATCGTCGAGGGTGCTAAGCTCTCAACAGCATCCTCCACAGGATCCCCCAGAGCCTCCATAGCCCTCACAACCTTGCCTATGGTCTCATTATAGAGGTCCACAACCATCTTCCAGTTCTTGTAAAAGTTGTAGAGCTTTCTCGCGGCCTCGAAGTCCGGCGCCCAGAAGAATAGATCGGGCCCAATAGCCCCTAGAACTGCTGCGGATCGATGTTGGCTCATGAGCATGCCGAGCTTTTTCTCGATCTCATTATCACTCATCTTAAGTCTTCTGATTACCTCATCCAGAACTATCACGTGAATGGCGGTCTTCGGCATATTCTAATCCTCCACCATTCCTGATCTGCCAAGCGCCATCACATGCCTATCCCTATCATAGCTTCTCCTATAGATGCTCCTGAGCTGGACATCGCTATCCATTCTGAAGCTTTTCGGATCCAAGATCGGGTCATAGCATACCCATACTAGGGCCTCATGGCTTAGGGGTAGCTCTGAGAAATCGATCTCGATACGCTGGCCTGCATTCAGGGTTGTAACCCTGCGCCATACTAGGCTGAAGCTGTTCAGCGGGCGGTCTAAGTTCATCGCCCTGGAACTACTGTAAAGCTCCATCACAGTGTAGAATGATGGCGCGTTTCCACGATTTTCTACCATAACCTCAAACCCCTCATATGCCGTCTGCCCACCAACCACAATATAGGGGAATATTATGCGATCCCAGTCTCTATCAGGTATTCTTGGGACAGCCGTCGTGCGAGTAGTCCTAGTTGTCGATATTATCTCGGTTGATGTTGTTCCAATACTTCCTGATATGGAGGGTGAAGTTGCTGTCGTGCTCATTGGTGAGGATGTTAATGAGGTACAGGCGCTTGATGAGGTTATCTCGGCTGAATAGGTTGTCGTAGAGAGTGGGCTTGTCTCTGATGCCTCGGTGGGTTTTATGGTCTTGGTAACCGTAGTTGTCCCTCCGGCTCCAGTAATCCTGTTCAGCAACTCGTATACCTCATCCCCATAGTATCTGAATGCGATGAGCCCCAGCCCGAGTAGGCCCGAGATCCCTAGGATCGCGGCTATCGCCTTTCTCCTATTCTTCTTCTCAGCATGATACTGTGCTTGAAGATGCTCTGTAAGAAGTGCCCCGCAAAATGGGCAGTAAGGTGATTGAATTTCAAGCTTCTTACCACACTTCGGACAATACTTCATGAATTAATGCGTCGGGGGATGTTAATAAGTGTTTAAAATCGCTCAGCAAGACGCATCAATTTGTAGGGATATGGTACCATTATTACGTTTTTCGAAAAATGCTCAACGTCTTTAGTAGAACGCATGCAAATACGTTGTTTAACTGTTTTCTTGTATGGGCCTTTCGCAGCTTGTAGTTAAGCATAGCTGTTGCTCGACGTATTCTCATGTGAGGAGGCTTATGATTCCTATGATTATTGCGGCTGTGAGGAGTGTGAGGAATATGGCGGCGAAGATGGGTGAGGCTGATAGGGCTGCTGATATGCCCTCATAAGCATAGTATGCTAGTATGGCTAGGGCTGCAGCGGCCGCGAGCTTCAAAAGTATCTTGGGGATGAGGATTGCTCGCGCGCTCAATTCCATCCTTCTCCAAGGCTCTAGAGCATGCTTTATAGCTTCCGCCGAATAAGTAGGCTAGCGATGTATGATGTACTGATTGTGGGCGGCGGTGTTGCCGGCCTTACCGCGGCGCTATACTCCGCTAGACAGGGTCTGCGAACACTTGTTGTTACGATGGATATTGGCGGCCAGCTTCTCACAGTACCAAGAATAGAGAATTTCCCGGCCTCGCCCTCGGTCTCGGGCTTCGAGCTCGTGAACAGTATTCTCGAGCAGGCTAGAGAGTTTGGGGCCGAGATATCCTATGATGAAGCGATTGGCGTTGAGGAAGTGGAGGGCGGCTTCAGGGTCAAGTGCAGGGGCGGTGACTATGAGGGGCGGGCGCTGATCCTCGCTATCGGGAAGAAGCCGAGGAAGATGGGTGTTCCGGGTGAGAATGTCTTCGCGGGTAGGGGTGTCAGTTACTGCGCCATCTGCGATGCGCCATTATACAGGGGCAGGAGGGTGGCCGTAGTCGGCTGGGGCGATCAAGCACATGAGGCTGCCACGATACTCAGAAACTACGATAACATGGTTTATGTGATTTACTCGGGGCGGCCTAGGGAGGATGATCGGCTCCTGAGGGAGCTGCGAGGATTAGGCGCGGAGGTTATGACGGGCGTGAGGGTGGAGGAAGTGGTCGGCGATATCGTGGTTAGAAAGCTGATCCTGAGGGGAGTTGAGAGGGGAGAGAGAATTGAGCTGGAGGTTGATGGTGTCTTCGTGGAGCTCGGATACGCGGCGGATACGGGGTGGCTCAAGGGATTCATCGAGCTAAACGAGCGCGGCGAGATTGTAACGGACAGGCTTGGCAGAACGAGCAGGGAGGGAGTCTTCGCGGCCGGCGACGTCTGCGATATGCCATACAAGCAGGCCGTGATAGCAGCAGCTCAGGGCGCGATAGCTGCACTATCCGCACACAATTACCTGAGAAGGCTTAGGGGCGAACCCGAGATCAGGGGCGACTGGCGGAAGCTCAAGATCTAGAGGAGAAGGTATATGTTGAGGAAGCTAAGCTCCAATGCCTAAACCCATAGTCTGGGATCCTGTGGCCGAGGCTGATAACCAGCTATATTTCTGAGAAGGATCAGGATAATAGAGTTAGGGATGAAAAGCATCTTTATATCAGCGCATACGTCAAGATAAAGGACTTGAAGAGATTACTTGCTAAGTTGACAGAAGCTCTTTTACATGTTCAGACAAAGTTAGGATCCAATCTAAACATACTAAGGCTAAGGCAAAAATGGAGGGTGGGACTGGCCGGCGGGTATTAAAAGCCATAAAGGCCAGTAGAGCTGGCGGAAGCTGCCACCATGGAGGATGGATTTCTATCTTTATGAATCCATGGATGGTTTAAGGCTTGGCTTGCTGGCCTTTATGGCTACGAGAACTTGCTGGCCAGCGGCTTTGTCATGGGTATGCTCTTCTTAACGCCTCCAAAGTCGTCAGCCTCAATTTAACTATCGCCTGATTTTTGGACATACACTCAGCAACATTGGCAATTTCATCCGAAACGCTTACATTCCTTCTAACATACGCGTAAAGATTTGCTACAATAGCCGCAACATGTGATCTTAACTTACGAGTATATCACCCTCATCACCCTCCACCTCCACCCAGAATCGATCTCATCTCAGAAATCCCCAACCTTACTACCAGCAAATGGAGTGGTAACCCTATCGACAATATAATTTGATAGTTTCTTCAACGCTCCTTTTGTCCCAAAAGATTTTATAGGTCTTCTCATAAACTTCTTCCCCATCATCATTACCTATGAGCCTTAATGGTTCCTTGAGGTTGTAGTAGGGTCTATTTTTTTATCAAGTTCTTCAAGTTCTTTTCATCGATAATCCGCCCATGCTTCCATGGAATTTCCATAATAGAAGCAATAAAGAAAAGATAGGACGATCGAGGCAGTTCCGGACGTGTTGATGGAGATTCAAGACTCGGGAGATGGTGTCAAGCCTCTTATGATGGCTGATATTATGAGTTATGAATATTAAAGTAAAGTAATGTATAATGCATGCAAAATCCAGTTAGCCCTAGTAGAAGATTTGAGAGGCAAGGAGCAATATGAGAAAAATAGAAATCCTAAAAGATTACAAGCCTCAAGGGATTTATGCTTGAGGGCTGTCGTGGCCAGCGGTCTCGTTAAGAGGTTTGGGTCTCTCGAGGTTCTGAAGGGCGTCTCATTTGAGGTTGATGAGTCGGAGATCTTCGGCTTGATTGGGCCGAATGGTGCCGGTAAGACGACGACTCTCAGGATTCTCGCGACGATCCTTAGGCCGGATGTTGGTGACGCTATCATAATGGGTCACAGCGTCAGGGATGAGCCGGACAGGGTTAGGAGAATCATCGCATATCTGCCGGAGGATGCCGGGGTTTACAGGCACTTGACAGGCTTGGAGTTTCTCAGCTTCATGGCCGAGGTTCATGGCAGGGGTCGGGAATGCATCAAGGAGGGTATGGAGATCGCGGGGCTCGGCGATGCACTGAGGAAGCCCATGGGATCCTATAGCAAGGGTATGAGGCGGAGGATAATCCTCGCAGCGATATTAATGCTGAGGCCGAGGGTTGCGATACTCGATGAGCCGACCTCCGGTCTAGACGTCATCCACGCCGTGCATATCAGGAGGAGGATAAGGAGGTTCGTGGAGGAGAGCGGCGCAACCGTCATAGTTTCCAGCCACAACATGTTCGAGATAGAGTATCTCTGTGACCGGGTTGCATTCATGAGCGGCGGGAGGATCATCGCGGAGGGCAGGCCTGATGAGCTGAAGGCTGAGCACCGGGCCCAGAATCTCGAGGAGGTCTTCGCGAAGCTGGTGGAGGCGGCTTAAGATGCTCGGGCCATTACTTAAGAAGGAGGTTAAGGAGCTCCTGATGGAGAGGAGCATACTAGTAGGCGCGATAATAATCCCGCTAATAGTCTTCCCGATAATGGGCGCGTTGACTGGCCTTGGGATGAGCGCGGCGATGGAGAGGGCTGAAGTGGGCCTTGTAATCGGGATAGCTGACCTAGAAAAGACATGGCTAACATCTACTCATCTCCCGGAGCTGCTCAGGGAAAAGGGGATTAGGACCATCAAGGTGGAGTGCTCATCCGAGGATGAGTGCGCCAGGGCGGCGGCCGGAAAGGAGCTCAATGCCGTGATCATAATACCGAGCGGCTTCACGAGAAACTTCACATCCGGCATCCAGAGCACGATCATGACGATCTACCCCATAAGATCCGCCTCGATCTCCGAGATCAGCATGAGCCAGCGGATCTCAACAATCCTACTCGATATATTCAAGTCTCTGGCTGAGAGAGTTCATGGGGGAGGTATTGATCCAAGGTTCTTCGAGAAACCGATCCTAGAGAATTCCATGGTGCTTTATCTTGACAGGATATTGAGGGCTCCTGCCTCCGCCGTTGCCGCCACCTTCCTGACAACGCTCTTCGGCCTCCCACTAGTCGCGGTGATGGTCGCGAGCTATGCATCCACGGTCTCGGCGACAAGCATCGCCCTCGAGAAGGAGTCCAAGACCCTTGAGCTGCTCCTAACGATCCCGGCTAGGAGGATAACAATACTCCTCAGCAAGCTCTTGGGGACATTTGTTATAGTCCTCTTAAGCACATTCTCATTCCTGGTCGGCTTCGGGGTCTACGGCCTGATGATCGCGGGGAGCATGATGGCGCGGATCCCGGTCGAGGAGGTTGCCGCAGGCCAGCAGGTGAGCATAACACTTATCGACCTCTGGCCATCCCCCATCTTCATCCCGATACTCGTCTCAGCGATATTCATCGCGATGGTGATGATGACATGTATAGGGCTCCTTGTCGGCGTCCTCGGGAGCGATGTCAGGAGCGCCCAGCAACTCGTCGGGGTCATAACATTCCCACTCCTAATGCCCCCATTCTTCATCCTAATCTTCGCGCCCCTCGAGAGCCTCCCAATAGGAGTCAGGATAGGTCTCCTCCTAGATCCCTTCACACACCTATTCCTCGCGATACAGGGTGGGTTCGCGGGCGATATCACATCCGCGATCACATCAATAATGGTGATGCTGGGATTCGCGGCACTGCTCCTCCTACTAAGCTCATGGCTCTTCATGGGGGAGAGGCTCATAACAGCGAGGATAACGATTGGGAAAAGAAGGGCTTCAGGAGCGTGATCTCCTCCTGAGGAGGCTATATACCGCTAGGAAAAATATCACGGCCGCGCCAACTAGAATTGTTATGAGCTCGAAGTGCGCGCTGAGAAATGACAATATCTCCTCGCCGAAGAGCATTATGAGCACTGCCTCGGCCATGAACCTCCCACCCCTCCCCAGAATTGATGCGAGGATGAAAGCCTTCAAGTTCCTAAGCATGAATACTCCAGAGGCTATAGTGAAGACCTTATAGGGTATCGGCGTGAAGGCAGCTACCCCAACAGCCCAGGCGCCATACCTGTTGAAGAACTCCTCAGCCTTCTTCACAGACTTCTTGCCAGCCAGCTTAAGGAGTATGGGTCTCCCGCCCTTAAGACCGATCCAGTAGCCAAGGAGGGCTCCAGCCGTCGAACTGACCGTGGCCACGAGGCCGTAGAGCACAGCGTTTCCGGGGTCTAGGAGGGCAAGCGGGATAAGGATGACATCAGGCGGTAT
The DNA here is from genome assembly GCA_021323375.2 of Candidatus Wolframiiraptor gerlachensis. Lineage (GTDB taxonomy): Archaea > Thermoproteota > Nitrososphaeria_A > Caldarchaeales > Wolframiiraptoraceae > Wolframiiraptor > Wolframiiraptor gerlachensis. The sequence continues at coordinate 69,317 of JAJPCT020000016.1, read as the reverse complement.
TGGGAAGAAGCTGGACTCCGTGAAGGCCGTTAAAATCAGCCCCGGAATCCCCAGTGGGACGAGATGAAGTCTAGCCCACTCAAGCAGGGAATCGAGAAGGCCGCTCAAAGGAACTCTCTACGAGAGCTTCTCGAGCTCATATTTTTGGATTAGACCCCCTTAGAAGTGAGGGGTAGAAGAGGGGCTTACCCCGCCTCGCTTTGAGCTCATCCCATTCTTGGAGGATTTTGATGGCCTCGACCGCGACTCTAGCTGCATCTTTTTCGCCAGCTATCCCGAACTCATCCCTAACCCTGTTGGCGAAGACCGCGCAGACGGATCCAGCCCTAAGCCCGTAAATGGATGCTATAGTGTATATTGTGGATGTCTCCATGTCGAAGTTGAGGACATTCATCCTCCTCAAGTCCTCGAGGAGGTTCTCGGACCTGCTCCATGAGTAGCCGCGGAACCCCTTTCTCCCCTGGCCGAGGTAGAAGCTATCCGTGGTAGCGGTGACGCCAACATTATAGGTGATGTTAAGGGATTCAGCTGCCTCAATTAATGCTAAGAGGACCTCGTAGCTCGCGGCGGCTGGGTACTCCGGCGGCGCATAATCCATGCTCGCGCCCTCGAGCCTGATGGCAGCGGATGATATCACGAGGTCTCCGAGCCTTATATGCGGCTGGATCGCACCCGTGCTCCCAACCCTGATAAACGTGTCCGCGCCCGCCCTAGCGAGCTCCTCGACAGCTATCGAGGCTGAGGCCGAGCCTATACCCGTAGAGCATGCCGAGATCGGCCTGCCGCCAACCCTGCCATTCCAGAGCCTAAACTCTCTATGACACGAGACCTCCCAAGCCTCATCCCAGAACTCCGCGATTAATGGGACGCGCTCCGGATCTCCTGGAAGAAGAACATATCTTGAGACCTCCCCGGGCTTAACTCTAATGTGATAGAAGGCTTCCCCGGCTCTAGGCTCCTCAGCCCTCATAATGGTAAATGGCCATGGCAATGGTTAAAAGGCTTAATTCTCGGAGAAGGCGGCGAGGAGAGGGTGGTGCTGTGATGAGGGAGCTCGCGGAGCTATCCAGAATATGCGCATCACTTGCTAGATCCGAGCTTAGCGCTGAAATGCTCGATGCAATGATCTCGGAGTTCAGCAAGCATGGGCTGAGCGGGGATTTCGCGAGAAAGATCTTCTCCCTAGTCTTGGAGGAGAGGGAGAGATGCGGTAGGGGCGGAACACCAGAGAGTGGGCTAAAGCTGAGGGAGTTTGCCTCAAGAGCCCTAGAGCTTCAGAGAATGGGGAGAGAGGTCTATAGGCTGGAGCTTGGTGAGCCGGATTTCACCGCGCCGCCAAGCGCTGTTGAGGCAGCCTGCAGGGCGATCAGGGAGGGTTATAGCAAGTATGGCCCGGCGAATGGTATCATGGAGCTTAGGGCGGCGATAGCATCAAAGCTCTCCGAGAGATTCAGCCTCGACCTGAAGCCCGATAATATCGCGGTTACGGCGGGTGGGACGTTCGCCGTATATGGATCGATAGAGGCTGTGACGGAGCTCTGTGATGAGGTTATTGTGATAGAGCCGGCCTGGCCCCTCTACGCCCATCAGGTTAGATGGCTTGGCAGGAGGCCGAAGATAATTAGGACGAGGTTCGAGGATAACTGGGACCCCGTCAACACGATCCAGGAGGAGGTTAGCAGGCTGACCAAGCTGATAATCCTGAATTATCCGAATAACCCGACTGGAAGAGTTCTCGATGAGAGGAGCATGAGAGCGATAATAGAGATCGCTGAGGATTATGGCGCCTGGATCCTGAGCGACGAGGTCTATATGGACTTCTGCTACTGTGATGGGTTCGAGAGCATTCTGAAGCTCGGGGCGGAGCGCGCGATAATGGTCAACTCCTTCTCGAAGACTTGGGGCATGACGGGCTTCAGGGTTGGATACGTAGTGTCCGACCCTGAGACCGTGACTCGCATCGCGAGAGCCCAGAACACCGCCATAACATGTATACCCGAGTTTGTCCAGAGGGCGGCCTTAGCAGCGCTAAACGACGAGGAGTCGGCGAGGAGGAACGTGGAGCTCATCGGGATGAGGCTGAGGATACTCTATGAGGAGCTCTCGAGGTCTAGGCTCATAGAGGTCAAGCCGCCGGAGGGCGCGATGTATATCTTCCCGAGGATAAACGTGGAGGGTTTCGATTCATGGAGGTTCGCGTGGAAGCTCCTCGAGGAGAAGAGCGTCGCGATAGCGCCCGGAGCATGTTTCGGGCAGAACTACAACAACCATATCAGAATCTCCGCTGTTCTGGATGAGAAGCCCCTTAGAGAGGCTTGTAAAAGAATCCGCGAGGCAGTGGAGGAATATTGTTAAGGCATCTGGAGGATGAGGGGGTGCGCTGGATGGATAGGGAGGAGGCGCTGAGAATTGTCAGGGAGAAAGTCGCGAATGATAAGATAGTTTTACACATGATAGCTGTATCCGCGATAATGAGGGAGCTTGCGCGGCACCTAGGGCGGGATGAGGGGGTCTGGGAGCTCGCGGGGCTCCTCCATGACATAGACTATGAGCTGACGAAGGATGAGCCAAGCAGGCATGGATTGGAGGCTGAGAAGATTCTGGGAAGCTCCGTGCCGCCGGAGATTATTAGGGCCATAAAGTCCCATAACTTCGAGAATACTGGGGTGAGGCCGGAGAGTGATATGGAGAAGGCGCTGATCGCGGCTGACGCTGTCTCGGGGCTCATAATCGCCGCCGCCCTCGTCATGCCAAATAAGAAGCTGGCTGAGGTGAGCGTTGAGACACTGAAGAGGAAGTTCAAGCAGAAGGACTTTGCAAGGAATGTCAGCAGAGAGCGGATAATGTTCTGCGAGCAAATAGGCTTAACACTAGATGATTTCCTCGAGATATCGCTCAGGGCATTGAATGGGATAAGTGGGGAGCTCGGCCTATAAAAGGCGCGAGAGATAATCCGGTCAAGTAATTCATGTTAGGCCGAGAGCAACACGTCTAGATACAGCATCACGATCAGCCCGGCTATCAGGCTATAGGTTATGCTTTTCTCCTTCCCTAGCCTATGAAGCTCTGGTATGATCTCATCGCTCACCACGAATAGCATAGCTCCGGCCGCAAACCCCATAGCATATGGGACTATCTGGTGAATCACCATGACGGCCACAGCGCCGATTATCGCTAGGGGGAACTCGACGAACCCTGATGCCGTGGAGATGATGTATGCCCTAGACCTGCTATACTTCTCCGTGGAGATGAGTGATAAGCCTACGGACAACCCTTCCGGCATATTCTGGATCCCTATGGCTATCGCGAGGGCTAGGCCGGCCGCGAGGTCGCCCGACCCCATGCTAACGCCGACGGCCAGCCCCTCCGGCATATTATGTATCACTATCGCGAGGATGAAGAGCCATACAGCCTTAAGCCTAGAGGAGCCCTTCTCTATACCCATGATTGCATGCATGTGGGGTATCAGCTTATCCATCAGGGAGATCGCGGCAGCCCCAAGAATCATTCCCACTAGCACAGGCATTATGCCCCCAAGCTCGATCCCCGGCAGGATGAGGCTCGTGAAGCTGGCCGCGAGCATGACCCCGGAGGCAAAACCAAGCCCAAGATCAGAAATCCTCCTAAAAGGCCCCCTTAAGAATAGTATTGGCACAGCCCCCAACAGATTCATAATCGAGGTGAATAGGCCTGCTAAAGCGCCCAAGATCACGGGATCACCGCCAGATATGCTCTGAAAAGCCTGCACTATTGACATGTCTTTCTTCTCGAAACCACGCCTTAGATCATGGTGTTTAATAATCTTGTTCCAAGATCACTAGCTCCTAAACGCGGCCTAGGCTCCGGCTGCTCGATCTATGACGAATGGGAAGTTACATATGCGACTTGGATCAAGAAATGCTGTGCAGCCTCGTAGGCGACTAGTCATCATCTTGCTCGTGGTCATCGCGGCTATTGCGGCCACACTTTTCATAACTCCATACATGAAGCCTCATAGAAAATACCTTCTTGGTGGATGTGAACGGTGAGCGCTTTGTAATCTATGTCACCGATCCAGAGACTATCAGGCTTGCCCTCGAGAACATTGAGGGAAAGAATAGCTTGTTCCCGATGAGGGAGTTGGCCCGCGGGGATGGTGGCTTCAACAAGCCTTGGAGCTGGCACCTGAAGCCCGAGACGGTGAGGATGGTTGAGGTCAGCATCGAGCTCTGCGACAGCACCCCCAGCTTTGTGGAAAGCGAGCTCGATTATTGGCTAGAGACTGTTAGAAGCTATTGTCCATGGTGGGGGAGGATAATCGCGGCATCAGACGATCCAAGCGCCTTCCATAAGAATTAATTAATACGATATCGCTTGATACCCCGTCATGGGGGCCCAGCTACCGTTTTAAGGGAGCTATGCATACTCCTCTTGGGATGTGGTAATGGCTTTGCCTGAGGATCTGCTTGATAGGTTGAGGGATGCTAGAAGGCTGGGCTATGCTCTACCATCAGATCTTGAGATGATTGTTGGAGAGCTGGTTCGGCTTAGATCGGAGATCGAGAAGATAAAGAAGGCCTTGGAGAAGCATGGGATAAAGGTGGATTAGAGGGGCTCTATCAGCCTATAGATCTTCTCGGCTCTGCGCTTGGCCTCATCCCTTACCCCGGGCGAGGTGAGGGGCTTAAAGCTCGACCCCTCCACGACTATGGATGCCATCGCGGATGCCATGGCCGCCGCCCACCGGAGATCCCAGCAATCAAGATATGATGCTATGAAGGCTCCCCCAAATACGTCTCCAGCACCGGTCGGATCGAAGATGCTGGTCTCATAACATGGGACCTTAATAACATCGGCTCCATGCGCGATGATGCCTCCAAGCCTGCCCAGCGTCAATATCGTGATCTCCGCGCCAACCCGCTTAAGGCGGTCAATTATCTCGATGGGATCGGTGGATCCCGTGAGCACCTCGGCCTCCTCGCCCGATAACCTTAGGATCCAGAGCCCGGGAATCTCGAGATCAAGCCTCTTGAGCTTGATAAAGCCCGCCTCGTCAATAGTCCTCATCAGGCCTTGTGGGTCTAGAGCCAGCCTCCTAACCCGGCCTAGCAGCTTGCTGATAGATTCTATGTCCACCTCCCATGCGACTGGGCCGAGGTAAACCGCATCAAGCGACTGGAGCTCGCCAGCAAGCTTCTCCAGTTCTATGCCTCCGGCCCTTGAGAGAAGTCTTAGACAGCGCCGATCCCCCATGTAAGTTAGCTTGAACTTGGTGCTCCTCTCATCCTCGCCGACAACCACTCCCGACAAATCCACTCCAGCATCCTCAAGCACCTCAAGATAGTTTCTCGGGAAGTCTCCTCCAATCCTTGTGAATATCTTCACGTCAGCGCCGAGTACCCTCGCGGCGAGGGAGGCGTAGCAGGCGACCCCACCCATACTCGTATAGCTTCCACACTCAACCTCTATCTCGTCTATTGTTAGATGGCCGACCACAGCTATCTTAGGCATGCCTGCTCCCGGGGACAGAGCCGATCACGAGCCCGCTTAAATCCTATTTGACCGCATCCTAGTCTTCACAACCTCATGGATATCATTTATGAGGGCTGAGACTGTTGATTCGCCAGCACCCTCCCCGATTATCGTGAGCCTCCCGAGGATCCTGAAATTGAAGCTGACAGCATTCAGGGTTCCATGAACGCATATTGGGTCATTCAGCCTTACGAGTTTGGGCGCTACCCTGAGGCCATCCTCATCAGCGATCCCGATGAGCTTTATCGTCATCCCGGATTCCTTCGCCGCCGCGATGGCCTCGCTCGTTATCCCGGTTATCCCTTTGATCTTCACGTCGCTCAGTCTCTTACTCATGTTCATCAGGCTGTTCGCGAGTATGACGAGCTTCAGCGCTGTGTCCACGCCCTCCAAGTCGAGCGTGGGGTCCCTCTCGGCTATTCCGAGCATCTGAGCCTCCCTTAGCGCGAGATCGAGGCTCATCCCCTCGAAGTGCATCCTGCTAAGAATATAGTTGGTAGTCCCATTCAGTATCCCCTTGATTGATAGGAGCTCGTCGGCTACTAGGCAGCGGTTCTTGAGGGAGATGAGCGGTATCCCGCCGCCGACGGTGGCCTCGTGCAGGAGCATCGCGCCCTTTTCCTCGGCGAGCCCCATCAGCTCCTTATACGCGAGGGCTATAGGCCCCTTATTCGCCGTTACAACATCCATGCCCTGTTCGAGTGCGAGCCTGATATGGCTCAGCCCCGGCTCGCCATCCCTAATATTTGTTGGAGTAAGCTCGACCAGAAGATCAGCAATCCTCTTATCGATGAGCTCTGATGCGGGCGCGAGCCTCAGCATGCTGGATGATCGTAGGTCATCCGGGAGATCGCCTGGCAGAAATCCATCCTCCTTGTAGATGTATCCCTTGGAGGATGCTATCCCAACGAGCTTGATGCCCCTAACAGCTCCAGAGGCTATTAGCTTGGCGAGCCTCTTCCCGAGGAAGCCGTATCCAACTATGATGCATCTCAACATGATTCTCTTCACCACTCGGTTATCAGGAGCGCTCCCTGCTCCTCGGCAAAGCTCTCTAAGGATGCGAGAAGTGTGCTAAGCTTCTCGGATGGGGCCTCGATAACCGCCTTGATGCATGGGGATGTTAAGCCGCCGGTCATGGAGACCTCAGCAACTCTAGACCCGAGCTCATGAACTCTTCTAAGTAGATCCTCGATCTTCACGGCACCTATCAATAGTATCGTGCAAATGGCTTTCTCAAGGGTCTCAGCCTCGATCACCGGTATCCCCGAGGCCTCTATTCCCTTCTTAGCCCTCTCAAGGCTCGCCGAATCAGGAAACTCCACGTTAATGCTCACGGGCACATAGCCCGATGTAATGCTATCCCTCCGATGAATTATCGAGACAATATTACCGCCATTCAAGGCGATCTGTTCCAAGGCCTTCAAGAGGACGCCGGGCCTATCACTAAGAGCTAGAGTAAGCTTAACCCTCATTCAAGCAGCCTCCCGTGCCCCCTACCCTCCAACCCGTTAATTAGGCTAGCGCTGCAGAGACAGGCTCGGCTTAAGGCTATAAGCCGGAAAATTTCCTTTGGTGAGAGAATTCAGCGGCGAGACATCCTTGGAGGGCGGGAGGCCATGGCCAGCTACGTGATGAAGTTCGGCGGAAGCTGTGTCAAGGACGGGTCTACTCTGAGGAGGTCCGCCGAGATAGTCAGGGATTATGTCGAGCGCGGGTGCCGCGTTGTCGCAGTTGTATCCGCGCTCAGCGGTGTAACTGATGGGATACTCGGGGCGCTTGGGAGTGCTGAGAAGGGGCGCGAGGACGAGGTGCGTAGCTTCATCGAGAGCCTTAGAGCGAGGCATAAAAATGCCTGCATGGAGGCGATAGGAAAGGAGGATCTAAGAAGAAATGTTTGGGAGAAGCTTGAGCAGGAGATCGAGGAGCTCGGAAAGCTCCTCTCAATAACCGCATACCTAAAGGAGGTCACGCCGAGGATCAAGGACTATGCCCTATCATTCGGCGAGAGGCTCTCGACAAGGATCTTCTGGGGCTCGCTTGTTGATCACGGCGTCAAGGCGGAGTATCTCACTGGATGGGATGCGGGCATAATCACGAATGACGAGTTTGGATCCGCTAAGCCGCTGGGGATAACATATCATGAGGTTAGGAGGAGGCTTGGCCCCCTATTGGAGAAGGGGATAGTCCCGGTGGTGACAGGGTTCATAGCCTCGACTCCTGATGGTGTAATCACGACCTTGGGAAGGGGCGGATCCGACTATACCGCGACAATAATAGGCGCGGCGCTCAAAGTTGACGAGATAATCCTCTGGAAGGATGTTGATGGCGTGATGACCGCGGATCCCAAGCTCGTGCCAGAGGCAAGGCCGATATCGCGAATGTCCTATGATGAGGTTCTTGAGCTAGCATATTTCGGCGCGAAGGTCATCCACCCGGGGGCGCTCGAGCCAGCCTCCAAGGAGAATATCCCGATAAGGGTGAAGAACTTCTATAATCCATCCGCTGAGGGAACGCTGATAAGTAGAGTGGCTGAGTCCGACACCGTCAAGGCTTTGACGATGATAAGGGATGCGGCGATAATCCTCGCAAGCGGAATCGGCTCATCAGAAGCTATGAACACTAATGTCAAGCTCCTAGACCTCCTCGCGAGGATAGGCGCCCAAGTGATAATGGTCTCACAGGCATCATCGCAGGCAAACATCTCGATAGCCCTGCCGAGAGAGGACCTGAAAAAGGCGCTAAAGGCGATAAAGAGCGAGTTCGCCGAGGACGAGATAAAGATAGACTATGAGGAGGGGATATGCGTAATAGCAGTCATAGGATCCGGGATGAGGGGCAAGCCCGGGGTAGCCGCGAAAATCTTCAACGCGGTCGCCGCAGAGGGCATAAACATAAAGATGATAGCACAGGGATCATCAGAGCTCAACATCTCCTTCGCAGTCAAAGAAGAGGATGGTGTCAAGGCGCTAAGAGCGGTACACAGAGCATTCGGCTTAAATATAGCACACTGATCAAAATACAAAATTTTGCCAGCTCAGCTAAAACGGCCAAAAATGATTAATTGAGTGAATGCTAGACGTATTTGCCGCAGTTATAGCAGTACCATCTCTTATACTGCTCGATATATGTTAATGACTTGCCGCATGTTGGGCAGGCGGGCTTCTCCCCACCCCTCTTAAAGACCCCGGCGATGGATTTCAAGGCTCCTCCAGCCTTGCTCTCTGTTGATGGTGCCTGAGGTGATGGGAAGGCCTGCGGCGCGGCCATCTCCACGGGCGGGACCTTAATCTCAATATTCTCCTTGAGGATTATGATATCTCCAACGGCTGAGATCTTGCTCCATGGAATCGTCTCCATAGCCTGCGCCCTTGTCGTCACTACTATGCCCATCTCACCTTCTCCAAGCGGCAGAGCAATATCCTGAACAATCCCAACAAATGTTCCATTCGGGTTGTATACCTGCATTCCGATAAGCTTATCACGAGGAATCATACCCAAAACTAAGACTGCACCTCGCACAACCAGCCTAAACCCTTCTTATAAGTATTTGGAGGGCTATCCGTAATCATGGAATGTGGAGTTTAAGGGGCATGAGTCAAGTGTCTAGGAGATTGTTCTTAGAGCATGTCAAAAGTTTTAATTCATGGCTGTTTTGGTGCATGGGGTTGGGGTGGAGTGCATATGGATAAGTTGAGGGTTGCTGTGCTGGGCGCTACGGGGATGGTCGGTCAGAGATTTGTCAAGTTGCTCTCTGATCATCCGAGGTTTGAGCTCGAGGTCTTAGCTGCTTCCTCGAGATCTGCGGGGAAGAAGTATGCTGAGGTTGTTCACTGGTGTATTGAGGGCGAGATTCCGGAGCGGGCAGCGGGGATGCGTGTTGTTGAGGCGCGGCTTGAGGATGTTAAGCATGAGGGAGATGTAGATCTAGTATTCTCAGCGCTTCCATCGGAGGTGGCTAGAGAGGTTGAGGCTGAGTTCGCGAGGGAGGGGATCCCTGTGATAAGCGATACGAGTGCCTATAGGATGGAGCCGGATGTCCCGATCCTGATAGGCGAGGTTAATCCCGATCACCTAGGTCTTGTCAGGGAGCAGAGGAAGAGGGGCTGGAGATCTTTCATAGTCACGAGCCCGAACTGCACGTCGAATGCCATGATAATAGCCTTGAAACCGCTCATGGATGAGTATGGCATAAGGAGCGTGATAGTCTCAACGATGCAGGCTCTCTCGGGCGCGGGCTGGACTGGGGTGCCTTCTATGGCGATAACGGACAACATCATACCATACATAAGAAATGAGGAGGAGAAGGTTGAGCGGGAGGCGCTGAAGATCCTAGGCAGGCTGGAGAACTCGAGGATCACTCCCGCGGATTTCAAGATCTCGGCGAGCTGCCATAGAGTTAATGTTCTCGAAGGGCATCTCGAGGCGATCTTCGTCGAGCTGGATAAGCCGGCTGAGCCTGAGGATGTCGCGGAGACTATGAGGAGGTTTAAGGGGAGGCCGCAGGAGCTCAGGCTGCCGACCGCGCCGGAGAGGCCGATAATCGTGAGGGATGAGCCGGATAGGCCTCAGCCGAGGCTGGACAGGTATGCTGGTAACGGTATGTCGGTGGTCGTCGGCAGGATTAGGAGAGACCCGGTTCTAAGAAATGGGGTAAAGTTCCTTGTCTTGGGCCATAATACGATCAGGGGGGCTGCTGGGAACGCGGTGCTAAATGCCGAGCTCGCCGAGGCTGAGGGATACTTATAAGCCCCCTAGAGAGGACAACTTATCTCATAGCTCCTGTCTAGTGATATGGGATGACCAGGACAAAGATTGCTGTAACCGTTGGCGTGGCTAGTAGGAGCCGTGAGATCGTCAGGGGGATGGCGCTAGCCGGGGCGAGGATCTTCAGGATAAACTTTAGCCATGGGTCCATCGAGGAGTGGAGGGAGACCGTTAGGATCGTTAGGGAGGTTGAGGCCGAGCTCGCAACACATCTAGCTCTTATAGGTGATCTGCCAGGCCCATCAGTCCGCGTGGGGATACTTGATGAGCCGATAGAGGTGAGGTCTGGAGAATTTGTGAAACTTGTCCCCCTAGATAGGGCTCGTGGGGGAGATGAGAAAGTTATCCCGCTTCCCAACGAGACTGTTCTCAAGGTGCTGAGACGCGGGCATGTGATATTAATGGATGATGGCCTCGCGGCATTCGAGGTTGAGTCAGCATCAGCCTCAGAGGTCGTCTTGAAGGCCTTGACCAATGCGAGGATAAGCAGTAGGAAGAGCATGGTTGTAAGGGGTAGGGATCTAGACCTGCCAACAATAAGCAGCAGGGAGGTTGAGATCGTGAAGTTCGCAGCTACCGAGGAGTTCGACTATATCGGGTTAAGCTATGTCAGGGGAGAGCATGATGTGGCGATGCTGAGGGGTATGCTACTATCACTCGGAGCGGAGCAGACATCGATAATAGCGAAGATAGAGATTCCAGCCGCTGTGAAGAACCTAGAGGAGATAGTGGATGCGGCTGACGCGATCCTTGTCGCGAGAGGGGATCTAGGCATGCATTTCCCGCTCGAGGAGGTTCCAAGGCTACAGAGCGTGATCATTAGAAAGTCCATTGAGAGGGGCAAGCCCGTGATAATCGCTACACAGCTCCTCGGCTCGATGATAGAGAACCCTGTCCCGACGAGAAGCGAGGTCGTGGACGTGGTCGCGGCGGTATCCGAGGGCGTAGATGTCCTGATGCTAACGAATGAGACGGCGGTCGGCAAATATCCGGTCGAGGCGGTCAAGTGGCTCCACAAGATAATCGAGAGATATGAGCCCGGGATAACTCCCCCGAGGAGGAGCGTGGATCCTAGGGAGGATATTAGAACAAGATTCGCATATGGTGTCGCCTCGCTGGCCGAGTCCCTTAACGCCGCGATACTCATCTATACAATCTCCGGTAGAACAGCTCAGAGGATAGCGGGCTTCAGGCCGTCCGTGAGCGTGATAGCGGTCTCACCCAGCAAGAGAACCCTGAGAAGACTGATGCTCCTGAGAGGCGTGGAGACCGTTGAGGCGTTCTCAACGAGCTATGAGGAGGGCTTAAACGAGCTGGAGAAGAAGATCATGAGGGGCGAGATAAGGGTGAGAGAACCAACTGCGGTCCTCACATATGGCATGAGGGAAGAGCTCGTCCACTTGGTCAAGATAATCCACTTGGGCTCTGGGGTTGAAGAGCGGCGGCTGGGCGAGGAATCGGCGCAAACACCTTAATAATAACGTGATCCAGTAGCCCTCGCGGAAGATGAACATCGCGGATCTGGTGAGGGAGATAAAGGAGGATTCGGTGAGCGGCGCGTCACAGCTCACGATCAGGGCCGCAGTATCCTTCATGAAGCTTCTCGAGAAGCCCGTGAGCCTCAAAGACGTGAGGAGGCTTGTGAAGGCTCTCTCAGAAGCTAGGCCGAGCATGCCCTCGATAGCAAACATAGCGCACATGATTGGCTCGATAATCGAGAAGGAGGTCTCGGCTGGAAAATCCGTGGGAGAAGCGATAGAGAACGCTGTGAGGAGGTGCATAAACGAGTACCAGAGCTCTCTGAGAAGCGTTGTGCAAAACGCCTCCGAGATGATCAGGAGATATAGGAGCATTCTAACCCATAGTTATAGCTCAACTGTTGCCAGCGCCCTCGAAAACTGCAGGGATATTAGCGTGTATATTACTGAGTCGCGGCCAGGCTATGAGGGGAGGAGGCTTGCTGAGAGGCTGGCGGCTAGGGGACATGATGTGACACTAATAGTCGATGCGGCGGCATCACATGTTATGGACCAGGGGCTTGTTGATGCGGTGGTGCTGGGGTGTGATGCGATACTCGATGATGGCTCGATCGCGAACAAGATAGGCTCAAAGATGATCGCCCTCTCAGCGATGGATGCTGGGGTTCCGGTGAATATCGTGACGGATCTCTGGAAAGCGGCGATCTACGGGTTCGGTCTAGAGAGGCATCCAGAGGAGGAGGTATATGTCGGGGAAGCCAAGCTCCGATGCCTGAACCCTTATTTTGAGATCCTGCGGCCGAGGCTGATAACCACCTATATTACCGAGAAGGGTGCCCTCAAGGTGGATGAGCTGATAGGGGAGATAAAGCTCATGTGGGGAGAAGTGATTGAGAGGAAGCGTGAGAAAACTCGACCAAAGCCCACGAGATAATTCTTATCAACAGGCTCATACTCCAAGAAAGATATGAGTGTTGAGATAAAGTATCCAGTAATTGCACTGAACTTCAAGGTTTACCTCGAGTCCATAGGTGAGAATGCTATAAGGCTTGCTAGGATTGCTGAAGAGGTCTCGAGGGAATATGGTATCTCGATTATCGTCGCCCCGCCGCTACTCGATCTCAGGGCTGTTGTGGAGCATGTCAGCATACCGATCTTCGCCCAGCATGTTGACCCATATCGCCCCGGAAGCCACACAGGCTCAATAATCGCGGAGAATGTTAAGGCTGCTGGAGCAGTGGGCTCGATAGTCAACCATTCTGAGAAGAGGCTCCTCCTAGCGGATATTGGCGCGGTTCTCGAGAGGTTGAGAGAGGTTGGGTTGATCTCCCTGCTATGCACAGATACTGTTGAGACCACTAGGGCTGGGGCGGCGCTAGGGCCGGATATGCTGGCGATTGAGCCCCCGGAGCTAATAGGGACGGGGATACCTGTCTCGAAAGCGAAGCCTGAGGTCGTCACGGGGGCCGTTGAGGCGATTAAGAGGGTAAATCCATCAGTCCACATACTCTGCGGCGCGGGCATCTCGACGGGCGATGACGTGGCCAAGGCGATAGAGCTCGGGACCGAGGGAGTCCTCCTAGCCAGCGCATATGTCAAGGCAAAGGACCCGAAAAAGTTGCTAGCTGAAATGGTGGAAGCGGCGCTTAAGAGCTGGGAGAGGAGGGGCTAGAAAGCCCCCATGGGCCGGGATTTATGGTGGATAGGCTATATATCGGGGGGAGGCGCGGCTTAGCGGGATGAGCGTCTCCGCTTCGAAGAAGTTTGAAAACTTCTCCGAGTGGTTTGACGACGTCATCTTCAGGGCTAGGATAGTTGATAACAGGTTCCCGGTGAAGGGCTTCTCGGTTTACTTGGAGAATGGGGCCTTCATGCTCGACGTGATCAAGAAGCTCCTCGAGGATGAGCTCGAGAAAACTGGGCACAAGAAGATGTACTTCCCCCTCGTCACCAGCGAGGAGCTATTCAGGAAGGAGGCGGAGCATATCAAGGGATTCTCGAAGGAGGTCTTTGTGATAGATCAGGGCTCCGGGGAGCAGAAGCTGATAATCAGGCCCACATCCGAGACGATAATGTATCCGATGTTCAAGCTCTGGATAAGGAGCCACGCCGATCTCCCACTCAAGGTTCATCAGAGCGTGAATGTCTATCGTAGGGAGACTATGGCCACGAGAGCCCTCTATAGGGTTAGGGAGATACCCTGGAATGAGGCTCACACAGTGCATGAGAACGCGGCCGAGGCGGAGAAGCAGGTTAGGGAGGCCATGCAGATCTACGAGACAGTCCTGAAGAAGCTCTGCATAGGCTACATCATACTCAAGAGGCCGGATTTCGACAAGTTCGCTGGAGCAGTTTACTCGATAGCATTCGACGCATGGAACCCCGATGGGAAGGTAAATCAGGTCGCCACAATCCATAACCTCGGGAGAAACTTCGCAAAGGCATATGAGATAGAGTTCGAGAAAAGGGATGGAAGTAGGGGCACGCCATATCAGACATGCTACGGCTTCGGCTTCAGCAGGGTTATAGCAGCGATCATAGCCCAGCATGGGGATGATAGGGGCTTGGTACTACCGCCCGTGGTTGCCCCAACACAGGTCGTGATAATCCCGATACTATTCAAGGGGCAGGAGAAGCAGATACTTGACTACGCGTCCAAGGTGAGGGATATGCTGGCAGGCAGGTGGAGGACTGTTCTTGATGATCGCGATGACATTACTCCGGGTGAGAAGTTCTATCATTGGGAGCTCATGGGCGTCCCAGTCAGGGTGGAAATAGGGCCGAAGGAGGTTGTTGAGTCCTCTGTGACCCTCGCGAGAAGAGATACACTGGAGAGGGTTAAGGCGTCGCTGGATGAGCTCGTCGGAAAAGTGGATGAGCTGATGAGGGCAATAGAGTCGAACCTGCTTGAGAGGAGCAGGCGGATGATGCTCAGCGTGATCTCCGACGCCAACAACATGGAGGAGATAAAGAAGATCTTGAAGGAGAGGAGGATTGCGAGGATAAACTGGTGCGGGAGCATCGAGTGCGCCGAGAAGCTGAAGGACGAGGTCGGTGGAGAGGTTAGGGGAGAGAGATATGATATAGTCGAGAAGCCATTCGGCCCATGCGCGGTATGCGGAGGCGAGGCCAGGTCAGTGGTCTATGTCGCGAGATCATACTAGATCCTCGAGATCTCCTCAAGTCTCCTGCCCTTAGTCTCCTCGCCGAAGGCGCCTGTTATGGCAGCGGCCACGAGATGAACCAGCGCGAACACTAGGAAGGCGTAGAAAAGCTCTCCACCACTGATATACATCAGGTATCCAGTGAGATATGGGGCCAGTATGCCCGCGACTCTCCCGATGCTCGCGGCAGCCCCGGATCCAGTCCCCCTAAGCTCTGTTGGATAGAGCTCTGGCGTGTAGGCATAGAGCCCGGCCCAAGCGCCGAGGTTAAAGAAGCTTATCACACAGCTATAGATAAGGATCATGTTGATGTCGCGGGTTGTTGAGAGGAAGAGGGATGCGACGCCGGCAACAGCTAGATAGAAGGCTAGGATGGGCTTTCTGCCAACCTTATCTAGGAGCAGCGCGGCGCTATAGTAGCCGGGAACCTGCACCAAGGTGACGATCAGAACCCATTCGAGGGACTTCACGATGGAGAAGCCAAGCCTCTCAGCATAGATTGATGGTAGCCAGATGAATATCCCGTGATATGTGTATACGAGGGCGGCCCAGAGCATCCAGAGTATCAACGTCCTCCTCAGATACTCGCCAGAGATCAGCCTCTTGACTCCGATTTTCTGAATTGGCTGAGGTCTTAAATAAAGCCCCTCAACATCCTCGACGAGCCCATATCTCTTGAATATGCTCTTGATCTCCTCTATCCGGCCTCTCCTCTCAAGGAACCTTATCGACTCAGGGACTTGGAGGGCTATGAACGGTATGAGAATCAATGGTATGTAGGCGGCGTTGAATGCGGCTCTCCAGCCATATTCCGGTATCAGGATGTAGCCGAAGACGACGGATAATATCGCTCCATAGACCCATGCGGTTTCAACGATGCCGACGAATCTGCCCCTATATTTGGCCGGCGGATACTCGCTCATGTAGACTCCCGGGAGTGGTAGTGTTCCTCCGAGCCCAAAGCCCGCTATCAGCCTAAAAGCCGCCATTATCTCGTAGCCCGGGGCGAGACCGCAGAGCCCCGTAAACACCGACCCTATCAGGATCATGATTATCATCGTGGGCTTTCTCCCAATTCTATCCGCTATGAAGCCGCTTGAGAGGGCGCCCAAGAACATCCCGATATAGCCGAAGCTCGCGAGAAGTCCGGCAGCTGGCGTACTGAGAGACCACTCAGCACTGATTCGCGGGAGGGCGACAGAGATAAGCATGACATTCATCGCCGTCAGGCCATAAATCAGGCTCGTGATCGCTAGAAGGACGTAGTGAAACTTCCTGAGAGGCTGCCTCTCAAGAACCTCTATAGCGCTCACGCAGATCCAGCCTCCAGCAACCGCCTCCAGCCCCTCTTCAATTGCCTGAAAAATATGTGTTGAGGGATAAACTTTTCGCCAAGATTTCACGCGGTTATGAATTGATCCAAGAACCTCAGCCTCTTCGCGGGATGTGGATGGGTGCTGAATAGCTCTAGGATCATACTCGGCTTCTCCCTCTTAATCTCCTCTATCAACGTGTCGATGTCGCCATAAGCCTTTATGGTAACGTCTGGATCTGAGATGAAGAACATCTTGAGCTGGTCATGTCTGCTCCTGATGGATCTCGGGATTCTGCCGGATACGGCCATTATCTTGACGAGCCCTCTCTGGAGTCTCTTGGCGCCATTCTCCACGTTGAGGGCGGCATGCGAGTCCGCATAATACTCCCTAAGCCTACTCATGTAATAGACGAAGAGGTTGAAGATGAAGCTAAGGGCTATCAGCAACATCCCTATCAGGATAGCGAAGCCGCTTCCACCACCTTCCCTGCTCCGGCCTCCACCAAGCCAGCCGGAAACGTATAATGTGTATCCGATGTAATAGATAAGGGCGGGTATGAGGCTGATCATCATCATGACCACCATGTCCCGGTGCTTTAGGTGGCCCAGCTCATGGCCTATCACGGCCTCAACCTCCTCCGGCTCTAGGGTTCTTAACAAGCCCCTAGTAACGGCGACCATATTCCCCGTCAATGGGCTCCCATAGGCGAATGCATTCGGTATATCTATCTCGGCTATCATGATCTTCGGAGGCTTTAAGCCGCTTCTCGCCGAGATTCTCTCAACCGCCTCACGCAGCCATGGATACTCGCCGGGCCTAAGCTCCCTCACCCGGTAAATCGCGTTGACGATATAAGGGCCTATAAGCCACTGGAAGAAATGTAACGCGACGACGAACCCAAGTATCCCGTAAATGCCGATTATCGGGAACCCAAGATAAAGCAAGATGGCCGTAATGATGAGCGTTGCTAGGCCTGTTATAAGCGCCCATACGCCTATCATTGAGAGCCTAAGCTTCAGCAGCGAGATTCTAACCCCCTGTGAAGAAGCTCGGGAAACCTCGGCCATACCATTCGGGAGTCGCGGCACGCCTCCTATTAACCTTAAACCCACATCCTAATTATGACACCTTTATGAAGAAAACCACATTAATGCTCAAGGTATGTTTCAAGTGAACGCGGTGGCTGTGGAGCCCCCTTCTCAAAGCTTATCCCAACTTATTCCAATTCCTCTAAGCTTCTCTAGCAATCCAGTATACCAGTCCGGCAATATATAGCCCTCTATAGAATATGATGGGGTATAGGCTCCTAGATCCAGTATCGGTGTCCCATTATGGAAGTCGAGCCCCGAGACTTGGAGCACATTTCCATAAACCTTCTTGAGCCTTAATATTGTTGATGCCATCGGGTTGGGTCTATGCGGCGAGTCGGAGCAGAAGACCCCAACCTCCGGAACCTCCTCTATGCTTAGCCCCAGCCTGATCAGCCTCTTGAACCTGACCTTGAGGGTCATCCTAGCCTCCTCCGGGATCTTATGAAGCCAAGCAATGACTATTATATGGGAGAAGCCCTCCAAGTCCATGAGCCCATTAGAGAACCTCGGATAGATTATGATTCTGCCCTCGACACCATGGGGCCATGCCTCTGAAATCTCCTCATCGCTATAGTCAGTCTCCACATATCCTATAGGCTGTAATCGGATCTCCATACTATCAAGCACCCTATAGCCGATTATCATCGGAGGATTTAAGCGGGTGCTCAGCGACCGATACCCTCAAATCCCCCGAAGCCCATGTTCGCGTCAGGTGTCCTAATGTTCCTAGAAATCCCCCGAGAGGTCGAGAATAAGGTGAAGAGTGGAAGATCTGCTGAGAAGCGTTACATGCTGCTCGGCTTTAGCGGCTGGCCCGATGCCGGCAGGGTCGCCTCACTCACTGTCGAGTACTTCGCTAGGGCGCTCGACGCTGAGAAGATCATGGAGATCGATTACTCCGAGATTCATGACTTGACGACAAGCAGACCATTTGTTGAGATAAGGGGTGCGCTGATCGAGAGGCTTCAGATGCCTGGAGCCGCGATATACTATTGGATGGATGAGGAACAGGATGCGTCTCTCGTGATATTTAGTGGCGTGGAGCCAGGCCTCCGCTGGAGGGAGTTCTCCAACCTAATACTAAATCTCTGCAGCATGTTATCCGCTAAGAGGATGTATCTCGTGGGCGGTGTCTTGGATCAGGTTCCACATACCCGCAGGACGAAGATCTCCGCGGTCGTGAACATGGAGCATTTGAGGGCCGAGATGAAGCTATCCGGGCTGGATCTAACGGAGTACAGTGGGCCGGCAAGCATCCATAGTTATCTCATGTTGAGGGCGAGGGAGGTAGGGGTCGAGGCCGTGGGCCTCTGGGCTCATACACCAGCCTATATGCAGCATCCGAACGCGATAGCCGCCTATCATCTAGCCATGAAACTCACCGAGTTGATGAGGATAATTGTAGATCTTAGCGAGCTTAAGATGATGGCCGACTCGCTCAAGCAGGCAATGAGCAAGGCCATGGAGGAGAACGCGGATCTGAGGAGAATAGTCGAGGAGATCGAAAGGATGTATGATGAGCAACATGGAGGTCCACTATACATCACCTGAAGAGATGATACAGCACCACTAAGCCTGTCCGAGCTCCCTCTTTATCCTCTCAAGCTCCTCTTCGAATATCCTATAGGTTTCATCGTCATAGAGGCAGAAGATGACCCTTTCGATCCTGCTGCCCTTCTGGAGATACTCCACCGCCGTCCTCAGCATTATCTTCGCGCATCTATCTTTCGGGAAGCCAAATATCCCGGTTGAGATCGCGGGGAATGCTATGCTCCTGACATTATGCTGCTCCGCGAGCTTTAGGGAGTTTAGGGTTGCGTTGCGGAGCTTATTATCCTCATCGCCCTCGCCCATCCTCGGGCCAACCGCATGGATCACGTATCTCACCTTAAGCCTTCCAGCGCCCGTGATCACGGCCCCACCAACCGGGCAGTATCCAATCCTATCACATTCCTCCTGAATGCTCCATCCACCTTTCCTTAGGATGGCTCCAGCAACACCGCCACCCATCTTAAGGCTCGAGTTAGCAGCATTAACAATGGCATCAACCTCAAGTTCCGTGATATCACCCTTAACAAGCTCAATAACTGAGCCACCAACCCTAAGCATCAGATAGTTATATCTTCGTAGGAGAATATAGCCTTTGAAGAGTTCATTCGATTTTAGTGTATAAGGGGCGCGTGGGGAGAGTAGGATAAAGTTTATCAGACAGTAGAAGCCCAAAAAATAACTTGATAAAAACATGGTTGAGGAGAGCATCATGGGCGCGAATGAGAGGAGGAAATTAACTAGGCGAGAAGCATTATCAACCGCTGGGAAAGTTGCTGCAGGGGTCATCGTTGCAGGAATTGCTGGAGGCGTTGCAGGCTACTTTGCGGGAAGCGCAACCGCTCCAACAACCACAGTAACCGAAACAAGACGTGAAACAATCGCAACAACAATAATATCAACGAAAACAGTCACGGTATCACCAACCGTTACTGCTCCTCCACCTGTTGTTGGGAAAGAATGTATTGTAAAGCTTAGGCCAGGTCTCTATTTTGCTGATGGAACACCATTAACAGCACATGATGTGGTCAGATCTATTGACAGGGTAGCGAAGATAGAAGGTGATCCAGCATGGTTCGTCCTAGACTTCTTGGACGATTGGAAAGCCTTAGACGACAATACCGTTAAGTTCACGTTAAAGGAGCCGGTTGCATTCTTCCCCGCACTATTAGCTGTTCCGACATACTTCCCAGTTCATCCTGCTTATAAGCCAGATGAAATTGATAGCGATCAAACAGCAGGCGGTGCAGGACCTCATAAGATTATAAAATGGACAAGAGATGTTGAGCTTGTTTTAGAATCGAATCCATACTGGTTCGCCGGGATGCCAAAGACTAAGCAGGTAATTGTGAAGTTTTACAAGGACGCCACGGCCCTCAGAATGGCCTTAGAGGCGGGTGAAGTCGATATTGCTTGGAGAACTCTTAGACCAACCGATATACAGGACTTGAAAAAGAAGGAGGGAATAGAAGTTCTCGAAGCACCGGGAGGAGCCATAAGATACATAGTATTTAATATGCACATACCACCATTTGACGATCCAAGAGTTAGAAAAGCTCTTGCAGCTGCGCTTGATAGAAAAGCGATCTGTGAGAAGGTCTATCTCGGAACCTATGAGCCACTCTACAGCATGGTGCCTATGGGCATGTGGAGTCATAAGGATTCTTTCAAGGAAAAGTATGGTGACCGGAACCTCGAGCTAGCTAGAAAGCTTCTGGAAGAGGCCGGCTACAGCTCGTCTAACAAGCTTAAGATAGAGCTATGGTATACGCCGACACATTATGGAGACACTGAAGTTGATGTGGCAACGATGATAAAGCAGCAATGGGAGGAAATCGGAATGGTTGAAGTCGAGCTTAAGAGCGCGGAGTGGACCACGTATCTAGATTACACGAGGAATAGAATGCTAGGAGCCTCCTTATACGGCTGGTATCCGGACTATATTGATCCAGACGACTATACCTCGCCATTTGTTAATGAGGCTGGTAGATGGCTGGGCAATGCTTATGTGAGCGAGGAGCTGGGCAAACTGTTAGTCGAGGCCAGAACAAAGACTTCAATTGAGGAGAGGACCACATTATACGAGAGAATCCAAGACATTTGGGCTGAGGATGCCGTAATAGTGCCGTTTGCTCAAGGTAAGCTGGAAATTGCTTATAGAAAGGGTATTAAGGGAGTGGTTTTAGATCCAACACTATTACTTAGATACTGGCTAATCTACAAGGAAGAGGGCGGCAGGATCGCGGACCGTATTATAATAGGCGTTACCGATAAGGTAACAGATTTGGATCCAGCAAATGCTTACGACTTCTTCACGTGGGAGATCTTGAACAACATTATGACCGGTATGATGAGATATATTCCAGGAACCACCGAGCTTGAATTCGGTTTAGCCGCCAGCTATTCCCTTGTTTAACACCCCAAACTTTTATTTTTCCATTCGAAATTCATTCTTTGCATAAGGGCATAAGGTGGTGTGATGCTGAAGTGACGTCGCTCAAGGTCTTTGTAATTGCTAGGCTTTTGCTGGTGATACCGACGATACTGCTATTGGTCTCTTTAGTCTTCTTCATCATGCGCGTCATGCCCGGTGATCCCGTCATTGCGATTGTCGGGATGAAGGCTCCTCCGGAGAGAGTACTGGAGCTTAGAAAAGCTTTGGGTCTTGTTGATGAGTCTGGAAATCCGATACCCCTCCCAATACAGTACCTCAACTATCTTGCAAATCTCTTTAGAGGCGATTTCGGTAGATCTTTGATCTGGGGTAAAAGACCTGTCTTGGTCGAAATAATGGAACATCTTCCAGCAACAATAGAGCTCGCGATAGCGGGCTTTTTGGTCAGCATAATCCTCGGGGTGGCATTGGGTACTCTAGGGGGCTGGAAGGGTGGAAAGACAAACTCCGCAGTCAAGATCTATAGCGCGATCACATATGCGCTCTTTATACCTTGGATAGGCATGATGTTCCAGCTACTATTCGCAGTTTGGCTTAAAGTTCTCCCGGTTGGAGGAAGAATAGATCCGGGGCTTGAGCCTCCCATGATCACAGGGCTCTACCTCTTAGACAGCATTCTTACCGGGAGGTGGGATAGCTTTGTGAGTGCCCTGAGGCATATAATCCTTCCATCTCTAACCCTAGGGCTTGTCATTTCTGGGATCTTTAGCAGAGTTGCCAGGACCAGTGTTGAGGAGGTAATGAGGCAGGATTTTGTTATCGCTGCTAGGGCCCGCGGGATACCAGAGCATAGGCTCGTGATTCACGTCCTCAGGAACGCATTCATCCCGATAATGACCATGATGGGGCTTCAGCTCGCCCTCCTAATGACGGGGGCGATTCTCACGGAAACCACATTCAGCTGGCCGGGTATGGGGACATTCCTCTTCGAGAGAATAGAATATAGAGACTATACGACAGTCCAAGGCACGGTGGTATTCTTCGCAATAATAATCTCACTAATCAACCTAGTAGTTGACATACTCTACGCGTACATAGATCCGAGGATAAGATACTAGGGAGGTGATGCTATGTACACCTTTCGGCCAATTCTCATGAAGCTTGTCCCCAAAGTCAAGTTGAGTACCTTAGGATGGGTTGGCGTGGGCATGGTAACGTTCGTAGTATTTCTCGCAATATTTGCTCCACTCTTAACACCCTACGACCCCACGAGAACCGTGGGTCCGGGCTTCCAGCCGCCATGCTGGGAACATCCTCTTGGGACAAACAAGATAGGACAGGATATGTGGAGCAGGATAGTATATGGTGCTAGAACGATCATTATAGTAGTCTTGCTTTCAACAGCAATCTCGATGCTAATAGGAGTTCCACTCGGCTTAATCTCAGGGTATGTCGGCGGCTTACTAGATAGGATCCTAAGCATGATTATGGATGCCATCTATGCGTTCCCTAGCTTGATTCTAGCGATAGCTATGGCGGCGGCGTTAGGGCCCGGGATCATCAACACGGCAATAGCAATTGCAATCGTTTATGTTCCTACATATTTTAGGATGGTGAGAGGACAAACGTTAAGCATAAAGGAGCAGCTATATGTTGAGGCAGCTAGGGCTATAGGAGCCAATCATATGACGATTCTCGTGAGATATATTTTCCCAAATGTGATTTCAATAATCACTGTAGTCTTCACCCTTAGCGTGGCAGACGTTGTTCTAACCGAGGCAGCTTTAAGCTTCTTCGGACTAAGCGTTCCAGCACCAACACCAGACTGGGGATTTGACTTAAAAGCCGGTCACCCATACTTGCTATCAGGATATTGGTGGCTAATAACGTTCCCGGGCTTAATGATAATGATATTGGCTGTAGGATTTACCTTCATTGGCGAAAGTGTAGCGGAATATTTCCAAGCAATGGAGGTGAGGACTTAGTGGAAGAGATCCTTAAGATGAGAAACCTGAAAGCATACTACTTCACTAGGGAGGGTGTCATTAGAGCTGTTGATAATGTATCTCTCTCAATCAGTAGGGGCGAGCTCCTCGGATTAGTCGGGGAATCTGGCTCCGGTAAATCCAGCTTAGGCTTATCAATAGTGCGTCTCATTCCACCACCAGGTAGGATAGTTGATGGTGAAATCATTTTTCGAAAAATGGACTTGCTAAAACTTCCTGAAAAAGAGCTCAGGAACATACGTGGAAAACACATTGGAATGATTTTCCAAGACCCTCTAACTTCCTTGGATCCTTTACGTAAAATAGGTGATCAACTTATTGAGACTATAATAGTGCATACACGCGTTAATAAGGAAGAGGCTAAGGAGATCGCGTTGAGAGCTTTAGAGCGTGTTGGCATAGCTCCTGATAGATTTGATGATTATCCACATCAGCTTAGCGGCGGGATGAGGCAGAGGGTGATGATCGCTATGGCGACTATGCTTAATCCGGATTTACTAATTGCTGATGAGCCGACAACGGCCCTTGATGTAATAGTTCAGTCAAGGATAATGGACTTATTATCTGATCTGAAAAGGAGTATGAAAATGGCGATACTCCTAATAACCCATGACCTAGCGCTGGTGATCGAGAGAAGTGATAGGGTAGCTGTCATGTATGCAGGTGAGCTATGTGAAGTGGGCTCCTCAGAGAAGGTGTCTCAAGAGCCGCTACATCCTTACACTCAACTTCTATTAGAGTCTATACCTAATGTTGAAAAGCCTAGAACCAAGCTGATTTATATTCCCGGAAGCCCGCCAGACATGATGAACCCGCCAGCTGGTTGCAGATTCTGGCCTAGATGTCCCAAGGTAATGAATATGTGCAAAAGCATTCCTCCGAGACCACTGGAGTTAGATGGTAGAATGGTTAGATGCCATTTATATAATGGGGGGTTAGAGAGCGGTGGATGAAATCTTAAGGCTGATAAATATCCGTAAGTGGTTCCCAGTTCAGAAGAGCTTCTTAGAGAGGCTTTTAGCTAAGGAGAAGCTGTTTGTCAAGGCGGTTGACGGAGTAAGCTTAACTGTTTGGCGTGGCGAGACCTTAGCTCTTGTTGGGGAGAGTGGTTGTGGAAAAACCACCCTCGGCCGCCTAATAGTCAGGCTTATTGATCCAACTTCCGGAAGGATTATCTTTAACGGCATGGATATAACAGATCTGCGAGGCGAGGAGCTCAGAAGACTTAGGAGAAAGATGCAGATAATATTCCAAGACCCATATGCCTCGCTTAATCCCCGGATGCCTATAGGCGAGCAGGTTGCTCATCCATTAAAGATTCATGGATTGGCACAGGGAAGCGAGCTTAGGGACATTGTGATGAAGACTTTGGAGCAGGTTGGCTTAACGCCTCCGGAGAAGTTCTATAATGTTTATCCACGAGCGCTTAGCGGGGGTCAGAGGCAGAGGGTTGCAATAGCGCGTGCAATAGTCTTGAAGCCGGAACTTGTCGTCGCGGATGAGCCGGTCTCGATGATTGATGTCTCGCTCCGGGCCTCGATTCTAGACCTCATGTTAATGCTTAAGCAGGAGTTTAACTTAACATACATATTCATAACTCATGACCTTGCAGTGGCGAGGTATATTGCGGATAGAATAGCGGTCATGTACCTTGGGAAGATCGTTGAGCATGGCCCGTCTGAACTAGTCTTTGAAAACCCGCTCCATCCTTATACCAAAGCGCTGCTGACATCGATACCCGTTCCAAGACCATTGAAGGAGCCTAAGAGGGTGGAGTTAAAGGGTGAGGTTCCCAACCCAATTAATCCCCCTCTTGGTTGTCGATTTCATCCGAGGTGCCCGATCGCAGGGGAGATTTGTCGAAGAGAAGAGCCCGAGTTAAGGGAGGCTGAAAATGATCATTATGTGGCCTGCTTTTACGTAACATAGCTCCTACGTGTTTGTGCGAAATGCTTTTAGCCTGCCTTCAAGGCCGGATGCTCGGCTCATGATATCGGTCAAGCTTTTGGAGGAGGATAATAAGAGCATTAGAATATTGTTGTCGGGGGTTCCCCTAGCGGTTGCGAATGCTATTAGGCGTATGGCGATTAATGAGGTTCCAACCATGGCGATTGAGGAGGTTTTGATAATAGAGAATAGCTCCAGTATGCCAAATGATGTGCTGGTGCATAGGATCTCGCTGATACCATTTATCTCGGATATAGATCGTTATGTGCCCCCGGAGGAGTGTGGCTGTGGTAAGAGGCTTGGATGCGAGCGTTGTGCAGCGAGATTTGTCCTTAGGGCTGAGGCCAAAGATGAGCCGATAACGGTTTACAGCGGCGACATAGTGCCTGAGGAGGAGACCACCGTGAAGCCTGTAAGCCCCCGGATTCCGATAGTAAAGCTCAGCCCGGGCCAGAAGATCGAGCTCGAGCTCTATGTCAGGGTTGGGAGGGGGAGGCAGCACGCCAAGTGGCAGGCCGCCATAGCAACCCTATATGAGCCCGAAGCTGGCGGAGGAGATGAGAGAATACTCTACATCGAGTCTATAGGATTTCTGCCGCCTAGGAGGATTCTGGTGGAGGCTGCTAAGGCATTAGAAAAGAAGGCGGCGGAACTCGAGGCGCTCTTCCAAGAAGCCCTCCAGCAGGGGTCCACCAAATGATTTTTTAGAGACCTTTATGATGAGTTGATCCGCGATGGTTAGCCGGAGGAAGGTTGTTAAGCCGGGTCTCAGGATGAGCATAATCAGGGCTATACCGAGGGAGGCGAGGAAGACGAGGTTCTGGAGGAGGATACTCGAGGAGGCTGAGAGGTCGAGGAGGCAGAGGAGGGCTGTAAACCTCTACAAGCTGAATAGGCTGACGAGCAGTGGCGACGTGGTCTATGTTCCTGGCAAGGTCTTGGGGACGGGTAGCATCGACCACCCGATAACGATCTCGGCTTTCGGCTTCTCGAAAAAGGCCTATGAAAAGCTCCTGAAATCCGGCTGCATAGTCCTCACGACGAGGGAGTTTGCCGAGAAATACCCAACCGGGAGCGGTGTGAAGATAATAGGCTAGAATTCCCCACACATTCTTCCAGCCTTATAACTTCTGTTAACTCTCAAAAAGGGAGGGTCAAAATAGCAGCATTATCGGTTTCTACGCGTCTGGTGGGGTCTTGTGAAGCGGTGGATATATCCGCCCATAGGCCTCGTGATAAACCTGATGCTTGGGACGATCTATAGCTGGAGCGTTTTTAGGAAGCCGCTGGAGAGCTTCTTCGGATGGAGCGCAGTGGAGTCAGGTCTACCCTTCACGGTATTCCTGCTCGTATTTGCGCTTCTAATGCCTGTCGGTGGAAAGTTAATGGAGGCCTTGGGGCCAAGAAGGACATCGCTGATAGGTGGGGTGTTAGTGGGTCTTGGATGGCTCCTAACAAGCCTCGTGGCCAGCCTGCCGGAGCCACTAATATTCACGCTGATCTTCTATGGCGTTATCGCGGGAGCCGGCGTTGGGATAGCATATGGTGTCCCGATATCCGTCTCGAGCAAGTGGATTCCCGAGAGGAGGGGCCTTGCGGTTGGGCTAACGATATTAGGATTCGGCCTCTCCCCGCTGATAACCGCGCCCCTAGCAAACTACTTGATACACGTGGTCGGTCTTATGAACACGTTCGCATATCTTGGAATAGCCTTCGGAGCGTTGCTGATAATCCTCTCGATCCCCCTTAGCTTCCCACCCGAGGGCTGTACGCCGCTCAGCACAACGCCCCAAGCGGCGAAAAACCACGCTCTAGCAGAGCTCGAGCCCAAGCAGATGATTAGAACGCCGACCTTCTATGGACTATGGCTCTCCTATGCTCTCGGGACACTCGGCGGCTTCACGGCGATATCGCTTGCCGCGAAATACGGTCAAGAGGTTGTGGGGCTCACGCCCGAGCTCTCCGCAGCCGCAACAGGCGTCTTCGCGATCTTTAATGGGGCGGGGAGGCCATTCTTCGGATATCTTTGCGACCGCCTTGGGGTAAGAAAGACGGCGCTCATATCGTTTATCGTGATCTTCGCTGCGGCTCTACTGGCCACGCAGGCCTACACGCTGCCACTATACATAATTTCATTCGCCCTTCTATGGCTCGTCTTCGGCGGATGGCTCGCGATCGCGCCCGCTGGCACCTCCACATTCTTCGGCCTAAAGTATCTCGGGACAAACTATGGAATAGTCTTCACAGGATATGGGGCTGGCGCTCTCATAGGCCCAACATTAGCGAGCTATATCCAGGCAACCACTGGATCATACTCCCCGGCATTTCTGACGACGGCGATCCTAGCTGTGATCGGGCTAATAGTCTCGACAGCCACGCTGAAGTCCCCGAGTAGCGGGAAGGAGGCTTAATCCCCAAGGGGCGTGCATCTATATATTTAAGTCTCTTCAAGCTGATCTGGGACTCGAGATCATGGCGGCTCAGAGGCTGAGGATGCTGGAGGAGGGCGCGAGGGAGGTGGTTGTAGATCTGACGATGCATAGGCTGGGTAGGGCGGCCTCTAGGATAGCGAAAATGCTGCTGAAGGGCGTGAACGTGACGGTCGTCAACGTGGAGAAGGCGATAATCACGGGCAAGAAGGAGGCGATACTCGAGAGATACAAGTTCCTAATCTCTAGGAGGGCCCTCGTCTCCCCGAAGCGCGGCACGGTATGGTATCCGAGGAGACCTGAGAGGATCTTCTGGTACACGGTATACAGGATGCTTCCAAGGCATAATAAGCGCTGGAAGGAGGCCTTAAAGAGGCTGAAGATTTATGTCGGCGTTCCAAAGGAGTTTGAAGGCGCTGAGAAGATAGTGATAGAGGACGCAATTCTCCGGGAGCCCATGAGTAGGTCTGGCAGGGTGATCAGGTATATGACCCTCGGAGAGCTGAGTAAGGAGCTTACAGGGGGGAGGCTAACCTATGTCTAAGGCTCTTGGGGTATTTGTTGGGAAGAGAAAGACGGCTGTCGCGAGGCTCGTAATTAGGCCCGGCACTGGCAGGATACTGATAAACAATCAGCCCCTCGAGTACTTCGGGAACGAGATCGCCCGAATGAAGATATTAACGCCCCTCTACTTCGATGAAAAGTTCTGGAAGAGCCATGACTTTGATATCAAGGTTGAGGGCGGCGGCATCATGGCCATTGCCGACGCGGCTGCGTTCGCCCTAGCAAGAGCGATAGCGGATCATGATGAGAAGGTCCGCGAGGAGATAAGGAGCTATAACAGGGTGCTATTAGCCGGCGATCCGAGGCAGGCTGAGCCCAAGAAGCCGAACAGGAGATCTGCTAGAAGATTCAAGCAGAAGTCATACAGGTAGCTACTCATCAACTCTAACTCCCTTGATGATACCGCCTGATAGAATTGGGACGATATTTGATATATCCTCTCTTAGACATAACTCTAGATCAATCCCCCATCCAATACTTTGGAGATATTTCGCGGTGCGGCTTTGTAATACAAGCCTCCTCCAATCCTTGTTCTCATAGGCCAGCTTGGCGAGGAACGCAGTGTCCGAGAGATCCTCATCATCGAGCCTCGAGATTATTGCGCCAGCCCCTATCACATCCTCCAAAGACACATGATTGTCGGGGATATATCCGCACGCGACTATGGTGACGTTGTCGAGGCCGAGCTTTTTCAGATATTTCGCGACGGCACTGGCATTCACCAGCCCGCCGATGATAAGATGCTTGGCATCATTCATATACTTGGAGACAACGCGTATCAGATTAGTTGAACAGTATATTATCCTCTTACCCTCCACGCGCTCTCGGACGAGTAGACTTGGAGAAATGTTGAGGTCGAAGTTCTTCGGGGTTATCCCCCTCCGCTCGCCGACGAGCAGCGTTCCCTCGCCCAGCCTCTTCTTGAGTAGTCTAGCTCTACCAATCGAGTGACAGGGGATTATCTCGCCTGCTCCATTTTCTAAGGCCGTAACAATGGATGTGCTTGACCTGAATATATCAACGACGACAAGGTTTTCAGGATGTTCTTTGGGCGGGCCTAGTGCCACGTCTACGCGCATCATTTTTGCCACAAAGAGGCTCTATCTTAAATGTTTAGATCCTAACAGTATGTTAAAATAATGATAGAGAGCTTCTTGATCCGGGGTTTTGGGAAATGATGTTCCCGATTAGGTGTTTTAGCTGTGGCGCGTTGATCGCTGATAAGTGGGAGGAGTATGCTAGGAGGGTTGAGGAGGGTGAGCATCCGGGCAAGGTCTTGGATGATCTGGGCATAAAGAGGTACTGCTGTAGGAGGATGTTCCTAAGCCACTACGAGTATTTTGACGAGATAGTTAAGCTTCATACGCTCTATGGCTCCAAGCCCTATCCCCGGGCTGGGAAGGAGGAGGTGGAGGAGAATGGGCCTGAAGCTTGAGAGGCTGAGGGCTAGGAAAGTTTACAATAGTCGTGGAGAGGAGACGATTGAGGTGGATGCTTGGGTTGATGGCGCCTTTGGGAGGGCTGCGGCGCCAGCCGGGAAAAGCAAGGGCGGGAAGGAGGTGATGTATTATCCCGAGGATGGCGTTGATGAGGCTGTTAGAATCGTCAACGGCGAGCTCGCGGCCAAGCTCAGGGGCCTAGACGTCTCCAATCACGAGGCGCTTGATGAGACCTTAAAGAAGTTCGATGGGACCGAGGATTTCCGGAGGCTGGGAGGCAATACAGCCTTCGCAGTCTCGCTCGCGGTGGCCATAGCCGCAGCGAATGCTGCTGGAAAGCCCCTCTACGAGCATCTCCGGATCGTCGACTCATTCAGGCTACCATATCCGCTTGGAAACGTGATTGGTGGAGGTGCTCACGCTGGCAGGGGGGCCCCGGACTGGCAGGAGATGCTCGTGAGCCCGATTGGGGCGAGGAATGTGGGGGATGCTGTTAGGGCTAATATACTGGTTCATGCGAGGGCTGGGAAGCTCCTCGACAAGCACTTGGGGGGCTTCACGCTCGGTAGGGGTGATGAGGGTGCATATGCCCCGCCGATAAAGACCGAGGATGGCCTCCGGCTCCTTAAACAGGCGGCGGACGAAATATCCGATGAGCTCGGCTTTAATATTAGGGTGGGCGTGGATGTCGCGGCATCCAGCCTATGGGACCCGAAGAAGCGGAAATATGTCTATCCAACCGAGGGCATAGAGCTTGATCGGGAGGCGCAGATGAGTAGGGTCGCTGAATGGGTTGACAAATATGAGCTCTTCTATGTCGAGGACCCCCTTGAGGAGGACGATATGGAGGGGTTCGCCGATCTTTGCAGGCAGGTGGGCGGGAAGACCCTAATCTGCGGCGACGACTTGATCGTGACCAATCCGAGTATCTTGAGCCGAGCGGCTGAGCTAAAGGCTGTTAGAGCCGTGATAATTAAGCCGAATCAGGTGGGCCTTCTCACAACCGCTATGAAGTCTGTCAAGATAGCCCACGAGAATGGAATTGTGCCCGTCGTCTCCCACAGGTCTGGAGAGCCGCCGGAGGGGTATCTAGCCCAGCTCGCCGTAGCTTGGGGCGGGAAATTCCTGAAGGCCGGGGTAGTCGGCGGAGAGCGCATCGCGAAAGCTAACGAGCTACTGCGAATAGGCGAGAACATAGGCATGGACAAGATGGCGGAGCTAAGGATCTAGAAGCCGAAACACTCTTCCCTCCCACGCAAAGATCCCCCAGAGGAGACGCCTTCACGAGCCTAGAAGATCTCCAGACCATCTTACAGTAATGTTTTTTAAAGGATTTGATTATCGGGCTGGAAGCGGGCATGAGTGAGGGATCCATAGACTCGATGGAGAATATTCAGGAACTCTTCATCAAGAATGGCCTCTACATAGGCTCAAAGATAAAGGTCAAGCACATGGAGAAGTTCATCTTCAAGCTTAGGCCTGATGGTGTCTATCTTATAGACCTGAACAAGATTATCGAGAGGCTGAATATCGCGGCTAGGTTCATCTCATATTATAGGCCCGAGGAGGTGGTCGTCGTCTCAACCCACGTCTATGGCGTTGTCCCAGTCCGGAAGTTCTGTGAGTACACGGGCTGCATACCAATAGTGGAGAAATTTGAGCCCGGCACATTCACCAACCCGAGCCTTAAGACATATTTAGAGCCGGGGCTTGTTCTCGTCTCCGACCCGAGATATGATAACCAGGCGGTGATGGAGGCGAAGATAGCCCGGATCCCCGTTATAGCCATGTGTAGCACGGATAACATGATCTCGAACGTCGATCTCGTGATCCCGGTAAATAATAGGGGGAGGCTGGCCCTACCATACGCCTTCTGGTATCTGGCTAGGAGGGTCTTGATGGAGAGGGGTGAGCTGACGCCCGAGCTCTCTGAGAAGCTTAAGCCCGAGGAATTCCTCCAGATAAGGGTCCAGCAGGCTAAGGCTTAAGCCTCGTCCCGGGAACAGGCAGCCCCAAAATAGCATTCTTCAACCTATTCTCGGCTAATCCATTGATGAATAGCACCTCGACTCCGGCTTCGGCTGCCATGAAGCCCTCCTCTATCTTCCTCGCTATCCCGCCCGTGACATCCTCGACTTCGCCTCCGACTGGCACTATGCTCATGCCCCGGGAGAATTCCTCGGCAACCTTGACTCCCCCGGTCGTCCAGTCCCTAACATAAATCCCATCCACATTCATGGTGTAAATGAGCCTCTTCGCCCGGAGCCTGACAGCCAGGTAAGAGCTTATCTCATCTCCGGATAGGACGGTGAACCCCAAATCCCGGTCAAAAACCACATCGCCAGATGTTACTGGGACGAGGCCAAGCCTCAATGCCGAAAATACTGGCTCGAGATTACAGGTGCTTATCCTACCTGATCTCGTCGTGAATATTGATGATGCTGGTATTGATATTGCCATCAAGCCGCCTTCGACAAGGTTTGAGAGAACATCGAGGCAGAGCATCCGAACTACCCTCGATGTCTCGACGAAGCCCCTCAAGCCCCCCTTGCTCCTTAAGCCCTCTGAGACCAAGTACTCCTTAGCAATTGGATGAGCATATGATCCGCCTCCATGAACGACTATCAGATCCACGCCCGACTCCTTGACAGCCTCGGCGAGCTCCCTTCCAAGTCTCTTAACCACATCAGCGTTTAGCGAGAACCTCCGGCTCTTATCCGTTATCAAAGATCCCCCGAGCTTCACTATTATTAGCGGCGGCCCCAAAATTCCAGCACCCCACGAGTAACAAACTTGAGTAATTCTTCCAGATAAAAATTCAGTAGTAGACTAAGATCTAGGTTCGTTTTCATTCCCCTTCCCAGTCTAGACTTAATTAATAAAAAAGGGGATTAGGGGGTGGGACTGGCCGACGAGTCCTCGTAGCCATAAAGACCGGCAGGGGAACCATATAAAATCATCCATGGATTCATGAAATCCTCCATGGTGGGAATCCGGGTGTAACCTCACCAGTCTTTATGGCTTTTACTACTCGCCGACCAGCGGCTTCACAGTCATAATATATGCTATCCGTAACGCCTTTACAGTCATTAGCTGTAACTTGCATAATGCCATCTTCTTTGGTAGACAATTAACGACCTCAGCAACTTTATCCGAAGCATTCACATGTCTTTTAGCATTCATGTAGAGAGTTGCTGCAAAGCTTGCAATATGTGCTCTCAGTTCATGGTTATATCGCCCTCCATTTCCGCCCGGAATCAATCCCAATAGTCCTTTCAATCTTACCATCGGTAGATGAAGTGGTAGCCTTACCGCCAGTATGGCTAGCTCGGCGCTCCTCTTAACGCCGAGGATTTCGCAGGCCCTCCTATAAACCTCACCATGGATGGGAAGAGAGGTCACCTGTCGAATAACCTCCTCAGATATCTTCTGTCTATCCGCGTTCATAAGCCTTACTACCTCCCTGAAATTGCAATCAAGACCCGCTTTACCAGCCTCTTTAAGGTCTTCTTCCATCGCATAATCCGCTCATATTTGTTTATCAGCGGCTCCATTCGCATCCTGAGCCTCAGTTCTTCAATCGCTAGTGGTCTAAAATTCTCTTTTGAAATTCGTATAAGTAGCATGGCATCATTCTCATCACTCTTCTTCAAGTTGTTCTCCATCCTCAGCTTCCTCAACTTGGTAATATCTTTCAGCAGATACGCCTTAACCCCTCCTCAACAGCTCAAGAACCTCCTCATATGGCTCCGGAAACAGCGCGTCAATGAACACCTCGCTGGCATCCTCCAGCTCGCTCAGCCTCCCAACCCTGAAAACCCTGCCACCATCAAAGACCCGCATGTATCTTCTTCCTATCACTGGGAATCGTGACATCAACGTAATAGATCCTAGCCATCCATATCACCTCCCTCAAGCAGGCTCCTGAGCTCGCCACATAGCGCCCTCATCATGGATTCCCCTAAAATGCTGGGCATAAGCCCTGGCGAAACCCTCAATCCCGCCAAGATTCTAGAGGACAAAAATCCCGGCTAGAACCCCGGGCAATAACATCCCCACATATCCCCGACACGGGTCCCCACTTATTCATTAAGGACCATCCCGAAAATGGGGATGGTTCAAGTGATATGCAAGGGGTGTAGAAAACAGTTCTGGGGATGGGCTTGATAAGCGGGGAGATAGGATATATGTGATGAGAAGACATATTTTCTGGATCACAGAAAAAAGGAAATATCATAAGGGATACACTCTTCGATAGCCGCAGGGATCACTACGGGAGAGGTGGCTAGAGAAGCATCACAAGAGGGGGACGTGTCAGAGGAAAGGCTTAAAGTATTTGATGAGAAGTATAGAATCATATAAGGCATGCTGATGAATTACGTGAGCCCAGCGAGGAGCATTAGGATCGAGCAGGCGAGCCTAGAGGATCTCGAGAGGATGTATGAACTGGAGAGAACCTGCTTCGGCAGGGATGCCTACTCGAAACAGTTTCTAAGACTTCTCCTGATAGATCCAAGCTCCATCCCCTTGAAGGCTGTTACGGGGGAGGGCGAAATAGTGGGCTCAGCGATAGGAAGAGTTGAGAAGATCGGCGGCCGAGTCGTGGGCCATGTCTACACGCTTGATGTTAGGCCGGATTTCCGGAGAAGGGGCGTCGGCGCAGCCCTCCTGAAAAGCCTCGAGAACGAGTTCAGGAAGCTCGGATGCGAGAGGGCGATCCTAGAGGTGGCGGTTGATAACGAGCCCGCGATAAGGCTCTATAAGTCACTCGGATACACCTTCGCATCTAGGCTGAAGGATTATTATGGCCGTGGCAGGGATGCTTATCGCGCCGAGAAAGACCTCTAACTGAATGGAAAAATTTTCTAGATCCCATGGCTGAGAAAAGTCATCGAGGTTGAAGGCTTCGCGGATCGCTTGGGGATTCTTCGCAGCGGTTCTTATCATGTTATCCTTAGCATTTATGCTAGGCCCTATGGGGGCTCAGCTTGATGACGGCAACGCAGGCGAGAACCTCCTCTGGCTCACGCTCGTGATCGCAGGGATGGATAGCGTTAATCCCTGCGCCTTCTACATCCTGACATTCCTCCTCAGTATCCTGATATACGCGAGGGATCGCGCCCGCATCCTCTTAGTCGGCGGGATATTCGTCCTCATCTCAGGTCTCGCCTACTTCTTCTTTATGGCCGCGGTACTCAACGTCTTCAGGATACTGAGCGGCTTTGGCCCATTCTTCCTCATAGTGATGATAATGGTGGCGGCTGCTGGAGCCTTGAACGTGAAGGACTATTTCGCCCATGGACTCGGCCCATCCCTAGGCGCATCCGAGAAAAGCCTCGCCCAAGTTGGTAGATCCGCTAGAAGGCTTCTACGCGTAAGCTCTCTAGGGGCTCTAGCGGCTGGCTCGGCCGCGCTCGCGTTCACAGTCAACATATACGAGCTCGCCTGCACCCCGGGCTTCCCACTATACTATACGAGCCTCCTCTCATCACTCGGCATAGGCCATGTGGAGTATTACATCTACCTCGCGCTCTACAACATGATATATGTCATGCCGATGCTCGGGATAGTCCTCGTCTTCGCATACACCTTGGGCAGAATGAGGATCTCGGAAGCATGGTCGAGGAGGATAAAGCTCTTCTCGGGCTACCTGATGATCGCGCTCGCCATCTCAATGCTCCTAAGACCATGGGCGCTCACAAGCCTGAATGAAACGCTCCAACTAATCGCCGCCTCAGCCGCCGCGACAATCCTCACGATACTGGTCTATGAGCGGGCCCTACCCCGACGCGGCCGCAAGCTATCTTTATGAGCTCGGTGGCATCCCCACCACTAGATGCCGCTAGCCGCAAAGATCTTCGAGATAAGGGCTGAGACAACACTCGAGGAGATAGCTGACAAGCTGATGGGCTATAGGCTTATCGAGGAGAGAGAGGCGGATGGCCAGCAATTTGAGCTCATAACAGAGGTAAGGGATCTGGATCTAAAAAGTGATAGGCTTGAGGGCGTGTTCAGCAGGGATAAGTTGATAACAGTTAATCAGAGGGGGAGGCTTGTGCCAGTCCTCAAGACCGTTGAGGCGAGGATAATCTTCAGGAGAGCCGAGGGTCTCACGCTTCTCACGGTGGTTCAGGAGAAGCATTTCGCGAATGCTGTTGCCTCACTACTCTCCCACCACCTCTTCCTATCCTATAAGGCGATCACAGAGGCTAGGATCGCACCATCGGTCATGAGAGAGTTTCATGAAAGAAACCCGGAAGGAACAAAGGTGATATACTTCGACGACCTCGACTTCGTTGATGTCGATAAGCTCGCCCTCTACGGCGACTCGCTGAAGAACACGGCGCTCTACGAAGAGTACCTGAAACATGGAAAGATATGGTATATAGTATTCACGGTGGCCGGGACCAATAGGGTTATGGGGCTGACGAGGAACTGTGTCATCACGTCATTCACAAGGATGCCGGAGTCGGAGTTCATAGAGTACATAGATGAGATCGTCATCCCGATGATAGTCAGGAGTAGGAGGGAGCATGAGGAGGAATGAGGACTGCATCGGCCCCGGGGAAGGTAATATTATTCGGCGAGCACTTCGTCGTTCATGGGTCTCCCGCGATCGTGGCCTCAATAGATCTCAGGGCAACCGCGATCGTTGAGCTTGCGAGATCGGGTGGTGTTAGGCTGAGAGATGGATCCCGCGGCAGTCCGGCGGTGAGGGCTGCCGAGTACATTCTAAGCAGGCTAGGCGCGAGTGCGGGCCTCGTGATAGAGATCAGGTCCAAGATACCTCAGAGTGTTGGGCTCGGCTCATCGGCCGCGGTCGCCGCATCATCCTCGGCAGCAGCACTCCATCTGCTGACGGGAAGGGTCGACCACAGCCTGATACTCGAAGCATCGTATGAGGGCGAGAAAATAGTTCACTACATGCCATCCGGGATGGACACCTCGATCGCCACATTCGGTGGATCCGGGCTCTACACGCGGTCGGATGGATATAGGAGGCTCGACATTGGGCTCGAGGAGATCCTAGTCGTGAACACCGGCAGGCAGAGGAGGACCGGGGACTTGGTGCTGAGGGTGAGGGAGTTCAGCGAGAAGAAGCCTGAGCTATTCAAGCAGCTTCTTGATGAGGTTGGGAGGATGATTATGGAGGGGCTGGATTATCTGAGGAGCAGAGACTTAGAAAAGCTCGGGAGGCTAATGAATAGGAACCAGGAGTTCCTGAGGATGGTTGGGGTGTCGTCGCCGGAGATAGAGGAGGCTATCGCCCTATGCTTGGAGGGGGGAGCTTATGGTGCCAAGCTGACCGGGGCTGGTGGAGGCGGCTGCGTGATAGCTGTGGCGGACCCGGATAAGCTGGATAAAATAATCCCGGTGGTCTCGAGGAGGTTTGAGGTGTTTAGGGTCAGGCTTGGGGTTGATGGGGTTAGGATTGAGCAGCCGTGATCTTCTTGTAGATCCTGTTGACCTCATCGAGGAGCTGGATCGCAATCCTCTCCGCCTCGCCGATGTAGCTTGACGGCTTTAGATCCGCCAGCCTGCTATACTCGCTCTCCGGCAGGTGGCTTCTCAGTACCTCGACAACATTGTCCCATCCATTCCTAACCGCCCGCTGGATAAGCTCATAAGCATCCTCCACTCCGAGCTTCCTCAAGTAGACCTGATAGGCCTCTGCCAAGACCTCTGGATGCCCCTCAACCTCTAGAAGCATATCATCCTTCCTAACGATCATCCTCTCTAAAGCTCCCTCCAAGTTCCTTATGCCGAGTATTGTCAATGAGAGCGGCATTCCATAGAACCTCTTGATTATCGAGTCGGATAGATCCCTCTGGAGCCTGCTCGAGATAAGCCTCCTCGCTATGTATGCTAGGCTCTCAGATGCGAGGTCGAAGGCTCCCTCAGCATTCTCGAGGAGTATCGGGTTGGACTTATGAGGCATTGTTGAAGAGTGTATCTCCTTCTCCCTTATCCCGAATACTAGGAGGCCGAGCGATGAGAGCATCCATAGATCCCTGCAGAGGTTCGAGAGTATGGAGTCTAGGATAGAGACCTTCAGCAGGTAATCTGAGATCCGGTCATGCGGCAGGATCTGTGTAGCTGCTGGGAAATACTCCAAGCCCATCGACTCGATAAATGATCTCGCGAACTCGATCCAGTCCATATTCGGGTAGGCGACTTTTAGGGCTGAGAAGTCTCCAACAGCCCCACCCAGCTTTCCGGGGAACTTGAAGGAGTATAGCTCCTCCGCAATCCTCGCCACCCTATAAGCATAGTTCGCTAGGAACTTGCCGAAGGTTGTTGGAACCGCTGGGACGCCATGTGTCCTTCCGAGCATCACCGTGTCAACATGCTCTAGGGCGAGCGATGATAAGGTCTCTATAAGGCTTACAAGCGCCGGGACTAAGGCCTCCTGATTAAACCTGTGAAGCAGCCTAGAGAGCGCGAGATTATTCACGTCCTCGGAGGTTAATCCAATATGGATGTATGGCGCGAGGATCCCGAGACCGTAATCATGAAGCTTCTCCCTAAGAAAGCTGATAAGGGCTGCGACATCGTGGCCAAGCGTCTTCTCAAGCTCCTTAACCCTCCTAGCATCCTCGATAGAGACCTCCTCTCCTATGACCCTTAGAACCTCCTTCCATTTCAGCGGCAGGCCGACTATCTTCCCGGACTCAACCTCCTCGACGAGCTTCGCCAAGTATTCCAGCTCGACCCTAGCCCTCTCCCTTATCAGCGCGTATTCTGAGAAGTATCTTGATAGGTGCTCAAGCTTTTCCCTATACCTACCATCTATCGGTGTTATTGCCTCTAGGGGGTCCATCTACTTCTCAACCTCCATTCCAGTATCAGCCCCGATAGATATCAGCTTGATAGGCTTGCCCAGTAGATCCTCAAGGAGCTCCACATACGCTTTGGCCTCATCAGGAAGGGCCTCCCACCCTCTCTTAGAGATCCTCCTCCACTCATCCTTGGAGATCTTCCCCCAGCCCTTAACCTCCTCATAG
This sequence comes from Candidatus Wolframiiraptor gerlachensis, assembly GCA_021323375.2. Classification (GTDB taxonomy): domain Archaea; phylum Thermoproteota; class Nitrososphaeria_A; order Caldarchaeales; family Wolframiiraptoraceae; genus Wolframiiraptor; species Wolframiiraptor gerlachensis. The sequence goes on along the minus strand of JAJPCT020000016.1, from coordinate 30,657 downwards.
ACGGGCTTAACCTTGCTGAGAAGCCTCACAGCAGGCGGGGCGATCCCCAAAGCCTTACCATTATATTCATACTCGACGCATATCTTGATCTTATCTAAGCCGCTTAGAACATCGAGCTTTGTCAAGGCTATCCAGTCCACATTGCTTACTCTTATCGCGTATCTGAGAAGTGGGATGTCGAGCCATCCAACCCTTCTAGGTCTGCCGGTTGTTGTGCCATACTCTTGGCCGACCTCTCGGAGCCTCTCGCCCAGTTCACCCCCAACCTCGGTTGGGAAGACGCCAGCGCCAACCCTAGTTGTATAAGCCTTCGCGACGCCGACTACCTCGTTTATCCTCGTGGGCCCGACGCCGCAGCCCGTGCACGCCGCGCCAGCTATCGTATTCGAGGAGGTAACATATGGATAGGTGCCATGATCTATGTCTAGCAGCGTCCCCTGAGCTCCCTCAAAGACAACCTTCCCACCCTCATCCAAGACATCATTGACATATAGCTCAACATCCCCAACGTAGGGCGCTATCTTCTCACCGATCCTCCTGAGGTTCTCGAAGTCGTCCGGCTCTTCTCCATGGAGCCTCTTCAGGATCTCGAGCTTATCCCTAAGATCATCGGGGTTGAGTAGGTCCTCAATCCTAAGCCCCGTCCTCAGCGCCTTATCCGAGTATGTCGGCCCTATACCCCTCCTAGTCGTCCCAACAGCGCTCCCACCCCTAGCCTCCTCGATCCTCGAGTCGAGCTTCTTATGTATCGGGAGGACAACGCTGGCGGATCTACTTATCATGAGCCTCGCCTCGAGGCCTATAGACCTCAGCATCTCAAGCTCTTCGAAGACCTCATCGAGATCAACGACCGTTCCTGATGCTATACATGGCCTCGCCCCAGCCGCCGAGCCTGCTGGAAGGATATTGAACTTGAGCTTTCTCCCCTCAATAACGACGGTGTGGCCGGCGTTCGCGCCTCCCTGAAACCTGACAACACAATCGGCATCCCTGCATAACAGATATGATATCTTGCCCTTGCCCTCATCTCCCCACTGGAGCCCGACTATCACTATCCCCGGCATCCCTAGATCACTTCCACATCATGGGGATAACTCTCTCTAACACTGGCCGGGCTGATCCTGATGAAGATGGCGTTCCTCCTCAACTCATCAAGATTTCTGGCACCGAGATAGCTCATGCCAGACCTCAGGCCTGCCACGAGCCTCCTTACAACATCCGAGGCCGAGCCGACATATGGAACATAGGCCTCCACGCCCTCAGCATAGTATGAGTATTCCGAGGCGTCTAGCAGGGCCTCCGCATCATCTCTCATCATGAACTCCCTCCCGAGCATGGCATACATCGAGGCCATGCCCCTGTATATCTTATACCTCCTCCCATTCTTCATCACGATCGTTCCTGGGCTCTCATCCGTGCCCGCCAGAAGCCTCCCTATCATCACGGTTGATGCCCCGGCGGCAAGGGCCTTCACGACGTCACCGCTCTCCCTTATCCCGCCATCAGCGATTATCGGCACATCCATCTGCTCAGCAGCCTCTGCGCACTCTATTATCGCCGTGAGCTGGGGGACGCCGACGCCGGCAACAACCCTAGTCGTGCAGACGGATCCAGGGCCTATACCAACTTTGACAGCGCTCGCCCCAGCCGATGCTAGATCCTCCACGCCCTCCCGCGTCGCAACATTCCCCGCAACAATCTCCTCATCGTCACCATAGATTATCCGAAGCCTCTTCACCATCTCCATACACATCTCGCTATGGCCATGGGCCACATCGACGACAAGTGCGTCCACGCCCGCCTCCACCAAGAGCTGAGCCCTCTCAAGCTCCCTCTCCTTGACGCCCACGGCAGCAGCGACTAGAAGCCTCCCCTTTGAGTCCCTAGAGGCATTCGGATAGGCCTCGCGCTTAACAAGATCGACGCTCGTTATCAGACCCTTAAGCCTCCCCTCATCATCCACTATCGGCAGCTTCTCTATCTTATGGCTCCTGAATATCTCCCTAGCCTCCTCGAGCGAAACACCCTCCCTCGCGACTATCATATCACTCCTCGGAGTCATGCAATCCTTGACAAGCCTCCTATTATCCTCGAAGAGGACATCCCTCCTAGTTATGATCCCGAGCAGCTTGCCATGATCATCGACCACGAGGAGGCCGCTTATCCCGAGGAAGCTCATGAGATCCTTTGCATCCTTGACCGTGGCTTCAGGCCTTATCGTCGCGGGCTTCTCTATCACGATGTTCTCAGCGCGCTTGACCTTCGAGACCTCCTCAGCCTGCTTCTGGGGCGGCATAAACCTGTGTATGACGCCTATCCCACCCTCCCTAGCCATGGTTATAGCCATCCTAGACTCCGTCACAGTATCCATAGCGGCAGAGACGATGGGTATATTCAGCCAGATCCTCCTCGTGAACTTGCTCCGCGTATCAACCTCCTTTCTAGACCTTATGGAAGATCTTCTTGGAACAAGTAGAACATCATCGAAGGAGAGGCCGATACGCCCTAAAATCTCCGCCACAGATTTCCCTCCGCGAAAACGACATGCTGAAATTTATTATTGATGCCGGGGGCTTACCCATGTTCCATAAATAATCTCCAGAGCTCGTCTAGAACCGGCCCCTTAATCCTCTCCTCTGAACCATCCTTCCTCACGACAATATTCCCCTCCCCCCTCCCCCTCAGCTCACCGATTACTCTGAAACCTCGTATTCTCGACAGCCTCTTGGCAAGCCTTCTGGGAACAGCAGCGAGCAGGACGCCGGAGGAGATGAGCTTTAGGGGGTCGCATTCAAGAGCTTCGCATATTATCCTGGTCTCCCTAGCCACGGGGATTGCCTCCTCATATATTATGAAGGAGCAGCTGCTGGCTTCCGCGAGCTCATAAGCTCCGCCGATCAGGCCGCCCTCCGTGGGATCATGCATGGCGTTGGCAAGCCCTTCCCTAGCCAGCCTCAAAGCCTCTTTGACAACACTTATCCTCTCGTAGAACTTCTCCGCTTGGGCCAGAATCTCATTTGGCACCCTCCCGGCAAGCATGCTCCTGAAATCCGACGCTAGGATCGCGGTCCCCTCTATCCCAGCGGTCTTAGACATCACTAGGAGGTCCCCGGGCCTCGCACCAGAGGACGTGATAGGCCTCCTAGAGACCAGCTCACCAATCATCTGGCCAACTATTATGGGCCTAGAGATCCCAGGGGAGACCTCCGTATGCCCTGTTACAACCGCTACGCGCAGGCTTCTACAGGCTCGATGAATATCATGTGTTATCCGGTCGAGACCCCCCAAACCATCCTCTGGAAGAAGTATCGTTGCCGAGAACCATTTCGGCTCAGCCCCCATGACTGCGACATCATTCGCATTCACGTGGACGGAGAGCCAGCCCGCCAGCTCGCTGGCCCCTGTTATGGGATCCGTGGCCAATACGAGGGGCCCGCCCCCGGCCCTAACAACCCCGGCATCCTCGCCAAATCTAGGCGGGACTATTACATCTCTTCTCCTATAGCCAAGCCTGCGGAAGACAAACCTCTCGAGAAGCTCTCGATCAATCTTCCCGAGCTTTTTCATAGCTCAATCAGGCGCTGAGTCTTCCTAGTCTTCAATATTTTCTCCGCCCTCTTCAGGTCTTGAGGAGTCGAGACCCTGAAGAACATCCCAAGCTTCTCATCAAATATCCTGAGGCTCATGCTTGAGAGGTAGATCGCGCCGCCGATGCTCTTAACAGCCTCATCCATCCCGGCGCTGGGGTGGGAGCCGAAGAACTCTCTAATGGGCCTGGTCTGATATGATGCCATCAAGTATATCGTGTTCCTCGCGGGCGATCTTGGCAAAACAGCCCTAAACCTCTTGGAGCACTCGAGAAGAAATGCGGCGAAATCCCTCGTGATAAGCGGGGCGTTCCCCGGGAGTATGAGCATCCTGTCACCCTGAATATTATCGATCGCGAACTCTATCAGCCTACGATCATTAACAGCCTGCTCCTTAAATTCTATAATCTCAGCGAGATACTTCTCCGCGACCTCATTATAAACCTCCGGGTCATCGCACTCGCCCACGAGTATTGCTAGTTCCTCGACATCATCCGGAACAGCATCCAATACATGCTCTATCATGGGCTTACCCGCTATCTTCGCTAGCCCAAGCTCACGCCTACACGACCTATCAATTCCAATATAGATCACGGCGGAAGCTCTATCCATGAAACCCCCACTTACAGTCTATCATCCAATAGCGGGGAATATTAATCGTTGCGCAGCCTCCTAGGGGAAGCTCGAGCGACGCCTAAAGCCCGTGGGCGGAACTGCTTATATTTATGCCACATGATGATATTTACTCTTTGATGGCCTATGGGCGGGCCCCTCTTCCTCGGGACCGATGTCGGGACTTTCGGGACAAAAAGCGTCATAGTGGATGCGTCTGGGAGGATCTTGGCGACATCCTTTGTTGAGTCGGATATACTGATTCCCAATCCGGGCTGGGCGGAACAGTGGCCCGATGTCTGGTGGAACGCCTATGTCGAGAGCATACGTGGAGTCCTCCACGCGGCTAAGGTTGATCCCGCAGATATAGTAGGCATCTCGATAAGCGGCTTATTCTCGGGAGCCGGAGTGCCTGTTGATAAGGAGTTTAAGCCAATACGCCCCGCAATAATCTGGATGGATAGGAGGGCTATCGAGGAATGCGAGTGGATTAGGAGGGAGATAGGGGAGGATAAGGTCTTCAAGAAGACCGGGAACGTCATCGACCCATATTATGGCTTCCCGAAGATACTCTGGATAAAGAGACACGAGCCGAAGAACTGGGAAAGGATATACAAGCTCATGACGATATACGGCTACATAATCTACAAGCTCACGGGCGTCAATTGCATAGACCACTCAAGCGCTGGCAACATCGGGGGAATATATGATATTCATAAGAGGGATTGGGCCGAGGACTTGATGGAGGAGATGGGAATTCCGAGGGACTTCTTCCCTGAGGAGATAAACTGTTCGAAGGATGTTGTTGGCGAGATCACGGATGAGGGGGCAAAGGCAACGGGCCTCAGGAAGGGGACTCAAGTGGTTGCTGGTGGAATAGATGCCCCTATGTCAGCGCTCAGCGTCACGGCGCTAAACGATGGAGACCTAACATCGATGATCGGGACATCAATGTGTAACGGAGTCATTCAGGATGAGCTTCGGCTATCGAAGAAGATCGTGACCCTGCCACATGTAGCTTATGACCTGCAGAAGGTCTACTCGCACTCCGGGATAGCGACGGCCGGCGCAATAATCCGATGGTTCAGGGACATGTTATCACAGCATGAGAAGCTGGTCGCGGAGAGCTCGGGCATATCAGCATACATGCTCTTGGACAAGATGGCTGAGAAGATCCCGCCGGGAGCTGATGGACTCATCTTCACGCCCCACATGATGGTCGGCGAGCGAGCGCCCTTCTGGAGCCCAAACATGAGGAGCTGCCTCTTCGGCCTGAGGCTATCACATACCAAAGCGCACATCTATAGAGCCTTCTTGGAGGCGGTTGCATATGCGCTCAGGCACAGCATAGAGGTCGCCCACGAGGCTGGAATACCGATAAAGAGGATAATCTTAGTTAATGGCGGCGCGAAGTCCCCGATCTGGAGGCAGATAATGGCCGATGTCACCGGGCGGGAGTTGAGGTATGTCGAGCCGGCTCCAGGAGCCCCACTCGGCGACGCGCTGATGGCCGGCGTGGGGACGGGATACCTGAAGTATGAGACGATATATGAGTGGGTTTCCGTCGAGAATGTGGTGAAGCCGAACCCGGAGAATGTCAAGATATACGACAAGTATTATCAGCTTTACAAGAAACTACATGAAAGTTTGTTGGAATGCTATGAGCTCGCCTCGGAAATAATGTCCTCTACGCAGCCTTAAGGTGCTCATCTACTTTGAAAATATTTGCCTCAACATTCCTCCTCAATTTTTGGCTGTTCCATCATAGTATCCTTGGAATTCTTCTGGAATTCTCCGCGTCTTATCTTAGAAGGCGTTTCTACAAATCTCTAAATAGGTAGTGATGCATGAGGGGCGGTTGAGTGGTCATAGATGAGGTTTTGGGAGCTGTTTAGGCGCGAGAGCCCTCAACCCCAGCAGCAGAGAAGCCTAACGCTGAGCCCTAGGATAAACGATGTAATAATCCAGCTTAGAGTTCAATCGGAGAAGCTGAAGAGGGCTTATCAGAGGCTGGTGGCAAGAGATAGAGAGCTATTCGAGGCATGTGTAACGGCTGAGCAGGAGCTGGATAGGGATAGAGCGACGATATACGCAAATGAGATAGCCCAGCTGCGAAGGATGAGCAGAACTATTCTGAGGAGCCAGATATCCCTCGAGAAGGTGATCCTGAGGCTAGAGACGATAAAGGACTTCGGGGACGTCATGAATGTCCTAGCGCCCGCTACGAGGATAATCAAGCAGATCCAGACGGATCTCTCGGGAATAGTCCCCGAGGTTGCACACAACCTTGAGGTGATCGATGAGATGCTCGAGAGCTTGATGGTTGAGGCTGGAAACTTCACAGGAGCAATGACATCGGTAACAGTTGCCGACAGGGAGGCTAGGAAGATCTTGGAGGAGGCGGCTGAGATCGCTGCCCAGCGGATGAGCAAGCAATTCCCAGAGCTGCCCGAGATAGGCTCGGAGACTACGGAGAACTACAGGTCCCAGACATCGAATACTCCGTAAAGCTAGTAAGCAAAAAATTGGCGAGAGTGGGCTAAGGCTGCTGAGCCGGCCTTTGACCATACCTTTTTTTCTTAAACTCTCTCATGTATTCTATATCAGCTTCTGTAAGCTCTTCCGGCTTTCCGAGAAGTAGTGCGAAGATCGCCGACTTCGCAAGCTCCTCAACGACCACGGCGTTATCCAAGGCCTCCTCATAGCTCGTGCCATAAGTTATTACGCCATGCTTTCTCAGCAGGGCGACCTTGCTCCTTCTAAGAGCCTCAACTATGCTCTCCAGCTCCTCGACCTTCGTCGTTCCAGGATACGAGTAGTTTCTAACAACAGGTACTCTTCCCTCGAAGGCATGCGCCTGCTCGGTAGTCAAGCACGGTATATCCATCTCTAGTATGGCGAAGACCGTGGCCATGGGCGAATGCGTGTGGACAACACATCTAGCCTCGGGAATCCTCTTATGAATATAGACGTGCATGGGCGTCTCGCTTGAAGGCCTGAAATTACCCCTAACAACCTCCCCCTCTAGGTTCACGATAACGAGATTCTTCTTAGCAACCCTCTCCTTCCTGAACCCGCTCGGGGTAATGACTACATAATCGGTATCTGGGATCCTCGCGCTCACCACGCCAAAGGTGCTCTTCACGAGGCCCTCCTCGAACAGCTCTCGAGAAACCCTCAAAACGCCCTCCATGACCTCATTAAGAACCTTGGAGCTTACGCCAAGCTTGCTCATCCCGGCATCACGCTCGTAAGACCAAAGCCGGCTGATTATAGGGGTTGTGCAGCCCCCTGCCTTGAAAATACTTATATGCAGCCGCATAGGAGAAATGGTTGGCACGATGAAGGTTTCCAGCGCAGCCGCGCTGGAAATCGGATGCGGGAGAGCGCTCACTTCGATGACCGCGCTCATAGGCCTCGAGACACCGCCTACTGGATAGTAAGCGCCCCTGGACCCGAGTACGCCGGCCGGTGGATGCCTCGGCTCGGGCGCCGAGGAAGGGCGTGGCAAGCTGCGAAAAGCCCCGGGTAGCCGCAGGCGGGCGTTGATCCGGGGATCTCCGAATGGGATCTCCTGAGGGCTGGGGGCTCTGCTCCCAGCCCTCGATCCCGGGGGTTAAGGCCCCTGGGATCGGGAACCCCCCGAACGGAAACATCCAAGTAGGGGGAGGAAAAGAAACCAAAATGGGATTCCCCGAGTACCGGCGAGGGAAAGGGGAGGAGCCCAAACCGAACCCGCAGGGGATAACTCTGCGGGAATGTGGGGTGATGGGCCCGGGGCCCACCCCAGCCCGCTGACCCGAAGTGCCCTGGAATGGGCCGCCATAGAGGGTGATAGCCCCGTAGGGGAAGGCGGGAGGGGTGATGCCCGGGTCCCCGAGTACCGCACCCCGGATAGGGTGCGGGAAGTTGGGGGTCATCGGCCTCCAAGGCTAAATACGTCCCGAGACCGATAGCGCACCAGTAGCGTGAGCGAAAGGTGAAAAGTACCCCGGGAGGGGGGTGAAAAGCGCCTGAAACCGGCCGGTAACAGACGTGGGCGGCCCTCAAGGGCAATCCCTCCGAAGACCCCTCACCATGGGGGTCGAGGGGGGATACCGGGGTCGCCCGCTCCGTCTTGAAACACGGGCCGGGGAGTGCACGGTCGTGGCGAGCCTAAGGGCTCACCAAGGCCCGTAGGCGTAGGGAAACCGACTAGCCCGCAGGAGAGCATTATGCTCTCCGAGGGGCGGGGTCTGATAAGGGCCTGAAGTCACGGCCGTGCGGCTAGAAACCGGGCGATCTACCCCTGGGCAGGGTGAAGCCGGGGGAAACCCCGGTGGAGGCCCGTAAGGGGTCCTGACGTGCAATTCGGTCCCCTGACCTGGGGGTAGGGGCTAAAGACCAATCAAGCCCGGTGATAGCTAGTTCCCCCCGAAGTGTCTCGCAGGACAGCCCCGGGCGAGGCCGCCCAGGGGGTAGAGCACCGATAGGGGGGTAAGGGCTCGAAAGGGCCCGCCTCCCTTTCGAACTCCGAATCCCTGGGCGCCGTAGACCCCGGGAGTGGGGGGCGGGGGGTAAGCTCCTGCCCCGAGAGGGGAACAACCCAGACCTGGGGTTAAGGCCCCTAAGTGCCCGCTAAGTGAACAAACCGAAGGGCGTCTCCCGCCGAAGACAGCGGGGAGGTAAGCTTAGAAGCAGCTATCCTCTAAGGAACGCGTAACAGCGCACCCGCCGAGGCGGGAGGCCCCGAAAATTGACGGGTCTAAGCGGGCCGCCGAAACCCCGGGTCACCCGGCGGATGCCGGGTGGCGGTAGGGGGGCGTAGGGGCTGGGCAGAAGCCGGGCCGTGAGGTCCGGTGGACCGGCCCCTAATGCAGATCCCGGCGGTAGTAACAGCGCTAGAGGGGTGAGAAAGAGGGGGCTTGGACCAAATGAACTTATAGTACTTAGGTAGTGCACTGCTCTCTACGAGTAAGTATGAGCAATGTAGTTATGTCTGAGCTTATTCTAAAAATATTATCTATTATCTATACCTTAATCTTTTATACCTTAATCTTTGAGAAGACAACTGACGAGGAGAACGTGTTACTTCGCTTCCGATACGGTAACGGTTGCAAAAAACGTGCTGAAAATCCGTCGCCATATTCCAGCAACATTATTCGGACACACTCTGGGACTCTATGCTGGTGAAGGGACAAAGAGACTAAGCTACATGAAAACAAGATTTCGAATTTGTTAATAGCGATCTGCAAAAGATAATAGCTGTAGTAAACTTTCTTGAAATGCTTGGGGCCTCAAGAAAAGAAATCAGGCAATATTGCAAATAAGATTACGCTTTAACGAATCAACGTCTAAGGTGAAGAAGTTAGAGCACAAATGGTCAGCTCTGTTGAAAATACCTCTTTCACAATTCCGTAAACCCTTCATAGGATAGAGAGTTAATGGTTCATGTTCAGAGCCTTGGAACCTTATCAATCAGGGTTTATAACGTGTTGCTTGTAGATCTATTTTCCTTTTTGGGAAAGTTTGGTCCTCAGCCCCCTCCTCATATCCCCTCCGCCGTAGGGGCAAGGGTTCCCCGGCAATGGTCGTCAGCCGGGGGTAAGCCGGTCCTAAGGCCGACCTTAACCGGGTAGGCCGAAAGGGAAACCGGTTAAGATTCCGGTGCCACGGGGGTAGGTGCGGCAACGCAAGCCCGCCTCCTGACGCCTCGGGGTAGGCCGAGCCGGGCCGTAGCCCGGTCCAACCGTATAAGCCCGGGGAGTGCCGTAATGGCGAGAACCGGGTGAAAGCGGGATGGGGCCCCCGTATGGGGGCTTCGGCTGAGCCCTGGGGCCGGTGAAAAGGGAGGCGGGAACGAGCCCCCGTGACCGTACCAAGAACCGACACTGGTGCCCCTAGGTGAGGAGCCTAAGGCGTCTGGGGGTACTCCGGGCGAGGGAACTCGGCAAATTAGCCCCGTACCTTCGGTAGAAGGGGTGCCTGCGATCCTGGGCCACGAGCCTGGGATCGCAGGTCGCAGTGACAAGGGGGTCCCGACTGTTTAATAAAAACATAGGGAGCCGCGAGACCGAAAGGTTGTGAACGGCTCCTCAATCCTGGCCAGTGGGGGTCCCTGAACCCCGGGTCCAACCGGGATAAGGGCCCCTAAACGCCGGGAGTAACTCTGACTCTCTTAACGGGGACCTGCCCTATCACAAGGTGGGTAAGGCCCCGGGAGAAAGGTAGCCAAATGCCTTGTCGGGTAAGTTCCGACGTGCATGAATGGATCAACGAGGGCCCCGCTGTCCCCGCCCGGAACCCCGTGAACCCACGTAACCTGGATGCACAGTCCAGGGGCCCCCGGCGGGGAGAGAAGTCCCTGTGGAGCTTTACTGCAGCCTGTCGCTGCGGTGCGGCTGGGGGTGCAGAGCGTAGCCGGGAGCCGTCGATCCCAGCCTCTCCGGGGGCTGGGGGAGGCGCCGATGTAACACCGGCCACCTCCGGCTGCGCCGCTAACCAGGGCCTGTGCCCTGGGACAACGGCAGGTGGGCAGTTTGGCTGGGGCGGCACCCCCTCGAAAAGGTATCGAGGGGGCCCAAAGGTCGGCTCAGGCGGGACAGAAACCCGCCGTAGAGTGCAAGGGCAAAAGCCGGCCTGACTGCGCCCTTGAACGTAAGGGGCGCAGGGGGGAAACCCGGGCCTAGCGATCCATCGCCTCCCACCGATGGGGGGCGGTGGTGACAGAAAAGTTACCCCAGGGATAACAGGCTCGTCGCGGGCGAGAGTCCCCATCGACCCCGCGGCTTGGTACCTCGATGTCGGCTCTTCCCACCCTGGCCGTGCAGCAGCGGCCAAGGGTGCGCCTGTTCGGCGATTAAAGGGGAACGTGAGCTGGGTTTAGACCGCCGTGAGGCAGGTCGGATTCTACCTGCCGGGGGCGGTGGCCGCCTGAGGGGAAGGTGCTCCTAGTACGAGAGGAACGGAGCGCCGGGGCCAACGGGGTACCGGTCCTCCTACAGGGGGACGCCGGGCACCCGCGCCCCAGCGGATAAGGGCTGAAAGCATCTAAGCCCGAAGCCGCTCCCGAGACCAGGCGGCCAATCGAGGGCCATGGGGCCCGGCGACGGGCCTCGGCCCTCGACGAGGGCTCCCCTAGAAGAGGGGGTTGATGGGGTGGGGGTGTAAGGGCGGAGGCCTTTGTGCCGGACGCCCTCAGCCCGCCACTCCCAATCGCCCGAGGGGTCCACGAGGGGCGCTTACTATCTAGGCGAAAGTGTTTTCGAGGCCTATGAGCGCGGTCTTGAAGATGCTTCTGCTTTCTATATTCTTTCGAAATTCTTTTAAGAGGCGTCCTCCGTGGAAAGTGCGGATTAGATATGTTGGCGTTGAGGCTTTATGGTAAGGAGGATCTCAGGCTTGAGGATGTTGATGTGCCGAAGCTTGAGGGTGATGGAGCTATACTCAGGGTTAAGGCCACTGGAATCTGCGCGACGGATATAAAGGCCTATACGACTGGCGCTAGGACCAAAATTCCCATAACACTAGGCCACGAGTTTGCTGGAGAGATTGTTGAGGCGAGCGAGAAGTATCGAGAATATGTTGGTAAGCGTGTTGTTGTCAATCCAAACATCTTCTGCGGCAGATGCGAATATTGCCTTGAGGGAGAGCATGTTCTATGTCCAAGTAGATATGCAATAGGTATCGATGTTGATGGGTCATTTGCGGAGTATGTAGCCATTCCTGGCCAAGCATTCGAGGTTGGAGGCGTTCTCGAGATACCTAGTCATCTTAGTTATGAGGAGGCCTCGCTGGTTGAGCCACTTGCAGCCTGCTTCCGAGGCCAGAGGAAGCTCATGATAGGGCCGGGCGACGTGGTCGCGATAATAGGCGCAGGTCCGATAGGGCTCATGCACCTGAAGCTTGCAAAAGCATTTGGAGCGGCGAAGGTTATCATGAGCGAGATTGATGAGAGGAGGCTCGAGATCGCGGCGAAGTTTGGGGCGGATTATGTGATAAATTCGGCCAAGGAGGATATCGAGAAGAGGGTGATGGAGATAACGGGAGGCAAGGGAGCTGATGCGGTTATAGTTGCTGTTGGCGTCGGTGCCGCGCAGAAGGATGCGCTGAAAATAGTTTCGAGGGGCGGGAGAGTCAACTTTTTCGCGGGCCTGCCAGCCGGAAAAGAGGAAGTTCCGATAAATACGAACATCATACACTATAAGCAGATAGTTGTCCTCGGGACATCGATGCAGACACCATATGAGTTCAGGAAAACTCTAGAACTGGTCGCGGCCGGAGTTATCGATGTTAAGCCCCTGATAACCCACATATTCGGGCTAAAAGAAGGCCTAGAAGCATTCTCGACAACGCTAAGAGGAGAAGGCCTTAGAGTACTGATAAAGCCTTAGAAATAAAAATCGAAGCTAGATTCAGAAGAAAATAGGGAACACATCTAGATTGTTGAGCTGGCATATTTGGGGTTGTCTACAACCTTCGGCTTACCCTTCTCCTCAATGACTATCTTCGCAAATCCCTTCTCCTTCACTATCCCATAATCGTGGCCCGCGTCCGATGGATAGGCGAAGAAGAACACGAACTTACCCCTGCCCGTGTTTATCGTTCTATGACCCCAGCCTGGCGGAACATAGCCGATAACCCCGGGTCTAAGCTCAACATACTCCACCCTGCCATCCTCGCTCTGTATTAAGAGCATTCCCTTACCACGAATCCCGTAATAGAACTCTGCGGCAGGCTTTAGATGGAAGTGTCCTCTAGTCATGAAATACTCCTTCCCAACCTTCCCCGGATAAATTATCGTCAACCCGAGGCTTAAATGGCCTGTGGACTCCTCGACAACATACTCGTAATACTCGTAGACTATCGGATCCCTGCCGGATGAGAGGATTTTATCGGCGGCCTCAGGATCGCTAAAGTAGTCCTTCAGCTCGCTGAGCCTAACCTCCCTCTTGCGGGTAGCAGGGGTCATCACAAAACTCTTCAGATCTATGGTGATTGCCCTTGATGGGAATTCCGAGCCCATCTCATCCACCTCGCATTAGATTATCTCGAGCCTCCTCTTAGTCTCTTCCCTCACAACACCATTAGAGTCCCAGCCTCTCGCCTCATAATACTCATCGAGCATGAAGTCGAGCATCGCGGGTGAGATTCTATGACCCTTAGCAGGCCCATCCGGCACCGGCTCATACATTATCCTAGGCGGTAGTATGTCATCCTTCCTAGTTATGCCCTCGCGATTCAGGATCACTCTCTCAAGTGTGTAAACCCTCTCCCCCGCTATTATGAGATCTCTTCCAGTAAGCCCAGCGCCCGTGACATAGTTTACGACCTCGGGGCTTGGATCGTCTGTAAGGTTTAGCGACCGCCTTGGTATCGTGCATAACGCGATCGAGTCTATGTATGCTCTGACATCTTGAAGGGTCTTGACAAGCGAGCCCTTGCCTTTGATGGCGAATCTATCAATTTTCGGCTTGAGGAGCTCATCCCTGATGGTCCAGCCACCGACATTATGGCAGGCGCCCCTTGAGGAGGTCGCATAAGCCAGCCCGATGCCATAGAATGCTCTCGGCTCGTATGCGGCGAACTCCTGCCTTTTAACGTGCATAACATACTTTATCGAGCCCTTTCCAATTCTCTCAGCAGCGGCGACGGAGCCGTCTGCGAAGATCTCCCCAACACCCCTCCTCTCACCCATGAGCTCAAGCAGCTGGATCTCAGCCTCGCCATTCCCAAACCTCAGATCAATGCCCCCAGTGAACTCCTTATCTATTATGCCGCGTTCATAGAGTTCCATGGCGAATCCGACGGTATAACCAGCTGATATCCCGTCAAAACCATACTCATCAACTAGCTGGTGAGCAGCTATTATGGCGTTGTAATCGAAGACTCCACAATGGGGGCCGAGTGACCAAAGAGTCTCATACTCCACCTTGCACTTTGCACCTCTCCAAGGCCCCTCCCTCACCTCCAAAAACTTTCCACAAGCAACTGGACAGTTCGCGCACGCGACATCCTTAGCGAGGTAGCAGCTCCTCATAACCTCAGCGTAGAGATCCCTCATTAGAGACTCGTCATCAACCCTCGTCCTAGTGAAGTTCATAAGCGGGTATGCTCCAAGTTCATAGAGCGGCCCAGTATACTGGAGCGTACCATATTTTGTGTGGTTTCCAGTCGTCTCCTTAAGCTCCTTAATATGCTCCTTCAGGTAGCTTCGTAAGCTATCTGGATCCGCGAGCTCCACACTTTTTGTCCCGAGAACGGCAATCCCTTTCAGGTTTTTTGAACCCATGATGGCGCCGAATCCGCCCCTCCCAAAGGCCCCTCCCCTACGACTTGAATGATCAACCATGACCGACGCAATTCTCGATAGCTTCTCACCTGCTGGGCCGATGCAGGCGACAGAGGCCCGCTTATCGCCAACCTCCTCCCTAATCGCATCCTGAGCCTCAGTAGTCTTCATCCCCCAAACGCTACTCGCATCTCTTACCTCGACATTCTCATCCACTATCGAGATGTACACGGGGCTGCTAGCCCTGCCCTCGATAATAATACCATCATATCCAGCCCACTTCAAATGGGCGCCAAAATATCCACCAGCATTCGTTACTGAATAGTGCCCAGTAAGAGGAGACTTCGAGACAATATACGACTTTGTCGAGCCGAAGGCCGGAACGCCTGTCATTATCCCGTTCATGAATATCAGCTTATTCTCCGGAGATAATGGGTCAACATTCGGTTCAACTTCCTCATAATAGTATCTCGCTGCAAGCCCCCTACCACCCAAGTACTTCTGAATCCAGGGGAGGTGGATATCCTCAACTGTAATCTTCCCGGTCGAGAGATTTATCCTCAGAAGTCTTCCCATGACCCCCTTCCACTTCTGAGCATCTGTAGATACCATAATCTTTCACCGTGAGATGACCGCTAACCTCCTAGTGATAAATATTCCCTCTATATCCTAGGTCATAAACTTAGAGATATGTTATTAGAATCCCGCGAAAAATGATAAACATTTTCTCCATGGCGACTCCAGCCTCGTCCATAATGAAGGAACAAAGGACTATTCTTCGACTAGTCGTTCATGCCCCTCGAAGAGGAGATCCGATTTCACGATCAGCTTTTCATAGAACTCCGCATACCGTAGATATTTCTCATGAATGTCCATTCTCGGCTCTATTCGCTTAACGGGCTTCACCCACTCGTTTATTGTCCTCTTGTAGTCCTTAAAGGCCTTAACCGCGTATCCACCAATAACCGCAAGGGCTAACGCGGCGAACTCCTCTTGGTTCAGCAAGACATATGGCACTCCAAGTATATCGGCTTTAATCTGACTCCAGATCAGACTTTTGCTCCCACCACCTATACCCCTAACCTCTGTGATCTTCACATTTCTCAAGAGTTCTCTCAATATCCTTAGGTAGTGATGATATTCGTAGGCTATTCCCTCGAGAATCGACCTGTAGAAATGTGCCATGGTATGCTTCCAAGTGTATCCTATCCATAGGCCGCGTAGCCTAGGGTTATACGGGTAGGCCCTTCCACCAAGATGCGGTATGAAGAAGAGGCCCTCCGATCCCTCGGGAACCTTTGAGGCCATTTCATCTAACAGCTTATACGGGTCTATGCCCCTCTTCTCGGCCTCAATCTTAACATCTTTTGCGATCTCGTCTCTAAACCATCTAAGACATAGGCCTCCACCGTTGATATATGCGCCGATATTCCATAACTCTGGAACAACAGACTTAAGATGGAGCAGTGTCTTATACTTTGTGTCAGGCACTATCGTGTCGACCGACACATAGAACGCTGAGGCTGTTCCAGCTATGTCGAGGCATATTCCGGGCTCCGTAAGTCCTGCTCCGAGGGAGCATGCCATGCCATCGCCCGCTCCAGCAACTACAGGTATTCCTTTAACGAGGCCTAGTCTCCCTGCCTCCTCCGATGTTAGCTCTCCTACGATATCCCAAGGCTTCACCACTCTTGGAAGCTTATCAAGTGGGAGATCAAAGGTTTTACTGAGTTCCTCAGACCACTCCATCCGCCTGATATCGAACAGCCCCGTGAAGGTGACATATGTGTAGTCGTAGAAGGCATCATCCCCCCTAAGCCCGGCAAATCTGCCCGCAACATACACCGCTGGAACAGTGAACTTATAGATCCTCTCGAATATCTCGGGCCTCTCATGCTTCCACCACATCATCTTAGGAAGATGATCAACTGTGGGTGGAACACCGGTAACCTCTATCAAAAGGTCAGCATATTTCTCCGCAAGCATATCAATGTACTTCTTACATCTTATATCAAGCCATGAGTCATAGGGAATCACGGGATCCCAGTTTTTATCTATGCCTAGTATCCCGGCCATCTGACCGCTAAAGGCTATAGAGGCAACATCTTTTGGATCCACCTGTGACTTCTTCAATATCTCCCTTACAGTATTTACGGCTGAGGAGTAGAAGTCTTCAGGCTTCTGCTCAACCCAGCCCACCCTTGGATAATAGAGCTTGGATTCTTCGTAGGCTATAGCAAGCTGCCTTCCCTCCTCATCGATTATAGTTGCCTTTGTCCCAGCGGTTCCTATATCAACTCCAATGAAATACTGGGGTGACATGACATCTCATCAAGAATCTTAGATGTTGTGATGGGAAATAAACGTTATGCATGCGTGAAGTCCAAGCTATTAGCGGGCTTAAGGAATCTCTCCTCGATGCCTTTTTGCGTATCTCCTATCAATTACATCATCTATTCTGATTATTGCCGAGGCAACTTCCGTGCAAGTTTTCAAGACCTGTTCTTTGACTACTAGGGGCTCTATTAAGCCGGCCTCAATGGTATTTACAATACCTTTGGAGTAAACGTCTATCCCATACTCGTGCATACCTTCAACATGTTTTGTTCTTAGCTCTGTTACTATGTTCGTTGGATCGAGCCCAGAATTGCGGGCCAGTAATACAGGTATAGCCTCTAGAGAATTGGCAAATGCTTGCATCGCGATTTGCTCCTTCCCCGAATACTTGAGCGACTCATTTCTAACAAATATCGAGAGAGCCTCCTCGATTGCTCCCCCTCCGGGAACATATGCTGGCTCATTGACGAGGTTGGAGACCATGACCACGGCATCCTTTATAGCGCGCTCCACCTCATCTGCTTGATGTGGGTCACCCCTCAAAAGTATCGTGGCCACCTTAGAGGCCTTACCTCCTTCAATAACTATCATACGGTCTCCTCCGATCTTTCGCTCCTCAACTAAGTCTGCATGTCCTAAATCTTCTTCCCTGAGATCTTGAAGATTCGCAACCCTCACAGCGCCCGTAGCTCTTATAATAGGCTCTATCCGCTCATCCTTGAGAAGCCTTTCAACAGCCATAACCCCAGCCTTCGCAAACTCATGCTTCGCTACTCTTCCGATGCGCTTTCTACAAATGACTACATTTGCCCCAGTGGAGACTATTCGCCTAACAAAATTCTTCTCGATCTCATCTTCCTCCTCGAGGAATCTCTTAACCAGCCCATTCCTGTAAACATGTATTTCTCTTTTATATGGCTGAAGATGCTTAAACGGATCAACCTTCAAGGCCATATCGAGGACAGCAACCCTTGCTCCGACAACTCTTTTAGGCATCATCGGATGCGCTAGCCTCTTATCAATAATGACTCCCCTGATAAGTTCACTTTCCAAGATGTCCTTCCCAGGCTTCTTGATTATATGAACCAAGTCCTTGTCTATGATAGCCTTACCACCCCTGAACTCAATTACGATATTTATGGCCTCAGTAACGAGATTGGTGAGGTGATCAACAGCGCCCTCAATTCCCCTTGTGCCAATCATATTCCTTACGATCTTCCTCATTATCTCTAGGTCACTTATATCAAACGTCTTGGAAAGACCTTTCATACATCTTAAGGCTATCTCGCATGCCCTCTTGTATCCACTAACTATGACCCCTGGCTGTATCCTGCTCTGGAGCAACCTTTCAGCTCGCTTTACAAGCTCTCCAACCAATATTATTGTCGTCTTCGTTCCATCTCCGACGCTACTTTCAATACTCTTGGCGGCCTCTTTCAAAAACTTGGCAACCGGGTGATATACATCCATCATATCAAGTATAACTGCGCCATCTCTCGTAACAGCGGTATCGCCGAACTTGTTTATCATAAGCTTGCCCATGCCCATAGGCCCCAGAGAACTCCTCAGAAACTCGGCCATAGTCTTAGCCACCCTAATATTCCCCTCCCTGGCCTTCTCACCCCGAGACCTAAGAACACCCTCACGATGTAGCAAGAAGGGATTACGAATTATATAACTTCTTTCAGACATCAGGTCATCCACAAAACATAGATAAGAAACTACTCCAATCTAAATGTATGTCTTCCTCCCGCATAAATTAAATGAAAACCGAGCTTAACGTTAATAAGACCCATACTTGCTTGATTGAATTAATTCAATTAGGTTGGTTAAGCATCTACTGCATGGTCATTAGATAACGCAGGCATAACATTATGCGTTAGAAAGCTTTATTTCTTGGTTGATCTCGCATTCTATGTGAGAAAATGAGTATGTCGGAGAAGGAGAATTTTGAGAGGTTGGATATGCTAAAGGCTAGGATGACTCGGAGGAAGGCTGTTGGGACCGCTGCCAAGGTAGCCGGAGCTGCAGTCGCAGGTCTTGTAGTAGGAGGGATTGTCGGTTATTTCGCGAAACCGGCAGCTCCTGCCGAAACAGTAACCGTACCGACAACTATAAGGGAGACTGTTACTACCACGGTGGCGGCTGCAGAGCGGACTGTCACTACGACCGTGAGGGAGACCGTTACCACTACGGTGACGGCTGCTCCTGTAGCTCCTGGCCTCGCGGAGATGAGGAGGGAGCTAGCTCAGAGATATGCCACTGGCAAGCCGGGCGAGAAGTTCCTCGTGGGATATGTTACTTGGACCTTGGCCCAAGAGGCGCCGAAATACGATTATCAGGGCGCGGATCAGGCATGCAAGCAGCTTGAGCTGGACTTCAAGGGAATTGAGATTGGCGCTGAGGCCCTAAAGGCCGTGGAGGCCACGGACTCCCTGATCGCGGCTGGAGCTAAGGGTGTCGTTTACTGGGCTCCAGCCCTCGCTGCTATGGAGGAGATAGTCAGGCTTTGTGAGGCTAACAAGGTGTTTGCTGCTACTGCATGGTGCAGGGATCCGGCTCTACTGCCCGGCGATAGGGGTCCATACTGGTTCCTAGAGTTCAGCACGATGTCTGATGAGATGAGCTTCCACTGCATGACACTACTCTTCGAGAAGATGAGGAAGTATGGCAAGAGCAAGGTCCTGCATGTACAGTCCTCAAAGACAATCGCCCCAGACTCCACAGCATTGATTAACCAAGGTATCTCGATTGCTTGGAGAAGGTATCCATTCATACTGCTACTTGGGCACTATTGGGGTGAGTGGGCTTATCCAGGAGGCAGAAAGGCTGGAGAGGATGCGCTGGCCGTTAGAACCGATTATGAAGCTGTCTGGGGCCACAATGATGACCAGGCCATGGGCACAGTCTCAGTATTCAAGGAGCGAGGGATTGACATAGGACCCTTTGCAGCCGCTAGGGATGCTATTGTCGCCTGTGTTGAGGAGGTGATCAAGGGCGCTTGGTTCGTTACTTCGCTGACCGAGTTCCAGTACTTCGGTGGAAAGCGTGTTGCTGATACATATGATGCAGTCACTGGAGCTTCATATCCGCTGAGAGATGAGATGGTCCAGTCACCATGGGTTACAACGGTTCTAAACCTATCAACATCAGGCGTCAAGGAGGAGAATGAGGAGCTTATTAAGAACTCGGGCCTATGGTGGCACCCGAACTTCATCGTTGTTGATGCAGCAAAGCTTCTAGACTTCCTGAAGATCAGCGAAGTCTATCCGTCCACACTGTACCCATATGACTTCAGGACGCTGTCTGTTGGCAAGTGTAAGGAGCTTAATCTAACATACGACAGGCATGCGAAGAACTACTTAACAGCAAACGACTTCTATTATGTGCCATTAATGGGCAGGATGAAAGTCACCGAGGACAGGACGAAGGGAGAGAACCTCGAATCCTTCAGAAAGCAGTTCGGATTAACGATGAAGTACTTCCTCGACCTCAACTGGGACACTTGGAGCGACAACGAGGCGAAGATTAAGGCAGCTGAGGCCGAGGGATTAAAGCTAGAGCCACTCTGGGGTAAGGTCGGGGATTAGCGACATCCATAGAACACAGTAAATACACCAAATATTTTTTAACTCTCATTTTCTTTTTATTCTTCGGGTGAGTGTGACTGTAATGAATGCTTCAGACCCTATTATTGAAGTCAGGAATGTTTCCAAGACTTTCGATAGAGTTGTTAGGGCGCTTGACAATGTTAGCATTATGGTTCGGAGAAACGAAATAGTGAGTGTTGTTGGCGAGAATGGGGCCGGAAAATCCACTTTAATGAAGATCTTAGTTGGGGTCTATCAGCCGGACAGCGGAGAGATGTATCACATGGGGAGAAGAGTCCCATTCCCGAAGGACCCCTTAGATGCTCTTAGTAGGGGAATCTCAATAGTCTATCAGGAAAGGGGGGTCATACCACATTTGAAGGTTTATCAGTTTCTGTTTCTAGGCCTTGAGGAGAAGTTTACGAGGCTTGGGAGGCTACAGCTCGGGAAAATAATCGGCTTAGCAAAATCCGTTTTTGAGGAGCTTGGGTTAAAATGCGATCTCGCAAGTAGCATGTATGAGCTTCCGCTATCGACTCAGAAGATGGTTGAGATAGCTCGAGCGATATTGAGTGTCAGGTTAGTGGTAGGGATGGATGGCGGGTCGGAGATAACGCCAGTTATAATACTTGACGAGCCGACAGCCCCTCTCTCACTTGAGGAGAGAGACGAACTATTTAATTACCTTCTTAACTTAAAGAAATCAAACTCATTTATCTTCGTCTCCCACATAATCCCAGAAGTGATGAAGTTCAGTGATCGTATCTATGTGCTGAGGGATGGAAAGGTGGTCGCACATCATGATCTTTCATCGGAGAAGATTACCGAGGATCAGATCTTCAGGGAGATAGTTGGAAGGGAATCCTACTATGACTTATGGGCAAGATATGTATATGGCGTGGGCGCAGTGGAAGGGAGACGCATAGTCTTATCTGTGCAAAACCTGACGAAGAAGGGCTACTTCGAAAACATCTCCTTCGACCTTCATGAGGGGGAGTGCATAGGCCTATTTGGCCCAGCTGGATGCGGTAAGAGTGAGATAGCCAAGGCGCTATACGGGGAGATAGCCGCCGACACTGGCAAGATCCTCGTAGATGGCAAAGAAGTTAAGCTAAAAAGTGAACCCTATGCAAGGGTTAAGCTGGGCATAGGATATTTCTCAGGCGAGACCGGGAAAGAGCTTTTCCTCTTCTGGCCTATAAGAAAGAATGTGTCAATAGTGAACTTTGAGAAAGTCACGAAGAAGCCACTGAAGATAATCTCGGTGATAAGCTTTAATGCAGAGAGATTGTTGGCGGACAAGATAATGAAGAAGCTTAAGATAAGGGCGCCAAGTGTAGAAACCGAATGTTACTCGTTAAGTGGAGGAAATAAGCAGAAGGTGTCAGTCGGCAAGTGGCTTGAGAAGAGCCCGAAGATACTCATACTCGAGGACCCGACGATAGGCATAGATGTCGGGGCGAGAGAGGAAATATACGAGGTCTTACTCGAGATGAAGAAGAATGGCATAGCGATGGTTCTCGTGAGCGACGATCCGAAGGAGTATGCCATTCTATGTGACAAGGTAATCTCTATAAGGAGTGGAGTTATAGGGGCAGTATACACTAATGAGGAGTTCAGGAGGCTGATGGAGCTATGAAGAGTGGGTTAGAAGGACTGAGAATAGGTTCAGTGGTCGCGACCTCCATATGGAGGCTGGTAAAGGCGAACCCAGCCGTATGGGCGATAATTGCGCTGGTCGCGATATTCTCAGCGCTAGTACCTGATAAATTCCTGTCAACGGGTAACTTGGTGGCTATACTGAAGAACTTCGCCGTTACATCGATGTTGGCTGTGGGGCCGACCTTCGTGATACTACTCGGTTCTATTGACGTATCATACATGGGTATATGGATGTTTGGTGGAGCTCTCGTCTGGCTACTATACCCTTACCTGGGGCTAGCATCAATAATGATATACCCGATCTTCGGCCTGCTGGTAGGACTCTTTAATGGTGTGATCCATGTGAAGGCCAAGGTACCATCATTCATATTAACGATCGCCGTGACCGCGGTATTTGCCTTTCTAACAACCTATGTAAGGAATGTCTCAGGAGTTCTCACACTAACGGTTCCCGCATATAACTTCCTGCGGGAGTCACCCATACCATATATTCCATCACCCTTCCTGCTAGCTCTTCCTGTAATAGTGCTCGCTCTATTCATAATGTTCTTCACGAAGCTGGGCACATACTTTTGTGCGATAGGGTCGAATGAGGAGGGAGCGAAGCTTGCTGGGATAAATGTGGAAAAATATAAGATACTAGCCTTCACGCTCAGTGGACTGTTAACAGGACTTGGCTCAATAGCTATTTTTGTTCACCTTGGATGCCAGACAAGGGTAGACTTCGACCCCAGTGAGCTTGTAAGAGGACTCGCAGCCATAGTGCTCGGAGGAACTCCTCTTGCAGGTGGCATGGGAGGACCGCATAGAACACTGCTCGGAGCGCTGGTTTATGTCCTCATATTCAACGGGCTATTCCTCCTGCCAGGAGTGGATCCAAACCATCTCAAGCTATATGTTGGGACGTTGCTATTGGGAGCAGTGGTCGCGGCATCCAGAGCTCTCAAGGGGGCTTTGATAGCGTAAGGAGGTGTTGAAGATGGCTCAAGCTTGGTTCTCCCGAGAATGGCTCCAGAGGAATATTAACACGATAATACCCGCTATGGGCTTCATCGCGCTAGTGATCGCTCTTAGGATGGCAAACCCCTACTTCCTGACGAGCTGGGACAGTGTTATAACACTAGTTTATGGGATGTCTTGGTTCCTCATCGCCGCATGCGGCTTGACGCTTGTGATACTTATGGGATCATTTGACTTCTCAGTGCCCAGCGTACTAAAACTTTCGGCGATGATATTTGCCGTGCTCTATCCATCAATAGGATTCTCCTCGATAATTGTGGCGATCATGGTTGGGCTTCTCTTCGGATTCATTAATGGCATCCTGCTAGCTAGATTTAATATACCATCGTTCATGGCGACACTCGCGACATCGATGGTGGCCGAGGGGCTGGCGCAGGTAATCTCCGGAGGATATACGAGGATGATCACAGACCCGGCTTTCAGAGCCATCTCCACGACCATGATACTTGGATTACCATCAATATTTTACTGGGCTATAGCAATCTGGGCAATATGTGTATTCCTGACTTTTATGACGCCTTTCGGCAGGATGGTTTACGCGGTGGGTAGCAATATCGTTGGAGCGCGGCTGGCTGGCATAAATGTCAGGATGGTGAGAACGCTTGTCTTCATGATCTGCTCTTTGCTCGCCAGCATAGCTGGAATACTCTATGCATCGCAGATTCAGGGCGCACATATGCAAGTGGGGGTTCTCGACATGATACCGCTGTTCGCGAGCGTCGTGGTCGGGGGAACCGCGTTAACCGGAGGCGTGGGCGGAGTTCACAGAACCCTGCTCGGGGTCCTGATCATCAGATGGCTGGACTCAGGGCTGAGCATGCTCGCAATAGACCTTAATGTCAGGATGATAATCTTCGGAGCCATCGCCATAACAATGGCGATCCTGACGATAGACCGGAGAAGAATAAGGATAATGAAGTGAAGACTTTTCGCAGATTAATCAGCTAAGCACGCACTCATCATCCACGGCGATCAGATACGGCCGCATACATCATCCGAGGATATTGTATCTTAAGGCGATTATATTATTCTTTCCTGAGTTGATGGCGTATTTAACTCGAGGGGCATGATCACTAACTTAAATTTAAGGTTGCGTGGATCTGTCTTGGATGAATGCTTGGATAAGTGTTGTGATGATTGGGCCTGCTGGGTGTGGTAAGACCTCGATGGTCGCATCGTTTGGCAGGTGGCTTGAGGAGGAGCTTGGTGAGAGGCCCATCTATGTTAACTTGGATCCCGGCGTCCTGAGGCTTCCATATGAGCCTGATTATGATGTTAGGTCCCTTGTGAGAGTTGATGACTTGATGAGGGAGGCTGGTCTCGGACCGAATGGTGCGATGATTAGGGCGGCTGAGATAATTGAGGAGAGGCTAGATGATGTTGTCGCGAGAATACGGTCTATTGATGGTGCTGGCTTCAGGCTCATCGATACGCCGGGGCAAATGGAGCTCTTCCTCTTCAGGGAGATGGGGCCAAGGATAGTTGAGAGGTTATCAGAGGGATCGAGGGCTGTCGCCGTCTACATACTCGACCCGTTTCTCGCCTCGAGCCTCTCCGGCCTCGCGGTCGGAGTCTCAATGTCCATTATAACGAGGCTTAGGCTCAGAATCCCAGTAGTCTCCGTGGTAAACAAGGTGGATCTGCTCAGCGGCGGCATTGAGCTCGAGAAGATGCTGCTCAATGAGTCCGAGCTTGTGGAGAGGATAGCGTTGGAGGAGCATGGGCTCGCCGCAGAGCTCTCGGCAAAATTCATGAACTTGGTAAGGGAGTACTCGAAGGCCATGAGGATTGTGAGAACCTCGGCGAAGACCGGGCAGGGCATGCAAGACCTATACAACCTGATAAACGATGCCTTATGCGAGTGTGGAGACCTGACCTAGAGCCCATCCCCTAGAGGAGGGCAAGCCTGAAATAAAAGACTGGTAATATGTTTTGCTGGGGGCGAGCGGCGGGGCGGGCCACGGGGAGCTCCCGAGGAAGTTCCTCCCCCACTCCGGGAGGCGCGCGGTGCCGTGAGGCACCCGGGGGAGACCCCGGGCAACGCCGCAGAAACGAGACCTCCCACGCCCGGATGAGGATGACTCGGCGCGGTGAAGCCGATGAGCGAGGGCGTGGGATTGGGTGAAACGGGCGTCCCGCGCGGGGAAAGGGTGAGGGGCCTATGAGCACGCCTCCCGGCGAGGCTCCTCCGAGCCGACTAGACGAATCCCGCCTCAACACAGAAGGAGGGCTACCGCCGCACGCCCCCGCATAAAATTCGGGACAACCGTGGAGAAGGTCTTCTAACCTATATCTCGGACTTAATATTGTATCAGTAATTGTGGTGACCTCCCCGTCAGAGGGAATAGGGCTTAACGCCCTCTTCACAGGAGTCCTAACAAACCCGCATGCTCTGGAAATATTCATCCGGAAAGGAGCCGACGCGATAGTAGACGATATAAACCTACTACCACGACTCGTAGAAAGAAACACTCTGGAAACCATTCTAACATGTCCTTACCGAATCCGGCTAAACCAGCTGGGAGAGAGATTGAAAACATGAGAGGCTTCTACGAGATTAATAGAGCGTACGGGAGGATCTGCTTAAGTTCATAAACTACTTATAACTACTTATTAATCTTAAAGAAAGATATCATCTGTAAAATGGAGTAATTAATTTCTACAATTCTCAGCCAAAATAAAAATGATTGTTTGTTTGAATTTATGCTGTCCTAGCCCTTGCAACTACCGCTAATGTCTGATTGCTCTTGTCCGCGAAGCTTAACGATACTGTGAACGTGTAGCCTTGGCCTGGTACAACATCAGGAACAGAGCAAACGGTGCTATTCACGCCTCCGGGATATATTTTAGGAATACTGCATTCAATAGGAGTAGTACCGTCTCTTTTCACCGTTCCAGATTCTATGTAGATATTGCCTGTATTTTTTATAGAGATTACTAATGTTCCCGTTGTGCTTCCAGTCGGGACGACTAGATCCACATATTCTATGTTTGCTGCTGGTCTTGATGATAGCGTTGCCGCGTAGCTGAAGTATAGCTGTGCTAGCAGTATTCCCGCGACAATAGTCACGACTAGGCCGATTATTATAGCGAGTAGCGGCGATAGACCCCTTCTCGAAACCCTTCTAACCATCTTCTCGCGAAAACTCTCAAAATTACCCTTATATATGCTTTATGCTGGAGACCATGCTGGCCGTGGAGAAAACGATGATCCTTAAACATTTTGGCCACGAGTCCGATAGCAGCTCTGCGAGATAATTATGCGTAAGCCTTATCTTAGAAGCCATTCGCATTAAAGCTTGGGATGGGGGGATTGGTCGAGGAGTATCTTGAGCCAAGCATAGTCAAGAAGGCCTTCAAGAATGCCATGAGATCGATCTTCGGCGAGAATGGTTCCCGAATCCTCGAGCTCCATCTCAGGAGATTTCTCGGGAAGGATCCATATGAAGCCCTCTACGAGGATCCAAGGCTTCTCTGTGATGGCTTGAGAGCATTCTTCGGCCCCGGGGCTAGAGGCCTCCTCATAGTCCTAGCTAAGACCCTGATAAGGGAGAGCGGGATACAGGGCCTGACACCAAGCCAGATCATCGAGATCCTCGAGAGCGGCGATCAGGAGCTCAAGACCCACTTCTTCGCAATCCTCTGCTCCTCCCAACGCAGAATGGGAGGTGGCATCAGATGAATCCAAGCGGGATACCCGGCTTAGACGAGCTGATAGGAGGCCTGCCAAAAGGAGAGCTCGTGATAATAGCTGGAGGCCCGGGAACAGGGAAGACAATATTCTCGGCGGGATTCCTATACTGGGGCGCGGTGAAATACGGCGAGAAGGGCCTCTATGTCTCACTCGCCGAGGATCATGAGACATTCATCAGAAACATGAAGCGAATCGGCTACGACTTCAAGGAGCTGGAGGATCGCGGGCTCTTCCGCTTCCTCGACGCCCTAACGGTGATGGAGGCCGGTATGGCTGAGCTCCTCGAGACAATAATAGCGGAGGCATCGTCATTCGGAGCCCAGAGGCTGGTCATAGACTCCCTCTCAGCCCTCGCCCAAGGGATGAGGGAGCCGAGAGAGCTCAGAGTCTTCCTCCACACACTCCTCTCAAGGATAATGAGAGGCCTAGGATGCACGACAATACTAATCGAGGAGGTCCCAGTCGGCGAGACGAGGATAGGATACGGCTTCGAGGAATTCGTAGCCTCAGCAGTCATACTACTCGAGAAGGACATAATAGAGAATAGGTTCATCAGGAGAATGAAGATCGAGAAGCTGAGAGGACTCCCAATAAGAAGTAAAATAGCGTGTTACACGCTCGGAGCAGGATTCATAGCCTTCCCACCATACAAGCCACCAGTACTCGAGAACCCGAAAACCCCTGACCCAATTCCAGACCCGCCCGGTAGATACTCCAGCGGGCTAAAGGATTTGGATGAGGCTTTAGGAGGGTATCCAAAGGGCTCAACAATACTCCTAGAAATAGACGCGAGGGTAACTAGGGATCAATATAGAATGTTAATCTGGCCACATTCGGCCAACTTCCTCCGAAACAAAAGGCCGATAATAACGATCCCTGGAATAGGGAGTAGTCCGAAAGATCTAGAAGCATTCTATGAGAGTTACGCGCTTCCCGAAGACGAACGAAAGCTCGCAAGACACTTCCTAGCAGTAGAGGCTGTTAACCAGCTCTCTACAACAAATATAATAACATATGATCCAAAGGCTGGCATAGGCTCATTAATCGAGAAAATCGAATCCTCTGCTGATGAGCTAATGAAAGAGGTTGGGAGCCCACCCTTAATCGTGGTAAGCATGGATTCGCTTGAATTCAACTACGAGCTCGAGGATGTGCTGAAGATAGTCTCGAGAATTGCGGCTTGGACTAGGAGGAATAATGCTTTAAGCCTCCTAGCAGATAAATCCTCGTATCCGAAGCTCACCAGAAAAATATCCTCAATAGCTTCCATCCACTTGAAACTTACAAGAAGACACGGGTGTCTCCTCCTCTATGGCATCAAGCCTATGATACCCTTACATGCCGTAAAGGTAGAAACTGAGAGAGGATGCTACGAGACAAGGCTCATCCCAATCACCTAGCCCCCTCGCTCCTCCTCCAAGTGCTTGTAGAACTCCCGGGGCGCTAGCTCCGGATACTCATCAGCACCAGCCTGCTCAACAATATGCCTCCTAATATCGAGGCATAGGTCGCATTTCGAGATATAGCCATCACTCCTCTCCACATAGTTATACTCCTTGACCGCGAACCTGTATAGGCTCCCAAGATCCTCGAGGATGAGCATGCCGAGGATGGGCCTCTCATCGAGATCCAAGCCCCCCTCAACAAGCTCATCAAGCCTCCTAGCATCGCCGAGCGATAAGCCGGCGCAATACCCAGTGATGAGGTTACCATAATTATCAATATGAGCATGCCAGCTCCTCAGCAAGCTACCCCTACAATCCTCATCGAAGAAGACCTTCGCGGGATACCTCCTAAACAATTCTCGAAGCTTATAGCACGCCCTCCCCATCGGCAGAAGCTCAGCCCATCTCAACCCATTAACACCAAGCCTCGCCAAATATTCCTCGAAGCTCATAGTCCCCCGAAGCCCAATCCTCCTAAACTGATCATAGAACTCACGCTGATAGATTATCAGGCCACCATCAAATATCCTCTCAGCCAGCTCAGCCACCAGCACCAGCCTCTCAAACGGCGTATACTCCACGAGAAACGGGTTAACGCTGACGAGCACGCCATCGAGGCCAGCTCGCCTCAGCTCAAGAAGCATCTCCTCAGCCCTCTCACGGCTCACACACCAGAAACAATTCGTCTCAACAAAAACCGACGGTATATCATAATCCTCCGCGAGCTCAACAGCCCTCAAGAGAAGCCTATAATTAAGGAACGGCTCACCGCCAGTAAAATGAAGACCATAATTGACGCCGATCCTCGACGAACCACCAGGCGCAGGCGCAATACTACCTGAAAGCTGGTCCAATATCCTACTCAAATCACCCTCCGAGATCCAGTCGTCACTCCAAGATGGAGAACAAGCATACATACAATGCCTACAAACCGAGGTGCACTTGTAGGAGAGAAGAATACCACACGAGATGGGCTTAGGCGGATAAACCCTCCCCACGACCCCTCCAATATCCTATAGATCCCGAACATGATAGGTTTTTACGCATAGCTTATGGCCATCTCGAGAAAAATATATAAACCGGTACCAGCATTCAAGGCGACTTTCTTTACATTTTTGCAAAAGAATTGAAGAAAATTTGTAAAAATATATATCCATGCCCCGACAGTATTTTACTGAAAACATGTCCAAGGAAGATCGATACGCCTCCATCCTCAGGTCAATCCTCGAGGAGCTTCTCGGAAGCAGCGCGTTAAAGGTCCTCGAGTACCAGCTCTCCAAGAATTATCCCGAGACAAGCCCCCATAAGCTGCTATTAAGAGAACCCCAGCTATATTATAACGCGCTAACACCAATCTTCGGAAACGAGGGCAGCCTTATCTTCCTAAAGCTACTCCTCAAACGCCTCCTATTAAGATCAAACATCACAACAATAGACCCGGACACACTCGCGAGATCACTTATACGCGGAGAGAAAGATGCCATAGACACGCTCATACAAGCGCTGGAGAAAGTTGCAAATTTTCGAAGCGTGAAGCCCAAGATAATCGAGACACCTCAAGTTTTAAAGGAAGCTTAGAGACGGAAGGGAATGGGGGTTGGAGGAAACTAGAAAAGTAGTAGAAGCATTAATGAAAGTCGGCCCCAGATTCTCCGACATATCAAGAGCTACAGGTATCCCAGTCTCAACAGTAAGATACATACTACTAAAAAGACTACCAAAACTAGGACTCTCCATCAGGCCATCAATAAACTATGGAGCACTAGGCCTGCAAAGGTATCTTGTAACATTCCAGAGCAACTATCCCGCCCATTACATCTCTAAGATATTAGACCTACTAGGAGAATATGCGTACCTAGATTACTATACCTACTTAATGACCGAGAAAAAGTTTTTCGTAATTTTCACTATACCGCCAAGTTATGAAAAGGACTTTTTAGAATTCATGAACTTGCTTCAATCAATGGATCTAATTAAGGGAACGGATGTATGTAAGCTTGCATATATGAGACCTCTTCCTTTCATGGTTGAATTCTTTGACTTCTCAAGAGGAGTATGGATTCAAGACTGGATTAGCATGAGGAAATCCCGAGAAGTTCCAGAAATACCGGAATATCCTGATCCACAGCCCAAGATAGATGAGATTGATCTTGTCTTAGTGAAGGAGCTTCAAAAGGGAATAATTCCATTAAAGTATAGCATTATAGCTCGAAAGTTCAATTTAACGCGTCAAACAATTAGCAAGCATTATAAACATGCTAGGAATCTAATAAACTTCTTCACGGTCTTTTGGGTTCCTCATATGAACCCTCAGCTCTTTATACTTCCGTTAATGGTCAGAGTAAAGGCTATGGAGGACTTCAGAAAGCTGTTGCTCAGCATACCATTTACTCATGCCGAATTTAGAAGTGAGCGTGGGGATTATTTTACAATGCTATTA
>JAJPCT020000015.1 GCA_021323375.2 Candidatus Wolframiiraptor gerlachensis | reverse complement strand
AGTATGGCCTGATCTCGAGGGAGTTCCTTGTTCGAGATAATTGCTGAGGATCATCTTGGAAGGATTGGGAGGCTTAGGACTCGCGGTGGAAGGGTTGCTGAGACGCCGCTCTTCCTCCCGGTCATAAACCCGGTTACGCAGGATGTTCCAGCAGGCTGGATGAGGGAGAACCTTGGAGCAGAGGCTGTGATAACGAATGCATACATTATCCTGAGGAGGCTTAGGGATGAGGCCTTGAGAAAGGGGGTTCATGGGGTCCTAGGCTTCGACGGTGTGGTGATGACTGATAGCGGCGGATACCAGGTCCTAGAGTATGGTGGTGTTGAGGCCTCCCCGGAGGAGATCGCGGAGCTTCAGGAGGAGATCGGCAGTGATATCGCCGTCCCCCTAGATATTCCGACTGGGCTATGTAGCAGGGAAAAGGCTGAGGAATCCGTCGAGAGGACGTTGAGGAATCTCGAGGCGACTATCGAGTTTTTGAGAAGAAGGGGTGTTAGGCGATGTTTATGGGCCGCGCCGATTCAGGGCGGAATTCACCTAGATCTCGTCCATCGCTGCGCTAATAAGGAGAGGGAGATGGGCTTCGACCTCTATGCACTCGGAAGCCCAACGCCCCTAATGGAGGAGTACAGATTCGATAAACTGTTCCAGATGATATATGCTGCCAGGTCTGCGGTGGGCTTTGGGGAGCCCCTGCACCTATTTGGAGCCGGCCACCCCATGATCTTTCCATTCATAGTTGCTTTGGGCGTGGATATGTTCGACTCCGCTAGCTATATTCTCTATGCCCGGGATGATAGATACATGACGGAGACCGGGACGATAAGGGTGGAGAAGCTTGACTATCTGCCATGCTGCTGCCCAATATGCTCCAAGATGAGCGCGGCCGAGCTCAAGCAGCTTCCGAGGAATGAGAGGATTAGGATGCTCGCGATGCATAATCTCCATATCTGCTTCATGGAAGTTAGGAGGGTTAAACAGGCGATAAGGGATGGAAGGCTCATGGAGCTGCTTGAGCAGAGGGCGAGAAGTCATCCAAGCCTCTATCAAGGGTTTATCGAGATTATGCAGAATGAGGATCTGCTGAGGCTGATGGAGGAGAATGCGCCGATCTCCGGGAGGAGGGGTGTAAACCTCTATGATGAGATGAGCTTGAGGAGGCCTCTTGTGAGAGCCACGAGGAGGAGGCTTCTCGAGAACTGTCTCGCTGGGAGGGGACGCGGCGGAGAGGCCCTGCTTCTCCCCGAGACCCTGAAGCTCTCCCTAGAGAAGGCGTCAAGACTTCCCGAAAACCTCGACATACTCTTCTATGGCAGCCCTTATGGCTTAATCCCCCTCGGCCTCAGATACACCTATCCACTCTCCCAGACAAATTATCCCAAGGCGCTGCTCGATGAGTGCCTCGATGAGCTTATCGCGGAGGCGATTAAGCAGTTTGAGGCCGCCGGCTATAAGGGAGCATATATCCTCAAGCCCGAGACGAGGCGCTTGGAGATATTTGAGAAGGAGCTTGCTAGGAGGTTGAGGGAGCTGGGTGTTGAGGTGAGGGAACTTGAGAGCCTTAAGGAGCTGATGAGCGGCTCCGGCGGCGGGGCAGGCCGCAATGTTTAAGAATTGGGCCGAGCGCCCGTAACAGGAAGGCTGGAAAAGGCTTAGGCGCGTGTTGAAACAGGCATGAAGGTAAGTTTTCTCGGCGGGGTTGGAGAGGTTGGGAGAGCCGCAGTTCTAGTCGAGACTAGGGATGCTAGGATACTGCTGGACTATGGTGTTAAGCCCTCGGAGCCTGAGCCACTCTTTCCGGGCCATATCTCGCCCAAGGATCTCGACGCCGTGATAATCACACATGCTCATCTAGATCATAGCGGCGCCGCGCCATTATTGATGCTGAATGGAGGGGTCAAGGTTTACGCGACAGACATGACCTTCAAGCTAAGCGACATACTTCTCAGGGACTTCCTGAAGCTGAGCGGATACTATATTCCCTATGAGGTTCTAGAGGTCGAGGAGCTCCTAAGAAGGGGGATAAGGGTGGATTACGGCGACACGATAAGGGTGAAAGATGCTGAGATCACCTTTCTCGACGCGGGCCATATACCGGGAAGCGTCCAAGTCCTAGTAAATGCTGATAAAACCCTGCTATATACGGGAGACTACTCAACGCGTAAGACAAGGCTTCTATCCGGCGCCAAGGACATGCCGAAGGATGTTGACGCGGTTGTCACCGAGTCGACTTACGCGTTAACCGAGCATCCGAAGAGGGCTGACCTCGAGAAAGACTTCATAAATAATGTCATCGAGGTTATTGATCTCGGTGGGAGGGTTCTAGTTCCAGCCTTCGCAGTCGCTAGGTCGCAGGAGATCATGTGCGTCTTGGAGGCCTATAGTGTGAGGAAGTCCGTCTACTTGGATGGTATGGCTGTCAAGGTTCTTGACCTCTTCCTAGAGTCAAAGGAGTATGTTCAGGGATATCAACTCCTCTACTCGGCCTCAAAACACGTGATAAGAGTGAATGATAGGAGGAAGCGTAAGAAGGCTGCTGAGAACCAGGCGGTGATCATAAGCCCGGCTGGGATGCTTAAGGGAGGGCCGGCTGCATACTATCTTGAGAGGATATATGATGACCCATATTCTGGGATATTCCTCGTGAGCTTCCAAGTTCCGGGGACTCCGGGCGCACGGCTCCTAGAAGAGGGCAGGATAACCGTGAAGGGAGAGGATGTCGAGGTTAAGGCGAGGGTAAGGCAGTTCCTCTTCAGCGCCCATTCCGGCAGGAGCGAGCTCAGATCCTATCTCAGGAACCTGAATCCAAGTACAAAGGTCTTCACGATTCATGGCGAGCCCGATGCCTGCCGTGATTTAGCGGAGTATGCTAGAAATGAGCTGAGCTTGGACGCCATCGTCCCCGAGAAGCATCATAAATACGAGATCTAGAGATAATCTTGGCGGGAATGACCTCGTGCAGACTCTGCAGCAGTCAAGCCGCCTATCTCATAGAACATGCTAAGATGATGCTTTGCCGAGACTGCTTCATCAAGTATTATGAGAAGAAGATCTATAACACGATAATGAAGTATGGGATGCTTCGCGGGGCCGGGAGGGTTACCGTAGCCGTATCCGGTGGGAAGGATAGCATGGCCCTGCTAGCCGCCATGAATAGGCTTGTCTCTGAGAAGTTCCCCGGCATCAAGCTCATAGCCATCCACATAAACCTCGGCATAGAGGGCTACTCGGAGAGGTGCCAAGAGATAGTTGAGAATGTCTGTGAGGATCTAGGCATCGAGCATGTTATTTATGATCTATCGAGCAGGGAGGGTTATAGGATTCCGGATCTCAAGTCTACGCCCTTGGGCAGGAGGATCTGCGGCGCGTGTGGGACTGTTAAGCGGTATCTAATGAATAGGCTGGCTTATGAGATAGGATCGGATAGGCTGGCAACAGGCCACAATCTTGATGATGTCGTGGAGCTGCTCTTCGAGTTCTATCTCAAGGGCTCTGTTGAGGATCTCGTGAGGGTTAGGCCTGTCTCGTGGAGCGATAACCCGAAGATGGTCACGAAGATAAAGCCGCTCATAGAGCTGACGGAGAGGGAGAACATGTATTATGCCATGGCCCAGGGAATCCCGCTTCTAGCTGCTTCATGTCCGCTTGCCAAGGGCTCCCGGATGCTTAGGAGAAAGAGGCTAATAGGATTGATCGAGCGCGAGATACCCGGGTTCAAGCACATGCTCTACAAGTCGCATGTGAAGAGGATTCTGCCGAGACTCGAGAAGACCGTGCCCGAGCCCAGCCTCACGGAATGCGAGAAATGTGGGATGCCATCCCTCTCAAACATGTGCAGCTATTGTAAGCTCGTATCGAGATTGGCCGCCCGATCAGCCGAGAACTCCACCTAGATGATCCAGCTTCTCAAGCGCTCTTCTCGCCGCTGCCCTAAGCTCTCCAGCCCTCTCCTCCGGCACTCCATCATATGTGAAGACCCAGGCACCCCACTCTATCCCCGCAGCATACTTGATCCTATCGCTCGTGAAGTGGGGCGTATAGAACTCCACGTGGAGCCTATAATATGGGTATTCGCCGTCGGATGGAGCCTGGTGGAATATCATCATATATGCGCAGTCCCTGCCGAACATCTCCTCATAGATCTTGACCGCCACCCTTATCGCGTCCGCGAGCATCTCCTGATCCGCGCGGCCGAGTTCTGGGAGGGATGCGGCGCCGATCTTTGGATATATATGCATTTCATATGGCCACATCACGAAGAATGGCATGAAGATTATAAACGAGTCGTTCTCGTAGATCGTCCTAGATCCCTCCTCGAGTTCCCTCGCTAGTATGTCGTCGAATATGCTTCTACCATGCTCTTTCCAATAGTTCTCGGCTGACTCCAGCTCTCTCGCTATCCTAGGAGGTATAAATGGGAGCGCGTAAATCTGGCTATGGGGATGAGTTAGCGAGACCCCTATCAACGCCCCCTTATTCTTGAATGGTATCACGCACTTGATATAGGGCTTCGCGCTCAGGATACTTGTCCTCTCAGCCAGTAATTCTATGTAGAGGGTCACTTGGTCTAGGGGGAAGTCGGGGAAGTCACCCTCATGTTGAGGCGCCTCGATGATCACCTCGCACTCTCCGAGGGCCCTTGCTCTGCCAAATATGTTATCCCCGAATACCTCTGGAGCACTTGGCGAGAGTGCTGGATATTTGTTCGGGAGGGCGAGAACTTTCCATGAGCCCATCGTCTCTTCTCCGCCAGGGCAGAATGGGCACTCACCAGATCTCCAAGGTCTCTTGATCCTCCGGCCAGCAACTATCGTCCAGCATCTCAGGAGCGGGTTCCATCTAAGCTCATGCGACATTGCTAAAGCTCCTCCTTCAGTACTCTCGTTGCCAGCCTCACGGACTCGGCGCTATTATGCCTCGGCCTCCAACCTAAATTCTTAATCTTGGATATGTCGAGGAGCATTCTCCTCACATCGCCCCTCCAGCCTCTCCCCTCAATCCCGCCTGTATAGACTATCTCGACATCCTCGAGACCAAGCTCCTCGATAACTATCCGCGCTATCGTCTTCACGTTTATCGCATCCTCCGATCCTATGTTATAGATCTCGACGCCGCTGTCAAGGTTCTCAAAAGCCCTTAGAATCGCCTCCACACAATCCTCGACAAGGAGATATGACTTGGTCTGCTCCCCATCCCCGAGAACCTCGAGCCTTCTTGGATTTGAGCGAAGCTTCCTGATGAAGTCTACTATGACGCCATGCTGCGCCCGTGATCCAACGATGTTTGCGAGTCTCAGTATCACAGCCCCCATATCATACATCATACAGTATCCTGTGATAAGAGCCTCGCTCGCGA
Organism: Candidatus Wolframiiraptor gerlachensis; assembly: GCA_021323375.2. Classification (GTDB taxonomy): domain Archaea; phylum Thermoproteota; class Nitrososphaeria_A; order Caldarchaeales; family Wolframiiraptoraceae; genus Wolframiiraptor; species Wolframiiraptor gerlachensis. The sequence goes on along the minus strand of JAJPCT020000015.1, from coordinate 6,048 downwards.
GCTTACAGGCGCCATACATGGATATCGGGAGGAGTGGGGAGTAGTCCTCCGGGGTCGGCATTATCCTCGCCTCACCATAAACTGTTGAGGATGATGTAAACACTATCTTCCTCACATCATTAGCCCTCATCGCCTCGAGGACAACATAAGTTGCGTGAACATTCCCTTTATAATGTATTCTCGGATCTCCAAGTCTAACCTCAGGGTTCGCCGCAAGATGGAAGACGGCGTCGCAGGACTTGGCCGCCTCCCGCATTAGATCCTCGTCAGTCACGTCTCCCTTTATGAACTCGAAGCCCGGTCTCCCCATCCACCTTGAGATATTCTCGATCCTTCCTTGGCTGAGATTATCAACGACCCTGACCTCATATCCCGACTTCATGAGAGCGTCTACGAGATGGCTTCCGATGAAGCCCGCACCCCCGGTTACGAGAACCCTCAAACCCGCCACCGCCCCACCATCTCCACAAGAATCGTGAATTAGGGTGTTTCTATTCTAGCCCCCTCATCTGGTGTTGAGACCCAGGCTGAGGTGTAGCCCTTCTTAGCGCATGCTCTCTTTATGGCCTCACCAGACTCAATATCCCTGGCTAAAGCTATTATTGCCCCGCCCATACCTGCTCCAGAGATCTTCGCGCCAAGCGCCCCAGCCTCTAAGAGCGTGTCCCTAAGATCCTCCAGCCTCGGAGTGCTGACCTCATACAAGTCCCTAAGCAATATATGCTGATAGTTCATTATCGCGCCGATCACCTGGAGCCTGTCCGAGAAGTCTATCATATGTTCTCTCGCGAAATCCTCGCCAACCGCTTTGATGAAGCCCTCCCTACTCGGCCTAGCGCCCCTAAGAAGCTCTATCGCGTATAGCGTCGACTTATGCATCCTTAGCGTGAATCTTATCCTGTCGGCGAACCTCTTCTGGACTGTTTCAAGGTAGGGTTCCAGTAAGTCAACGAGATACTCCCATCTTGTCTCATAATAGTTGTGAGCGAGGTGCTGCATGATCTCGTGCGGGGGCTTAACCTCCTCAATCAATATCCTGAGAACCTCATTTATCTCGCTTTGTCTTATTGGGTGGACTGAGATTATCCTGCGATGCTCGCCCGAGTCCGTGATCACGAATGTCAGGTCTCTGGCCTCAAACTTCTCGACCTTGAATGGCGGCCTCGTTTCGAGCACTATTACGCCCCCGAAGGCCGATGCATACTGATCCAGCCTGCCGCATGGTATCCCCATGATATCATGCTCAGCCCTATACCCTATCTCGGCTAAGCTCCTCCTGTCAAGGTTTAGGCCGCATAGCTCGGATGCGAGCTTGGCGATCGAGATCTCGAGAGAAGCGCTACTGGATAGGCCGGCGCCCACCGGGACCTCGCTCCAGATCACGATATCCATCCCATCTAAATGATGACCTTGATCCATGATCGATTTCATCACAGCCCTCACATAGTCGCCAAACCATCCCCCACCAACGAGCCTCAAATCATCAAGGCTAAACTCGTCTCGATAATCCTCACCCATCTCCTTCAGGTTCAGGCTCGCAACTCTCACCATCCTAGAATTATTCAACGCGCCCACAGCATAGCATCTGAGGCGAACAGCAACCGGGACCACGGGAAGCCCCTTATAATCCTGGTGAGTATTCAGGAAGTCCGCCCTACCCGGGGCCGAGACCACCACGACACCCGATCCCAAGCCAAAGATGTCGGAAAACATCTCTAAGAGAAGACATGCCCCCTTCACAATTATTCCATGCTGGTGGGGTGTTTTTAAGATATGCGGCCGCCGGGATTTGAACCCGGGACCGCTGGCTCTCTTCATACCTTGTAGTATTCGGAAGGCCTCCGCCCCCCTGGGGTCAGCGTCCCTCCGTGGATCTTTGAACTGATCCTTTCCAGGCTAGACGACGGCCGCTCAAATAATGAATCTAATGATGCTTTATTTTAAGATTTATGAGGACTGCTACCCAATAAACGCGAGGTTTTAGTATCCCCCTTTTATCTCGGCTGTCTCGAGGTAGTATTCTTTTAGTGTTTCCCCTTCTGCGGCCTTCAAGACAGCACATCTCCATCTTAATCTTGCCACATAGATCCTATCCGACGAGTCTATGAAATAGATGTTCTTCTCGATACAATGCTCATCCCAGATCTCTAACATGGTAGGTATCCTGAACCCCATCCTCTTCAACTTATCCGTGACCCCCTTACCTAGCTTTGCTTCCTCCCGCTACCCAGTCCATAAGTGGTAAGAGCCTCCGCCTTTCACCTACCATACTCCTTCAAGAATCCTCAAGACATCCATACTCATTAAGCCCACACCCAGAACCGTTTTCTACACTCCCTGCATATTATCTGGACTAGCCGGCCATTCATAATAATTGCACAACCCCTAGTCCGTTCCCCAAGCTTCCTCCTCATAAGGGCTATAAGACCTCTGCATAGATCACATGCGGCCTCATGCTTCTCAATATGCAGGAATTTCTTGATCTTACCCTTCCTATCAATCGTCGTGATTATTAGGGGCCTTAAGGCGAACTCCTGAATCCTAGGGTCTCCATCGACTGGTGCTAGGACAATCATCCTAGCATCCATCCCCTCCCCTTACTGCTTTCTTGGGAGAGCGTTTAGTGCGATGGTCATGATGTAGTCTAGTATCTCGTTGATAGCCTTCCTGACATAATATCTCTCCGCAGCCTTCTCCAATTCACCTAGGCTCAAGATACTATGACGGATCAGGCTCCCCCCTCCGGTAGCCCTCTCGTCATAGTTAATATATTCCTCTTCTCCGGGTCTATCCCGCTCATACTCTCCGGGAAAATCCTCTTACACACCTCCATCTTTTTACTCATCCTTCTTATCCACATTATGCCTGATCTCGTATCTCTCCTCGTCCCAGCCCAGACACCTCACCCCCCTCAAGATAGGGGGCCTTCATTTTCGGGATGGCCCTCAATGAATAAGGGAGGGGCTGTATCGGGATATGTGGGGATGCGGTTGCCTAGGGTCTTAGCCAGGATATTTGTCCTCGAGGATCTTGGCACGATCGAGGATTTCGCCAAGACATTTAGGAAATTTATCAGAGAATCAACGATGAAAACACTATGCGACGAACTTAAGGAGGTGATTGAGGACCATGAGTAGAATATTTTTTATTGATACCGCCATCCCAGCAGAGGAGAATAGGGTTAAGAAGTCTGATGAGGTCGATGCAAAACTCCTGAGCATGATCCCGAGAAATCACTTCAAACAGCTTACATTAAGAGAGTTAAACCTATTGAGATTAATCGGAGAGTATGAGAGGTATGTTAAATGGAGGAAGACTGTCCAGCAATGGATGCGGATCTGTCCGGATCCCTTCAAGGAGTGTGCTAGAAGGCTTCGCTCCTTAGCCGAACACCATGGCCGTAAGATAATCAAGGAAATTAAAAATGATGAGAACTACGCGACGATATATAGGCTGGCATGCGATATGATAGGAGTCAAGGATAGTGTTGAGGTCGCGATACTAGTGGCAAGATTACCGTTAAATTGGAAGCTTAGAAGGCTGAAAGGCCTATTGGGCCTAGCACCATACAAAGATAATAACTGCTATAATCACAAGCTACGCGAATATCTTTCAAGACTTGCAGTAAATCTCTATCTCAATAGCAAACGCTTTAACAAAACTGAGTTACTTAAGGAAGTAATTAACAATAATAAAGGTCTTCGCACACTTGAAATAAAGATACTAAGAGTTTTAAAGAAGTCATGGCAGCAAAGACGATATATGCTGGCCGGCGGGCAGTAAAAGCCGGAGGGCCGGTGGTTAGAAGGACGCTCCCGCTGTGGATCCATGGTTCATGGATCCACGGTGGTTTGGAAGGTTAGTTCCCGCCGGGCCGGCTACGATAGCTCGTCGGCCAATCATCCCCCTTTATCCCCTCCTTTTCCATCCTTAAGCTATGTGAATCTCGAATAGCTTCTTGTCTGCAGGAGGCCGCCTGTCTCGATATTGTTTTGAGGAGGGTTTTTAGGGTTTTTGTGGGGGTTCGGGTGGCCTTGACCATACCGTTTGACGCCGAACTCGCGATTGAAAGGGTTACGGAGTTTCTTAGATCCTATGTTAGGGTTTCTGGGATGGGTGGCGTGGTGATTGGGCTGAGTGGCGGCCTCGATTCATCGGTCGCATGTGCTCTCGCGGTTAGGGCTCTTGGGCCAAGCAGGGTTCACGGCCTCCTCATGCCCGATAGCAGGGTTACCCCGATGGAGGATGTTGAGGATGCTAGGATGCTTGCCGAGATGCTCGGGATAGAATATCACGTCATCCCGATAGATGAGGTCTATGACTGCTTCTCCCGTGTCATGAGCTTTTATAGCGAGGGTGCTGATACCGCGAACGCGAACCTGAGGGCGAGGATAAGGATGGTGATCCTCTATTATTACGCGAATCTTAAGCGGCTTCTCGTCTGCGGATCGAGTGATAAGAGCGAGATAATGCTGGGATACTTCACGAAGTATGGTGATGGCGCGGCGGATATCCTGCCCCTCGGTGACATCTATAAGACGCAGGTCAGGAGGCTTGCAAAGATTCTCGGCCTACCATCAAGGATCGCGGAGAAGCCGAGTAGCCCGAGGCTATTGCCGGGGCAGCTTGCCGAGGATGAGCTAGGCGCGAGATATGATGAGATCGATCAGGTGCTTTACCTCCATTTTGAGCGCGGGATGCCGCTCGGCGAGGTCGCCAAGATGACCGGGATCAGCAGGGATAAGATAAGGATGATAGTTGATAGGGTTAGGGCGAATGAGCATAAGCGCGGTCTACCACCAATACCAAAAGTAAGATGAGATGAGTCGGCATTTTCCTCGTGTCGGCTACTTGACTTTCTTGCTCCAGTATTCGATGAATCTTTTCAGGGAGCGGTCATAGGTCCTCTCGATCTCTGGTGGGAAGAAGCATGCTGGGAGCTCTCGATGGCTCCAGTGGTATCTCAGGCACTCGCAGCAGACCCCCTTACGCGGACATGGCTCCCAAGTGCATAGGCAGTTCCTCAAATTCTCCTCCATCTTACAAATCCTCTGAGACATAGCCGCATCCACTGATAACGAATTAAGTTACTCAAATAGCTTTTTCTGGGTTCACTGCACTGGCTAAGTTTGAATAATTACGGTGAATTGGTCTGGTATGACGATTGCTGAAGGGCTGGCAGAACCACTTATAGTTACTGTCCCACTACCCCTAATTCTAAACCTGAAATTCACCAGCTTAGTTTCTCCTGCTGAAAGTGTAACTGGATTTTCATCAAAGCCCCAGCCCGCACCTTCAGGAACATGAATAACGTCGTCACTTTCGGAGAAGGAAAGAGTAACTATTCCCTCGTACCCATTACGACTTATAACTTCTATATTCACAGACCTATCGTCATTAAATCCGCCGCTAACACTCTCTTGTATGACGTTTATCTCTACATATGATACTGGAGCTGTTGTTTCCGTGGTCGTGGTAATGGCCGTTGCTGTTACCGCCGCCACTCTTACTCCTGCTTCTGCTAGCCTGCTTCCACTCGTTGCATTTAGGACCCTAAACCAAACATAACATCCCGCGGACTCATCCCAATAATCAAGACTTATAGCATCCAAAGTCACCGTCTTTGTTATCGTCGCTCTGGTTCTGGTCGTGAGTGTTATGGTGATAGGCTCCGGCTGCGCGACAAAATTGTTAATCCTTGTTGAGGTCTCGATTGTATAGACGACGCTCGCATTAGCCAATGTCATTATCGCTGGGTCAGCAACATACGTGATTGTGGTCCAGCCTAAACACCAAATAAACATGTTTGTGCATATTGTTACTGTTCCTACTGCCCTTCCTCCAATTACTGCTGTCGTGCTGTATGTTATGTTAGCCGCACGCGTCACCGTAGTAATGTTAGTCATTTTGCATCCGCTTGTGTCTGCCACAATCAGTATCACCCCGCTTTCCGGGGTCTCGAGTAATGCCGCCTTAAGCTTTAATGTAATAGCAGCGGAGCCTCCTCTTTCTAAAGTTATGTCCGCGGGGCTTGCTTCTAGCTCGAAG
>JAJPCT020000014.1 GCA_021323375.2 Candidatus Wolframiiraptor gerlachensis | reverse complement strand
ATTAAAGAGTATACCATTCACAACTTCAGAGGTCTTAACAACTTCATCATATGTTTGTTTAAGCCATAAACTCCTATAGGTACTTAATAAGTTCTTCATATTAGTTAACTCTTCATTAATGGACTTCTCTTTATTCATCTAGTCATCCCTGTTACCTACAGGGTGAGATACATTATATTTATCCCGGAATTATTAGTGTCCCAACTCTCTCGCCGGCTAGAGCCTTCTCCAAGTTCTCAGGCTTCCTACCATCTATAACCAGCGCGGTTATCCCGCTCCTCCTAAGAACCTTTAGAGCCAGCTGGTCTATCAGCTTATACTCGCCAGCGGCGTGGGATGATCCTCGAAGAATCTCCTCAAGCCTTGATAACGTGACCTCTCTGAGTAGCTTCGCATCCGGGTTCTTTTTCGGGTCATCTGTATAGACACCCTCAACATCTGTTGCTATGATGAGTTTCTCCGCTCCGATGGCCTCGGCCGCGAGCGCCGCAACCGCCGTTGTGGATTGCGCCGGCTGCAGGCCTCCCACCACCACGATCACACCATCCCTAGAGTATTCCACCAGTTGCTCAAGGCTCTCGGGGATCGCTCGACACGCCTTCTCGCCTATCAGCGCCGAGAACATCATCGCATGTATCCTAGTCACCTTTATCGCCAGCATATCGCAGAATGCCTCGCTGAATCCTAGGCTCCTCGCAGCCGATACGTATCTCCTAGCCTCCTCCCCTCCACCAACCACCACGCACCATCTTCCACCAGTAAACCTTCTCAAGATTATCTCGGAATAAGCCCTCATGAGATCGAGATCAAGGCTGTCAGCCCGAGATATGAGATGCCCACCTATCTTTATCACGAGATTAGAGGGCATGATCCCGTAGAGAATATGGGAAAAATAATGTGAAATAAGTATTTGGTTTATGGGCCTTTCTGGGTTATCTCCTTGACTATTCCGGCCGCGATCGTCATTCCCATGTCTCTTATCGCGAATCTACCGAGCTCCGGGAAGTCCGCGTAGGTCTCTAGGGCCACGGGCTCGAGAGGCCTCAGCCTGACGAGTGCGACATCTCCAGTCTTGAGGAACTGCGGATTCTTCTCCAAGATCTGGCCCGTCCTTGGATCCATCTTCTGTATCAGCTCGACAAACTTCACCGCCGTCTGTGCCGTGTGTATGTGCATTACTGGCGTGTAGCCCGCGGCTATCGCGGTCGGATGATAGATTATGATTACCTGGGCTATGAACTCCTTCGCCACGCTACATGGGCTGTCCGGGTGGCTCACGACCATTCCTCGCTTAAGCTGAGATCTCTCAACACCCTTTAAGGCGAATCCAATATTGTCTCCTGGTATGGCCTGCTGTATTGGAGTATGATGCATCTCGATGGACTTTACCTCGGCCTTGATCCCAGGCGGCATTATCACCACAGTATCGCCGACCTTGAGAACTCCAGTCTCAACCCTCCCAACAGGAACCGTTCCAACGCCCTTAATCGAGTAGACGGCCTGGATTGGGATCCTCAGCGGCTTGTCTATTGGCTTCGGCGGTTCCTGGAACATGTCAAGAGCCTCATAGAGGGTCGGCCCATCATACCATGGCATGTTGCTGCTTCTCTCGATCAGGTTGTCGCCGGTCCAGCCCGAGACAGGTATGAATGGTATCTTCGAGACGTCGTAGCCAAGCCTCTTCAGAAGGTCTGCCACGCCCTGCTTAACCTCCTCATATCTCTCCTTGCTCCAGTTCACTGTTGAGTCATCCATCTTATTGATTAGGACTATCAGCTGCCTTACTCCGAGGATTGAGAGGAGGAATGCGTGCTCCCTTGCCTGGCCTCCCGGCGCAATAGCGACCTCATACTCACCCTTCTTGGCGGATACAACAAGTATTGCGCAATCCGCTTGGCTGGCGCCCGTGATCATATTCTTGACGAAGTCCCTATGACCCGGAGCATCTATCAGTGTGAAGTGGTATTTCTTCGTCTCGAAACTCTGGAAGGCGAGGTCTATCGTTAGACCTCGCTCCCTCTCCTCCTTGATTCTATCGAGGATCCATGCATACTTGAATGTCTCCTTGCCCAGTCTCTTCGCCTCCTCTTCGTACTGCTGTAGCGTCCTCTCATCGACTATGCCGAGCTTTACTAGGAAGTGACCCATGGTGGTGGACTTTCCATGGTCAACATGTCCTACGACTACGAGGTTTAGGTGAGGCTTCTTGCTGGCCGACATCTAGAACACCTCTTCTCAATGGCTAGCGTATAAAGGAGTTCATCCCATATATAAATGTAATATGAGTAGCGGAGAAATTCTCGATTATTCTCGGCGGGGGATCCACCGCGAGCCCATGTCAGCCCCCTCTTCTCTGCTTTGCCGAATGGTTTAAAAGATGCGATGGATAGGGCGCGTGGTGAAGGTCATGAGTGAGGAGCAGGAGGCGCCGTCGTATCCGCCTGAGCTCGCTGAGAAGTTCCTCCTCTTCGGCAAGTGGAGGCTAGATGAAGTTGAGGTGAAAGATCCCGGGCTGAAGAGGTATATCTGCCTGAAGCCCATGCTGGTCCCCCATAGCGGCGGCAGGCATGAGCATAGGAGATTCGGCAAGGCGGAGGTGAACGTTGTCGAGAGGCTCGCGAACATGCTTATGAGGCCTGGGCCGAATGGCGGCAAAAAGTCGAAGGCCCTTAAGATCGTCAGGAATGCCCTCGAGATAATCCACTTGAGGACTGGGGAGAATCCGGTTCAGGTCCTAGTTAGGGCGATAGAGAATGCCGCCCCAAGGGAGGATGTTACGAGGCTGAGCTATGGCGGGATCGTCTACTTTAAGGCCGTTGATATATCGCCTCAGAGGAGGCTTGATCTAGCCTTGAGGTGGATGGGGGAGGCCGTGAGAATGGCGAGCTTCAGGAGTAGGAAGACGCCGGAGGAGGCGCTAGCCGATGAGATAATAGCAGCTGCCCAGAATGATGCCAGCAGCTACGCGATAAGGAAGAAGAACGAGCTTGAGAGGATAGCGCTTGCATCCAGGTAAGACGCCATCTCAGCCTAGAATCTCATAACTCTGAATGGCTCACCCCGCCTTAGGGCCTCAACCTCGACTAGGTGGGCTATTGATGATGTCTTGATCTTCTTTCCAAGGACCTCCTCTACTTGGAATATTCCAGCCTCGTTATCCATGTCGACGATTATCCTTATGGGGGTCTTCTTCGGCTCGCCCCGTGTTACCTCAACCCTCCTTATCGCGAGAGCTGAGAGGGCGTGTATATCATATTTGCCCTGCCTGTAGGGCATCCTCGCCCTCCCCTCGGCCATATCAACGCCATCAGCCACCTTTGTTATCCCAGCCTCCATACTAAGAGCCATCACATTCTCATCATGTGATAAGATGCAATGGAGTATCTCGGTGGTGATTCTATGCGCCTTGAAGGGATCTTGATACAGCTTCCGAAGAATTCTCGGGAGGAATCTCGCCGCCAACGCCACGCCCGACACATAATGATAGCTCCGATGGACAGCGTTTCCTATATCATGAAGATACGCGCCCATCATAACAACTAGGCGCGCATCCTCCTCATCCCCTACATTATCCTTGACGACGGATGGCATAAATCCATCCTCCAGCAGTATCTCGAGCATCTCAAGAGCAACGCCGGCTACAATCCTAGAGTGAACCGGGCCATGATCATTATAGAGCAGCCTCTGAACTGCCATCACATTAGCCATCGAGAGATATGCCTGGACCTCACGGCTCCTCTCCAGCATCCTGAGAGCCTGCTCGAGCAGGGGGTGGCCGCTGATCCTATCCTTTAAAATACTGGGCGAGACCAGAACCATCACTGGAAACATATAGCGCCTCGTAATTAAGAATCATCCCGCCCGCGGGTCGCAAGCCATCCATCAAAGAAGCCTCTCCAGCTCTTCTATGTCGAAGTAGGTCTCTGCGCAGCCGTTTTTCAGGAGCGGCACCGCCTGCCCGGGGATATTCATCTTCCTTAGAATCTCGTAGCCGAGTTTTAGCTCCGCGCCGCATGCAACCCCGACGACCGCGTCATATCTTCCCGAGGCTAGTATCCTCGAGATACATGAGCCTCCCGGCAGCACATAGACATCATAGCCTTTTTCCCTCGCGATTACTGTCGCCCGATTTATCAGGCAGTCAGACGAGCAGCCCATGCACTTGTAGGTCGGGGTGCTTGGGTCGAATACGGCCCTACACCGGCTATCCATATACTTTCTCGCGCAATGGGGGAGGAGGAGAGCCTTCCTGCCGGATGATGCCGTAAACCTGTCCTGGTTTAGGATGTTTAACGCCTGTATCTCGAGGAGGTCCTCGAAAAGTGATATCGCTTCCAAGATGTTTAGACCAGTGATCTCCTGAACCTTGAATTTCTTCACCAAGTATCTCGCGGCATGGCTCATCCTTCGATGGAGCTTCAGGTCGTAGGCCAGCCTCAGAAGCTCCTGGAACATGCTTCTGGGAAGGTCTCTTAGATCGAAGGTGAATCCATAGGGCATTAAACATTCTCGAGATTAAATGGGTGATAAATGTTCATGCGCATAGCGCTTAAACATTCAAATATGAGCTGGTTTTAATGCGATCAAGCTTCTATGAGTAGGTCGCGTGCCATGGAACTAATTAGGAGTCATGAGAGGTATAGGTCGATGACGCTGAACCTTATTCCGAGCGAGAATATTCAGAGCCCGAATGTCCTAAAAGCTCTCGCGACGGATCTTGCTGGAAGATACTCTTATCGGCCGAGATATTATGCGGGGACTAGGTATATTGATGAACTCTGGGAGTATGCTGAGGAGCTTGCCAAGAAGCTCTTCGGCGCGGAATACGTGTTCTTGGAGCCTCTCTCAGGCCATATCGCCGCTCTCCTGACATATGCAGCCCTCGTCAAGGGTAGGAAGATGGCGGCTCTCGCGCCCGAGTTCGGCGGCTATATGGGGAATGCTCCTGACAAGCTCCCAGACCTAATATCCGCGAAGGTAGTTTATCTCCCAGCGGTTAAGGAGATCCTCATTCCGGATCCCGAGAAGTCTGTTGAGCTGATTAGGGCTGAGAAGCCAGATCTCGTAGTCTTGGGCGGAAGCTACATGCTCTTCCCGCACCCTGTCAAGGAGATCGCTGAAGCGATCCACGAGTATGGCGGCCTCCTCGCATATGATGGATCTCATGTTCTCGGCCTGATAGCGGGCGGGGTCTTCCAAGACCCACTAAGAGAGGGCGCGGACATACTCTTCGCCTCCACTCATAAAACATTCCCAGGGCCTCAAGGCGGCCTAATACTCACGAACAATGAGGAAGTCTACCGGAAGATAGCAGTGAACATCTTCCACAAGATCGCTGATAACATTCACTTTAACAAGATAGGGGCTCTTGCGGTCTGCTTTGAGGAGATGATGAGATGCGGGAGAAAATATGCGGCGAAGATCGTGGAAAATGCCTATGAGCTTGCGAAGAGTCTAGATGAGCTCGGCGTTCCGGTCAAGGCTAAAGAGCACGGCTATACAAAGTCACATCAAACAATACTCGACTTCCCCGATCGCGAGGAGAGGATTAGGCTCAGGGATAAGCTCGAGGAATGCGGCATAATATCTGATGCTGATCTAAGGCTCGGCGTCCCCGAGGTGACTAGGAGGGGGATGGGCAGGAGGGAGATGGCCAAGATCGCGAAGCTGGTTAAGAGGGCCTTGGATGGCGAGGAGCCTCGAAGGGTCAGGCGTGACGTCGCCGCCCTAGTCAGGAGATTCAGGACGGTAAAGTTCTGCTAAGCCTCATGCGGCTAGTCTTGGCGGAATACTCGGGTAAGCCCAAGCGGCGCCGCGGGCAAGATAGCTAAATAGTCGAGCATATTACACTATTATCTGGGGCATCAGCTCCTGAGGGTGGATCGTGTGAGGGAGGATCTTAGGGCTAGGCTTGAGAGGGCTGAGAGCTTTGGGGAGATATTTAGTGTTGTCAAGAGGGCTGTTAGGGAGGTTTTAGGGGTTAGGCGCGCGGGCCTAGAGCTTCTCTTGGTAGATCTGCCGGGCGAGATCGGCGCGATGCATCAGGTGGGCTCAAACGCGATAATAATGAATCGGAGACATCTTCAGGCGATCATGAGGTCATCGAGGAATAGGCTTGAGGTGAACTCGTATATCTTCCTCATACTGCTTCATGAATATCTTCACAGCCTCGGCGTGCTGGATGAGGGGGAGGTGGCAGCCCTCTCCATGAAGGTGATTAGGGAGGCTCTTGGAGAGGATCACCCAGCATACAAGATGGCGCCGAGGAAGCTGGCCGAGATCACTGAACAGCTCACTGGCGAGGATGATCTCATCTCCCTCGATGACGTCGAGGTTATCAGAGACTTTGATACCGAGAACGCCCAGTATATATGCTGAGCCGGTGCCCTTGAGAGCGCGAGGATGAGCTTGGAGCGGAAGTTCTCCGGCTGTATGCTCTCAGCAGCGCTTGGGGATGCTCTTGGCGCCAGCTATGGTTCAGCCGTCGAGTTGAAATACACAGATGATACCGCGATGATGATAGCTCTCGCGGAGCATCTGCTGGAGAACCATGGCGAGGTTGATCCCCTGAAGCTTGCATGGAAGTTTCTCGAGGCATATGAGGCTGAGCCTTGGAGGGGGTATGGGCCGGGGCCGCCGAGGATCTTCAAGATGATTAGGCGCGGCGAGGGGCCTCTCGAGCTGGATAAGAGGCTGTATCCGGGAGGGTCGCTTGGCAACGGGGCCGCGATGCGGATAGCGCCAGTCGGCCTCTTCTACCATGATGATGCCGCGAGGCTCGTGGAGGCTGTTAAGGCATCCTGCAAGCCCACTCATAATCATCCGCTAGCGATCGAGGGCGCTTTGCTTGAGGCATATTCCATCGCCATGGCCGTTGGGCTCAACCCGGGCAAGAACGCCGAGCCAAGGGATTTCATAGAGCAGCTCATGCAGCTTCCCGTGAGCGAGGTCTATCAGCTGAAGCTCAAGCTCATCCCGAGGCTGATCGAATCGGAGGCGGATAGGATGGAGGTGGTGAGGAGCTCTCGGGAACGCGGTGGAGGCGCATAACTCCGTTCCAACAGCAATCTATTGTTATCTCGCTGAGCAGGATCCAGCCCACGTCATTAGAAGGACGATAAGCCTTAGAGGCGATAGGGATACTATAGCATGTATGGCCGCGGCGATAGCCGGCGCACATAAGGGCGTCGAAAGCCTCCCCGAAGAACTCCTAAACAGGCTTGAGAACTCCAGCCGGATAAGGCTGCTCGCGCAGAATCTCTACCGGCTATGGCTCGAGACTAAAAGAGGCATGGTATAGGCCTCCGGATATTATCCGGGTTATATTCTGATGTGTGGCTGGCGGGGTTATCAATAAAAGCCCGGCGCCGCCTAGATTACTGCTGGAGATGGTTCTAGTCGCTCATGTAGCAGATATCCACCTAGGCTACGCCCAGTATGGGCTTGGAGAGAGGGAGGCTGATATCTATGAAGCCTTCGAAGAGCTTGTTGATGTTATTGGGAAGGAGAGGCCGAAGATCCTCCTAGTGGCCGGCGACCTCTTCGACTCGCCGAGACCGCCAATACGAGCCCTCATGAGGGCTAGAGAGCTTCTCGGAAGGTTGAGATCCTCTGGGATCAAGATCTACCACGTCATAGGGGATCATGAGATCCCTAGAAGGGTCAAAGATCTACCGCCAACCGCCATCCTCGAGAAAATATCAGAGCATGCGGGGCTCAGAAACATCGCCATAGAGGGTGATGTCGTTATCACGGGGCTTGATAGGGTTAGGCTCAGCGAGAGGGATGAGGCCCTGAGAAAGCTCGGCGAGCTGGCCACGGAAGCAAGGCGATTCAGAAAGAGGATACTGCTCGCGCACGCCCCGCTCCGGGGGCCGGAAAATATTGTGAAGGATCTACCCAAGGGCTACAGCTATTATGCTCTCGGCCATGAGCATGATCGCAGAATATTTTCCTTGGACGGGTCGGCGGCCGCCTACTCGGGCTCCATCGAGATATTATCGACGGCGGAGATCGAGGGGTGGAGTAGTTCCGGCAAGGGTTTCCTGCTAATCGACTTCTCCAGCGACGAGCCCATAGTCCAAGAGGTTAATCTAGGCTCGATCAGGCCTCAGAAGCTCATCTCCGTGGAAGTGAGTGACCTCGAGAGGGCCCTTATTGATGCTGCTGAATGGTCTTCAGCCCAGCGCAAGAAGCCGATAATACATGTAAGGGTTAGGGGGAGGAATATTGACCGGCAGCTGATCCTGCGCATGATGCAGGAGAAGCTCGCCGGAAGGGTTCTCCACTACAGGTATGAGGTTCTAGAGGAGCTTGAGGAGGTTGGAGAGGCCGAGGAGATTCCGGCGATAGACGTGAGGACGATTATCAGGGACTATCTCCTCTCCAAGGGGTTTCATGAGGATGAAGCGGAGCTCGCGGTCACGATCTACGACGCCTACATGAGCCGTGGAATAGAGGAGGTTGAGAGGTTGATCCTCAGCAGGCTGGGAGAGAGGTGAGCCCAAGAGATGATAATCCACTCGGTTAGGCTGAGAAACTTCATCTCTCATAGGGATACGTTCATCGAGTTCCCGCAAGGCCTCACGGTCCTCGTTGGCGATAATGGGTCGGGGAAGACATCTATCCTTGATGCCGTGACATTTGCTCTCTTCAAGGAGCATAGCCGCGGGAGGGATGAGAACCTGATAAACAGGGCTGCCTCAAGCGCCATGGTTCAGGTTACATTCAGCTCCGGCGGGAGAACATATGAGATAACATGGAGGCTTGGTAGGGGTAAGAGGGCCCAGGCAACCCTCCGGGACCTGACATCGGGCTCGACTCTGCTCGTGGATGCTGGCGAGAGGATCGCTCTACCGGAGATTGAGAGGATTCTCGGAATACCGCACGAGGTCTTCATGAGCGCCGCGTATGTCAAGCAGGGCGAGATGGCGAGGCTGCTGGAGGCGAGGCCCGCTGAGAGGAAGGAAATAATCTCGAGGCTTCTCGGAATAGAGGATCTCGAGAGGCTCTGGGAGGAGCTGAGGATTCCGATTAGGCTGCTCGAGGGGAAGGCGGCGGAGCTTAGGAGGGAGATTGAGAAGGCTGGCGAGATCGAGAGAAGGCTGAGTGAGGTTGAGGCGGAGGCTGCGAGGGCTCGGGAGCGATTAAGCCTGCTCGAGCCTGAGATCCGCGGCCTCGAGAAGGAACGCGATGAGCTCGAGTCGAGGCTACGGGCCATGGAGGGGGATAGGAGGAGGATTGAGGGGCTCAAGGAGGCTGTCGCGAAGCTTGATAGCCTGATAGCATCGAGAAGGGGGGAGCTTGAGTCCCATGAGAGGAATCTAGCACTTGTGAGGGAGGCGGAGAAGCGGGTGCTCGAGCTCGAGAGAGCGGAAGAGGAGCTAACTAGGCTAAGAGGAGAGGTGGAGGAGCTGAGAGGCCGGATCATGGAGCTGGAGGCCATGAAGTCTAGGAAGGATATTCTCGAGAGGAGGCTTATGGAGATCATGAGGGAGATCTCATCGCATAGATCGCTTATCGAGGGCTGGGTGAGGAAGATTGAGAAGTCTTCAGGCCGCAGGCTCGAGAGATTGGAGGAGCTGCCAAATGCTCTTATGGGATTGCTCGATGAGCGGAGGAGGGTTGTGGAGGAGCTTGAGGAGAGGGTTCGAAGGATCGGGGAGGGGGTCGGCGAGGCTCAGGGCATGATGAAGACCGTGAGAGAGAGGATTGAGGAGCTTGAGCGGGGTGGGGCTGTATGCCCGCTATGCAGGAGGCCCATGACTGAGGAGCATAGGAGGAGAGTCTTAGAAGATCTCCGGGTCGAGCTCGAGGAGCATGAGAAGAGGGCTAGAGCGCTTGAGGTAGAGCGGGAGGAGCTCCGCCTAGATCTCGAGTCCGCGAAAGCCATGCTTCAGGAGCTCTCGACGATCGACTCGCGTAGAGTCGAGGACGCTATCTCAAGGCTCGCGGAGCTGGAGAATGAGAGGATAAGGATCGAGTCGGAGCTGAGGAGCATAGAGGCGCCGAGCGAACTCGAGCAGCTCAAGAGGGCTTTGGAGGAGAGGATAAGCGCGGTTAGGAGGGTTGAGGAGGAGGTTAGGAGGCTTGAGAGGGAGAGGGGGATTCTTGAGAAGCTCGGATCGAGCAGCGAGATCGAGCAGAGGATCAAGAGGCTCGCATCCGAGATCATGGAGCTTGAGGAGAAGAAGAGGTGGATGCTGGAGAGGATGAGGAGCATCGAGTATAGCGAGAAGGATTACGAGGATCTCCGGAGGAGGTTGAAGGATGTTCTCGAGAGGTTGAGCAGCCTTAGGGAGGAGCACTCCGCACATGTCCAGCGTTTAAGAGACTTGGAGGATGAGAGGATGCGACTCGCCAGCGAGCTGGAGCAGTTGAAGATCGCTAGGGAGAAGCTCGGGATCGTGGAGAATGAGCTCTCTAGGCTTCGGGCGATCCGGGAGGCTCTTGGAAAGGATGGCGTCCAGAAATATGTAAGGGCTGCTGCGAGAAGGAGCATAGAGCATTATGCGAGGAGGCTTCTCAGATTCTTCAACCTAGCATACACAGATCTAAGGCTTGACGAGGATTACAATGTCTACGTCTATGGGCCGTTTGGCGAGCAGCCGATAGACTCGCTGAGCGGCGGCGAGAAGACGGCGATAGCCCTCTGCCTAAGGCTCGGCATAGCAGCAGCCCTCACCGGAAACAGGATTCAGTGCATCCTAATGGATGAGCCGACGATACACCTCGACCCCGAGAGGAGGAGGGAGCTCGTGAGACTTCTCGCGAACCTCCGTGGCGAGAGGGGCTTGATCCCACAGGCGATAATCGTCACACATGATCCAGAGGTTGAGCAGGCGGCAAACCAGGTCTATCGCGTCGAGATCGAGGCCGGATACTCCCGAGTAGAGAGAGCCTAGGCGGGCTCAGCCTCCCAGATAACATACCGCCGCCCGGTAAACAGCATATCTCATAAACTCGTGTCCAGCCCACCTAGAATCAGGCGGATTATCCGGATAACTCTCAGGAGGGTACCGGGCGATATAGGGCTCCTTGAGCCCGCTGACAGGCTCCAAGACTCGATCATCCTCATCCATTATCCAACCCCTATAAGCAAGGCGAACACAATCTGACCCATCCTCCCCATGCAGGTTGAGCCTAGCCTCCACGAAGCTCCATGGATCAAGCTTGTCGGCGAATAGCTCCACGATGCTGGCATTCACGGGCGAGACTATGCTACCATTCTCGCCGACGCCAATCGCTCCTACAAATCCACGCATCTCAATACCCTTTACCCTCGCACCCTCCAGCATTAGGAGAACACCGGCCGCAAACTCACCCCTCAAGCTAGGCTCACTACTATTATTACTCAGCCTAACAACGAGCTTAAGATCACTAGGAAGAGGCTCCTCCAACAACACATCATTGCGAATAGGGACGAGAACGCCATCATGCTCGAGAAAAAGCTCGACAATGGGCCTCGGATAAACCGAGTCAGCCCAAGGAAAAGACAACTCGAACCCTAGGCGATAAATCAGGAAGACAGCCAAGATCAACGTGAGGAGAATCAATAAGATAAAGCCGATGCTCAGCCTCATCAAAGAACCATGCAACTAGAGGATCTTAAATGAATTCGTCTAAATCGTCTAATTTGATTGCGCGGAGGCCGGGTTAGGAGGGCATAGTATATAAGTTTTTACCCGAATCTCAACTACAAAAATACAAACATTTGTGAAAAATTTTGTAAAAACGTTAATTAACCCCCAAAACTTAGTATAAAGCATGAAGTTTGAGGATGTCGCCCTGAAAGCAGGCATCTCTAAGGAGATGCTGATCATAATAGCAATCGAGGCCGCAATAATAACAATAGCAACCCTAACAGGAGCCCCGGCCGAGAAGATAGGAAAACTTCCATTGTAAATTAAGAGTTTTTAAATAGTGAAACCACCCAAACTCTTTTTTCGAACTTTCTCAAGCTCAATTAGTTTTTCAATACCTTTCTCAAAAGAATCAATCCAAGCATTATCCTTATAGAGTTGATAAGGTACTGAAAATTTCCCGCTATACTCCATATCTTGAAAATTCAACTCTTTTACCTCTACAGAGCTCATTAAGAATTTCATGGTAGTATAAAAGCCCATAGATGGTATTATTAGCATGGCAAAATATTCACGATTAAAACTTCTCATCTCCGCATAAGTAAAGGGGATGCTAAGAAAAGTTTTCCTAACATCGCTATCATAATCCGATTTAATCAAAAGAGGTGTAACAATAAGTTCTGGATGCATGAAAGGAACCCAAATCACAGCAAACAGGTTTACCAACTCCAGCACATGCTTGTAATGTTTACTTATTGTTTGTCGGCTCAAATTGAACTTCTTAACAAGTTCGCTATACTTGAAAGGTATA
>JAJPCT020000013.1 GCA_021323375.2 Candidatus Wolframiiraptor gerlachensis | reverse complement strand
ATGTGGGAAGAGGGTGATGTGGATGGCTAGGACCTACTATGTTGATGTCGCGGTTCCAGCCGACAAGAAGAAGAGAAGGAAGAATAAGACGCATGTGGCCTTCGACGGGGATAGGACGTTTAAGGTGAATAGGCTGACAGAGCTGGAAGACGCCGGCGAGGTATTCATTGACACGTTATTCCCGGAGATCTAGGATGAGGTCTTGGAATATTAGACAGGTAATAGCTCTCCCAATTTACGGGAAGGTTTATAGGAGAGCTTGTAAGAGCCTCAGAGTTAAGAGAAGCACTGAACTAGCTATACTGACGATAGAGTTACCACTTTATCTACCACTAGCAGGATTGAAAGGATTGTTGGGATTAATTCTGGGTGGAAATGAAGGGCGATATCATCATAGAGTAAGAGCGCATGTTGTGGCTCTTGCAGCAAACCTTTATGCACGTGCTAGAAGAGGTGTGAGTGTTTCGGATGAGGTTGCTGAGGTCATTAATCGCCTACCTCTTCGACAGGCAATACCTAGACTAGAATTGATAATTTTGAAGACATTAAGGGTGGCGTATCTCATGACGGCGAAGGCGTTGGCTGGCGAGTAGTAAAAGCCATGAAGGCCGGTAAGGTTAGATAAAGCTTCCACCATGGAGGATTTTTATGAATCCGTGGATGGTATTTCTTGGGTTCCTGCTGGCCTTTATGGCTACGAGGACTCGCCGGCCAGCCCCACTCCCCATACCCCCCTTTTCCTAATGCTCGCATACAATTTCCTCTCCTTCAGAAAATATGGAATCTTCAAGGACGCAGAGTTTAAGAACACAAAAGGTTTTTCCTAAACAGTATTGTGCGTCATTATTGAGAAGGATTTGTCAGGTTCATTCAGGGCTCGAGGTTAATTTATGATTTATGTATTGGGGAGTTTTATCTCGACCGCTGCATATCCGACGACCGAGCTATAATCGCCGGCCACGTCGCCGCTTGTGGCATATTTCAGGACCTCGGCCTGCTCAGCCCCAACCTTTCTGCATGCATGGAGGACTGCTGCCACAGGCCCATAGCCGCACATGGATATATCGTGCTTGAATATGGCCTCATAGAGCCCCTCGACATCCAGCCTGCTTATCCTCTCTAATGCTATGGAATCCTTCCTGCTCGCGCGCTCATGGGGCTCATAATGCGTCATATCGCTTGAGGCTATTAGGGCGACATCTTCCCTCCGCTTGAGGATCTCGGCTAGCGCCTCGCCAACCCTCAACGCGGCCTCGATGCTCTGGTCGAGCATACATATTGGGACGAGCCTGAAGCTCCCCACTACATACTGGAGGAATGGCAGTTGAACCTCTATCGAGTGCTCATGCTCATGCGATATCTCGTCCAGCGAGAACACGTCTGATAGCCTCGAGAGCTCCATGGCCAACTCCGTGTCTATCGGTATATCGCCGAGCGGCGTAATCCAGGCCCCCTCGGGGAAGATGGAGACAGGCGTCCCAACGCCATAATGGTTTGGGCCGAGCACTATAGCGACCTCGACATTACATCCATCAAGCCTTGCGTATGCATGGGCCGCAACAGGCCCCGAGTACATGTAGCCTGCGTGAGGCGAAATCAGGGCGCTCGGCCTCCTATCCCCTTTAACCCTTCTCGGAAGACTTCTCGGCCCAAGCCTGTGAAGGAAGCAGGACTCTATCTCCCTTAATAGGCTCTCTCGTCCCGATGGATAGAACATTCCCGAGACTGCAGGCCTTCTCCTAGCCAAGGCCGGGCAACTAGTATCGTCAGCATGAATTATATATTATTTAATTCACGTGGCTGGGAGGGATATGGGGAATATAGAGGAGAGGAAGAGGGATCATATCAGCCTGTGCCTGGACCTAGGCGATGAGGTCGAGTTCGCGGAGAAGACAACATGGCTCGAGCATGTCGAGCTTATCCATGATGCCCTACCCGAGCTGAGCTGGGATGAGATCTCCCTTGAGGCAAGCCTCCTCGGAAGGAAGTTCTCGTGCCCGATTTTGATTGAAGGGATGACTGGCGGGGCTCGCGAGGCCTATGAGATCAATAAAAACTTGGCGGAGGCGGCTGAGAAGCTCAATATACCTATGGGTGTTGGGAGCCAGCGCGCTGGGATAGAGAACCCCTCGCTTGCGGAGACATATAGTATTGCTAGGAAGGCTGCTCCACGCTGCTTTCTAATCGGAAATCTCAGCGGCGTGGAGATCGCTGCTCATGGCATATCCTATGCTGAGAAGGCTGTTGAGATTATTGAGGCTGATGCCCTCGCGATACATCTCAACGTGCTCCAGGAGATTATTCAACCTGAGGGGTCTAGGAACTTCAAGGGCATCCTGCGCGCAATCGAGATGCTCTGCGATAAGCTTGATGTCCCGGTGATCGTGAAAGAAGTTGGGTTTGGGATCTCGCGTGAGGTTGCTGAGAAGCTTGTAAGGGCCGGGGTCAAGGCCATTGATGTAGCCGGCGCTGGCGGGACGAATTGGGCGAGGATCGAGGGTGAGAGGGTTAGAGGCTTAAAAATGATCAAGGCGCGAACTGCGGAGCTATACTCTGAGTGGGGAATACCGACCGCGGCCTCGATACTAGAGGTCTCAGGAATTAGGGGGCTTGAGGTGATAGCATCCGGCGGCATAAGGAATGGTCTTCAAGCGGCTAAGGCGATTGCCTTAGGAGCATGCTTTATCGGCATGGCCCGGCCCCTGCTCAAGCCAGCCCTGAAAGGCCCGGAGCATGTCGAGAAGGTGATAATGCGTGTAGCCGAGGAGCTTAGAGTCGCGATGCTCCTAACAGGCTCGAAGACTATAAGAGACCTAAGAAAGTGTAAATATGTTCTCTTAGGCCCGCTCCGCGAATGGGTTCTCCAGAGGGTTCGAAGACCTAGTCGTGCGCGAAGATGAACCTGAGTTCGTTATCGGAATCCCTCCGGCAGAACCCGAATCTCTCGAACTGGATTATCTCGTCAAGCTTCACAGTCTCCACTGCCATCTCGCCAAAACCCCTCACGACCCTCAGGCTCTCCGGGTTAATCTCATCATTCAGGTAGAGCACGTCTGGGACTAGGACCTCAACCTCTACATGCTCATCTGCTGGAACCCACTGGATTATCTGGACATCCTTCATAGGCTCCATCCCCAGAAACTCGCCACGAACTTGGTCGCTGCGAACATCCAAGACCCTGAAGTTCAGAAGATACTTGAGCCTATACACCTCGCTAGGCTTCATCTTCTTAGCATCCGCTCCCGATATGTAGAACTTGTCGCCAGCTCTCAGGATTCTTGAGCCGAGATCCTTATTCGAGGGGTGGTATGGTGCCTCGATGGAGGTCTCAGGAGCGCCCTCAACAAGAAGCTTGACGGGATTGGGTGTGAAGAAGAGCCTCCTCGCAACCGGGTCTAGGATCTTCCTATTTATCGCGAAGAGGAGGGACCAGTCGTACTCCCTCTTTGCGTAAGAGAAGCCCGTCTGGGTTATCGTGAACTCTCTTATCGCCTCGGGGAGTATCCCCCTCCTCCTAACGCCCTCAATGGTAGGGAATCGCGGATCATCCCAGCTCTTCGCGAGACCAGCCTCCAATATCGCCCTAAGCCTCCTCTTAGAAACTGGCGTCCCCTTAAACTCGAACCTCGAGTATTCGATATACACCGGGTGGCGATTCAAGCCTAGCAGGCTTCTAATATAGTTCTGAAGTTCATCCCTCAAGGCGAACTCGCTTGTCCTGAGGACATGTGTGACTCCGCAGAGATAATCCTCTATTGAGACCGCGAAGTCGTAAAGGGGCCAGACCCTGTATCTGCTACCGGTAAGCGGATGCTTATGCTCTATTATCCTGAATAATGCTGGATCCCTCATCGTCGTGTTCGTGTGCTTCATGTCCCCAACAAGCCTCAGGATCGCCTCGCCCTCCCTGAAGCCACCAGCGAGCATCTCATTCCAGAGACTCAGGTTCTCGTCAACACCTAGAGACCTATGCTCACACCCCTCCCCCTGCGCCCTAAGCCTTCTAATTTTCTCAACAGGGCATGTACAGACATATGCCTTTCCAGCCCTGATCAGCTCCTCCGCATACCTGTAGAATAGCTCCATGTCGTCGCTGTTATTCTTCTCATGATCCCACTCGATTCCGAGCCACCTATATCCCCTCCTAAAGCTCTCATAATACTCGAGCCTCACCTTCCGCGGATCGGTATCCTCGAATCTCAACCATATCCGTCCATCATACATCTTGGCGTAAAGGTAATTTAGGAGACCGCTCATCGCGTGGCCTATATGCATGTAGCCGCTCGGCTCTGGCGGGAGCCTCGTAACAACCTTCCCGGGTTCAGCCCCGGGCAGGGGTGGAAGCCTCTTCTCCTCCACCCTCTTAGCCTCAAGAAGCTCCGGCGCGATCTCCATAAGCATGGTACGCTGATCCTCAAGGCTCATCGAGTTCACCCTCTCAACAGCCTTCTCCGCAGCCCTTCTAACACTCGCGATATCGCTCTTAAGATCCGGCCTCTCACCAAGTATCTTCGCGATAACCGGACCAATCATCGCCCTCCCATCATGCTCGACAGCATTCTTCAAAGCCCACTTTAATGCAATCCTATCCAGATCCATGAATGCCCCAAAATCATTGGACAAACTAACCTTTTTAAGATTGATCCAACATCATGAAGCTAACGAAAATCAAGGAACTATTCCCGATGAACATAATCTTCTCAGATAATCTCACTTCAAATGTTATCTGGTGCTTGGGCTGGTGTGGTTTACGGAAGGTTTTTAGCTTAGCTGGTTCCTAGCCGCTTGGGAGATGAGGGCGTATGCCTAATCCAAAGCCCAACTATGTGACATTCGAGGTCCCTGAGGAGCTTATGAAAGCGACTCTTGAGGTCGTGAGGCTTGCTAGGGAGACAGGTAGGATTAGGAAAGGTGTTAATGAGGTTATCAAGTCTATCGAGCGCGGCCAGGCCAAGTTCGTCGTAATAGCCATGGACGTTGACCCACCTGAGATAGTCGCATTCCTGCCCACATTATGTGATGAGCGCAAGATACCCTACACGTTTGTGGCCTCTAAGAGGGAGCTAGGCGAGGCGGCAGGCCTCCAAGTGAGCGCTAGCAGTGTCTCGATAATCGAGCCGGGAGATGCGAAGGACTTTATGGATGAAGTGATAAAGAAGATTAACGAGATTAGGGGTATAAAGGGCTAATCCTCCGTCAGGAGCCTCTGCTCCTCAGTCAGCTTCGAGGATACTATGAGCTTCGCCGTCGGAGATCTCGCTTTCATTATCACATTGAATCCACAGTAGGGGCATCTCGTCTCAGCTATCTTCGAGAGCATTCTCTTTTCAAATTTCTTTCCACACCAGACGCACTGGTAAATTATATTGGCATCAGACTCCTGCTGGGATGACATTCCATGAGGCGAGGCGGCTCGCGGTTAATAAGTATTGCTGGGGATGCAAGGAAACTTGATAAACAGTCTTCACAAAATTCTCTAATGTTAAGAGATGATCTTCAGGGGTAGGCTTGATGCTGGTGAGAGGCTGGCTGAGCTCTTATCAGATTATCGCGGCGAAAAGCTCGCCATCATAGCTATTCCAAGGGGTGGAGTTGAGGTTGGATACGTCTTGGCGACTAGGCTCGGCGCGCCGCTGGAGGTTACGGTGCCGAGGAAGATTGGGGCGCCGATGGATCCGGAGCTTGCTGTGGGCGCGATCGCCGAGGATGGGACGATATATGTGGATGAGGAGGTTGCGAGGCTCGTGGGCGTCGGCATGGACTGGATAAGGGAGGAGGGCGAGAGAGAGCTTCGCGAGGTGAGGAGGAGGATCGAGGTCTATCGGGGCGGCAAACCCCTCCCGAGGCTCGATGGATATACCGTGATTCTCGTGGATGATGGCGTGGCGACTGGCGCGACGATGATAGCGACCGCGAGGTTTCTCAGAAAGCTTGGGCCGAAGATGCTTGTCATAGCCGTTCCCGTGGCCCCGCCCGAGACGATCCCAAAACTGTCGAGGGAGGCTGATGACGTGAGATGCGTCGAGACACCAAGCCCATTCTTCGCGATAGGCCAGTTCTACCACGACTTCACCCAGCTAAGCGACTCCCAAGTCCTAGACTATCTCTCAAGGGTTGAGAGGCTTGTCTAGCCGCGCCTCAACAAGAGGAGCACAACATATATCACGACTAGGATTATGATTAATATTGGCGATGTCCCGATATAGATCCCATCGAATCTCCTCCCGAGGAGTATTAGTGGATGAGTGTCCTCGAGTCTTATCCCGACCCTCGCTATGAGGGGCAGGACTATTAGGACTATCCCCACGATCACCAGCACTATTCCGAGGAACATTATTGGGCTAAGGGCCTCTTTCCCGAACATGCACCCTAGCCCTTCACAACGCCTATTGGTATGAGCCTCGCGACCTTGGTCCCTATGCCCGCCCTATGGCTTACCTCGGCAACTATGTCGACATTCTTATAGGCCTGGTCAGCCTCCTCGACAACAGTCTCCATGCTATCGCTCTTGATGTATATCCCCCTCCTGTTAAGATCCTGTATTACCTGTGTTGCCGTGAGCCTCCTCTTCGCCTCGGCCCTGCTCGCCGTCCTGCCAGCACCATGAGCCGTGCTGCCGAAGGTCATCTCCATGGCCCTCGGGTTCCCGAGAAGAACCCAGCTCGCGGTCCCCATGGATCCAGGCAGGAGAACGGGCTGCCCAATATCCCTATAATCCTCTGGAACCAGTGGATGGCCGGCTGGGAAGCTCCTCGTCGCGCCCTTTCTATGAACCCAGACCTTTCTCCGGACACCATCCACCACGTGTTCTTCTAGCTTGACGATGTTGTGGGCGACATCATAGACCAGCTCGAGGCCGAGGGTCTCTGCGGGCTGCTTAAAGACCTCGGCGAAGCTCTGCCTAACCCAGTGGCTTATCGCCTGCCTATTCGCGAAGGCGAAGTTTACGGCGCAGGAGAATGCCTTTAGATAGCTCTCAGCCTCCTTGCTTTTCGCTGGAGCGCATGCCAGTTCCCTATCCGGGAGCCTTATTCCATACTTATGCGCCGCCCTCTCCATGACCCTTAGATAATCGCTACAGATCTGATGACCATATCCCCTGCTACCAGTGTGGACGAGGACTGTTACCTGCCCCTCATGAGTTATGCCCATTCTCTTGGCCGCCCTCTCATCAAATATCTTGTCAACAACCTGGACCTCGAGGAAGTGATTTCCGCTCCCCAGCGTGCCTATCTGTGGTAGTCCCCGCTCCTTCGCAGCCGCGCTCACATAGCTTGGATCGGCGCCCTCCAAGCAGCCCTCCTCCTCGATATGCTTCAGATCCTCGGGCCACCCGAGCCCAAACTTCTCGATTACATATTTAGCGCCCTCAACCGCTATCCTGTCAAGCTCGCTCCTAGTAACTTGGAAGTCCCTCCTCTTAGAGCCGAGGCCAGATGGAACATTCCTGAAGATCGTGTTGATAAGCTCTTGTATCCTCGGCCTAACATCCTTCTCATCCAAGTTCGTGACCATAAGCCTGACGCCGCAGTTTATGTCATAGCCGACCCCTCCCGGCGATATCACGCCTTCCTCATAGTCAGTTGCGCCAACCCCGCCTATCGGGAACCCATAGCCCTCATGCGCATCCGGCAGAACCACGGCATGCTTCAATATCCCCGGCAGGGTCGCGACATTAGCCGCCTGGATAAGCGTCCTATCCTGCATCATCTTCTCCAAAAGATCTTCTGAGGCGAAGACTAGGACCGGGACGCGCATATCCGGCCTATGCTTAGGAATCCTCCAAACCACCTCGTCTAGCTTCTCAAGCGGCACCTGCGGCATAAATGAACACCCAACGGGATAATTTAAAGAGCGCCAGCTTTAAGTATTATTCCCCTAGGCACTCCGGGGGAAAAATTTGTCTGGAATTATACAGCATTACCCCTCATGGAGGTTAGGGTTGGCTGTTGCGGCTGGTGCGTTAGGGGTGGTAAAAACGCTTATTATAGCCGATTCTCGATAATTGAGGTTCAGGAGACGTTTTACAAGCTTCCTAGACCGGAGACTGTTGCGAAGTGGGCTTGGAATGCTCCGGAGAACTTTAGGTTCTGTATGAAGGCTTGGCAGGTTGTTACCCATCCGCCGAGCAGCCCAACTTGGAAGAGGAGCGGCCTTAAGACACCCAAGTCGAGGCAGGATAGATATGGTTTCCTGAGGCCTACTGAGGAGAATTTCAGGGCTTGGGAGGAGACCCTCGAGGTATGTAGGGCGATGAGGGCGGAGGTTTGCATCCTCCAGACGCCGGCATCCTTCGGATATAGCGAGGAAAATGTTAAGGATGTCGAAGCATTCTTCTCAGCGATAAGAAGGGATAGCGTGATCCTGGGCTGGGAGCCGAGAGGGACGTGGAGGGATAACCTCCAGGCCGTTGGCAGGCTATGCGACAAGCTCGACCTCGTGCATGTCGTAGATCCATTCAGATGCCAGCCCCAGTCATCACACCAGCTAGTATACTTCAGGCTCCATGGTATAGGCGGAAAAGAATACAACTACAGGTACAAGTACACGGACTCTGATCTAAGAAGTCTGGCCGAGCTGGTTGAGAAATATTTGAAGGAGGGGAGGAGGGCATATATTCTCTTCAACAACGTCTACATGGCCGATGATGCTGCCAGGTTCATTGAGGTATTGAAAGGGCTTGGACTTCCAGTCGTCTAGACTTAGGAGATGTATGCTAGCGATTTCTTGAACTCTGTCAAGATCCTCTCGTACTCCCGCTTCTGCTCCGGCGCTATGCTCGGCTTCACCTTCTCTAATGCTGCTAGGAAGTGCCTCATGTAGACTTTGTCTATATTGAGGTTCTCCCTTGCGGCGTTTAGCGCCGCCTCCCTGCATAATGCCTCGATGTCGGCACCGGTGTAGCCCTCCGTCATCTCGGCGAGCTTCCTTAGATCCACGTCATCCGCGAGTGGCATCTCCCTCGTATGTATCTGGAAGATCTGGTATCTTCCCTCAACGTCGGGCGGCGGGACAAAGATTATCCTATCGAATCTCCCGGGCCTGAGCAGTGCTGGATCGAGTATGTCGGGCCTATTAGTCGCGCCGATCACGACAACATCTTTCAGGATCTGTATCCCATCCATCTCTGTTAATAGCTGGTTTACTATCCGGTCAGTCACGCCCGAGTCTGTGTGGAGCCCTCTCCTAGGAGCTATTGCATCAAGCTCGTCGAAGAAGATTATGCATGGTGCTGCCTCCCTCGCCCTCTGAAATATCTCCCTAACAGCCTTCTCTGATTCTCCAACCCACTTGCTCAGGATCTCGGGACCCTTAACCGAGATGAAGTTCGCCTCGCTCTCATTTGCGACCGCCTTCGCGAGAAGCGTCTTCCCGGTTCCAGGCGGTCCATATAGCAGGATTCCCTTTGGAGGTCTTATGCCGAGCCTCTTGAATAGGTCTGGATACTTGAGCGGCCACTCAACCGCCTCTCTCAGCTCCTGCTTCACCTGCTCGAGGTCTCCAATATCTTCCCAACGGACATTCGGTATCTCAAGGATCACCTCTCTAAGAGCTGATGGCTGGACAACCTTCAAGGCGTTCATAAAGTCCTCGCGGGTGACCTTAAGCTCCTCCAGCACCTCGGCCGGTATCGTCTCCTTCTCGAGATCTATCTTTGGCAGGAATCTCCTAAGAGCATTCATCGCTGCCTCTCTGCAGAGGGCGGCGAGATCAGCACCAGTGAAGCCATGGGTTATATTAGCCAGCTCATCGAGGTCGACGTCATCCGCGAGGGGCATCCTCCTAGTATGAATCTGGAGTATCTCCTTCCTGCCATTCCTATCGGGCACACCTATCCTTATCTCGCGGTCAAATCTCCCAGGCCTCCTAAGCGCGGGATCCACCGCATCTATCCTGTTAGTCGCCCCTATGACTATCACCTGGCCCCTGCTCTTCAAGCCATCCATGAGTGTCAGAAGCTGTGAGACCACTCTCCGCTCAACTTCACCGGTAACCTCGCTCCTCTTCGGCGCTATAGCATCGAGCTCATCGATGAATATTATTGATGGGGCGTTTTCCTCAGCCTCCTTGAAGATCTCTCTCAGCCTCGCCTCGCTCTCGCCATAAAACTTGCTCATTATCTCGGGGCCGTTTATCGAGATAAAGTGTGCCCCGGTCTCATTGGCGATCGCTTTTGCTATGAGCGTCTTGCCGCATCCGGGCGGCCCCCACAATATAACTCCCTTCGGCGGCTCTATCCCGAGATGGCGGAAGAGCTCTGGATGCTTTAGCGGGAGCTCAACCATCTCCCTTATCCTCTGAAGCTCCTCATGCAGCCCGCCAATATCCTCGTACGTCACGCCCCCAACCTCTTCAACCCTCTTAACCGGTGTTGAGCTGACCTCTATCACGGTATTCTCCGTGACTATGACCACGTTCGTGGGGCTCGTGGTCACGACCTTAAGCTCTATACCCATTCCCAGGACCGGTATCACGATGACATCTCCCCTCATCACCGGCAGGTTGAGCAGCTGGCTCCTAACAATCCTCGAGAGATCCCCGACGAATGGAAGATTCTCGAAGGGCGCTAGGACAATCTTCTTGGCGGGCTCGGCCCGCGCCTTCCTAATCGTCACATAATCTCCCACGGAAACCCCGGCATTCTTCCGGATCTCACCATCTATCCTGATTAAGCCCATCCCATCATCTTCCTTATATGGGGGCCATACGATGGCCACCGTAGACTTCTTCCCAATAATCTCGATAATGTCTCCGGGGCTTAGACCTAGATCCCTCATCGCCCGGCTATCAACCCTCGCAATCTTCCTTCCGATATCTCTCTGCCGGGCTTCGGCAACCCTAAGCTGAACCTCTCTAATCTCCTTCTTCTCTGAAGGCATGATCTCGCTTGCCTATACCTTCCCAGCACCATCTTATAACTATTATAGCTCGTGGATCGGCTAGTAGAGTATCCGGAAATCCTTGTATTCGCCGAGATACTCCTCCCACTCCACGTCTATGCTAATCACCTTTGCCCCCGGCGGCCCGACCCAGCACCACGAGATCATGCGCTTCACTGCATCCTCCTCGCCCTCGAAGACCGCCTCAACCCTCCCATCCGGAAGATTCCTAATCCACCCCTTCACACCAAGCCTATCCGCCATCTTCTTCGCGCTAACCCTGTAGAAAACCCCCTGAACCTTCCCGGTTATCGTCACATGGGCGCGAGCCATCTTCAAAGCCTTCACACTCACCTCGCGGGATATCGTTAAACTCTAGATAGGCCCGGTATTTTATTGTATCCCGGCGAGAGGATTCTAGAGGATGATTGAGATAGCTGTAATCGGAGGAGGGCCAGCGGGCCTGATCGCGGCGCGTGAGGCGGCTAGAGCTGGCGCTGAGGTGGTGGTCTTTGAGGAGCATAGAGAGATCGGTGAGCCGGAGAGATGCGCCGGCCTTCTAAGCATCTCGGGGCTCGAAAGGCTTGGATTCTCGGCGAATGGAAGATATCTCCAGAATATTGTGAAGGGAGCGATGATAAAAAGCTCTGGTGGGAGATGGAGGGTTCTCGATGCGGGTAAGCCCGTCGCGGCGGTCGTTAGCAGGAGCATCTTCGACAAGGAGGCTGCGAGACAGGCGGAGCATGCTGGAGCAGAGATAATTTGTGGGGTCAGGGTCAAGGCTGTCAAGAGATGTTGGGGAGAATTCCTGATAACGGCTAGTGATGAAATATATCAATCATCATGGGTAATAGATGCTGAGGGGGCTGGAGCAGCCCTATTGAGAAGGTTTCTCGGAGCCGGAACCGAGCCGAAGGGATGGATCCCGATAATCCAGCTGATCGTGGAAAATCATGGCCTCGATAAGAGATTCGTCTATATCTACTTGAAGAATTATCTGCCCGACTTCTTTGCTTACCTGATACCAATTGATGGGAGCTTGGGGAAGCTTGGTGTGGCGTCTAGATCACCTAACTTGAGGGAGCTGCTGAGAAGATTTTTGGTTGAGGAGTTCCCGGATGCACGATGCCTCAGCGCATCATCACATGTCATTTATACGGGTAGCCCCCTCGACAGCACGATGCTGTTTCCATTGAGGTTTGTTCCGGTTGGTGATGCCGCGGGCCATGTGAAGGCCACGACGGGTGGGGGCGTTATCATGGGAGGGCTTATCGCCGCGAGGATCGCCTCAGCCATAGCTGCGAGTCTTAGGGGCAGCTCATCGGAAAAACTCCTAGCAGAAGCTAGGAGGGTGGTCGAGGAGCTTTGGAGAATAGCGTTTCTCCGGAGGCTCATCGGCGGGATGAGCTCGCCCCTTCTCGACCTCTTAACCGCTATCGCGACATCTAGGATGGGAAGCCTCTACCTCTCTAAGAGGGGTGACATGGATTTCCAAGCATCATCAATTCTAGGTTCGCGATTTTAGATGCTGAGGAGCTGTCTTGCAAGCTTTGCCGCCAGCCTTGGATGGCTTAGAAGCTTTCTCGCAACCCTTCCGACATTAAGCCCATTCGCAAGATCCACTATATCCTCATCGCTAAGCATCTCGGCCAGCTCATTTAGATCCTCATCGCTAAGCCTCTCGAAGATCCTCAATACCTTAAGGCTTCTCCTTATCCTCTCGAGCCAAGGCCTATATTTCTGGTCAAATGTCCTGAGCCTTTCCTCCGACGCATCCCCCTCCTGTGATGCTTCTCCAGCTACCTCTCCCGCGGCGATCCCCGCGGCTATCGAGGAGTGTATTCCACCGCCAGTCATGGGTATAACCATGCCTGCGGCATCGCCTATCAGGATCACGTGATCGAAGATATACTTGCTTATCACGCCGCCCACAGGCACCGGGGCGCCGCGATTATCTATTATCTGGGCCGAGCTGAGCTCCTTCCTGAGAATCTCAAGAACCTTGTCCATGTAGGGCTTAAGAGGCGCACCCCTAACACCTAGCCCAACCTCGGCCATCCTCTCGCTGAAGGGGAAGAGCCATGCATAGCCCCTTGGCGCGATCCCATTACCCACATAGATCCTGATCTCATCCACATTCTCAAGCCTCGATCCAGCCATCAGATACTGGAGCGTTGGAATAGGCTCGGATTTCTCATTAACGCCGAGGATTCTCGCCACCCTAGAATTGTATCCATCAGCGCCGATGAGGACTGAGCACTCATACTCCGCTTTAGGGG
This sequence comes from Candidatus Wolframiiraptor gerlachensis, assembly GCA_021323375.2. Taxonomy (GTDB): domain Archaea; phylum Thermoproteota; class Nitrososphaeria_A; order Caldarchaeales; family Wolframiiraptoraceae; genus Wolframiiraptor; species Wolframiiraptor gerlachensis. The sequence continues at coordinate 3,070 of JAJPCT020000013.1, read as the reverse complement.
TCCTCACAATCAGCCCATCCCCCTTCTCACGAAATCTATGAACGGCTCATTGACATGGATCTCCAGCGCCATGTTCCGCCGCCTGAACCGCAATCTCCTGGAGAAGCAGGGTCTTGTTTATCAGATATCCGGTCTCCGGTATCTTTATGCTCCCTTCCATTCGGCGCATACACCCTCGCGCTCACCCTATTCAATATCATGGGCGGCGTCGGCTTAACACCAGCCGTCTCGAATGTATGCGAGCTAACCGCCTGCCCACATGGCTTAATCAGCCATTATGGCCGGGTTCTTCTCAAGCAGAAGAGTCTTGGCGCCTGTTTTAGCGGAGGCCTTTGCGGCGGCGACACCCGCCGGCCCACCGCCAACAACCACAACATCAAATCTTCTAGAGCTCATCCTATGATCGCCGAGAAACGCGGCTTGCCCGAGCTTATAGTTTTCCCTCACTAGGCTACATATGGTGGGCGGGGCTTCACTCGATCGTGATCACGTGGTTTCTTATTGTCCCGATATTCTCGATCCACATCTCGACGACGTCCCCGGGCTGTAGGAGCTTTGGCTCCGGCTTCTGGAATACCCCGACGCCCGCTGGAGTTCCCGTAGCTATTATGTCCCCGGGCTCGAGGGTCACCCCTGACTCAGTATCGAGACTATCTCGGGGATCTTCCTGATCATATTGGATGTGGAGGAGCTCTGCCTTACCTCCCCATTCACGGTCGTGAGCATCCTGAGGGTTATGAGGGGCTCCAACCTCCTCCTTGGAAACTAGGCATGGCTCCGTCGGCGCGAATGTGTCCATAATCTTTCCACGAGTCCACTGCCCATCCCTAAACTGTATATCCCTAGCCGATACATCGTTTAGGATCATGTAGCCGAAGATGTTCTCATAGGCCTCCTTCGGCTCTATGTCCCTGCATCGGCTGCCTATCACGATAGCCAGCTCTATCTCGTAGTCCAGCTTCTCGACATGCCTCGGCTTTATGATGGGGTCGAACGGACCTGTGAGCGCCGTTGCAGGCTTCATGAATATCGGCATGCCCTCGGGAGGCTCCATCCCAGCCTCAAGCGCATGGTCGAGATAATTCAGGCCGAGACAGATTATCTTCCCGGGATTCGGTATCGGCGGACCCAGATGAAGTTCTTCAAGAGATATAGATTCCACCGGAACTTTATTAATAACGGACTCAATAAGCTCCACGAGCTCCCTATCCGGCAAGAGGTCTCTAACATCCCTTGGAAGAGTCATGCCGAGAGCACTCTCGAGAAAGTCTCTCGGTATCACGCTGTTCCCCAGGATTAGGAAGCCATAGTCCCGCTCATCTTCAAAGTGATAACTCACGATCCGCATGCTGCCCCCTAAAATGCGAGGATGATTTAATTGTTTACGGCGCGTCTCCTAGACGCCTGGCTTCGAGAATATGAGTATGCTCTCCCTCGCCTCCCCGATCTTTATCACCCTTCTAGTTGTCGCGACCCTCTTATTCACGGCTATCAGCCTCTCCGGCTCGAACCCGACTCTCTCGGCGAGGCTCGAGTATCAGTTTATCCGACTCGACAACCCTATCGGGGAAGACTCCCCGGCGACGACGAGGGCGACCCTCCCACCGGGCTTAAGAACCCTGAACATCTCCTCCAAGCAGAGCCGCATATCATGGAAATATGCCTTCGCAACCTCTGGCAGATTCAGCTCGGGAAACTGATCCACGATATTCTTCGGGTTCAGCCCGAGGTAAGACCCTGACAGGATCGATCTTCACGTCACCAAAGAAGAGCTCATACTCGATTCTATATACCTTGGTATACTCGATCTTGTTGAGGTAGGGTGGCGAGGTTATTATCGCGTCGAACATCTCATCCTCAAGGAAATCCATCCTCCTAGCATCACCCAAGTATACCTCGAGCCTGCATGGCTTGAAGCTCAGCCTCGTCAAATCCTTTATCATTCTCTTGACAAGTCTTCTGAAGAATTTCCTGAATGGTGGGACGGGCTTGTCTCTCACCACCTTCAGGACAGCGCCATCCTTGTATGCTAGCGAGACCTTCATAGCTGCATTCATCAGAGCCAGTGTGAAAAAGTTTCTAACAACCGGGTCCTCAATTTCACGAATCTTCTCCCTAAAGAAGATTATATCCTCGAGCGACGGCTTTAGGAAGAATTGCTTAACAAATCCGCTGACGCATGAGAGGGTCCGGCCTCCTGAATGGCTGGCCTAGGAGCCATCTCACTAGTCCTCCTAAGCTTCTCGAGATCATAATCTGCTATCTTGACCCTGCTCACGAAGACGGCGAGCAGGGCCACATCCACGCCCACACCATCTATACCCAGCTCCTTGCATGCTAGAAGGGTCGTTACCGGATCCAAGGAATGGATCCAAGACCATCGAGCCCGGGCCCACTTCAAACTCCCGGAGCATCATGTGGGCGAACTCGCGAGAGAAGCCCTCCTTAAAGAAAAAACCAGTTATAGATTGGGGTCTTCTTGTTCGGGACGAATGTGACCAGCTTGCCGAGATCCCAGCGCTCCTCGTAAATCACCATCCAACCTATCTCCGGAGAGATATCTGTCAAGGTATTTTATAGCGTTACTCGCTCTTCGGAGCTTACCTCGCCTTTCAGCCATGCCTCCAGTAAAGCCCTCCTCCTCTCCGACTTATCCACCTCTTTACATTCCCAAACCCTATGCCTCGGGATATAATGATCATGCCTTAAGTCAGGACGGCTTGCTATCTCCTAGGAACTAGCAATCCTAATAATGGGCCTCCTACCCTCCTTCCTCTTCTTCAACCTCCCCAACTCCTCCTCATCATCACGAATCTAGCCCTACCCATACCCGGAATATCCCCTATGATTACGTATTTGACGCCCTTGGCCTTGATAGTCTCCTCTTCTAGATCCTCATGCACCACCTGAACCTCGGCACAAGTGATCTTGGGATCGTCCGGGTCATCCAGATTAATGGCGAATCTCCCATCCTCAAGCTCCTCAACCCATAGCTCCCCATGCTTAACAGGAATATTCGATAGTCCATCAAATCCTTTCTTTGAGACGATTATCTCCATCAAGCCCTCCT
>JAJPCT020000012.1 GCA_021323375.2 Candidatus Wolframiiraptor gerlachensis | reverse complement strand
ACAGATAACTTCATATTAATAGTTTGGATCACATACATCGTATTTGCTGCGTTATCATTACTTAACGACGTTGACATAGATATGAAGCAAGTCCAACTCTATATCTCTCTCCTCATCTACTCCGGCGATCCTAATTCTGTAAAAAGTTTTCATCGCATTTTGGGATACATATATACTCATAATGCTCTTGCCCGGTTGTTCCGGTGCTACCTCTACAGAGTTAGGATCAAACGTTATATCAAGTGACTCTGGGTCAGGCACCCACCTATTTCCCTGTAATCTTTCAATAGATCTTGTCTCAAGACTTACAGAGCCTGAATACCCTCCTATTGAGTACGCATAAATCTCAACATAGCCGGTCTCTCCGCGTTTTATCTCAACCGGATTGTTGATATCTGTTCCACTACTCGCGTCAAGCCATATCCCTCCGATAGATGGCGGGCTTTGAACATCTATTGTTAAAGTAACTTCTTCACCATATTCTGTCTCAGGTTCCCTCACAACCACTGAAAGAGTATATGTTCCTATATCTTCTGGAGCTGCAATTCTTATTGTTATCGAGTGAATTCCGTTCCTCGCTAGATAAAATTCCGTTTCTCCTATGAGCTCGTAACTGTCTATGTCGGACTCTGTAACTTCAACATTCAACTTTGACTCATAGTTCCTTGACATTATTCTCAGGACGCTAATACCCATCTGATTAGGGTAAAGTACTAGTCTTTCTGGATCAAATCTTACATCAAAGCATCCTACTTGGGCTATAAAGACCGATCCTCTCTCAGTAACAATCCTAATCTCCCCATTATCATCTGGAATGATTGTATCAAGCTGGATCGAAATGCTCTCCCCGCTTCCCAATAGTATGTCTCCAGAGTTTAGAGGGGTCTCCTGAACTCCAAATGCAAAGATGTATTTTATTACCGTCCCTATCCCTCGGTTATAGATCATAATCCGCTGGAATCCCAGAGCCGATGCCTTGCTCGCAGGCGGATAATAGAAAGCATCTATTCTCTCCTGTGCGGCTTCCGCATATATTCTTTGGGCCTCAGTCGCTGTCAGGTTATGCTGGGTCAGGTAGAGGTACATGGTGATGAATGTGGCGGCTAGTATGGAGACGGCGATAAAAGTCATGAACATCACTGATATAGCCTTCCTCCAAGCCCTCCTCATGGCCTCTACTCCGGAGACTACTCTATAGCCCCGGATATAATGGTTTAGCACCATGAATCGTCTGCAAGGAGCTGGGGCTAGAGTATTGGCGTTATCCTCGGGACTAGCGAATTCTTCTCCGGGTCTAGTTGAAGGGCGTAGAGCGGTGTCTCGGGCTTCTTCCCATACAATAGTATGCATCCATGCTTCTTCGTGACCTTGAGGTGCATGTCCACCATCGGTGAAAGCATTCTCACGAGGCGGGGGTGAACAGGCTTAACTACCCACATGGCTAGCCCGCCGGTCTTCTTGAAGCAACCCACCCATCTATCGAAGAACTTGAATGTATCCTCGCCGAATGTCGCCATCAGCGTATCTGCGCCGATTAGGCGGACTATATGCTGCCCCCTCTCCCTCGCCAAGGAGTGCACGATCTCCGCGAACTCCTCGAAGATCTCTTGCCAGCTCCGCCCCTTTAGCAGCTTTACATATGGTGGTGGCTCGGCCTCAATAGGCCCCATCGTTAAAACATTCAGGAGATTGCTGAGCTTGTCCTCTGATATCCCATAATACTTGACATAGAGGTCGCGCACATCCCTCCAAGTGACGCCTGCTGATGGTAGAACAATATATGGCCTGTTCTTCGCGAGGAAGGATGCAAGCGCCGGAGCAACCGCGAGGCTGTATTCGTGGAATGATAGCCGCGGGTCTATCTCCCACAATATGATGGAGTCGTGGGGGAAGCCTCCAAGCTCCTCATCCAGTTCAGGTATTCCGGTCGTATAGGCTCCCGGGGGATCCTGCGGCGGGTTGAAGCTCGGGCTGCTCGGCGGGCGAGGCACCCTCTGGCGCGGAAGCATCTTGAAGCCCCCATGCAATGTCACGCATATATCCGGGCTCCTCGTCTCTATTCCACGGGTCTTCAAGAAGCTCATCTCCCTGAGAAGCCTATCCTCCAGCCTCACCGCTTTCAAGCATATGAGGGCATCCGCCACATAATCCTCGAAGCCGTAACCGGTCCCGGGCCCAAGCTCCTCCTTGACTAGGAGGGCGACGCACCCGAGCCTTCCAACAATATTGGATAGGAGCGTGTGGAGGAATGCCCTAGCCTCTGTCTCATCCTTGAATGCCCGGCTTATCGTCGTGAATGGATCTATCACCAGCCTCTTAGCCTTCATCGAGTCGGCTGACTCAAGGATCTCCATTAGAAGGCCGCCGACCCCATTCTCTAGGAGAGTTGGCAGGGAGAGATACCTGAACAGCCCCCTCTCCTCAAGCTTCTCGAAATCCATCCCGAAGCCCCTCATGAAGCCGTAAAACTTCTCCTTGTTCTCGCCGAAGGAGACGTAGAGTCCGGGATCGCCATACTTCAGGGCGCCCTCATGGAGAAATGTCGCAGCGAAAACAGTCTTACCTGTCCCCGGAGCACCCCTGATAACGATCAAGCTGCCCCTCGGAAAGCCCTTCAAAACCAGCTCAGACCCCGGAACACCCACCTCCACGAACTCCAGTACCATGGATGATCGGCCCTCTAACTTTACATTACCCCCCTACTTGATGGTGGGGAATAAGTGTTATGGTGCGGCCGCCGGGATTTGAACCCGGGACCGCCGGCGCTCAGCTATCCTCTAGGGATATTGGCAGGCCGGCGTCGTTGCCAGGCTCGACTACGGCCGCGCCGTATAATGAATCTAAAATGTTTTATTTAGGATTTATGGAGGTTATTGTTCCGCTCATCAGGAGAAAACGGCAAAACGACCTACATATCACTGGGGAGGCAATAAGGTTATTTTTAGATCGATAATGTTCTCATCCTCGTGCAGGATTACAGTTTTGGTGCTTCAGTATTTCCCGGGCCGAAGTTCTTCAATATCACCAATTCCTCGTTTCCAGTGTTCTCTATTCTTACTCCCTCCTTAGCAGCCTCCTTCGTAACGAAAAATTCGTCACGTGTTAATTCTCCGAATCGGATTATCGTCGGTGACTCTATCTCGAGCTTTCCAAGCCTCCCCCTACCCTGAACCACTATCATGCCGTAAGCCTCCGCGTCTCTTATCACGACAGATCTTTTCGGATAGACCACGAGCTCCTTGGCGCTAAAGCCTTCAAACCCGCATATTATCCACTTCTCATAGTAGCCCTCTTCCCTCATCTCCTCGGGATCCCGTGCCGGGATATGTTTTAGGAAATGATTCTTCTTGAAGTCAGGATCAGTATTCAGCTCCCAGTCTATGAGGTCGACTATGTATTCTAAGTCGTTCTTATGCTCCTCGGGGATATCCTTCATGGCAACCTCCCATGGTATTGGTCTACTCTCGACCATGGACTGATATATTGCGAAGACATCGGAGGGGCCCTGAGGCTCGTATGTTACGAGTGAGCCGGGAGCGTGGAGTATGCCTGCTTGCACGAGCCAGCTTGTCCCAGGCCTGATCCTATAGGCCCTTGAAAGGTCTAGGACACCATTATCCCCGCGATTCCAATTCTTCAGACATTCAATGATATCTTGCTTCGTCACAGATGGATGAAGGCCGAAGAAGGTGTATGGGAACCTCTTCTCCTCAAAGTTCAGCTGTGGTGGGAAGTAGTAGGCCTCAGGCTTCCCGAATTTCCCATACTTTCTCACATGCTCATCCTTCTGATGCAGGTGGAATGGGAGTGGGCCAGCATAGTCAAAGAACTTCGTGAATGTTCTCAGGCCGCCATATTTCCGCATAACATCCTTCCCTAGCACATCATCTCCGATAAGTTCTATCACCCTCTTTAGCAGGATCTTCTTGAGCTCCCCATTCGATTCGAAGACAACATAGCTGAGACCCTCATCCTCCGGGGCGCCGGGATTATCGGCCCTAACTGTTGAGGCTATCCATCTCTCGCATATCCCTCCTCGGTCAGCCCCAAGCGCATAGAGATCCCGTTTATCGAGCTTTAGCCTCCCACCAGGCTCTCCGATGAATAGCGGTCTTGGGACCCATGTCGGCGCAAGCCATAAAATTCCATCCCCAAACTCTAACGCTTGCCTAGCAAGCTTCTCCTCGGACAAACATAACACCTCCCAATACTACTCATTTGAATACCATGTTTCGGATTTTAAATGTATTGGTGCTTGGCGGCCCTTTTTCATAACTTTAACTCCTGCGTAGAATCCTCTTAGATTCTTTCTCCAATTCCCAATGCATGCTCGACTATGGATATGGTTCTTGAGGCTATTATCCAAGCTTCTAGAGGCTCCGGCCACAGACTTATGACTTTATCTACAATCTCGTAGGTTGATTTGTGGAAGTCGCCGTGGGGGAATCCGCCTATCATTATTGCTGGTCTTCTCGCGGATGTAACGAGCTCCCCGAAGCTGCTCCACTTCATCAGCTCGCCTTTCTCCGAGAGGAGTATCTTTAGATCCGGCTTGACCTCATCCAGCAGCTGATCCAACGTCTTCTCCTCGAGTTTTAGCAGGATCTTCCCATCTGCCTCGACTACCGGCTCCTGATACAATTTCTCTATCACGCCCTTAAACCTCTCATATACTCTTGGGAGCCTGGTCTCGGGGTTTACCCAGATCACATGGCCGCTTCTAGCATGTACATACACTTCTAAGAGGCCGAGCTTGTTAAGTGGTGAGCCAAGTGCCTCAAGGAGCATGAAGTGTGTTATATCGGGCCTGCCCCGCTTCTCCGCCTCGGGCAGCCTCTTCATTGCCAAGTGATGATAGCTCCTGTCAAGTAGTATCTCCCAGGGCTTCCTACCCCTCCTCGCCGCATAAGCCCTCACAGATGGATGATCCTGAATACTCTCGGGAACAAGCTCGATCGCCGCCTCAACGATAATCATGATAAGCTTCTCCAACCTCTTCCAGCCCCCCTGGGAACCCTTGGGCCAAGGCTATGTTTAAGGATCGCTCAAAACCCTCGAAATTGTTGAGATTGACACATTCCGGCGAGGTTAGGAGGATCGCCTTGGACAGGATCGCGAGGCTTATGGAGTTCGCGAGGAGGCATGCCTCGGAGAGGCCGGAGCTGGCGAGGGAGGCTGGAAAGCTCATACTGAGGATATGCAGGAAAGCGAGGATCAGGCTTCCAGCGGCCTATAAGCGGCTGATATGCAGGAAGTGTGGAACGCCATTCTACATACCCGGTTCCTTCAGGGTGAGGGTTAGAAGTAAGAGAAGCACACATGTTGTTATCACATGTATCACATGCGGCTATGTCAAGAGGATTCCCGCCGTTAGGGAGAAGAAGGCCATGCGGGTTAAAGCATAAAAAGTGGCCATACAGGTCTTAAGAGGCCGCGGATGGTGTCGAATGTGCAGCTCGCAAATCCCATGAAGCTCATCCAGAAGATCGCGGCCTACTTCAAGGAGAATAGGGTTATTGAGCCTCCTCCATGGGCCCCATTCGTCAAGACTGGCGTGCATAAAGAGAGGCCGCCCCAAGACCCGGACTGGTGGTATATTAGGGCCGCTGCCGTGCTTAGGAAGCTGTATCTCAGGGGGCCTCTCGGCGTTTCTAGGCTTAGAAAGCTTTATGGTGGTAGGCATAGGAGGGGACATAAGCCCCCGAAGTTCGCCAAGGGGAGCGGCGCGGTAATAAGGAAGATTCTCCAGCAGCTCGAGGAGGCGGGCCTCGTCCAGAAATACGATAACAAGGGCAGGATCGTGACGGAGAAGGGTAGGGAGCTCTTGGAGGAGGCGGCGAAGGCCGTTCTCAAGGCAGAGGCTAGGAGGGCCTAGGCCTTCCAGGCAGCTACTCCTCACGCGAGTATGGTATTCCTAGGGATGCTGGGACGCCTATCCTTTTCCTGACGCTCTCGATCGAGACTGCTACTAGGGCTGCTATCGCCACAAGATAGGGGAGCATTGTGAGGAGATATGGGCTTAGGGCTCCAAGTCCGAAGAGCTGGAGCCTGTATTGGATCACCTCGACGCCGCCGAAGAGATATGCTCCTAGAATTGCTCTTAGCGGGTTCCAAGTTGAGAGTATGACGAGGGATAATGCTATGAAGCCCTTTCCAGCGGTTAGTCCCTCTCGCCAGAATGGCTGAAATCCTAGGAAGAGGTATGCTCCCGCGAGGCCCGCGAATCCACCACTTATCATCGTTGCGACACATCTCACTCTGAAGACGTTTATGCCCATAGCGTCAGCGGCCGCCGGGTTCTCTCCCACCGATCTAAGGCTTAGCCCTGGCCTAGTCTTGAATAATATGAACCACATGAGCGGCGCGGCGATATAGGAGACATAGACGAGCACATTCTGCCTGAAGAAACACCCTATTATTGGGATCCCGGATAGGAGGGGTACATGTATCTCGGGGAGCTTTGGCGCCTCTTGGATTGCGAGGAGGCTCTCGGGAAGCAATGGGTTTAGGGCTAGGAGCATCACCTTTCTGACCTCGGGTGATGCTAGGAAGCCACTGAGGCCGAGGCCGAGCATCGTTAGCGCGAGGCCCGTGACTGTCTGGTTAAGCCTCATGTAGACCGCCATAACCGCGAGTATTAGGCTCATCAATATCCCAGTGACCACTGAGACTAGTATGGCGACGAGGTGACCATAGGCTAGCGTGAAGATGAATGAGAGGGCGGCTCCCATGACCATGATCCCCTCGAGGCCGAGGTTCAGGACCCCGGAGCGCTCAGCATATATCTCACCGAGGGATGCGAGGAGATAGACTGTGCCGACCTGTATTGTTAGCCCAAGCACGGACTCTATCCACTCGATCACCTCTCACTCGCCCCCGGCCTCTCAATAACTATCCTATACCTTTTGATGAACTCGCCCACGAGTATCATGAGAAAGATGACTGCTTGGATCATTTGAGCCGCCGCCTTCGGGATCCCCATGCTCATCTGGAGGGCGCCGCCGGCGGTTATTAAGCCGCCGAAGAATATGCTTACCGCCACTGTAACCCATGGGTTCAGCCCCGCGAGGGCCGCGACTATTATCGCCGTGTATCCATAGCCTGGAGACGCTCCTGGCCTTAGCCTCCCAATTATCCCGCTCACTATCGAGAGTCCTCCGATGCCAGCTAACCCGCCAGCGAGAAATGAGCCCAGGAGTATCGTGCTTCGAACCCGGATGCCCGCATATCTCGCGACGGCCGGGCTCTGGCCAACCACCTTTATCTCGAACCCCAGCTTTGTGTATTCTAGGAGGAAGAATACCGCGGCTGCCCCGAGGATTGAGAACAGGAGTCCTGTATACGCTGGCTCTCCGAGAACTATGTTCAGCTTAGTATATTCGGGAAAAGGTATTGAGAGCGGGAATCCATACCCCTTCGGATCTCTCCATGGGCCATGGACTAGGAAGTCTACTATGAGGATTGCCACGTAGTTGAGCATGAGTGTTGGCAGGATCTCGTTCACGCCTAGCCTTGCCTTGAGAGCTCCGGGGATTAGGCACCAGGCCCCGCCGAGCAGGAATGATGCGAGGAACATGAGGGGCATGACCATCCACTCGTGGAAGAATCCATAATATGCGTGTAGGAGGACTATTCCGGTTGAGGCTATCATCCCCATGTAGATCTGGCCCTCCGCGCCGATATTCCAGAAATTCATCTTGAATGCTATGCTAAGGCCGAGCGCCGCCAAGCAGATGGGGATCGACTGCTTGATGCTCTCAAGAAGGAGCGAGGGCTTCATGAAGACCCCGAAGATTACCTGAAATGCTTTGACCGGGTCTAGGCCTAGTGAGGCTAGTATCAGCGCTACGACGAGAAATGCTAATGCGAGCGAGAGAAGTGTCATCGAGATAGAGTAGAGCCTGCCATATCCGACCCTCCGCTCAACCCTGATCCTGCCAAACCGCGTCTCGATCTTGAGAGACACGAGCCTTCACCCAGCCTGAACAACCGCCTCGGACATTAACAGTCCTATCTTCTCGGCATCCGCCTCCTCTCTCGCGAGCACGCCCCTTATCCTTCCACCGGACATCACAGCTATCCTGTCGGAGAGCAGGAGGAGCTCCTCCAAGTCCTCGGAGATGAAGATTATGCCCGATCCCATCTCCTTGTATCTCAAGAGGAGGTCGTGGACAAATTCGGTCGCGCCGATGTCGAGGCCCTTAGTGGGATATGCGGCGACTATGAGCCTTGGTATGCCGCCGATGATCCCAGAGAGCTCCCTCGCCAAGATCAGCCTCTGAATATTTCCACCCGAGAGGGAGCTTGCTCTAGAAAGGGCGCTCGGCGTAACGATCCCAAACTCCTCTATTAGCTCTCGAGCCTTCTCCAGCATCTTCCCCCAGTTTAGGAGGAGCTTATTCGAGTATGGCGGATACCTGTAGGCCTTAAGGAAGAGGTTGTCCACGACCCTGAACCCGGGCACTATTCCCAGCTTATTTCCCTCGGGCGGGATATATGCTACGCCTAGCTCTATCATCTTCCCAGCATCCATCCCCGTCGCATCAACACCGTTTAGCAGTATTCTTCCGGCTAGTGGCTTTCTCAGGCCAGCGATTGCCTCAGCGAGCTCGACCTGCCCATTACCGCTCACGCCAGCTATCCCGAGTATCTCGCCCCTCCTAACCTCTAGGCTCACACCATTAACCGCCGGATAGCCCCTATCACCCAAAACCTTCAAGTCTATTACCTTGAGGACCACGGCGCCGAGCTGGGCTGAGGCCTTCTTTTGACCGAAGACTATCGGCCTCCCGATCATGTAGTTCGCGAGCTCGGCCTTCGTCGTCTCCCGAGTCTCCTTCGTGATTACAACCCTCCCCCTCCTCATCACCGTAACCCTGTCGCTGACCTCCATCACCTCATTGAGCTTATGTGTGATGAATATTATGCCCTTGCCCTCCCGTGCCATCCTCCTCAATGCTTCGAAGAGCCTCCGAGTTTCCTGAACGGTCAGCACTGATGTTGGCTCATCCAGTATCAGGATCTCAGCGCCCCTGTAGAGTATCTTGAGGAGCTCGACCTGCTGCTTCTCGCCCGCAGAGAGCTGCCAGATCCTCGCCATTGGATCTATCTTCCATCCATATCTCTCGGACAGCTCGATGATCCGCCTGCGATGCTTCTCGAAGTCTATTCTCAGCCCATCCTCCCTGAGCCCAAGAATTATATTCTCTAGGACTGTGTGGCTCTCGACGAGCCGGAAGTTCTGGTGAACCATCCCTATGCCGAGGCTTATCGCGTCCCTCGGAGACCTGAGCTCAACCCTCTTGCCCCGGACATATATCTCTCCCTCATCGGGCTTATAGAGCCCATAGAGGATATTCATGAGCGTGGTCTTCCCGGCGCCATTCTCGCCGAGGAGGGCGTGAACCTCGCCACGCCTAAGTTCAAAATCCACCCTATCATTGGCCACCACACCTGGGAACCTCTTCACTATCCCCCGAAGCTCAACGAGCTTCTCCAACCCAATCACACCCTCTCAAGACCTGATTATGCGAGAGTGAGACACTTAAAGACGAGTAAAAATTGGAGAGGGGGTTTAAGAGCATGACGCATGTGGCTAGGCCTTTGGCAGCGGCTCCTCGATGTATTCGACGAGCCAATCCATGTTCCAAAGCATGTCGTGGTCGGCGCGCTCACCGGCCTTAATCCTCACCTCGCCATTCTGATCCTTTATCGGTTCACCGAGATTGCCCTCGACGCTGAAGGGCTCGAAGAGAAGCTCCTTCATCTCCTCATACTTCTGCTTTATCAACATCTGCCACTCGCTTGGAATCACCGGGTTCAGTGGGGCGAGATACACGGCTCCCTCAGGCTGGCCCGCCGTGCTCTGCTCAACAGGCCTCCTCCATCTATATGGCGTATAGTCGCCGATCCTAGCCCAGATATCAACAGATATCCAGCTATTGGTCGCGACCATCCTATAGAAGTCGAGGTAGATTGGGCCCCAGTTCGCTATCTGGCCCGTGAGATGGGCGTTCGGCCCATACTCCCTCATGTCGCTATAATGGCTGAAGCTCCAGACCTTCCTACCCTTCTTCCAGTACTCCTCTGCGACTTGTAAGACTGATGGGGTATCCTCAGTGAATGCGATGACATCGCAGTTCTTCTCCTCGAATAACGCTATGGCCGCCTTCCTAGCCTCGTCTGGGGCGACCCAGCTGAATATCCAAGTCACATGTGCCTTAATGTTTTTCCCGGTTCTCTTCTTGTAGGCGTAGTTCGCTCCGAGGACGAAGGCGTTTATGTGCCGGACGACCTCAGGTATCGGGTAGGCGCCAACATATCCAATCACACCCGTCTCGGTCACCGCTCCGGCCGCGAGGCCATTCAGATAATAGAGCTGATAGAACTCGGCGAAGGCGGCGCTCATGTTCTCCGGAGCATTACCGGCGGCGCCGCTCCTATAGCCGCTTATGTGGACGAAGTAGCGGTCTGGATACTTCGCGGCATACTCGGCCGTCGCATCCATGTAGCCAAAGCTTGTTGTGAAGATCAACTTAGCGCCTTCATCTATCAGGGTTTCTATTGCGCTGCCCACTTCAGCTTCCGGAACACTCTCCCTGTAGAAGCTCTTCACGGGCAGGCCGAAGTGCTCGTCAGCCCAGCGCCTACCCCTATCATGGCCATAGCTCCAGCCATAGTCGCCGACGGGACCAATATAGACATAGCCGACTTTAAGCGGCTCAGCGGCCCCAGTAACGGTCTGTGTCACAGTCCTAGTCTCGGTCACGGTTTGAGCAGCGCCTGCAACAGTCGTCGTTGTGGTAACGGTTCTGGGAGGAGCTGCCGAGGACCCGCCAACATATCCTGCTATCCCTCCCACTATGCCGGCGGCCACGATACCTGCTATCGCGGCACTCCTAGCTACTCCGAGAAACTTCCTCCTAGAAATCTTCCCGGTCCTCATGACACTTTAACAGTCTTTACAACCTTATTTAAAATCTTCTGAACCAGTAGGCGAATATTTTACATATCCGTGTATAGCGCTATTATTAATCCCGGGAGCATCTGGCCATATCCCGCGATTAAGGATCGCATATTCTTCTAGACGATTTACTCTTGAGGTGGGGTATTTGTCAAGAGGGAAGCTATTAAGGTGGCTTGCCTAGAGAATTTTTCGGAGGAACGCTACCCATGTCCGCGGATGCGGGTGATGAGGAGCTTGAGAGGCTGAAGGCCGCGAAGATGGCCGAGCTCCAGAGGAGGATGGCTGAGGAAGAGGAGAGGCTTAGGAGGGAGGCTGAGAGGCAGGCGGCGATGAGGGTTATCCTGACCCCGGAGGCGAGGCAGAGGCTCGCTAACCTCAGGCTCGTGAAGCCCGAGCTAGTTGCCCAGCTAGAGGAGCAGCTTATCCAGCTCGCTAACTCCGGAAGAGTACCATTACCCATTACGGATGAAATGCTCAAGGAGATCTTGGCGAGGATCACCTCGAAGCGTGAGATAAGAATCAGAAGGCTCTAGACTTCCAAGATTGAGGATAATGTTTATGTTAAGCCCTGGGAGGGGCGTTAAATCTGGGGAGGAAAGCCGATGACAATCAGGACGCTCGTCTTGAAGAAAAAGCTGGCTAGAGCGATGAAGAGGGCCTGGCCCGTCCCAAGCTGGGTTGTAATGAAAACTAAGGGGCGGGTCAGATTCCACGTCAAGAGGAGGCATTGGAGGAGGAGCAAGATAAAGACATAGTGAGGTGTGAGATGGCATGAGCGAGATCCTCGAGAGGCTGTATGTGATCCCTCTAAGAGATGCTTACGAGGCGTCGAGGACGAGGAGGGCTAAGAAGGCGATAAGCCTGGTCAGAAAATTCGCTCAGAGACATATGAAGGGAGGTGAGGTTAGGATCTCAAATGGCGTGAATGAGCTGATATGGAGCCGCGGCGCCGAGAAGCCCCCGAGAAAGATAACGGTCCTGATTAGAAAGGATTCTGATGGAGTTATTCATGTAATGCTCCCTGAGGAGGCTGAGGCTGGGAGGAAGAAGAAGGGTGAGTAGCCTCTCAAAAACACTATGAAAAAATGCTCATTCCTGCTTAAAGTTCGTTCAAAGCCTTGAAGGCTATCTTAGCGATCTTCGCTGCTAGGAGAGGTGGAACTGCCTCTCCAACTTGGTCGAACTGAGTATTCATCCCTCCGAGGAAGATGTGATTATCCGGGAAGCTCATCAGCCTAGCCTGTTCCCTTACGGTCAAGAGCCTATCCTCATACGGATGTATAAAGCGTGATCTCCCATGAATCGTGGGAGCGATATGTTTCGGATGAAGTCTGACCCAATTCCTGTAAACTTTCCCCGAAACTCCTCTAAATGTGTAGAGGGCCTCTCCCCACTTTAGTCTGCTAATCCTCCTCAACTTTATCCTGCCAATCTTAACCGGGACATGATTCGGGACCTCGCCGAATTCTCCAAGACCGGATAATGCCTCCTCAACATTCTTCGGCCTCTCCTCCATCCCCGAGAGATCCAGCACGATATTCGAGATGAAGACTCTATATCTCTTGGAGGGCACACCATACCGATGCGCCTCGATAAAGTTGAAGTGCGCCTCATAGCCTATCCTCGCGAAAAACTTCTTGAGAAGGCTTCCAAGCGGCTCTTCCACGAGCTCATGCACATTCTCCATAATGAATATCTTGGGCCTAAGCTCCTCCACGAGTCTGATGAATTCCATGACGAGCCTGCCTTGAGAGTCGCTTAGAAGCCTGTCAAGGGGATCCACCTTCCTCCGCCTATTCATGCTCGTAAACGGCTCGCATGGAGGGCCGCCGATGACGATATCAACCTCGCCTCCCAGAATATCCAGTATGAACTTGCCGCACACGCGCTTGGCATCCTCGGGGAAGACCGAGACCCAAGGAAAGTTCCGCATGTACGTCTTGACTATGTGAGGGTGATTCTCTATCGCCGCTTTCACCGCTTTACCAAAGCCTAGGCTAAAGCCACCACAGCCGGCGAAAACGTCGACAACCCGTATATCCAAGTCCCTGCTTATAAAAGTAGGAGAAGCACCTTTTTAGTCTAAGCTTTGCTTCTAGAAATATGATACCACCCTTATACAATGACAATGCCGGAGCTTGTGTCTTGGAATACTTCATGTCCTTGCCTCTTCGCTAAGCCATTCCTCATAGATCTTTTTCACGCGCTCAGCGGCGGGCCCGGTGCCCTCGACCACACCATCCCTCGTAACCCTTATCCTATCCATCACGATTATCACATCAGCCTCCTTGATATAGCGAACCATGTTCGGGAAGACCCTGTTAAGCCTCTCAGCGAGCTTTGATAGATCCGGCCCAGCCTCTAGCACAAAGAGACACTGTATGCTCCTGCCCGAGATGAACACCTTATCATAGGCGCCGCCATCCTTCTCCCTTACATCCGAGAGCCAGATGCTGTAGTCAGCCGGGTTAAGCGCCGCGACTGTTCCCTCGAAGCATCCACCACTCGATAGAACAACCCTAACCTTCTTGCCTACCAGCGCTGAGAGCTCATCCGAGAACCTCTTGGAGATTACCGCCGACAACCACAGCCCTCCAGAAACAAGAGCCAGAAGCCCGCTCATAAGGATATAACCCGCCGAGGGTGAGATTTTAAAGGACCCAAGTCAAGCCTTTAACCGGGTGCTCCGGTAGTATAGCCCGGACAAGTATACGGGCCTTTCGAGCCCGTGACCCGGGTTCAAATCCCGGCCGGAGCATCACGCTTATCTATACTCCGTGACATCGTTCAGCGTGGTATGAGGCCTAAGCCCATCTCGGAGCTCATATCATTGAGGGGCAGGAGAGGTCTAATCACCGGAGCTGCAGCAGGAATCGGCGAGGCAATTGCCTACAGGTTCGCGGAGGCTGGAGCGGATCTAGAACTCGTGGACATCAATGAGGAAGGACTGCAAAGGATCAAAAAGATGCTCGCGGACTTTAATGTCGAGGTGAACATGCATGTCGTAGATTTATCCAATAGATCTGAGATTAGTAAACTGTGGGAGGGCTTAAGTGGTAGGGAGCCGGATATCCTCGTCAATAATGCTGGCATATACCCGTTCAAAAACTTCTTGGAAGTTGATGAGGAATTTCTTAGAAAAGTTGTCAGCATAAACTTGGATGCTGCCTTCTGGATGTGTCAGGAGATGATAAGGAGGAGGCTGGATAGGGGTGGCGTGATCATAAATATTGGGTCCATAGAGGCCATATTACCCTTCGCCAAGGATCTCGCGCATTACATGATTAGCAAGGCCGGCGTAATCGCCCTCACGAGAAGCTTAGCGAAAGAGTATGGCAGACATGGGTTCAGGGTCAACGCCATAGTCCCGGGAGGCATAATGACACGAGGGGTTAAGGATGCGGCCAAGCAGATTCTCAAGCTGAGGATCAAGCTCGTCAGGACGGCGGTCGAGTTCATGCATAGGATCCCCCTAGGCAGGATGGGGGAGCCTGACGAGGTCGCGAGAATAGCGCTAGTCCTCGCAAGCGACCTCTCATCCTACGTAACCGGCGCAATAATCCCCGTTGACGGCGGATTTCTCTCAGCCTGAAAGTAACCATTAAATCTAGGCTAGAAGAAGAATCAAAAGAGGGCCCGTAGCTCAGCCTGGCGGAGCGCCCGGCTCATAACCGGGTGGTCCTGGGTTCAATCGGCCGAAGAGGCCGGAACAGATCCCAGCGGGCCCATTATCCCTCAAAACTAAAGTTTGTAAAGCATGTGAACCTAAGACCTCCCCCTTCTTGAGAGCTATGTGATTTGAAGTCTCTTCAACCCCCCTTTTCTAAATCGCCCTTACAAACCTTCACGAAATGGAACTTCGGTTCTTTATCCCCTTTTAATCGATTTTGTGGAGGCTTAATTCTCGAAAATAAATCCGCTGAATTTTCTGCTCCACAAACCTGTTTTATGGGGGTTAATATCAGAACCACAGGGTCAGCCTCAACCCCTCTAGGGAGTGTAGTAAGGGAGATAGGCTGAGGGGCGGGGGAGCTTTGGTGGGGACATGGCTGGATAGCGAGATAGGGGTGGATCTTGGAAGATTGTTGAAGGACATTGAAGAAAAATATTCTGGTGCGTTCGCGGAATTGGGCCCCAGAGCCCTCCAGCACTTCAAGCACCTGATCGATTGCGTTGACGCCTTTTTGGATCTGTTGGCCGATTCGGGGGCGGATTTCAGGGTTAAACTAACGGACTACGCGGAAGGACAAGGACGATGTTTTTGAGTTCTGCTGATACTATGCTAAGTGGCTCGGATCGCCATTTATAGAGAGGCTGAAGGCAGAGATATATGAGCTACTGGAGCAGGTCATAGACTGGTAGGGCAGGCAGGACGTCCTTGATGAGGTGGAGGTGTGAGAATGGTGAGGAAATGTAAGAGTCCCGAGGAGAGGCTTAGATTCTATGATGAGGTTATGTGGCTTAGAGGGCTGGGTCTCGGCTATAAGCGGATAGCGAGGATCATCTGGGAGAAATATGGTGTCCGGCTGAATCCTGGCATGATATACAAATGGATTAGTGGGGTCCACTATCCACTTGGCAGATGTAATAGGATAGTTGAGGGGCCTGGGCTGGCATATGTCGTCGGCGCTTGGCTTGGAGATGGAAGACTTGCCCGCGACAGGAGAAAATACGAATACTATGTTAAGCTTGAGGTGAGCGACTACGATTTCGCCGAGGAGTGGGGTCGCCGTCTCGCTGAGGCTCTTGGTAGATCGAAGCCGTACGTGCCGAGATGGGATGATAATGACCAGAGATGGGTCATTAAAGGATCCAGTGTACTACTATACGATCTACTAAAGAGGGCTAGGGAGGACGATCCTTGGATTCTGAAGCCTTATCTCGAGGAATATCCGGCGGAGGCATGCCGAGGGTTCTTCGACGCGGAAGGATCGGTCAACATTGATCGTTATCAGATTGCAGCGTATAATACGGATCCTAGGATTATTGGTTTATTTGAGGAGCTTCTCGGAAAGCTCGGCATCGATTGCAGGATGCATGAGTTCCACCGGGACGAGTTCATGAAATGCCCGAAAACCGGCAAGTTATATCACCGTAATAGCGGGTTCATAATGTGTTTAGCAATCTATGGTGAGGATAATATTTTGAGGTTTGCCAAGGAAGTTGGCTTTGCTATTGCGCGGAAGCGGGCAGCGCTGATGGAGCTGGTGAGAAGATACTGTTGATACTGAGAAGGGGATGAAGCTTCTCCCCCTTCCCTCCATTAAACCCTCCCACCCTTTTCCCCTTACATTTTCAAGCTGCTTTATGCTCACTTCTAGGGGGCGGTTATGTTAGGTCTGCTTTGTTCATGTTTCGGTCTGTCTTGTCTGTTTGGGTTAGTGTAGATATCTTTTCTCAGGTTAGGGTAGGTCTATTAGGCTGGGAATGATCTTCAAAAAAAGCTTGTAGGGTTTGTGAAGTCTGAGTTTTCGGGTTTTATAAGACCTTATTATCGTATCTATTCCGGACAGCTGTTCTAGGAGTCTCAATCCAACATTTTTCAAGCTTAAGCTTAAACATCCATCATTGGTAGTTAGTTTACTTTGGACTAATCAGAAGGGAAGGTCGTGGGTTCGAATCCCACCGGGCCCACATGATTCACTTTATCTAAGTAGTCGGATCATTTACAAGCCAAGCATTGAAAAATATTGTGATGAGGAGAGATCCGCTTAAAACTTCAGTATTTGGTCTTTGGTATTGGCTTTAGCTCGGTGCCCGGGGGCGCGATTGCTCTCAGGTATACGTCTTCGATTACTCCCCTGTTTTCTGCTGGGTTGTAGAATGCCTCGACAAGCCTATCATAATCCATTCTCTCAATTATCGCGTTGGCGATTCTAATGGCGTTCATCGTGTTCGTCAGGGCGGTCTCAACCGGGATCCTCTCAGGGTTTATGTCTATTCCGAAGTACCCCCTATAGCCATACATCTTTAGCGTCAATAATGCTGATATCATCACGTTCCATCCTAGAACGCCGACATCCAAGTCTTGGCCATAGTTCCCTAGCGGCTGGCTGTTCCAGTGCGTATGGGATGGTCTCCCCTCACGCATTAAACCTTAACTCTACGCATTTTGAATGAGTGTTCAAACATTCTTAAAGAAATTTAGTAAGGGGGGTTGGGATCACCGTCTCGGCTTTTATCTTCCTTTCTTGGCGTATAACTGGAATGGTAGTGTGAATATCTTCACGGCACCAGTCGCATCTCTCTGGTCGAATCCTGTTGCTCTTAGGCTTCTTATCTCAGGAGCGAATAGCGAGTCGGGCGAGTCTCTCTCGATTATCCTGAAGAATCCCTTTTCCAGCCTTACGGTTATCGTGCCGTTCACGTATTTCTGTGTTGAGTCTATGAACGCGTCTAGGTCTTTTCTCAGCGGGTGGAGCCACTGGGCATTGTATACGAGGTAGGACCACTGGAGATCTACTATCCGCTTGAACATTAGCTGCTCCCTTGTTAGTGTTAGGTGCTCTAGGTCCGCGTGGGCTGCGAGGAGGACAGTGGCCGCGGGGGCTTCATATATCTCCCTAGACTTGAACCCTATCATGCCATCCTCGAGTATGTCGATCTTGCCTATCCCATATTCCCCGACGATGTAGTTTAGGTCTATTATCATCTTGACCGGATCCTTGATTCCATCCACCTCAACGGGCACGCCGTTCTTGAAGGTTATTGTCAGGTCTCGCGGTTTATCAGGCGCCTCGCTTAGGGGCTTAACCCAGTAATATTCCTCGTCCGGACACTGGGTTTTGAGATCCGTGAACTGGCCGCTGCCAATCGAGTGAGACCAGAGGTTCACGTCCCCGCCGATCTTGCCCTTCGCCCTCTTCGTGGGATCTATACCATATTTTCTCAGCATCTCCTCTTCTTGATCCCTCGTCAGGTTGAGCTCTCTAACAGGGGCTATTATCTGAAGGTGGGGTGCAACGTATTTGGCCGCGGTCTCGATCCTGAACTGGTCATTGCCCTTGCCTGTGCAGCCATGGGCCAGGTACTCTATGCCCTCCTCAACCGCGATCTTAGCCGCCTTCATCCCGACCAGTATCCGCGTCATCGATGTACCCATTGGATATCCCTCCCAGCTGCCATTCGCCTTTATGCATCGATGCACCATCTCCTTAACGAACTCCTCCTTTGCGTCGATTAGCCTCAGGTCTATTGCTAGCTTCTCGGCCCGCTCCTTTGCCAAGGCTATCTCCTCATCGCCCTGGCCGACATCGAGGCAGACACCGACAACCTCGTCGAACTTATAGTGTTCTCGAAGCAGGATCGCTATCAGGGTTGAGTCTAGGCCTCCCGAATATGCTAAAACTACTCTCTTGTCCGCCATGCTTTCGGATAGGTTTAGATCTATTGGTTACTAATAAGGATATAGTGAAAAGTCCTCAGCCTTTCATGATTCTTTTTAAAGATTCTTCAAAAAATTGCCTCGCTTGCAAAAGATTCTTCTCAGCACTTTTGAATCCCACCCATGCCTGAGCAAGCATCTCGCGCCGCCTTTCGATCATTTTCCTGATTTCTTTGGGGCTCGCGGATCCCACCGTCGTTCTCCGTCCTGGTATCTCCATGGCATCTACGGCCTTCTCTAAGATTGTGGGTGGCAGGGTTATGTTCTTGCCGAGCACGCGGCTGGCGGCCGTCGATAGTTCCTCCGGCGTCAACGTCCTCAGCGCTCTACCTTGCTCGTGGAGGGCCTTCACTATGTAGCCGACGAGCTTATGCGCCTCTCTGAGGGAAAGGCCTGCATGCTTTATCAGCGCCTCGGTCAGCTCGATCGCCGGCGCATAGCTCTGCTCTATTGCCTCGATGATCTTATCCTTCTTGAACTTTATGGAGCTTATCGTCTTCGCCATTATGTTGAGGGAGCTTCTCGCCTCCTTGAGCGCCATCCAGATCAGCGGCTTACCCTCCTGCATGTCTCGATCATATCCTGTCGGCAGCCCCTTCATTAGTGATAAGAAGCCTGTTAGGAGGCCAATCACCTTCGCCGTCTTCGCTCTGAGAAGCTCTAGAATGCATGGGTTCTTCTTGTGGGGCATGATGCTGGATGGTGAGGCGAGGCTATCCGGGAGCTCCACGTAGTCGAACTCGCTCGTGGACCAGATTATCAGGTCCTCCGAAATCCTGCTCAGGTTCACCATCATTATGGCGACAGCAGATAATGCTTCAAGGGCGAAATCCCTAGAGCTGACCGCGTCGACCGAGTTCTCAACAAGGCCGTCGAATCCGAGGAGGCGTGCAACTAGCTCCCTGTTTAGCGGTAATGTTGATCCAGCGACCGCGCATGCTCCCAGCGGAGACCTGTTCGTCCTCCGGTAGCAGCCCTCTAGTCTCTCGATATCCCTTAACAGGTGGTCCAGATGAGCTAGAAGATACTGGGAGACATATCCGACTTGGGCATGTTGTAGGTGGGTGTAGTGAATTATCGGGGTCTCAAGCTCCTTCTCGGCCCTTGAGAGAAGCTCCTCGGCCAGCTTGAGCGCAGCCTCCCAGATCTCGAGGAGGAGGCGCCTGGCCCTCAGCCTTATGTCAAGGGCTATCTGATCATTCCTAGACCTGCCGGTATGAAGTTTTCCGC
>JAJPCT020000011.1 GCA_021323375.2 Candidatus Wolframiiraptor gerlachensis | reverse complement strand
GGGATTCCTCGTTCACGAGGGCGAGTTGCAACCCTCGATCCCAACTACGGCCGGGTTTAGGGATTGGCTCCCCCTTTCGGGGTCGCAACCCTCTGTCCCGGCCATTGAACGTCGCGTGCGGCCCGGGGGATTCGGGGCATACTGACCTGCCGTGGCCCCCTCCTTCCTCCGCCTTACGGCGGCAGTCCCCCCAGAGTGCCCGGCGCCCTCTCGGGCCCGATGGCAACTGGGGGCGGGGGTCTCGTCCGTTGCCTGAATTAACAGGACACCTCACGGCACGCACCGGCGACGGCCATGCACCTCCTCTCGGCTCGTCCGGAAAGGCCTTCAACCTGTCCATCATCCTGCCGTCGCCCCCGGTAAGGTTTCCGGCGTTGACTCCAATTAAGCCGCAACGTCCACCCCTTGTGGTGCTCCCCCGCCAATTCCTTTAAGTTTCAGCCTTGCGGCCGTACTCCCCAGGCGGCGGGCTTAATGGTTTCCCTTCGGCACCGGGTGAGCCCGTAGCCCACCCGACACCTAGCCCGCATCGTTTACAGCTGGGACTACCGGGGTATCTAATCCCGTTTGCTCCCCTAGCTTTCGCCCCTCACCGTCGGGCGTGTTCTGGGCGGCCGCCTTCGCCACTGGTGGTCCTCCCGGGATCAGTGGATTTTACCCCTACCCCGGGAATACCGCCGCCCTCTCCCACCCCCAAGCCGGGTAGTATCCTCCGCAGCCCACGGGTTAGGCCCGTGGATTTAACGGAGGACACACCCGGCCGGCTACGGGCGCTTTAAGCCCAGTAATAGTCCCCACCACTCGGGGGGCGGGTATTACCGCGGCGGCTGACACCCGTCTTGCCCCCCCCTTATTCGCCGGGCTTTTTAGACCCGGCAAAAGCCGGCACGAGGCCGGCACTCGGGGTGACCCCCTCACCCTTTCGGGCATTGGGGAGGTTTCGCGCCTGCTGCGCCCCGTAGGGCCTGGGCTCTTGTCTCAGAGCCCATCTCCGGGCTCCCCCTCCCAGGGCCCGTACCCGTTATAGGCTTGGCGGGCCGTTACCCCGCCAACAACCTGATGGGCCGCAGCCCCATCCTCGGGCTGGTGTACGGAGCATCCCCGTACACCACTTTCAGCGGCGGGTCCTTCCAGAGCCCGCCACCTATGGGGGTTTAACCCCAGTTTCCCAAGGGGTTATCCCCCTCCCGAGGGCAGGTTGTCCACGTGTTACTGAGCCGTCTGCCAGGCCCCCGGAGCCGGGGACCTCCGACTTGCATGGCTTAGCCCCACCCCGATAGCAGTCGGGTCCGGCAGGATCAACCGGAGTCGCCGCCTGGGGCGCGCTTCCAGGCGGGGTTTTACGGGGGCCCCGCGTAAGACCTAAGCGTGATCATGTGCTTAGGTCCCCATCTTGTGGCTGGCGGAGGAGGCCGCCCACACATGGGCGGGCCGGGTCAGCGGCCCGGGGCGTTTCGTGGGCGGTACCGCCGTCGCCGCCAGCCAATAGTATGTGTGGTGCCTCTTGGATAAAAACCTGTCGCAGTTACTTCTCGAGCGGTAGCGCTCCCAAGACTTATATCTCATCCTTGGACTGATGGTTTGGAGCATGTCTTTACCTCATTCGGAGGATGTTTCAGTGATAATTCTGGCCGCTGGTATTGGGAGTAGGCTTAAGCCCTTTTCCGAGGCCTCCCCCAAGTGCTTGATGGAGCTCGAGCCTGGGGTAAGTATTCTCGATTTTATCCTTGAGAGGGTTAGGCGAGCCGGCCTAAGGAGGATCATCGTGGTCACTAGGCGTGAATTCTCGCATTCTATTCGAGCGAGGCTCCCTAACGATGTTGAGCTTGTAGAGTTGGATCTTGATTCCTTTGAGAATCTTTATAGCCTCTGGGCGGCTGTGGGCAGGGTTGATGGGAGCTTTCTGGTCTTAATGTCAGATCATATCTTCGAGTATGAGCTGTTGAAAAGGGTCTTGAGTGAGGCGGTTAAGGCGCGGGAAGCGTTCATGCTATGTCTGGATAGGGAGCCCTCGGTTATCGAGGCTGAGGAGGGCTTGAAGCTGATGCTATTGAATGGGAGAGTGGTCGAGGCTGATAAGTCGCTTAAGCCCCTCTACGGGATCGATACCGGGATCATCTATTGTAATCCCCATGCTAGGAAGTATATCGAGGAGGCTATCAGGTTAAGGGGCTCGAAGGCGGCGATAAAGGATGCGTTGAACCTCGCTGCCGCCGAGAATCAAGTGGGTTTTGTTGATGTTACTGGGCTGCTTTGGAAGGATGTGGATACGCCCAAGGATCTTGAGAAGGCGAGGAAGCTTTACTGGCGGATATTAGGAAGGGAGCTTACGAGACCGAGTGATGGGCTTGTATCACGATATCTCAATAGGCAGATCTCATCAAGGATCTCGATATCACTCTATAGGCGGAGGCTCTATATCAATCCAAACATCATATCCATAATCTCATTCCTGATTTGTGTTTGCGGAGCCATTTTTCTCGCCCTCCAAAGCTTTCTCATGGGCGGCCTGCTGATCCAAGCATCATCAATAATTGATGGCGTGGATGGCGAGCTTGCAAGGCTCTTTAGGAGGGTATCGAGCTTCGGGGCATTGCTGGACTCTTTTCTAGATAGGCTGGCCGATCTCTCCGTGATAATGGGGCTTATTATCGCGCTATGGCCCCTCGACCAGATCATCGGCATCATCTCAATTCTCGCATCAGCAAACATAATCCTAGTGAGCTACCTAACCCATCTCCTCCAAGGAAGCGGAATCGATATATCACAGATCAGGTTTATTCCGGTTACGCGTGATGTTAGGCTCTTCATGGTATTCTTGGCCGCTATTCTCGGGATGCCTCTCATCGCGTTGCTTTACATAGCTTTTATCCCCCTAGCATACTATACGGCTGGCCTGATCTTAGCCGCCCGTCACCAGATTATCGGGTCGCGCCCCGTTGTTATTGGGGGGAGAGAGCCCTGGCCCAGGATATTGCATCCAATAGACCCTGTAAAGGCCGTGATCTCCAAGCTCATTGGAAGAATCTTGAAGCTGATCCTGGCCCTGTTAATCCTCAGGTTGATTGGCCCGATCTTCTTCGATTTCCCGGTTCTTGGGATTAATGGAGAGCTCCTGCTCGCAGAGCACATCATATTAATCTTGGAGGCCGCTCTCGTTATCGGCTTCGGCTATATGATAATCTCTTCGATGAAGAGGCTTTTAGACCTTATCGCGGTAAGGCTTGTAAGTAGGATTGGAGCAACCAAGGAGATCCTTAGAAGGATCTTTATCGACCTTCTATACGCAGCTCTCGGCTTAATAGCTTGGTGCTATTCGATGAGCTTCGCATCTATACCCGTGATTGGGGGTCTCGTCTCAAAGATAGTGATGGCAGCAGCCGCCATACTCTTCCTCATAACAATATACAGGCTCGGGAGAAGAACATACAGGACATTCGCCGAGGTTTATGAGAAATTTGTAGAGAATCTTGCTAGAAGGCTTGCTCGCGAGTAGAAGCTTCCACTTGGATAAATACCGTTTAAATCCCTGAGTATGACTGGGCGTGTGGGTTTTGCGAAAGCCTTATTCGCCCCCAATGAATACAATCTAGCGAGGCTGGCCGGAACAGGAGCGCGCGCCCATAGAGGAGGGCTGCCGGGGGGTGCCCCGGAAAGCCGTCCTCATGGAGCACCGCATGCCGGCCCGTGAGCGCCGCGTAAGCGGCCCCCGAAGGCTACGTGTGCGGTGTGGCTGAAGGGGCGTCCCACCTCGGGGAAAAGCTCACGCGGTGGGATGCTCACAAGCCACGCGCCTCCGAGGGCCAGCCTCAACATATTTTCTTATCTGTTGAAGGCTTGGGCAGAGGTCGCCATATTTCTCTAGGTACTTTCTCGGGCTAAGCCTAACAACCTCTAAGAGGTCGACGTTTATCACGTAGATCGCGTGTAGCCTCATCTTCGAGAGCTTCTCGACTGCGATCTCGGGCGTCCTATAGTATTGGTCGCAGAGGCTTTTGAGAAGCTGTATCTCGGCGGGCCTCCTAGCGCTTGCCGGCTTCAGGAGGGTTCTTGGTATCTGGAGTATGTTGTGGGCTGGTGTCGCCAGGCTGAATCTATCGGCATGGGGGCTATATCTCGCGATCTTGCTAATAGCCCTCGCGGTGAGATATGCTTGAGGGTCGAGAGCATTCTCGGGCGATGTGAACCCGGTCTCAACCTCGATTATCAGGCTCTTTCCATCTCTCCAGGCCATCACGTCCGCTACTAGGTCGTTGGCGAGGGGATACTCGAGCTCAACCCTATAGCCCTTGCTCGCGAGATGCGCTGCAAGGACATACTCCATTATCGAGTGGTTTATCTTTATTCTATTCTCCCTGTGAAGCGATATCAGCCTCTCCGCGATCTCGCCGATCCTCCGCCTGATGCTTGGGCCATACCTCTCCTCTAGAAGCCTTTGAGCGGTCCTCACATCCTCCTCGAAGGCGTCCATTCTGGCGCCGGGCGGGTTACGGGAAATAATTAACCTACCGCGGCCATTGGATGCGGGCTGTGGCTGCTAGAGGCGCCTCACCCGGGTGTGGCCATAACTATAAAGGCGTTAAGCCTCCCATATATTATCTGCCTCCTCGACTCGATAACATATCCAGCCGACTCAAGAGCCCTCCCAAAGATCACGGGCTTCGAGACTATCGCGGTCAGCCTTGCATCAGGAGCTGCACTGCGTATTGATGTGCAGACTTTCTGATAAAACTCCTCTATCTTTCTTACCCCCATCCTTATCCCGTAAGGCGGGTTCATAATGATATGACTGGGCCTTTCATCGAGCCACTCGCCAAGCCTCAGCACATCTCCGACCACGAGCTTGACGGCGTTCAGGACGCCTGCTGCCTCGGCATTCGCGACCGCGCCCCTAATACTCTTCGGCGATGCATCGGAGCCGATGATTCTAGGCCTGAATCCGAGATCAGCCTCGGCCTCAAGCTCCTCCGCGATCTCCCTTATCCTCTCCCCATCTATGAACTTGAGCTTGTTTAGAGCTAGGTCGCTGAGCCTTCGTGCACCCGGAGGTATCTTGAGCGCCATTAGAGCCGCCTCTATCGGTATTGTCCCGCCGCCGCACATGGGGTCTAGGAGAGCCTCTTCCCTCCTCCACCCCGAGAGCATTAACATGCCCGCGGCTATACTCGGCTGAAGCGCGGCTCTATGATGATAAACCCTGTAATATCTCCTATGGAGCGATTTCCCGGTCGTGTCTAGGCCTATCAGGAGCTCCGAGTCCCTGATGAGGCAGTAGAGCCGGACATCGGGATTATCTAGGTTAACCCTGAGCCTCACGCCCGTCCTCTCTCTAAAGCTCTCTATTACAGCCCTGCCGACGGCGGCGGCCATATCCATGCTCGTGAATGGCTTGTCCTTCGAGTGCCTCTCGCCCTTAACAGCGAATGCCTGATCAGCTCCGATGAACTCCGTGTAATCAACGCTTCTTGCAGCCCTGTAAACATCGTCTAAAACCTCCGCCTTGGATCGGGATAGGAGCACGAAGACCCTGTGGATAGTCCTAGAGGCGAGGTTCAGCCTTATGATATCGCCCTCATCCGCCTCGAAAAATATCTTTCCGATATCGGGTCTCGCCTCCACCCCGATAATCTCCCTACACTCCCGCGCCGCGACATCCTCAAGCCCCATGATCGTAGTCGCGAAGCACTCGAACCTCAACTGCTCAGATCATCCCCAGCCTAGATCTTTATCTCCACAATATCGCCATCCTCGAGGACATGATCCGGGCCAACCCTCTGGCCCTGAACCTTGACAGATGATCCCCAAACCTTTGCATACTTCATCTTCTCGGCAAAGTCCCTGTGAATTATCTCGGCCAGATCCCTTATCGTCGAGTTTCTGGGGAGGATTATCGGCTTATCCGAGGTGATGCCCGCCTTCCTCGTATAGACCCTTATCAGGTCAAGCGAGTTGAAGATCTGCCTCTTAAGATCTTCGAGCCCGGCGCCGCCCTCGGCCGAGACCGCCACCACCGGAATCTCGCCAGCAATGCTCTTAACCTCTTCGAGATCATCAGCAGCCGCCAGATCAATCTTATTCACAACTATCAGAGCTCTCTTATGAGTCATCTCCCTTATCACGACCTCCTCGAAGTCCTCGATGCTGGCCTCGCCGTGAACCCTGACCACGGCATTCCTTATCCCAACAGATCTAAGCAGATCCTCCACCTCCCTCACATTAGCCCTGAGACTTCCGAAAACGACAAGCCTTATCCCACCGCTATCCTTCTTCTCGATCTCGATCTCACACCTCTTCCGCCTAAAGCTGACACCGGACTCATCATATATCTCAAGTATTCTCTCGAGCTGGCTTGCCGGATCCCGCGCCCCGTCGAGCACAATCAATATCAGGTCCGCGTTCTTCGAGAATCCAATCGACCTATTCGTGAACTGTGTCTCCTCCAAGCCCTCAGTCAGGATCGCGGGAAGCTCGACGAGCTGGATCTCAACATCCTCATATATCATCATCCCTGGGACGGGCATGGTTGTAGTGAGCGGATAGCTCGAGACCTGGGGCTTCGCATTCGTTAAGGCCCTGAGAAGGCTTGACTTGCCGGAGTTCGCTGCACCGATCAAGGCCACTTGAGCGGCACCCTCCTTAGGAACGTGAAAATAATCCCTTCTGACGGCTCTCAGGGATGCCTTGCGCTCAGCCTCCCTCCTAAGCTCAGCTATCCTCCGCTTAATCCTCCCCCTAAGCTTCTCAGTCCCCTTATGATCAGGTATCAGGCTAAGAGCCTCCTCAAGCGCCCTAATCTTCTCCTCAATAGTCCTAGCCGCCTGATACTTCGCCAGCGCCTTCTCAGCCTCAGCCGGCAGGTTGGCGGGCATCCTAGAACCATCTGTCCTAGGCTTAACTAATAAATGATCGCGGCCATCTTCTGGACAATCTTTAAGACTCTCGGCCTTTCTCCGGGTCTAGGAGATGGGGCTCAAGCGCCTGATCGCGGAGGCGGAAAAGCTTCTCAGATCCACGGGTATAGAGGAGCCATCAATCCAGGTGAATAAGGATCCTAGCTTCGGCGAGATCTCCTCTACGGCGGCTTTCCAGCTTGCTAGAAGTCTTGGGAAGAACCCGATAATAATTGCGGAGGAGATTGCGTCTAGGATAGATGTCTCAGGGTCTGAGCTGATTAGCTCGGTCGAGGCCGTTAATGGTTATGTGAATTTTAGGCCGAATTGGGTGAGCTACTCGCGGGCTATACTCGAGGAGATCTTAGCAAGTGGTGAGCGGTATGGCTCATCCGGCGTGGGTGCTGGGAGGCGGATCATAATCGAGCATACGAGCGTGAATCCGAATAAGGCTCTTCATGTTGGGCATGCTAGGAATGTCTGCCTCGGCGACACGCTCGCGAGGCTCTACAAGTTCCTCGGATATGATGTCCTAGTCTTGAACTATATTGATGATAGTGGGACGCAGATGGCTGATGTCGTCCTTGGCTTCATGGAGCTCGGGTATAATCTTGAGCCGCCGCCCGGCATGAGCTTTGATGAATATTGTGGGGATGTGGTTTATGTGGAGGCTGTTAAGAGGGCTGAATCCGACCCGGAGCTGGCCGAGAAGAGGAGGCGGATAACGAGGGAGATAGAGTCGAGGAGTGGCAGGGCGTTCGAGCTTAACAGGATGATAGTCTCAAGGGTTTTAAGGGATCAGCTTAGGACATGCTGGAGGCTTGGCGCGAGATATGATGTGCTCAACATGGAGAGCGATATCCTCACTTATGGCCTCTGGGATGAGGTTTTTGAGAAGCTGAGGGCCGTCGGCGCAGTCTATTATGCTGATAGTGGGCCGAAGGCTGGCTGCTGGCTCCTAGACCTCTCAGGACATCCCGTTCTCTCGAAGGAGGGCGATGAGGTTCTCATCAAGAGTGATGGGACGACGACGTATATCGCTAGGGATATAGCATATGCCGTGTGGAAGCTCGGCGCATCATCGAGGGACTTCTCATATGAGGCCTTCGGGGAGAACCCTGATGGATCAAGGATCTATGTAACCTCTGAGAGGGGTGATGTGAGGATTCCGGTCTCAGGCGCGGTGAGGGTGATAAATGTGATTGATGTTAGGCAGAGGAGGCCGCAGGAGATAGTGAAGTATGCTCTCAAGCTTCTGGGCTTGGATGCCGAGAAATACATCCATTATGGCTATGAGGTTGTCGCGTTGAGCAGGAAGGATGCGGAGAGGCTTGGCTATAGCCCGGAGCCGGGCCAGAGGATTATCCATATGAGCGGTAGGAGAGGGCTATACATCAAGGTGAATCAGCTCTTGGATATGTTGAGGGAGAGGGCGGCGAGGGAGGTTCGCGAAAGGCATCCCGACTGGAGCGATGAAAAGGTCTTGGAGACGAGCGAGAAAATTGCGATCGCAGCGCTTAGATACGCACTGGTGAAGCAGGATACTGATAAGATGATAGTCGTGGATACTGACGAGATTATGCGCCTTGAGGGCGATACAGGCCCGTACCTCCAATACACCTATGCAAGAGCCCTGAGAATACTGGAGAAGGCGGACTCCGAGCTCTCAACCAGCCCCCCAGCCGAGCCCAGTGAGCCGGAGAAGATCCTGCTCAGGAGGATGGCGTATCTCCCGATCCTGCTCGACGAATTCCACTCGAGCATGCTGATAAAGCCGATCGCGGACTACGCATACAACCTCGCGTCAGAGTTCAACGCCTTCTATGAAAGGGTTCCCGTCATCAGGGCTGGGGGTGGTGAGCGCGCCTTCAGGCTCGCAATAGTAAAAGCATTTACGATAGTATTCTCGATAGTGCTGGATCTATTGGGCGTGCCGAGGCTCGAGATCATGTGAAGTATACTCTCACTCTACCCTGATCTTTACCCCGGTCTCCCCCTTACCAACCTTCTTCAGGACGACCTCGAGGACCCCATTCTTGTAGGTGGCTTTCGCGGACTGTGGATCAACCTCGGCTGGCAGATCAACCTCCTTATAGTATTTCCTCTGAGGTGTATCAACCTTGATTACCAGCTTCCTCTCGGTTGCATTCAGGTTTATGTCATCCTTCTCCACCCCGGGAACCTCGGCCACGACCTTCACGACATCCTCCTCCTCGAAGACGTCTACCAAGGGCTCTCTAGCCTCGCTCACCTCGACGATCTCAGGCCCCCTGCCAGGCCTAATGTTACCAAACTCCCTCACTATCGGCTTGCCATCAGGGCCTATCGTGATCGAGTAGCCGTAGACTATCGGCCCTATCTCCCTGATATAGCCGCGATCAGTCCTCTTCTCCCTGATCAGGCTTCTCGGGATCTCGCGCTCAAGCTCCTCAAATGATCTCGAGAACATCTCATCAAGCTCGCGCATCATCCGCTCCATCTCCTCGAAAATCCTCTCGAAGGGTGATCTCCTCCTCCACCATCTCTCCCAAGACATGATCCCACTACATGATATACTCCCCAAGAGGCCTTATTAATCTTTTTAGAGCATCTAATCCCCGCATTCCCCGGAGCAGGCTATCCTATTGTGGAAGCATGACTTGTATCCCTCATGGCAGGCTACGCCCTTCTGCCTCACTAGGAATAAGACCGCGTCGCCGTCGCAATCTATGTAGGCATCCACGACCTCCTGTATGTTCCCCGAGGTCTCACCCTTCATCCAGATCCTCCTCCTGCTTAGGCTCCAGTAGTGCATGAACCCGGTTGTGAGGGTTTTCACGAAAGCCTCCCGATTCATGTATGCAACCATGAGGACCTCGCGGGTTTCATGATCTTGGGCTACCGCGATCACGGTCTCATTCACATTCCTATACAGGAGCCTGTCCGCGAGCTTCTCAGCCTCATCCCTACTCAGCCTCATCTCCCCTTCTCACCCTCCACGAGCTTGATGAAGTTCTCGATCATCCTGAGCCCCCATCTCCCGCTCTTCTCCGGGTGGAACTGGGTCCCAAAGATCATGCCCCGCTGAGCCACCGCCGTAAACTCGACACCATACGCCGTCACGGCCACGGCATCCTCGGAGAGGCCGGGCGCATAGGAGTTTGCGTAATAGACGTAGGCACCATCCGGTATCCCGGAGAGGAGCGGGCACCCCCTCCTAATGATCCTGAGAGTATTCCAGCCCATCTGCGGTATCTTGACATTTGCCGGAAATCTCCTGACATCCCCACGGAATATCCCAAGCCCCTGAAGGTATTCGCCCGGAGGGCAGCCCTCCTCACTCCGCTCATAGAGTAACTGCATTCCAAGACATATCCCTAGGATCGGCTTCTCCTCGAGGAGTTTGGATATATGATCCCGATTCTCCTGAAGCTTTCTTATCACGGGTTTGAAGGCCCCGACGCCGGGAAAGACTATTGCATCATGCTCATAGGCCTCCCGAAGATCCTCAACTATCCTTGGCGATGCCCCAGCCCTCTTGAATGCCGTGTAGATGCTTAGGAGGTTTCCAACACCATAGTTAATGATCGCGACGCTTACCCCTCCTCCGCTCAAGCTCCTCGAGCACCTCCTCCAACCCTATCCCCTCATGGACTAGCAGGACCATCATGTGATAGAGTAGGTCTGCTGCCTCATAGATCACCTGGCCCCTATCGCGGGACTTCCCAGCGATCACGAGCTCGACAGCCTCCTCCCCAACCTTCTTCAAGATCTCGTCAAGCCCCTCCGCGAAGAGCTTACACGTGTATGATCCCTCAACCGGGTTGCTTTTCCGATCCCTGACAATCTCATATAGCTCCCTCAAGATCTCAAGGCTCATCATGAATCACCCTAGTCGAGCCTTACCGGGACACCTCTCTCCCTCAAGTATTCCTTGACATCCTTGACCGTGTATATGCCGTAGTGGAATATTGAGGCTGCTAGAGCAGCATCCGCTTTGCCCACTGTTAGGGCTTGATATATGTGCTCCGGGTTTCCAGCGCCGCCGCTCGCGATGACCGGTATATTCACGGCCTCGGCTACAGTCCTAGTCAGCTCAAGGTCATAGCCCGTGTTCGTCCCATCCTTATCCATGCTTGTTAGGAGGATCTCGCCAGCTCCGAGGCTCTCAACCCTCCTAGCCCACTCAACCGCGTCGAGCCCCGTCGGCTCTCTACCACCATAGATATAGACCTCCCACCATCCATCCCTCCGCTTAGCATCTATCGCGACGATTATGCATTGGCTTCCAAAGATGTCTGCTGCCTCCCTGATCAGCTCCGGATTTTTCACGGCTGCGGTGTTTATCGAGATCTTGTCGGCGCCGCTG
The DNA here is from genome assembly GCA_021323375.2 of Candidatus Wolframiiraptor gerlachensis. Classification (GTDB taxonomy): domain Archaea; phylum Thermoproteota; class Nitrososphaeria_A; order Caldarchaeales; family Wolframiiraptoraceae; genus Wolframiiraptor; species Wolframiiraptor gerlachensis. Next base: position 9,859 of record JAJPCT020000011.1, on the reverse strand, counting down.
CATAAAACCTCCTCGATATCTTGTAGCGTCCTTATGCCGCCGCCCACCGAGAATGGTATCGAGATCTCCTCGGCGGTTCTCCTAACCACGTCCAGCAGTATCTTGCGGTTCTCGGCTGAGGCGCTTATATCGAGGAAGACTATCTCATCCGCGCCCTGATCCTCATATAGCCTCGCGAGCCTTGGAGGGTCCCCGGCGAGCCTGAGATTCCTGAACTGTATCCCCTTGACTACCCTCCCAGCATGGACGTCGAGGCATGGGATTATCCTCTTGACCAACGGCATCCCAGAACCTCCGCATCAGCGACACAGATTTATGGCTTCTCTTAGGCTTATCTCACCCCTATAAAGCGCCATGCCGATGACCGCTCCATAGACCCCGGCATCCCTGAGAGCGAGCAGGTCCTCGAGGCTTCTTATCCCGCCCGCATAGATCACGGGCGTCGCGACGTGCTTGACCAGCCTTCTCATGGTCTCGGAGTCCACGCCGCCAAGCGTGCCCTCAAGAGGCGTATATGTGCAGAGGAATGCGGCGAGCCCGAGGCGATCAAGCCTAGCAGCCTCATCGAGGAGCATCCTGCCGGTCTTGGCCTTCCAGCCCCTCACGACAATCCTCCCATGCTCATCATAGTCAAGGGCGGCGATCACCCTTCCCGCGCCAACATGGCTCAGGATATCATCGAAGATCTCGGGCTCCTCGACGACAGTAGTTCCGATGATTATCCAGCGCGCTCCGGCATCGAGATAGGCGGAAGCCGCCTCAACATCCCTCACGCCACCGCCAACCTGAACAGGTATCGAGACCCTGCGAATAATCTCCCGGATCAGCTCGATGTTCACGGGCCTACCCTCCGCGGCTCCATCAAGATCGACGACATGGAGCCTCCTAGCGCCCTCACCCTCCCATCTAAGCGCCCAGCTAACCGGGCCTCCAAGATCCAGCCCCGTCCCCTCGACCCCGCGGATCCTCTTAACACAGCTCCCACGAAATATGTCAACCGACGGGATTACCTCCACCCTCCAAGCGCCCCCATGCTCATGGTATTATCTTCTCGACATCCAGTATCACGATATCTCGGGCTCCCCTCTTCTTGGCCTCCACGACGACATCGTAGACCTGGTCCTCGCTCATGACCGCATAGACCTCCCACATCGGCTCCTTCGCCTCTACTTTGGCTATCGTCGGCCCTCCCATGGAGGGTATGACCTCCAGCACGGCCCTCAAGCACCTATCCGGAACATTCATCATCACCATCTTCCTCTTCTCCGCGTTCAGGACCCCCTCGAGCATCAGCCTAAGCTTCTCGACGGCATCCCGCTTCTCCCCCGAGAGATCCCTGCATGTTATCAGCCTCGCAGATGTCCTCAGGATCACCTCGATCGCCTCGAGGCCATGGCTTCTCAGCGTCATCCCCGTGGACCTGACATCCACGATCGCGTCCGCGATGCCGAGCGCCGGCATTATCTCCGCGGCTCCACCAACCTCGATTATCCTGAAGCGCTTGCCCGGAGCCCTCTCACCAAGAAACTTTCTCGCGAGATTCACGTATCTGGTCGCTATCCTAGCGCCATCCGGGAGATCATTAACAGATTTTATCCCCGAGCGGCTGGAGACCGCGAGAACGACCTCGGCCGCGCCGACCCTCAGGTCTAGGAGCTCCTCTACATCCGCGCCCCTCTCCAGTATCATGTCCAGCCCCGTTATCCCTGCATCAGCCGCGCCGAGCTCAACCATCGTCGGGATATCCTCAGCCCTCAGGAAGAAGGCATGGATATCCGGCCTAGATGTCGGCGATGAGAGGATCTTCTCGTCCTTGACAAGCACCTTGACCCCAGCTCTCTCAAGTAGATCCATCACGGGCTCCCTAAGCCTGCCCTTATTCGGGATCGCGAGCCTGACAACACTGGAGCTCAAGCTATACTCGCTCATAGCCTCCTAACACCTCCCATAAAAGCTGCTTCACGAGATATGCTCCGTGATGGACGGCATATGTCAGGGTTGAGCCCATTCACCGGGCTCGGGAGATATGTTGGAATTCCATCACCAACCCCTCTCCCAGCGGCCTAACCCGTATCTCGGAGAGCTTTAAACATTCATGCGGCCGGGTTGGAAGGCAATTCTTATCTAGGTCATAGATGGATGCGGAGTCGGCCTTGATGTCTGGGGGAAGGGACGATCTTGGGGTAAAGGTTCTTCGGGTGGATGTAAATTGCGCCGAGGTTCTTAGGAGGACTAGGGAGACCGAGATCACTTGTAGGATTGAGGCTGGGCCAAGGAGGGAGTGGAGGATAAACACGGGCATGGACTTCCTCGACCACATGATCGAGATCCTAGCCTTTTACTCGGGGTTGAACATAGATCTTGAGGTGAGGTCTGGGCGAAGGCTCCAGCATACGGTGGCCGAAGATGCCGGGATAACGCTCGGCAGGGCGATGCGGGCCATGGCGCTCAAGAGGATCGAGGAGCATGGCATAATGGGATTCGGCTTCAGCCAAGGGATGCTGGATGAGGCTGCCTCAGAGGCCAGAATATCATTTGAGGGACGGGCCGGCTGTTACATTCACAAGAATCCGGAGATCGAGAGATTCGGCCTAGTCGAGGGTATTGAGGAGAGCTTTCTCGCAGCATTCTTCCAGGGCTTCTCACAGGGAATGGGCGCCACAATCCAGCTAGAGCTCAAGAGGGGCGAGGACCCACACCACCATTGGGAATCCGCATTCAGGGCATTCGGAAATGCTCTAAGAATGCTCCTCAGCAGGGATGAGTGGAGGAGAGGGAGCATAGCCGGTGTGAAGGAGACGCCCGACTAACTACTCTTACTCTTAATCCTGACCTCCATGGATTTGGCGTGAGCGGGGAACCCCTCATACTCGGCGAGCGCCGTCACGGTCTCAAGCATCCTCTTGAAGCCCCTCCTCCCCCTAACCTCCTCGACCGTGGGCTTCTTCAGGAAGACGTCGACATTCAAGCCTGAGTATAGCCTCGCATACCCCCCGGTTGGCAGGGTTGCATTCGGCCCGACCCCATAGTTCCCGGCTGAGATCGGCGTGTTGAGGCAGAGCGTCCCAAAATTCCTCAGCTTATCTCTAATCCTTCTGAATATGCTCCGAGCGTTTCTGCTGTCTATGAGAAGGTGCTCTGGCGCATATCTATTCATGAAATCTACGGCCTCCTCCAAGCTCTCTACGACGATTATCGCGCTATACTTGCCGGCATTCTCTAAGACATAGCTCCTCCTAGGCTCCGGGAGCATCTCAACAGCCTTATCCAGCTCCTGTGAGACGCGCTCAGCATAATCCATCGAGGTTGTGAGGAGGATTGCGGCGGAGTCGGGCCCATGCTCAGCCTCGTTAAGAAAGTCCCATGCAACCCACTCAGGTGGAAGTGTTCCATCGGCGTAGACGAGGGCCTCACTAGGCCCAGCCGGCATGTCTATCCTAACGATATCCCGAACCATGAGCTTCGCCGCATACGTGTATGGACCTCCTGGCCCCGCGATGACCTCGACCGGTTTAACGAGCTTAGTCCCATATGCGAATGCTGCGATCGCGTGCGCCCCACCCATGATATAGAACTCATTCGCTCCGGATAGGTGGGCTGCGACAAGCGTTGCGGGATCCATCCTCATCTCATTCTGATATGGTGGCGAGGCCACGGCTATCCTCGGGACGCCGGCGACGCTTGCTGGAATAGTAACCATGACGGCCACCGATGGGTATGTCGCCTTGCCGGATGGGACGTAGAGGCCGGCCGACTCCAGCGGGATCACGAGCTGACCCGCGTAAACACCCTCCTCAACCCTCATCACCCAGCTCCTTGGAAGCTGCTTTCGATGAAACCTCCTAACATTTCTAACCATATGCCTTATCGCTCTGAGAACCCTTTGATCCACCTCCTTATACGCCCGGCCAACATCCTCATCCTTTACAACGATCTCCTCCGGCCTAACAGTCCTACCAACCTGGCTCGAGAGGAACTCTGCTATCGCCTCATCACCACGTGCCCTGACATCCTCGATTATCCGCCGAACATCAGCCTCAACCTTGCTAATATCTATCTTAGATCTCTCAAAAATACGCCTGAGATCATTTTCCGAGGTCTCACGAAGCTTGTAAATGGGGAAGATGGGCATAGATTAGCTGTGGAGGGCCGGCGAAATAAATCTTTGTAGAGGCCGTCATTTTTAGGAGCCTAGCTCGGCCTTAACTCTCCGGGCTATTATCATATCCCTGAAGAAGTCTAGTCTATGAAGGAGCGCAACTGCTAGGAGGGTTAGTCCTCCGGGCAGGATGTACTCGGAGAAGGGCCATGGAAGTCCAAGCATCTGAGATCCTTGGAGGACTATGGCGTAGAATATCACGCCTCCCACCACGTTTGAGATCCTGCCTCTGCCTCCCATGATATCGACACCGGCCACGGCTATTGCTATGAATGCCTTGAAGATGTCCCAGTCGGCGACATTCGGCTGGATGAATCCCCTCAACTGTCCCACATAGAATATCCCGGTTAGGGCTGCTAATACGGCGGCCACGGTGTGGACTAGTATCTTGATCTTTCCAGGGCTGACGCCGAGTCTGCTGGCGGTGCCCGGGGCAGCTCCGACGGCAGATATCCAAGTGCCCAGCTTAGTGAATCTAAGAAGGAACCAGATGAGGACTGCTAGAATGAGGAATATCGTTGTTGAGACGTGTATTGTGTTAGCGATCCTCGCATAGCCGAGGAAGATGTACTCGGGCTTGGTTACGCTGAAGTAGTGACCCCCACCAAAATATTGTTTCACGCTTCTCCAGATTATCCAGCCGGCGAGGGTTATGAGGAATGGGTTTAGCCCGAATCTCCCGATGAGCATGCCTTGGGAAAGCCCGATGAGTAGGGCGACGATGAAGGGTACTGTCAAGACGACATAGTATGGCAGATTCCACCCCGAGATCTCGACAAACCAGCACACTAGGACTGCTGCCAAGCCCGCTATCTGCTCCAGAGAAAGATCGAAGTCCCCTGCGAGGACGCAGAGGTATAAGCCGATGGCCAAGGGGCCGACGAAAGCGGCAATCTGAAGTATGGCAAAGATCACGGCTGGCGTGTAAAAGGCTGGGACGAAAGCCGCGAAAATAACAAAGGTAACTATAACTAGGAACCACACGAGATTATCTATACAGAATAATGCGATCCTATCTTTATCCATGCAACATTCCCCCAGCGGTCGCAGCTAAATAAAAATTGGGGGTGGAGGTGGATTGGAGGCTTTATCGCCGAGTTTTCTTACTTCCAGGCCTTTAGCCCCCAGATTGGCCAGTTCCAGTAGATGCAGAGTTCCTTGTAGTCCTCTCTAGTGATGATTCTATCGGGTATAACGACCCACGATGTCTCGGGCCCGCCACATGGCGCTGGTTTAACTGGACAGTAGCCATACTGCTTGTTTGTCGTCTTTGATCCAGCAATGCCCCAGACGGGGTCTTTCAGGAACTGAAGCGGCTTGAATCCATCAACTTCAGCATCCCACTGCATTTCAGGCAGGTATTTCTCAAACGTGAACGGTTCGCCTATTGGCGGTATGCAATCCGGGGCACCCTTCTTCCAGAACTCCCTAAGCTGCTCAAAGCACTCTGTCAGCATATCAGGACCAGTTGGCATCATGTGGCAATAATCCTGTGTACCCTCCTCATATCCGATAATATTCACTGGGAACAAGTCACAGTTCACGCAGATTAGATCCTGTATCTTCTTCTCCGGCCAGCCGAGTTCTCTCGCTCCCGTTACCACGCACTCATGGAATCCTCCCATCTCCTCGTAAGCTACTCGCAGATCCGGGTTGGCCGCCATGGCTGCCTTGATCTTCGGATACTCCGCCGTGGCAACCCAAGAGTTTGCAACCTCAATATTTTGAATATCTGGATACTGGCTTATCACGTCAATCCATCCTCCGCTTCGGAGGAAGTCGGACATAGATCCCCTATAGCCGTGAATATGTAATGCCTTGCCCTCTGCCTTGCCATACATTCTTACGAGTTCATCCACGGCAAAGAGTGCGCAGAATTTTCCACTATCATAATCGTCTCGCTGATACATCGCTAAAGGCCAGCTGTGATACATATCTATTCCGAATTCTACTAGCGGTATATCGGCATTCATTGCCATCTCCCCTATCTTTGCGTTTGCTAGGCTGTCAAGTGGGCAGGCGACTATTCCATCCACGCCCTTCTTAATCGCCATCTCAACACCATCATTTTCCCTCTTAACATCTGCCTCAGGCCAGACTATCTCTAAATTCCATCCAAGTACATCCTTACAATACCACTCTGCTCCAATTCTGTTTAATTCATCCCATGGGTTAGCTAGACCTATGAAAGCTGCGCATACATATGGGATATCTTTCTTCAAGTCGAGCTTAGGTGTCGGCCACTTCTTAACATAACCGGCTGGAGGGGCGGTCGCGGTCGGTGTAGGTGGTCTAGCAAGATAGTATGTTGCTCCAGCTGCAGCGGCTCCAGCAACAACAGCAGCTGCGGCGATATAACCTATGAAACGCCTCCTGCTTACTTTTTGCTCCGCAGTTTTCTGCTCCCCCGACATATTCTCAACGAATAGTTCACATATAGCCCGCATATAATGGTTGCTTATGCATATTAGCCGCAATTTTACACCCTCGACAAACTTTAAAATAGGGACTTGAACAAGAATATCAAGCCCGGTAGTGCGGAGAAGCCTAGGAGGTTGAGGATGATATGAGATCCTCTATCTCACTTTTTCTCGTTGAAAGAACTGTATGGCTAATCGCGATAGCTGGTTTCATAATCTTTGCAGCTATTTTGCCGGGTGTTTTCCTAGACTTGGGCGCGATAGATTTCGTGATTAGAAGCGGAGTTTCTGTGGGGCTTGTTGCGCTCGGGATAGGGGTCTGCCTTATAGCAGGGTCGATTGATAACTCCATCCCAGCTATTGCGGGCTTCGCGGGAGTTTTCACCACACTTTTCGCGAGCAGATGGTTTCCTGGGACACCTTGGCCTATCATACTATTGCTCGCAATATTAATCGGAGCTGGGCTCGGCGCTCTTAATGGATTTCTGATTAGGAAGATTAGGATCCATTCATTCCTGATCACACTTACGACTTACATAGTGTTCATCGGCGCGAGGAAGCTGCTTTACGAAGGAGCCGAGCGCATGCCGGATAAAATGATCAACATGATTGGTGGTGGACAGATAATCCCCGGGATAAGCTATTCTACGGTGATATTTATCTCGGTGGTAGCGGCGCTCTGGGTATTCATGAACATGACAGTAACAGGGATGAGGATCTATGCCGTGGGAGGCAATCCGAGAGCATCAGCACTAATGGGGGTAGATGTTGATGGCATAAGATTCCGGGCTCACGTTATTGCAGGAATTCTCGCAGGGCTAAGCGGCATACTATATGTTGGATACAATGGGGCGACGACACCTGCAATGCTTGACTTCAATCTCTTCGATGGGTTTGCTATGGCCATCTTTGCTGGAGTGGCGTTAACCGGCGGGAGGGGGAGAATTGAGGATATCTTCGCGTCGGTGTTTTTCTTGTCAACGTTAACCTTAGCCATGACTATAACCGGGATAAACGTCTACCTAAGGCAGACCGTTGTCGGGGTCTTCATACTTATAGGGATACTATTGAACATGTTAAGGGAAAAGATAAGGGATAGAATCCTTATGCGAATTGCTTAGAAAAACAAAAAAGGGTTAACTCAGGATAATGCGCCCCTAGAGTTAGAGTTTGGAACCTTCCCCGTCACCAGTATCTCCTCCAGCTCCTCGATTGATGTCTCCTCCTTCTTCATGTCCGCTATCTTAACTCCCCTGCTGAGGACAACGATCCTATCTGCCACTGGGTAAACATGGTGCAGGTTGTGTGAGATGATTATGCAGGCTATTCCAGAGTTTTTCAGTTGCTTGACGAAGTCGAGGACTTTTCTGGCGGCCGCTACGGAGAGGGCGGCAGTTGGCTCATCAAGTATGACGAGCTCCGCCTTGAAGTACATGGCCCTAGAGATCGCGACGCCCTGCCTCTCTCCTCCGGATAGGAATTTTACCTCTCTGTCTGGTGGAACCCTAAGCTCGAGGTTTCTCAAGGCCTTCTCGGCCTCGGCCCTCATTCTATTCATGTCTAAGAGTTTTATCAGCCCAGGTTTAACCAGCTCCCTCCCTAAGAAAATGTTTCGGGCCACGTCAAGTACGTCAACAACAGCGTGATCCTGATAAACCATCTCTATACCGTACCGTCTCGCGTCTTGGACGCCGTTTATCTCCACTTCCCTCCCTTTTATATAGATCTTGCCAGCCGTCTTCGGTATCGCGCCAGCTATTATCCCGGCGAGAGTTGATTTACCGGCTCCATTATCCCCGAGGAGGCCCACGACTTCTCCTCTCCATACCTCAAGCGTCACGCCCTTGAGAGCATGCACCGAGCCATAGAACTTGTGTATATTCTCTGCTCTTAGGAATGGGACTTCTCCTTTTTCGTAGAACTCACTGCGTGTGCTTAAAGCTTCCACCATGCCAATAAGCTAGTCACACGTCTACTTTTAACCATTTCGAATGAATGTTGTAAAGCAATATAAGTCCGTGGTCACAATATTTAGCACTATGAGCGCTAGGGGGATAAAGGTAAAACCCTTGACGAGGGAGAATTTCGAGCCTTATGGAACTTTGATCGAGGCTCCTGAGGCTAAGCCAACGATCTCCGATGCTGTCCTAGATTACTGGGGTGGTATAGCCGACCTCGATATAGAGAGTCCACAAGTGAGCTTTCTTAAGGTAAAGAGGCGGGAGTTCTCATTAGATAGAATCGAGAGGCATATTAGAATAACCGAGGTATTTATCCCCCTCGAGGGCGTGAGCGTATTCCCCGTAGCACCTCCAAGGAATGTTGAGAACCCCAGGGCGGAGGTCCCGTTAAATGAGATCGAGGCATTCCTACTTGATGGAAGCAAGGGCATAGTATTCAAGAAGGGTGCATGGCATTGGCCACCATTCCCATTGACTGAGACGGCCACCTTCGCCGTAATACTGAGCGCGGAGACTATAGAAAAGGATCTCGATATCAGGGAGATTAAGCCGCCCATCAAGATAGTGCTCTAGTGATCGAGGTTAATCAGGGATTTTAATCTCGTACTTTTTCTCCCTTATTTCCCTCACGTGATCCTCTGCGTATCTTTTAGCGCCTCTCCGATCTATTATCTCATCTACTCTCAGGATCATCGCCGCAATCTCGTATGCGGTCTTTAGTATATGCTCCTTCACCGGCAACGGGTCTATTATGCCCGCCTCATACATGTCTGCTACACGCCTCGAGTACATGTCTATACCATAATGGTGGAGGGAATTGGCGTGCTTTGATCTGAGTTCTGTCAACGCGTCTGCGGGATCCATCCCAGAGTTAATGGCGAGGGATATCGGGATCTGCTCGAGGGCGCTTGCAAAAGCGTATATCGCCATCTGCCTCCATCCCTCATGCTTCTCCGCTTCCTTGGTCAAGTAGAATGAGATTGCCTCCTCGGTCGCCCCGCCGCCTGGGACATATGCGGGAGTCTTCGCAAGCACTGAGAAGGTTGTCACAATATCCCTTAGCGCGTGCTCCGCCTCATCTAGCAACTTCTCTGAGCTGCTTCTAAGAATTATTGTGGCGACTTGCGATCTCTCGCCACCCTCCACTACTATGACTTGGTAGTTTCCTATCCTCCGCTCCTCCACGAGCTCGGCCCAGCCGAGATCCTCCTCCTTTAGATCTGATAGCTTTACTACTGGCCTAGCCCCGGTGGCCTTCGCAACCAGATCGATCCTCTTTCTGGATACTAGCCTCTCAACGGCGGGTATGCCGGCCTTAG
>JAJPCT020000010.1 GCA_021323375.2 Candidatus Wolframiiraptor gerlachensis | reverse complement strand
ACCGTCCAATATTATCATGAGTTTGCTCGGGAGGTCTTTGGGATACCAGAGGAGGAGATTATCTACAAGGAGGGGGTCTGGGCTGGGGGTGGTATGGCTGGACCATGCTTTGAGGCCTTCTCATATGGCCTTGAAGTGGCGACCCTAGTCTTCATGCAGTACAAGACTGTTGATAACGAGTTAATCAAGCTCCCGATAAGGACCGTTGATACCGGGTATGGTATGGAGCGCTTCACATGGCTTACCCAGGGGACGCCCAGCTGCTTTGACGCGATCTATGGTGAGTTGTATCCGAAGCTTAAGGAGATCATCGAGTTCCCGGAGGTCAATAGGGAGCTGTTGGTTAGGTATTCTCCATACACGGCTCTAGTCGTGCCAAAGGCCGGGATGACGATCGCGGAGGCTAGGAGGAGGATCTCAGAGGCATCTGGGATCCCGCTGGAGACGATAATGCGCATGATCGCGCCGCTCGAGAAGATCTACGCATCCCTCGACTTCACCAAGTCGATAACATTCATAATAAGTGAGGGGGTTGTCCCATCGAATGTAAGGGTTGGGTATCTCGCGAGGCTTCTCATTAGGAAGGCTTACAGGCTTCTCAAGGAACTCGGGTATGAGGATAAGCTCATAGACCTGATAAACCTCCAGATAGACTACTGGGGCGAGGACTTCCCCCATCTAAGGGAGATGAGGGATGAGACGGTAGACATAGTCGAGCATGAGATCAGGAAGTTCGAGGACACGATAGCGAAGGGCATGGAGTATATTGAGAGGGAGCTCTCAGATATGAGGAGGAGGGGCGCATCCGAGGTGCCGCTCGAATTTATCATCAGGGCTTATGATGAGAGGGGGGTAACGCCTGACATCGTGAGACCGGTCGCAGAGAAGCTTGGAATGAAGATCAATGTTCCTGATAACTTCTATGAGCTCGTTGCATCGAGGCACTTGAGGGAGGAGCCTGCAAGAGCAGCTGATGAGGGGATAAGGCTCCTCGAGGAGGAGTTTAAGGATCTCCCGGCAACCGAGAAGCTTTACTACAGGGATCCAAGCATGCTCGAGTTTGATGCTAGGGTGCTGCGTGTCCGCGAGAACCATGTCGCGCTGGATAGGACGTGTTTTTATCCTGAGGGCGGCGGCGCGGTATCCGATCAAGGCATACTAAGGCATTCAAGGGGAGAGTGCATGGTTGTTGATGTTCAGATTCTGGAGGGCGGGGTGATCGTCCATAAGGTTGAAGGTCCTCCGCCAGCCGAGGGTGAGATCGTTAAGGGTGTGGTTGATCGGGAGCGCAGGTTCTCCATTATGAGGCATCATACGGCTACTCACATAATCTTGGGCGCTGCTAGGAGGGTTTTGGGGAAGCATGCATGGCAGGCTGGAGCTAGGAAGGAGCCGGGCTTCGCGAGGCTTGACATAAGCCATCATAGGAGGCTTAGCCTCGAGGAGGTTACACGCATAGAAGAGGAGGCGAATAAGATCGTCGCCGCTAGGATACCGGTCAGGATCATGGAGATGGATAGGAATGAGGCTGAGAGGAGATATGGATTCCAGCTTTATCAGGGTGGGGAGGTTCCCTCAGCTACGATAAGGGTTGTGGAGATACCTGGATGGGATGCAGAGGCCTGTGGAGGCCTTCACGCCGAGAACACGGAGGATGTCGGGTTGATAAAGATAATCAGGACTGAGCGGATACAGGATGGTGTTGAGAGGCTCGTATTCGCGGCTGGGCCAGCGGCTCTACAATACGTACAGCAGAGCTGGCTCATGACCCTGAGGCTTGCAGAAAAACTTGGGGCGCCCGTGGAGGCTGTTGAGAAGGCGCTGGACGAGACATTATCCGAGCTCAGGAAGCTTAGATCATCTGTGAGAAGGCTCCTCTCCGCGGCAGCCGAGCTGAGATACCGCGAGCTGAGGGAGAAGCCCATAACCCTGAGCGGGGTAAAGATCTACATAACGCGAGAGCTCGAGGATGATAGGGACTATGTTCTCAAGATCTCAGATAAGCTCTTGGCAGTTGACGAGCCCGCGTGCCTCATTGCGGCATATGGTGGTGAGAAGCCATATCTGCTGGTCACGGCTAATGAGGCGGCCATAAAGTCAGGGATTCATGCTGGAAGACTAACCTCGATAATAGCCGGGGAGCTTGGCGGGAGAGGTGGGGGCAGGGATCGGCTTGGACAGGGAGGTCTAGGAGAAGATGTCTCAAAGGAGAGGTTGGAGGAGGTTTCGATAAGAGCCCTGCATCAACTCTTGAAGTAACGTGTGTTTACTGTTTTTTACTCGAATTTCGCGGCCGCCTTGAGCGCTTGAGCCCTCCTTTCCGCGAGCAGTATTATGTCTTGTATTGTCTCCTTTGATGGTATCTCGGCCTCTACTGCTAGGACTCTTGCCTCGAGAGCGCCCTTCATTAGAAGCGGTATCACGGTCTCTCTTGTTATGTATCCTATCTCCATTGCTAGGCTTAGCGCCTGGATATGGGCTAATCTAACCTCCTCGCTGGTCTTCTCGAGATCGAGCTCGAGCTGCTCTCTCCTGAGTAGTATGCCGTCCTCGAAGGCCTTCTCGATGCTTATCCCCTTGAGAACCGCCTTTATGTCCAGCTTTGCTAGGAGTGAGGCGAGCTCCGGCGAGATCACATCACCCTTCCGGGCGACAACAGTATCCTTCGCTATCCAGATCTGGCCACCCTCAATTCTCGTCGGAATCTTAAGCTTGCCGAACTCGCTTAGGATCGGGCCTGGCGGGAGCCCTGTATTCATCTCGGGCACAACAACATCAAAGTCCGCCTTCTCACCAGCTCTAGCATGCATTGGTATCCTATTCTTGTCTAGTAAGATCTTGAGCCTGAAAGCGCTGGTATTTGAGAAGATGAATCCTATGGGCTCCTTAAAATCTTCAATTAGGGCTCGGAGATCGGGCTTGCCGACCCTTTCACAAGCCTTGATGAAGAGGTTCTTCTTGGCTATCTTTATCGTGGCTATTCCCCGGAGCTTTCTTCTCACCTCATGGAGCAGGTTGGCTCTCAGGCCCACGAGTCTGAAGACCGCGATAACCCTGCTCGATGATATTAGCTGAGATAGCTCCTCAACTATCCTAACCTTTCGCTCAGGGATTCTGCGAATGCGCTTAATGACTGCCTCCGCTGACAAGGCCCCCCTCACCGGCTTTAAGCCTAGATTTAACCCCTATGCTAGGACTCTAGCCCGACCTTGACGGGCTCACCCATAGTCCTCTTGACATAGATCGACTGGATGTTCCTGAACCTTCTCTCCAGCCTCTCCACAATCTTGGAGATCACCGCGGCCGCGTTCTCAGCAAGCATCCTCGAGTCCATGTCCTCCGTCCCGATCAAGCACATCGCCTGCGGATTCTTCCTAACATTGATTACCACGCTCCTCTTCAAGCTCTTGACGAGCTCCGCGAGATTCACTCCCTGTGGGATCGGTTGAGGCCTCTTACCACGCCCCCCGAGAGCCGCTCCAAGAGCCTTCGCCGCAAGCCCCATCATCGCCGGCTCGACCAAGAAGAAGTCGTATTGAGCGGCTATCTTCTTGGCCAGCCTCTTGTTCCCGACCAGCGCCTCAAGCTCCTCCCTCTCGATAACCCTATCAACCTCTGGTATTTTCTTGGCTTCTGTTGCTACGGCTGGGCCCGCGATGATGCAGACCTTAGCCGGCTTAGCACCCCTACCATGAGGAAGCTCAACAACTTCATAGATCCTGTTCTCAGGCTTCTTCAAATCTATGTCCTGCAGGTTCACTATCAGCTCTACCGACTGCTTGAATTTCCTAGGCCTACCAGACTGCTTCGCCCGCTCTACAGCCTCCACAAGCGCCTCTTCAAGTGTTCTAAGCATTTCCAGGCTAAGGGCCAAGCTGGAGGATTTAAGGATATAGCTGGCCGATTACGAGCCCGGCTCACGACTTTTCATACTTCCTGATAAGATCATCATGTAGGCCAGCGTCAACCTCCCTGATAACCTCCTTTGCGCTCTTTCCATCAACCGTTATACCCATGCTAAGGCATGTGCCTAAAACCTGCTTGACCGCTGCCTTCAGGGTCTTAGCGCGCATATCCGGCATCTTGATCCTCGCTATCTTGACAATCTGCTCCATGCTAAGATTCGCGACGAATTCCCGATTCGGCTGTGATGAACCCTTCTCAATGCCGGCCTCCTTAACCAGCAGCGCTGCGGTCGTGGGAGTCCCAACCCTAACCTCAAACGTCTTAGTATCCGTGTTCACAATAACCTCAACTGGAACCCTCATTCCCTTGAACTCCGACGTCTTCCTATTAATCTCCTCGACAACTTGGAGGACATTCACACCAAGCGGGCCTAGAGCAGGCCCTATCGGCGGCCCAGCCGTGGCCTCACCACCCGGAACAAGAAACTTCAGGGTGCGCACACCTTCACTTCTTGTTGGGGATTTCATGTCCTTTAAGGGAAGAATCAAAATCTGGGATTTAATAAGAATAATGGTGGACAAGAGGAAAAATGGCGGAAAATGGGGGTGAGAAAATAGGGAGGTGGCTGGCCGACGAGTCCTCGTAGCCATAAAAGCCGGCAGGGAGAAGTTTCTCGACCATCCACGAGTATTAATACCCGTGGTGAGAAGGTTTTTCTCAACCTTACCGGCTTTTATGGCTTTTACTACCCGCTGGCAGGCGTGGATGCTAGGATGATTATCTTGGCACCTATTGATGGAGATCCGAGGATTCAGGAGTTCGCCTTAAAGTCTTTGATAGTTACGATAGTTGATAGGCGGGCTAAGATCAAAGAAGTCTTACATAATGAGAAGCATGAGGCGCGTTTGTGATCTATGCTGAGGGCTTATAGCTTTAACAAAGAAAGGGTTAGGGGGATACGCGGTCATAATGTATGGCTGGATGCTACAGATAATATGCGAGACATGTAGAAAGAGGTTTTGGAATGGGCTTGATGAGCATTGAAGTCTTGAAGGTTCTAGAGGAGTATGGAAAGTGGAAGGCGGAAGTTCTTAATACCTATGGTCTTGATAGCGGGTGAGGCAACAAGATTGAGGAGGAGTGAGATAAAGGGAGGACACTAGATCCCTCATTTCAGGGTTTTCTCGGGCATCCACTTCAAACCCCTTTCTCCCTTATCACCCTAACTTGATCCGCTGGCACCGAGATCGGAAGCACGAACGCGGCGTCAGTCGGCTCTATAGTCACCTCATTTTTAGGTTTATCTATCCTAATGATCTTGCCGCTTATCCCTTGGAGAGGCCCGGAGATTATCTCCACGATATCCCCGACTGAGAGCATCTCTATTGTCGGCTTCTCGACTAAGTGGATCATGATCTCCTCCTTCTTGACTGGGAGGATTGATCCCATCTTCACGTGCTTGATCCCCTGAATGAGCATTGAGACCTTATCCCTGCTCTCAGCCTCCACGAAGATATAGCCCTTGATCTCGGGGAGGATGAGGATCGAGTATATTCCCTGCTGCTCGGGAGAGGTAATCCTGCTCTCCAATATTCTAGCAACATTCCTCTCCTGCCCAGCTGTAACCTTTACTATGAAGAATCTTGACGTCTTGCGTGGAGCCTCAGCCTGGCCCCCCATACATCTCACGCACCCTGAATCGCTAGGGCGAGGAATTTTATCACAAATGTTATGAGGCCTATCGCCGAGACGCCTATCGCAACGATCTTCATAGCCTGCTTAAACTCCTCCCTAGTCGGCTTTCTAGCAAGCTTGATCGTGGCGGACGCTGATTTGAAAAACTCCCTAAGCCCCATCCCGCCGAAACCCCGGGTAATCCACCATATATGTTTAGCCTCGCCCTCAATGCTTTTAATCTAGAGGCCATAGGACTCCATAGAATGGACTCTCATAGGGGATCCCCGGATCTAGCCCTAGTCCTAGAAAGCATGGCCTCGCCCATAAGGCTTAGGATCCTAAAGTCTCTGGCTGTCCGGAAGCTGAGCTACACGGAGCTTGTGAAGGCGGTCGGCCTTGACAGGGATAGGGATGCGGGCAAGTTCTCTTATCATCTCAAGAAACTCATCACGTGTGGGCTCGTGGAGGTGGATTCATCCACGGGGAAGTATACGCTGTCGAGCAGGGGTGCTAAGATCCTGAGCGCCTTGGAATCCATCGAGGAGGAGCTGAGGGATAAGGGCCGGATGATAGTTAGGAGAAGTAATCAGATCGTCGAGCCATTCGATAAGAACAAGATAGTGGAGGCCTTGGTGAGGGAGGGGAAGCTCCCGCCAAAGCTCGCGAGCGAGATCGCCTCAATGGCTGAGAGGAAGCTCCTCGACCTCAGGATAGAGTATCTCTCAGCCCCCTTGATCCGCGAGCTGGTCAACGCGATACTGCTGGACATGGGCCTCGAGAAATATAGACACCGGCTCACGAGGATAGGAATGCCCCTCCATGATGCTGAAACCCTCTTCAAGAAATCTATTGAGAGCGGGGATTGGATGCTCCTCGCGCAGGAAACATCCGGGGCGATCATGAGGGAATACCTGCTCTTGGGGTTCCTTCCAAGAAATATCTCAGACATGCATCTAAGCGGGAAGATTGACATTTACCCGGTGTCTGGATGGCTTACATGCCTCTTCTCCAGAGCCGTTAAGCTCGATTCCGGCGAGCTGACGAGATCAGCGATGGAGCTATGCGCATCATTCTTCCACGTGAGGCATGAGATAAGGCTGCTGGGCCCGGAGCCCAGTATAAGATCAATCATCAGCTCTCTCCCGGATAACATGCCCAAGAGGCGAATAATATCCATCGAGGGCACCAGCGATATCATTAAGCTTCTTCAGGAGATTCCGAGGGATGTGAGACCCAGCATCGGGGTAATGCTCGATTGCGGGAGGCATGATATCCGGGATATAGCTCTGGCGAGCAAGATGCTACGGAAGCTTGGGATACCCCACACGTACTCATTATCTGCTGAGGCTTATTTCACGGGCCTCCGCCTAGAAGAGAATTGTCGGGCAATACACTCCATAATCTCCTTGAATGTCTTGAGGGCCGCCATGGATAGTGATGGTGATTTAGATGGCTTGCTCGCCAATCTTAGAAACTGGTTGAAGGGCATATTGCCGATAATCAGGAGGGGATTGATGCTGGCTGAGAAGCTTCATGCTGGGAGCAGGCCATACTCGATGATCGCCTTAAGCGGCTTGATCGAGGCTGGAAAGTTCCTAGCTAGGGGGAGATCCACGACGATTGAGGAGGCGGTCGAGCTTGAGCTTGCTGTATTGAGGGAGCTATCAAAACTCATACCGCAGACGGGCGATGTGATGCTCGCTGGCAGATGTCCCATCTCGGCCTCAAGGCGATTCTTCCACCTAGACTCCCAGAGATATGATGAGGAGCTGCTGAGGAATCTAACTCATGGGGCTAAGGCTTATAGCGTGAGCCCGATCCCGAGGCTAAGTGAGTATAAGAGCATGGAATCTTGGATTGAGTCGGCACGTCAGATAGTGCAGCACCTTAATGGTGGATTCTGCTTATGGATGGATCTTAGCAGGAGCTGGAAAGCCCTGAGCGAGGCAATATACGCCGCGGAGGAGCTGAGAAAATATAACAAGCATGGAGTGATAGCGGCTTCATGATTCTCAGACTTTCCTGGACTTTAGGAGGAGGATTGCCTTCGCGAGGTCCCCATTAGCCTCTATCAGGGCGCTTTTCGCCTCCTCCTCGCTCACGCCGGCCTGAGCCGCCACCAGCATTACATCCTCGCTCGATGGCTCATACCTCTCCTCTTCAATCTTCCCTCCCTCAGAAACTTCCCCACCAACGATCTGGAATATGCTCTCATTCTCAACCCTCATCTCGAAGACATTCGCGTTCTCGACTATTATTGTCCTACCATTAAGCTCTATCACGATCCTGCTTGCCCTGCCAAGCTCCTTAACATCCAGGCCCAAGTTGCCCAGCATCTTCGCCTGCAAGCGCCTTAATTGCCTTGGAGAAACGCGCTTCATAGCCCATGAATAAGCCGAACTCCAATGAATTTAAGATTACCCCTGCAAGCCAGCTAACAAGAAATAAATGTGGTGGATGGGAGCATGCTCTTATTGCGTATAGCCCGTGAGCTGGCCCTTTCTAAGACCTTCTATCTTCTCCTTCAGCGCTGGATCGGTCACAATAGCTGCGGCGCAGTCAAGGCAGTATGCCTTCTTTCCAGCTCGCAGAATGTATTCTCCCTTGGTTATCGTCTTGCCGCACTTGCTGCATTTCCTCTTTCTCGCCGCCTGGACCAGCTCCTGAGCGCTCATGGCGCTCTCATTCTCTTTTCCTCGCGATCAAAATATAAGTATTCCTTATAAAGTGGCGGCAGATGATATGCTAGTGCTTCTTCACCTTCCTTATCTTGATGACCGCGCCCGTCTTCAGCTCTCTCATGATCCGTGATGAGGTGATGGCTCTCCCAATTGCTATGAGTTTTCCATCGCTCGACTCCACCAAGACCTCCTCGCCGGGCCTTATACCATCGGAGCAATATTGGATGTCGGCTGCGAGAGGGCTCATGCCCCTGAGCACGCGCTCCATGCCGGATTCCCGAAGGACTATCCTCGGCGCTCTATCACCGAGAGTCTCTCTTAGCCTCTCAGCCCCACGGAGGCTTAAGGCTATCATGTTGTCCGGATACCTGATTGTCGCTATTATATCTCCATCAAGCCGGATGTAACGCGGCCTCCCAGTCCTCTTAGAAACCTCAACAACGCACTCGCTTGGAAAGAGCTTCTCGCCCGCTCCTCTCCCAAACTGGTAGTCAGCTATATCGCGGACGATCCTGAGAAGCAGGCTACCTGATAATCTTGAAGCCCCCATTGTTAAACTTCCTCCTTATCTTCTCGGCTAACTGGATGGGCATTTCAGCCCTAAGCCTTATGGACTCATTCTCATAGTTGAGGAAGTCAACCCTAGAATTCCTGAAGATCTCGTCCAAGATCTTGGCGGCCTCTTCGGTGTAGGGCAGCGTGGTCTCGACCTTGATGAAGCCCCTCAGGAGCTCGGAGACCCTTTCTTGGAGCTCCTCGAGCCCCCAGCCGTATTTCGCGGATATAATGACGTGCGGCAGATCTAAGTCGAGCTCCTCGATCTTCAGCTCGAGCTCATCTCGGTCGACGAGGTCGGCCTTATTCAGCACGAGAAGTATCGGAACATCATGTGCCCCGATATTATAGAGTATTTGGAGCGATGTCTCTATCTTCTCCCTCAGCTTATCTGTGGGATCCGATGCGTCAGCGACTAGAAGTATTAGATCTGAGAGCGCAATCTCCCTGAGGGTCGCGTAGAAGGCCTCCACGAGAAGTGTTGGGAGATTCTTGATGAACCCGACTGTGTCTGAGAGGAAGACGGGCTTCCCGGCGAGGCGGACAACTCTAGTCGTGGGCGTTAGCGTCGTGAAGAGTCTCGAGTCCACGGGAACATTCTCCCGAGCCAGGGCGTTGAAGAGCGTGGACTTCCCTGCATTAGTATAGCCAGCGAGAGATATCATCGGTAGGCCCCGCTTCCTCCTCTCCAGCCTGATCAGATCCATGTGCCTCTTGATGCTCTCAAGCTTCCTCGATATCGAGACTATCCTCCTATGTATCTCATCGTAGTAGACATCCGCCTCATATGC
Source organism: Candidatus Wolframiiraptor gerlachensis (assembly GCA_021323375.2). Lineage (GTDB taxonomy): Archaea > Thermoproteota > Nitrososphaeria_A > Caldarchaeales > Wolframiiraptoraceae > Wolframiiraptor > Wolframiiraptor gerlachensis. The sequence goes on along the minus strand of JAJPCT020000010.1, from coordinate 12,638 downwards.
TCCGAGGCCGTGGAATCCAGGTTGCTCACCCTTCTTCGCGAGCCTCACCTTCTCCTTCGCCCTAGAGAGCTCATACTTCAGCTCCGCGAGCTTTATCTGGAGCTTTGCCTCGAGGCTGCTTGCGTGGAGGCTGAATATCTCGAGTATCAGCTTTGTCCTCGTAAGTATCGGGACCTTGAGCTCCTTCGCGAGATTATACTCTTGGACTGGCTTCAGCTCATTCTCAAAGACCACCTTCTCTATCCCCAGCATCTTGACGACCTTCTTCAGCTCCTCAACCTTCCCAGGGCCTATATGATACTCGGGGTGAGGTGGCCTAACCTGCTTAAGCTCATAGACAACTTGATATCCCGCGGTTCTACAAAGCTCCCTAAGCTCGCTGAGATTGTCCCCTTCACCCCTATCAACTCGATGAACTATGGCTACAGACGGCCTCTTCAACAATAACCTAACCCCTCCAACCCTCCCAGTAACCTTAATACACATCCCCCACACCTCCATGTAAAGATTAGCGGGTGCTCTCCCTTATTCCTTGGAGACATACTCGGACTCAAGCATGAGCCTAACAGCATCCCCTCGAATACCGCATAAACCCTCTCCTTGAGGAAATCCAAGCCCCTAACCAGAGACCTCCCCCAGAGATTCGGGTCACGAAGACCTCTTGCAAAGATAACAACATCTATTCTGCCGCATCAATATAGATCCACATGCCCTGGTGCATAATCTACGATCCATTACTATTACTATGCATCCCCCGGTAGCCTTGAAAACTCAGAGCTTATGACCCTAGCCCCTAGTAGGAAGAAGAAACTTAACAACCTCCTACTCATTATCATTAAGTTAAAGATTCTATAAAACCAAGAAAGATACACTTAAATAGTTTTGAAATAAGCTCATGCCAAAAATGGGGATAGCCGGCGAGTTCTTGTAGCCATAAAGGCCGGCGAGCCTACTTTCAAAACCATCCATGGATTCATGAAAAACCTCCATGGTGGAAGCCATAGTTAGCTCTGCCAGCCTTCATGGCTTTTACTACCCGCCGGCCAGCGGTTTCACGGCCATAAGATACGCTATCCGCAAAGTCTTTAAAGTCATCAATTCCAATCTAAATGTTGCTTTTTTCCTTGGTAAGCTATTAACGATTTTGATAACCTCATCCGAAGCATCCATACCTTTCTTAACATTCATGTAGAGATTTACTGCAAAAGCTATGATATGGCGTCTTAGTCTGCGGGAATATAGTCCCTCAGTCTTATTTGGTTTCAACCCTAACAATCCTTTAAGCCCCTGAAGGGGCCAATAAAGTGGAAGCTCCAGCGTTAGGATTGCTAAATCAACGCTCCTCCTAACTCTGAGGATCTCGCAGGTTCTCCTATAAACCTCCCCATAAATGGGGAAGCTGGTCACCTGCCTAACAATTTCTTCAGATAACATCTTCCCATCCGCCTCCATAAGCCTTATTGATTCCCTGAAGTTGTAGTCGAAACCATCTTTTACCAGCTTCTTCAGCGTCTTTTTCCACCGCACAATCCGCTCATATTTATTTATCAGCAGCCTCATCCGCGCCTTAATCTCAAGCTCCTCGGTCGTTAGAGGTCTGAATACCTCACTCGAAATCCGCGCAAGTAGCACCGCATCATTCTCATCGCTCTTCCTCATGTTGTTCTCTACCCTTAGCTTCTTCAATTTGGTGGTGTATCTGAGGCGTATAAGGGGAGATTCTGGAAATGGGCATATGAGAAGCGAGAAGCTATATTGAATGAGACCCCCAGAATAACCCCCATTCTTTTTATTCTATTTCCGGAGTACCCTCAGCGAATAAGGGAGGGATTGTATCGGCTTCCAAGTGAGGTGATTGTATGGGTTGGGGGGCAGACTGTTTTGAACGCCTTCGCAGGATGGGGAGAGGAGGTCAGGCCGACGAGGAGGGGCTGGGCGAGGGTTGGTAGACCTGGGGCTGATGATGGGATTGTTACGAAGCAGCATACTCTATGTTCTTTGCTACTTTCAAAGCTCCGCTTTCAAGCATTAGTCCCGCCAGCCATCCCTTAAACCTTGATCCGCCTAAAGCTCCTCCTTCTGCATCTTCTTGAGAAGATCCCCCAACCTCACTCCACCAGATGCTCCGGGCTTCACAAGATACCTTCTTATCTCCGAGGATGGCTCCTCCTCAGCCGGTACGAGAAGCCTTATCTTCAGGATCTTCTCAAGCTTCCTCGCGAGCTCTATCGATGGCCTAAGCTCGCCATGCTCGATCTTCTTTATCACCGTGGCCTTCTCGCCCACTTGGCTGGCCAGCTCCTCCTGCGTCAATCCCATCCTGATCCTAGCCTCTCTAACAAGCTCACCATAATTCTCAACAAGCTCGAGATCCTCGCCTGGCAATGATCCAGCAGGCTTCTTGGCCCTCTTCATCATAGCCATCAAGTCATCAAGTCTAGAACTTATAGAAAGACCTTTCTGAAGGATAAATTCTCTTGAGTATTAGAGCCATGGAATACGACTTTAATACAAGAAAAATGAGGTGGAGAGGGATGTCCGCTAATAAGTCTGCGTTCTGGGCTTTCCAACCTTCCCTCTTTGCCTCACTGGAGTGCTTTCGGGGGAACGCAGGCTCCCCACATCTATCTGGCGCTGGATGTTAAAGAGAGGTTTTGGATGTTTTCGCGTTCGCGCACCCCCTCGTAGTATCGGCGTGTCAAGTTTCTTACTGCTACTACATCCCTATCCTCCTCCAAGTCACATTTTAGACATCTTCTAAGTTTACGCCCATTCGTGCTTGGATCCAGCCCACCTTCACACACCGGACAGTTTTCGAAGTATATGCTGAATCAACATACTTCACGTTAAGTCCGTGAAGCTTTGCCTGATACTCCAATATATCTTAGAATCTCCTATATGACCAGCGATGTATCCACCCATTAAGCTCCTCAGAGCATGGATCCTTCTTATGGATCATAAGATCCTCCATCACGATCGCTGTAGCCCCGATCTCCAGCGCTCTGCTGATTATCTTCTTAGCCGCTTTATGATATATCTCCTGATCCTTCGCCATTCCCGTCCCTTATACTTCTCCAGCAACTTCTTTCGTAACTCTTTACCACGAATCTTCGTCTGTAGCCTCCTACGCTTAAGGAGTATCGTGTCCTAATAATCCCTCATTCGTCTCAAACCTCTCAATGAAATCCTCGTTACCATATATGATAACATTCTCATTAACATCAACCGCAATAATTTTAACATTCGCGTTTATCTCCAGTAGCGTAACCATCTGAGAGAGCTAACATTCATGTAGAGGTTGCTATCCCTCTTCAACACCAGTTGCGCCTCATCAAGCTTTATCCACCTGAATTTATCATGGTATTTTCCGTGAAATAACCTCAACATAACCCATCTCCTGCCATGAAGCATTATTGAAGCCCTCAGCTCTCGACATCAAGCTTAAATAAACGATGATCAACCATACAGCCCATCTTTTAAACACCGGCCTATCCTTTTCACACATTTCCAGCTCCTTCGGCTTCATGAGAATGACTTGTAGATTCTGGTAGCATGCCGGCGGGCGGTAATAATATAACGCCATGGCAATATCGGATATCTTTGCCTCAGTTCCAGATACTTTGCATGATGCAATTCCACGAAACTCGTAATATGCTTACTTGTAGCGAACTTAATGAGCTCATTCACGATCTCCTGATACTCCGCGAAGAGGCGCTGTATCTCCGAGATCACAGCCTCATCAACATCCGTGAGATCCACCTTAAACCTCGTCGTAAGCGTTACCTCCTCCACAGGCATCCTTACTCACCCCCAAGGGGTCGGCCTTTTCAGTATCTCCATCAGCTTACCATGAATCTCCTCATACACATAATCCACTACCTTACCAACGCATCCTGCCTCCTCGGAGGCATCTCCAAACTTTTCATATGGTCTCCGGATCCCAGACACTCAACCAAAGACCTCCCCACGATCAGATCATCCATAACAATCCCTAACATGGGCCCTCCTTTGTTAAAGACTATCCCGAAAATGGCTGAAAAACCCATTATATAGATGACAAAGATGAGGGAAAGAAATTTGATAAAGGCTCTTATCGAGGGGTGGTGTGGGCTTGAGTGGTCAGGTTAAGTCTAGCCCGGCGATGGGTTATGTTAATAAGGGAGGCCTTGAGGGGTCTCAGGCGGAATGGGAGATCCGAAGAGACCTAGGAAGCAGTATGAGACTCCGGAGTCATCCTTGGAAGGCTGATAGGCTAGCCGCTGAGCTTCAGCTTGTCGGAGAATATGGTCTGAGGAATAAGAGGGAGTTGTGGAGGGCGCAGACGATCCTGAGGAAGATTAGGGCTCATGCGGAGGAAACTCTTCGGTCTTACTGGCGAGGTGCGGGCTAGGGAGGAGCGCATTCTCATGGGGCGACTCTATAGGATGGGGCTTGTTGACGAGAACGCGACGGCTGATGATGTCCTCAGGCTAACAGTCAGGGGATATCCTCGAGAGAGGCTTCAGACAATGGTCTATAAGCTCGGGCTCGCGAGGACCATATACCAGGCGAGGCAGCTCATAGTTCATGGCCATGTCTATGTCGGTGACAGGAAGGTCAGGTCGCCGAGCTATCTCGTGATGAGGGGTGAGGAGAGGCTTATCAGGGTCGCGCTGCCAATAGCCGCCCAAGCCGGCCAAGGAGAATCCAGCGAGAAGAGTTAGACCAAGATTTAGGATCTCGCAATATAGATCAAGTGTGGTAGGGCTTGGAGAAAGTTCTCCAGAGCGAGCTTTACAGCATTTGGTGATCCGGGTAGGCAGATAACAGCCTTCCTGCGGGCAATCCCCATCGTGGCCCTGCTCAGGATCGCAGCCGCCCCAATCTCCCTGAAGCTGAGCCATCGGAATAGCTCCCCAAACCCATCAACCTCCTTCTCAAAAACGGCTTAACAGCCTCTATCGTCACATCCCTCCTCGAGAGCCCGTCCCGCCGATGAAGATCACCGCGTCCAGATCCTCCCTCTCTAGGAGCTTTTCTAGGAGAGCTCTTATTGCTCCTATGTCATCATCCACAAGCTCCCTGACCTCGACCACGTGGCTCGCTCGTTTATCATCGCAGCCGCGAGATCCTGGGACTCATCCGTGTAGGAGTCTGCCCTCACGCCTCGCCGCATACCTAGAGCTGCTCACAGTTATGAGGGCGAATCTAAGAGTCTTGGGCGCATGCTTCTCATGCTCATGCTTTGCGAGGACAGCCTCCTCACCCCTCCTTAATCTTCCTCAAGACCCTTATCGAGGTGATCTCCGTTAATGGATATTGGCCGGACTCATCCTTCTCATATTGCTTGACGACATCCCATATATTGAGGGAGGGCTATCGCGGCGGCTGTTAAAGCCTCCATCTCGACCCCAGTCTTCTCATGTGCGACAACCCTGACCACAACCTCGACACCATCATCCACAACGCTGAGGTTTACTTCAACATGCTCAAGCTTGAGCGGGTGGCAGAGGGGAGCAAGAATGGCGTCAGCTTTGCGGCATTTATCCCCGCGAGCCTCGCGACTTGAAGCGGGTCGCCCTTCTCCCAAGGCGCCAGACTTTATCCTCTGAATAGTCTCAGGTCTTAGCTTGATGAACCCCTCGCAACCGCCTCCCTCCTAATAACCTCCTTACCCGAGACATCAACCTGCCTTATCTCTGCCATATCCAGCCCCAATGACATGACAACCCGGGTTAATTACCCTTCCCGCGATAAGGCGTCATGGAAATACTCTTAAAGAATCCGGGAGATGATCACTCGATGAGGATACTCTACGCGCCATGGAGGATCGCCTACATAAAATGGTTCTCAAAGAAGGATAGGGGGTGCTTTCTCTGCGAGGCTTCAAGGGATGAGGATGATGCAAGGAACCTCGTGGTACATAGGGGCCAATCATGCTTTGTGATCCTAAACAGGTATCCCTACAATAATGGGCCACCTCATGATAGCGTCATACAGGCATGTTGGAAGAATAACCGATTTAGGTGACGACGAGCTCCTTTGAGATGATCAAGCTCCTAAAACTCTCGATCGTGGCGCTGGAATCCGAATATAAGCCCGATGGATTCAATGTGGGGCTGAATCTTGGGAGGGCCGCTGGAGCAGGCCTCGAAGAGCACATCCACCTCCCACATCGTTCCACGATGGATTGGAGACACAAACTTCATGCCAGTCCTAGCGGATACGAAGGTGATCCCAGAGTCTCTCGAAGAGAGCTGGAGAAGGCTTAGAAACCGGTTCCAGGCCCTGAAACCCTCATCCTAACCACGTCATAATGTGGCGAGGAGGGGTTGGCGATCAACGAAACCCTGCTCGGCCTATCCTCGGCTAGATACTCATATCCTAGAGCGTCTGCAAGCTTCATCGCGAATGGCCTAATCTCATGGAGAGAGGCATCGCCTCCCTCCTCATCCCTCTTCTGGGACTCACCCACATGCATGTAGCCCTTACACTCGATGAAGTCTGGCTCACCGATCCTAATGAGCTCCGCATACTTCTCGGGATCCTGGATCGTATAATCATTAATCATGATCAGCCTAACAACCTTCACGGATTTCTGAAACTCCCTCATAACCCTCAGACTCCTCATAAGCCTCTCCCAGCTATCAGGGATTAATGGCCTGCAGAGCATCCTATGAGTCTCAGGATCAGGGCCATAAAGGCTAATGTAGAGGTTTGTCGGCTCAGCATTCTCCTCCACGAGCTCCATGAGCCTATCCGGATTAGTGCCATTTGTAACCAGAAAGGCCGTCATACCCCTGCTCTTGACTAGCTTCACCATATCCGCGAGATACGGGTATATCGTCGGCTCACCATCGAGCGAGATCGCGACATGTCTCGGCTCCATCGCCTCATCGAAAAGCTTCCTATCAACAATTGGATTACCCTTGAATCCTGATAAAAGCTGCCTCTGCTCCCGGATCAGGCCGTCAAGTATGTCCTCCGGCCTATCCCACTCGCCCCCAACACCTGTCACGCGGTTTATAGTATGATGCCTCCAGCAGAAGATGCACATCATATTGCAATATTGAAGCGACGGGGTCATCTGCAGACACCTATGACTCCTAATACCATACCATCCCTTGTAACAGTTCTTGCCACCCCTGAGAACGCTCCTAGTCCAGTGGCATATCTTGACAGCCGAGTGCCTCCCCACAACTCTATAACCCACCCTCCTAAGCCTCGCGAGCTCGGCCTTCGCGACCTCCACAGACCCCGCCGGCGCGGATCCCAGGAACCCTGCCACCAAATCATCAGAATAAAGCCCGCATCTCATAAACGTAATCCCGGGGAACCGATGCGCTGAGGAGCGGGGCCAAAAAGTATATGAGTTGTAAGGGTGTCATGGAAGCCATGTCTACCTTGAAGAGGAAGCTCAAGAATGGGGAAGTGGTTCTTGGAACATGGGTAACAATAAACCATCCAGATGTTGTTGACGCCCTGTCAGAGCTCCCGCTCGACTGGCTCGTCTTCGACATGGAGCATGCGCCGCTCGAGATATCAGACATCGAGGTCCTACTCATGCCCCTAAGGGGCGTGGATATCTCGCCAATAATCAGGGTCCCATGGAATGATCTGGTGATCATAAAGAGGGCGCTTGACATAGGGGCTGAGGGATACTAGTCCCATGGGTTAATAGCCGGGAAGAGGCTGAAAGAGCTGTCAGCTATGCATCATATCCGCCGAGAGGGCTGAGAGGCGTCGGGCCGAGAAGGGCGGTTAGATATGGCCAGAGAAGCTTCCTAGACTATTACGAGAACTTTGAGAAGAATGAGCGGATACTCTTGGTCCAGATAGAGACGGGTAAGGCCCTAGAAAACCTCGAGGGAATACTTTCGACACCCGGAATAGATGTCGCATATATCGGGCCCATGGACCTATCAGTCAGCCTAGGAATCCCCTAAAATTCGGAGACTCAAGATTCCAAGAAGCCCTAAAGAAGGTTAGGAACGTTTGCGAGAAATACGACGTCACGCCTGGGATACATGCATTCAGCCCAGAGCAGGCTCAGGAACTAATTTCTCAGGGCTTCAAGTTCGTCGCGCTGATGTCGGATCTAGGAATAATGAGGAGGGATTCATAAACGCGCTTACGATGCTAGGCAGAATAAAGGAGGAGGCCAGAATCGGATACTAGGGCAACAACTTTTCTCTCAATCCACTTTTCCCTTTTAATCGTTTCAAGTAGTCTTTTCTCGACCTTGACTAAGTCGCTTGATCCCAGTACTTCCTTAAGCCTATTCATCAATATCATCCCGGATAGCTTCTCTTCGGCGAACTCCCTCGCGAATTCGCCGCTCCAAATCTCCTCAGCCTCGCTCTCAACAATATCCCTAATCATCTCATAATATCTCCGTATTCTCGTCAGCTGGTCATATTGGCTCGTCCTAGAATGATGCTTCAACTGCTCTATCAGCCCCTCCTCGGCCATGGCTTTAGCCTGCTCAGCCAGTTCGCCCGAGGCATAGAGGTTCCAGTATCGCAGCCTCCGGCGATGCTCCATAAACCTTGGTGGCGACCTCGAAATACGCCATAATAGAGGCTATCAGGAGTGGTATGTAAGTATGCTCACTTAGCAGATCGAGGAAGGCCTCCTCCTCAAATGATGATTTGAGGGCGACTCCGCCGGGGAGCCCTATAGCCCCAATACCCTTCGAGATCGCTAGAGCATAATCCAATGCCTTACCGGATACATCTTGCGCGACGCCGACCAAGACCGGATATCCAAGCCCCTGCTTATGCCTTTCAAGAATCCCCAAGCAAACATCCGGGAGCCACCATTATCACATCGGCATTCGGCGCCGGCTTGATCAAGCCATATGCTATATTGTATCCGCTTGCGAAGTCGAGTATAAAGAAGCCCTTCCTCCTAATCTCCTCATCCATCTCGCTATAATAGATGTCCGGCGCGACCTCATCCGGGACTAGTAGGAGGGCGGCATCGGCCCTTCTAACAGCCTCTCTTATCTCGTAAACCTTGAAGCCATCCTTCTCGGCCCTCCTCCAATACTCATCCCTCCTATTGCCGACTATGACCTCCAAGCCATTCTCCCTAAGGATCTTGGCCTGAACACTTCCCTGATTACCGTAGCCAGCGACGGCTATCGTTAAGCCCCTGAGAATGCTTAGATCCCCATCGAAGAAGAGCTCCGCCAATTCAGCCACCTCAGATCATCTTAACCATGTTTAACGGCTTAATATTGGTGACCTCCGGGTTCAAAAGGTTTTCAGGCACCTCTCCCTCAAGACCTTGATTATGCCCGTAGCGGTGAGCTCGGCCATCTTGTTCCTAGTATCATGCGAGGCACTTCCAATGTGGGGTGTTACGACGACATTCTCCAGCTTTAGCAATGGATCATTGGGATCTATCGGCTCTTTCTCAAATACATCAAGCCCGGCGCCGGCGATCCAACCCTCCTTCAAAGCCCTGAAAAGCGCTTTCTGGTCAATAACAGGGCCGCGAGACGTATTAACCAAGATGGCGGTCTTCTTCATGAGCCTTAACTCCCTCTCGCCAATAAGCCCTCTAGTCTCCGGAGTCAATGGAACATGAATCGATACATAGTCAGACTCCATCAGAAGCCTTTCAAGCGGCACATACTCCACGCCAAGCTCCTTCTCAAGACCCTCTCTCCGGATGATATCATAATATAGGATCCTCATGTTGAAGCCCTTAGCCCTCCTCGCCACCGCCTGCCCAATCCTACCAAGACCTATTATCCCGAGAACCTTACCATAAACATCATATCCCAGCATCATTGTAGGCGCCCACGCGATCTTCCACTCACCCCTCCTTACATAAGAATCCGCCTCCACAATTCTTCTAGCAACTGCTAACAGAAGTGCCCAAGTATGATCCGCCACGGTCTCGGTCAGGACCCGGAGTATAGACTATGTATATCCCTTCTTCGTAGCATACTCGACATCGATATGATCCACGCCGACGCTCATCGTGCCGACGACCTTGAGCTTTCCAGCCCTATCCATCACTTCCTTATCGATGGTCTCGTTCAGCGTGCAATAGATGGCATCAACATCTTCGACCGCCTTGAGAAGCTCATCTCTAGCTGGTGGTGGGAGCTCATCCCTATATCACGACCTCGCAGTATTCCCTTAATATCTTCAGCCCTATCTCCGGAATTCTGCGAGTAATGTACACTTTAGGTCTCATTGGGACCATCTTCAATAATGCGCAAATATAAGCGTTAATCCCAGAGAGCCAGTATCTCGTCAAGCAGCTCCTCACTCTGAGGCCGCAATTACACCATATCTCCTAGTATCCAACAGTGATGGATTCTCGCTCTCCGAGGATCTTGTACGCTCCTCCAGCCCACTTCAATAAGCATAATGACGCTGCGAAATCCATGATCTTAAGATCCTTAGTGAAGCAGGCATATGCATCAGCCCTCCCTCTAAGATATGCGCTATTTCCAAGCTTGCCGCCGTGAAGAACCTTATATGCTTAGCCTCTCCTAATTAGACGTATGCTTAGCTCTGTTGGGTTGTAGGAATCCTCCACGTTCTTCTGTCAAACTTCCCAGATCTAAGAAAACTAGCGCATCCGAAAGCCTAGCTTTTCTCTAATGCTCTGGAGGCCCATCACCCACGCTAACACCGTTCTTATCTCCCAGGTAAATCCTTCCCGATGAATGGTCTATTACTCCAGCAGCGATTGCATCCGACAAATATGGTCCCTTAGCATAGCAGGTATCGCGGATGCGGAGAATGAAAGACCATTAGCAACATTATTGGAGCCGTCAACAGGGTCTATCAATGCATAAATCTCCGGGCTATCGCATCTCAATTTTCCCGAACCTCCTCGGAAATTATGTAAATCTTCTCAATAGTCCTTCTTGAGGCCTTCTATAACGGCCCTCTCCGTCATTAAATCAAACTTGACGAGAATAGTCTCCGAAACTTCCTCGCCCTCTACACCAGTTAACCCATTCAGATATACATCTTATCAAGACCTCATGTCCCTCTCTAAGAGCATCCCGGATAATGCTCTCTGAGACATAGCACTCCTGTAGCTCATTTCTCACAAGCCCCATGAAAGCACTTCTAACCATACGCTCTACATCAGCTCCCTGCTCAGGGGACTATACAATGCCTCAATATTCCTCTCTATAATACAAGCACCTCATCAACTAGATTGTCAAACTCGGATTCAGGAACTTCAGCTCTTAAGCAGGCTCGAACGGCATCTATAGCATAATGCCTTATCTCATTTATCTTCCCTATTAAGATCTGCAGAGCACGCAGCCCGGATCATCTCGACGCTATTCCAAGCCTCTTGCAGACATAGTGAAGTAATTCTCTCGGGACCTTCTCTCCAAACAGTACTCTATAAAGCCGGGGTAGGAAGAGGGCATTAGCAAGCCCATGTGGAATACCATACTTCTCGGTCAAGTAGTATCCAAGCGCGTGAACAACAACCGTTCCTGAAAAGTTTATGGACAACCCGGCGAGTCATGCTTGCGTAGAGCAGCTTTTCCCTACAATATAAATCCACCATCATAGGCTTGCGTAAAGTTCTCGAAGATAGTTCTCAGAGCTTCTAGCTGAGAACATGAAGGTCATTTCATGCTTGATTTGATGTGGAAGCAGGATTCTATGGCGTGCGATAAGGCATCCATACGTGGTGTGGGCAAGAATATCCTGCGGTAGATATTTGAGAACTTCAGAATCCAGTATACGTGGCGATGGCAATTAAGCTATCACCCTAACAGCATTCTTCTTTATGCCATCGACTAATTATGGCATACCTCGTTACTTCGCTTCCGGTACCGCATGTGGTTGGAATAGCAATTATTGGCATGAACTGCGTGTTTAACTTCAGGAGGATAAAAGTAGATTGCTTATACTACCTCCCCCAGCCGCCGCTATGACCGCGATTCCCTTAGCTGTGTCTAAGGCACTTCCACCACCAAATCCCACAACAAAATCCACATCCTGTTCCAGCGCGATTCTTCCACCCTCGTCCACGATTTTAACTGAGGGGTTCGGCTCAACCTTGTCAAATATCACGGTCTGTCTTTACACCAGCACGACTCGAGGAGATTCCTCAACCAATCCAAGTAGCCAGAACTTCTCGCAAAACTCCTACCAGTAACCAGCATGCAACTGCCGCTCAATCCTAAGTCGGAAATCACCTCTGGAAGGCTTTCTATCGAACCTCTTCCAAATACTATCTTTCTAGGAAAGCCCCCCGAGATGTTCATTTCTTCAACCTCCCTTTCCTGCATCACTTGAGGCTTAACTAAAATCTTTGCTCAAAATAAATACAATAATCATGGTGAATACTTTAATACCGATGACCCCTGATCGATATTCAAAGCCTCGGCGACAACAATGCATTTAACAACCAGCAGAAAGAAGACATTAGATCTGTCTTGAAACATTTCAAAATTGCCTTGTCCCTTAAGAATTATTAGATCATGGTCGTTGAATAATTCATTAACTTCAGGACTCTTTACATGAAATTTGGCTCTTCTCCCACATCCGATGCTTTTTATTACGCTATTCGGGAGATTGTTAAATCCAAGCTCTTTGAGATCATCAGATGTAACATCGTTTATGAGCGGTCTCTCCCTTCCAACAAGCGTTATTTTCTCAAAG
>JAJPCT020000009.1 GCA_021323375.2 Candidatus Wolframiiraptor gerlachensis | reverse complement strand
TTAGCACGGCAGAGAGATCCCTCCTCTTCCTTTCAGTTATGCCGGAGAGCGAGGCCGAGATCATAAGATCTAAGATCATTGGGCCTGAGCAGCTGGTGGGGAGGAGGATTCTCGTGGATGGATTCAACGTGCTGAATACCGTTGAGGCGATGCTGAGAGGAGAGCCCCTGATACTATGCGATGACGAAGTGCTGAGAGATATTAGGGAAAAGCATTCAAAATATAGGCCATCAAATCTGTCAGAGAACGCTCTTAAAATGATACTAGAGTTCCTGAAGAACGCCCATGTCGCCGAGGTTAAGGTGTTATATGAGTCCCAGATTAGCAGGAGTGGAGAGGTTGCTGGCTTGACTAGACACCTCTTATCAGAGATGGGCTTAAGGGGTGATGCTAGGACCGCGAAAACCGTGGACTCTATACTGGCGAAGTCGGGCGAGATAATAGCAACAAGCGACTCGGCAATACTCCTAAGATGTAGGGCGTTCATAGATATACCGAAAAACTTGGCGCAAGCCGTGGGAGCGAGGATTATCAGGCTTTGATGGGGCGCGTAATCACCCCTATCTTATCATGCTCATGATCCTTCTCAGGACCTTAGAATGCTTCTCCTCATCACTCTTGATGAACTCGACAAGCAGTGTGCTGAAGCCTTCGGGTAGGAGCTTCTCAACCTCCCCTAGGCCTCCTATATGCGCCTCCTCCTCCTTCCTAAGAAGCGACTCAATATCCATCTTCTTAAGCTGGCTTATATCGACGGCCCCACCCCTCTCTATCGCCGAGATAAGGGTCATCAGGATGTCTGCATGCCTCAGGCAGTCGCTTGCAAGAGCCCTGAAGATCATCCGAGCAAGATCATCCTTCAGGTTTATAGCAGCTCTCATGAACTCCTCAGCAGACTCCTGCTCGGCCTGAACCCTTCTCCTCAAGAACTCGAGTATTCTCGCAACCTCACCACTCACCTCGCTGGGGACGACCTTAACCCCCTCACTCACCTCAAGAGATCTCCTGATATTGAAGGCCGCATCATAGAGCTCGCCCTCAGTCAACATTCCCCTAGACAGTATTTTCTCGATGAGCTCGTCGAGATAGCGCCTCGCCGCCTCATTCCCCATAATCCTCCTCGCGGATGATGAAGCCCTCCTCTTATTCAGGTAAAGTGTTATCGTCGGCTGACTCATCCCCAAGACCTCGGCCACCCTCTTCCTGCTAAAGCCGTGATCTTTCACAAGCCTCATCGCGAGAATAGCCCTAATACCCGAGACTATCTCCTCCATCCTCATCTACGACTCCCCCCTGGCAAACGGCTTAACCGTGAAAATAGCGCTGTAAAACACATGACTTTACATAATAAACTTAAATCAGGGTTCCTGAAAAACCTTCATGGATCGAGGGGGCGATGAGCCTCTATGAGGGTTCCATTAACCTCGCTTAGTGAGGGCCAGGAGGCAGTGGTTGTGGAGATAACATTTGGAGGGCCATCCTCTAGCACGGGGTTCTGGGGAGGGTTTAGGCGTAGGCTTGGATGGGGCTGGAGAGGTAAAGGCGGCCCCGGATGCGGCGCGGTTAAGAGGCTTGCAGACCTCGGCATACTACCCGGAGCCAAGATCAAGGTCGTTAGAAAGGCTCCACTCGGCGGCCCCATAGAGGTTGAGGTACATGGCTCGAGATTCATGATTGGAAGGGGCTTGGCCTCGAAGATAATAGTGGAGACCTAGTCTAGCGAGATCCCCTTTGGAGGGCTCTCCAATGAAGTATGCGAGTATCCCAGCTCGTGGGATCAGAGGCGGCCACGCCGAGCCGGATCTCAGGATAGCCTTAGCTGGTCAGGCGAACGTGGGCAAGAGCGTGATTTTTAATCAACTGACGGGACTTCATCAGCATATAGCAAACTGGCCCGGGACCACAGTGGATAAGGCGGAGGGAACGCTATATTACAAAGGCCTGATAATGAAGGTTATTGATCTCCCAGGAATATATTCGCTGACACATCTCTCAATAGAGGAGAAGATCTCTAGGAGCTATATCGCGAGGGAGAGGCCGGATGTTGTGGTTAACGTGGTCGATGCAACAGCGCTTGAGAGACACTTGATCTTCACTCTCCAGCTTCTCGAGCTTGAGAGGCCGCTCATCCTAGTATTGAACATGATGGATCTAGCGGAGAAGTATGGCATCGAGATAGATGTGGATGTGCTTAGGGAGGAGCTCGGGGTGCCGGTCGTCACGACGATTGCGACGCGCGGGAGGGGTGTGGCCCAGATACTCGATGCCGCTATAGAGCTCCATAGAACCGGATACTCTCCCAAGAAGATCCGATATGGCAAAGAGGTTGAGGAGAGGGTTGAGAGGCTGGAGGCCGCTCTAGGGGAGATTGACCTACCATATCCGAGGAGATGGATCGCCCTAAAGCTTCTGGAGAAGGATGAGGAGATATGGGGCCTCGTTGGGGAGAAGAATCCACGGGTTATAGAGCTGGCCAGCGAGCTGATCACCGAGCTCGAGAGCATCCATGGACACGACTCATTAATCATAATCGCGAATGAGAGAGCTTGCATCGCGAGCCAGATCGCTAGGAGATGCATAAGGATAGTGAAGCCCAGAAAACCAACTCTAGGAGATAGATTCGATGAAATCGCAACACATCCGATACTAGGTTACATTCTCGCCGCCATAATATTCGCCGGCCTCTTCTCAATAGTCTTCGGGGTCGGCGGAATAATCGCAGAACTCTCCGAGGAATATTTGTCGGAAATCATGCGCGATGCATGGGTTCGTATCCTCGGAATCAACCCGATATCCGAGGTCGGCTGGTCAGCCATCGAGAGCATCTTATTCCTCCTCGGCCTAGCCATACCATACATCCTCCCCCTCTACTTCCTCACATTCCTCTTGGAGAACTGGGGATACCTTGCGAGAGTATCATTTCTAATGGATTCTCTAATGCATAAGGCAGGCGTCCATGGCAAGGCCGTAATCCCCATGCTCCTAGGATTCGGCTGCAACGTCCCAGCATGCCTCGCGGCAAGAATCATGGATACATGGAGGGAGAGGATCATAACGATCTTAATGACGACGCTCGTGCCATGCTCCGCCGTAACCGTTGTCGTTATGGGGCTAGTGGGAAGATATTTTGGAGTGTCATGGGTCATTGGGCTCTATCTCCTCACACTCCTCATCGCCTTCATCCTAGGCTCCATCGCCTCAAGAATCCTCCCAGGAGTACCCGTTGAGCTGATAATGGAGATGCCGAGCTACAAGGTGCCAAGCATCAAGACGATACTAACGATGACTTGGATCAGGCTGCGAGAATACCTTGAGATAGCAGCCCCACTCATAATCGCCATGGGAGCACTCGTAAAAGTCCTAGAAATCTCCGGCCTGCTAGACCTGATATCAAGCACCCTAAGCCCGATAACCTCCAGCTGGCTCGGATTACCAAAGGAAACTGGTGTCCTACTAATCTTTGGAATCCTGAGAAAGGAGCTCATACTAACAACGCTCGCGGCACTCCTCGGGACCATAGACTTCTCACAAGCACTCACGCCAAACCAGATGATAACACTCTCCATAGTAACAATACTATACATACCATGCGCCGCCACAATCTCCGTCCTACTCAAAGAAACCGGAACAAAAACAACCCTAGTAATCACACTAGCGGAAATAAGCCTAGCAATACTCATCGGCGGAATAGCCTCAAAACTCCTCCTAACTATAGGAATAAGTTAGGCTTGCAAAGAAAGCGCACATACCCTAAAAGAGCCTAATCAGCCCGCATGACTATATTAGCCTGAGAACCCTTAGAACATTCTAAAAAGAAGAAATTGAAAAATAAGTGAGATTTTTCAAGATGTTAAATGATCGGCTCCGCTATGATATTAGGTGTAAAATCTATGAAGTGCTTCGGGATTTGGATCTGATTTCATGGCCAGGCTTTGCTAAGAATTATGATTAACATTGTATCATGTTTGCGTATATTTCCTTTCTTGTTATGCACCTTGATCGCGTATTTTCGTGATAAAATTTTACAGCCCTCTTTCGAAAAGGTTCACCTTAATGTATGATGTGTGTAGTTAGTATTTAATTGGATGGACATTTGGAATGAGGTTTATTATTTATCACCATAAGTTAGCTGTCTCATATCATACTGGCAAACTTTCTCAGCAGATTAGGAAAAAAGCAGGATGATATAATACACGTTATCCTTCATAAGAATCAGAATGCCAGATTGCCCTAAAAAGCCTCTAAGAATTAATGGCCAAAATAGGCATAAGATGTTCTCAGAGGTGAAGACCTTTAATCTTGTATTGTTATGATCTCGATTCCCATGATGTCTTTGATTACGTCGGCTTTCTTAGCTATGTCTTTGTCAAGGGTGGCTATGGACTTCGCTCCAATCGCCTTGGCTATAGTAATGTGTAGTAGATCAAGTGTTTTAAGCCTGAGCATGGGAACATGTTTTAGGCTTTCCTTCACAATAATGTTAAGATCTGTTTCAACTATCGAGGCGCCAAATCTCTTGATAGAGTACATAGCTAGTGGTATTGGTTTCTCCAATTCAGCTCTTGCGTAAATGGATGCTAATTCAAGTAGTGTGAGCTGGCTTACAACTCTCCCTCCATCCAATTGCATAGACATAGCTACCACTTTATCATGATTAGGGTCCTTTTCATCAACATACGATATGATGACATTTGTGTCAATATATATCATCAATGTCTCTCCTCTTCCAGCATCTTACTCAGTCTACCGTGAGCGATCCTGAAGCCCGACTTCTCGAGCTCCTCAACATCCCTATACACCTGCTCCCAGAACCCCACTTCCCTCACAACCTCATTCAAGCCCTTTTCAATGAGAATATTGAATGCATGAGACCTGCTTCTAGCAAGCCCATACCTAACCATCTTATCGGCCAGTTCAACAACCTCCCTACGAACCTTAATAGATACCGTAGTGCTCATTTACCATACATACTTGTAGTTACCATGGTATATAAAGATATACCTTAATAGTTTGTGGTATCAAGATACAGCGATTACATGTTGCTCACAAGCCTCCTTTACTATTAGAACATAGCGTCTTTTATCCAAATTTGAAGGTTTGGAGGCTCCTAAGCTCCGGGAGTTTATAAGTAAGTGAAGAAAAATATCGCCTTTTGGTTTTCTTTATGTCACAGGGATCTAAAATTTTGTCGCACGAGTTAGCAATGAGTGAGAGGTTTGGGCTTTCGTGAAAAAGTTATGGGCTCTCCTTGTACCATGTTCATGGCCGTGGATTCTGCCATCGTGAATAATCCGAAGATGCTCATAGAGACTCTTTTATAGGAGGCTTCATCCTAGAGTTTAGGAGCCTGAATAACAGCCCCCAATGCATATGTCTACAATCCTGAAAGACTTGGGCTATCCGTAGCCCTCTCGTAGACTCCCCGCTTCGGTAATTTCGGAAACCCGACCCCAGAAAGTAGAGTAAAAGTGTATTTTCCTTAAAACTTCTTTATAAGCTTCGATATGGAAGCCGACAAATCAGAAAAATGATGTTAAAATTAATTCTATTCGAGATGGAGAACCTTTGAGAGAAACAAGGGTTGCCTGAAGATGGCTCGGTGGCTTTGCATGGCAAGAGATCGCTGAAAGAACCAAAAAGAACAATATGTTATCTCCTCGAGCTGGGCCTATCCCCCTCGCTGTAGGCTATAATGTTAGCAGGATTGCCAGCAGATGAGCAGGATTATTGGAGGGGGCCATATTAATCATGCTCGAAAACAAAAACTTGCAGAACATTTATACATGTGGATCTGCTTTACTAACAGGCTGTTGCCCGTTTAGTAAAGATTATATGGGGTTGATGGGTTTTTGTTCGGACTTATCCCTTCATACCGGATTTAGGGCTGGTCTCCTAGTTTTGATATTTGTCGTAATCGGGGTCGTTTCTTCCTTCTACTATCTTTACTACATGCAACCTCAGTTTACTACCTCCACCTCCTCTACCAGCATTCTGCTCACCGATCCGTCTAGGATTTATCTAGAGGTTGAGATCTCAAGTGTAGATGGTGTCAAGGGGTTTAGTGTTATCGCGGTGATCAATGTGGAGAATGTGGATTTCCTGCTTTTTAGGCCTATTGATGTATGGACCGATGATCTATCAGCTATTGGCTTGAGTGGCAAGATGCTGCTGGTGTCGAGTAACAATAACTATACGATTGATATGCCATGCATCATGAGGCTTAACGTCTCTTGTCCTCTGATAACAGCGATTATTCCTGGCTATGACATGCCGCTCAGAATTGAGTCTGGAAGATATCTAGTATCAATAGAGCTCTCTTGGAGCGAGGCTAAGGGTCGTGGCGGGATTTACCTATCACTCTCTCCAAAGCTGAGGACTCCACAAGATCCTACGCATTGATCGTCGATAAGACTAAAGCCTCTACGGGCCGGTCAGGCTACGGCGAGTCCACCGCGCATATATGGATCTTTGAGGCCGCTGGAGAGGAGTATAGAAAGTTCAGGCTTGAGTCGACATCGCTGGAGACCGGGAAGATGATGGCGGTTCTTGAGGTGCCGGTCAAGAAGCAAGGTTCATACTATCAAGCACTAGTAGTAATGAAGGCTAAGCCTGAAGAATAACTGTTAAGAATCACGAACTCGATGAGCCTCAAGATAGAGCTAAGAGTGGAAGAATAGTCTTTAACAAAATCCGGCAGGGAAATAATCTAATACGGAATCATGTTTTCCCCATCACGATTAGGCCTTTTTCAGCTCCCTCAGCCTCCAGCCTCCCTGACCATATTATTGATTCAAGCCTGAATCGCGAGGGTTAACTGCCTAACATCACATCGCAGTAGATCATCAATTAAGCCGAGACCAAGCTCCATCCACATAAAATCAAGCATCTTAACAATCGAATAATGCTGCCGCCTCCTAACAACCACCGGATTAACCTTAAAATACTGTCTCAAACAATCCTCAAACTGATTGGGGTCGGGGGACCTCCCCCACTTGAGCAACGATTTTGGGCCCGTAGCTCAGCTTGGATAGAGCATCGGCCTTCTAAGCCGGGGGTCGGGGGTTCAAGTCCCCCCGGGCCCGCATTATAAATATTAGTAATTATAGCTTAATCTTTGCTCTCAGGTTTTCTTTTTCCAACACTTCGGGGTTTGCTATGTTCTTTGGCTTCTCTCCTCTGAAGACCGCTATTATGTCCTCTGTCACCATGTCCCCCATGTTCTTCACGGCTTCCCATGTGTGTGCTCCCGCGTGTGGTGTTATTATCACGTTCTCAAGCTTTAAGAGCTCGCTATCGGGTGGGGGAGGCTCCTTCTCAAGCACGTCGAGCGCTGCTCCCGCTATCCACCCCTCCTTCAAGGCTTTTACGAGCGCGGCCTCGTCTATAAGCTCGCCTCTCGCCGTGTTAACAAGATACGTCGTCTTCTTCATCATCTTCAATTCCCTTTCTCCGATCATGTGATACTTCTCAGGGGACATAGAAGTGTGAATGGATACTATGTCCGCGGTTGAGAGAAGTTCCTCTAATGAGACGAGCCTTATGCCGAGCCTCTCAGCCTCTTCCCTAGGAACCCGGGGACTATAAGCTATCACGGTCATGCCGAACCCCTTTGCTATCTCAGCAACAGTCCTCCCTATTCTCCCAAGGCCTATTATTCCCAATATCTTACCTCTTAACTCGCGGCCAAGACCTCTCCCCTTGCCCCAGAGACCCTGTTTACCCGCTTCATTCAGCTTTGGAATATCTCTCACAAGAGCCATAATGAGCGCGAAGGTGTGCTCCGCAACAGCATTAGTATTTGCGCCAGGAGTATAGGTGACTATTATTCCATTTCTCGTAGCGGCTTCAAGATCGACATTATCTATTCCAACTCCATATCTTGCCAAGATCTTCAAATTCTTAGCAGCGTCCAAGACCCTCGCAGTATACTCATCTACACCAGCGACCACGGCATCATATTCACCAATTACCCTTAAGAGGTCCTCTTCCTTCAATGGCGCACTCTCAGAAAACACAACCTCTCCAATGGACTTCAGCCTCTCTAGTTGGTCCGGATAATACCTGCCATATGATCTAGATGTAACTAGTATCTTGGGTCTACTCATACTAAGACACCCGAAGTATTTCTCAAATCCTCGGATTTTAGCTTTATGTTTACGCTATTCAAGCCAGTAAAATCCTCCCACTTTAGAGTAATGTCATAATGCAAAAGTTAATTTGGAGGCAGGTGCAAAAACTTGCTGAGCGCTAGCTAGGGGGCATGATCGTATGGGGCTATTTGAGAAACATGAAGTGATCTCGAGCGTGATAAACATTGGGCTTGTGCCGATCTTCTATCATGGAGATGTCGAGGTTGCCAAAAATGTTGCTATAGCGGTTGCGGAGGCTGGCTCAAAGCTTCTCGAGTTCACAAATAGAGGGCCGAGAGCTTTTCTAGTCTTTGAAGAGCTTGTGAAGTGGAGGGATCGCGAGAGGCCAGACCTCATACTTGGAGCAGGGACGATCTTGGATCCGGCGACGGCGGCGCTTTACATAAACTTGGGAGCAGACTTCATAGTTGGCCCGAACTTTAATCCTGAGGTTGCCAAGCTATGCAATAGGAGGCATGTGCCATATGTTCCTGGATGCAGTACGCCGACCGAGATAACCATTGCCGAGGAATATGGTGCAGACATCTTCAAGATATTCCCAGCGGAAGTCTTAACACCGAAGTTCATAAGTAATCTGCTCGGGCCTTATCCATGGCTTAAGCTTATGCCGTCTGGAGGATTGAACCCTGTCAAGGAGGAGATTGAGGATTGGATCAGGGCAGGTGCCGTCGCCTTGAACATGGGTAGCGCGCTGCTGAGAAAGGACTTGATAGATGCCAAAGATTATGATGGACTGAGGAAGAAGGTTGAGGAGTGCCTGAACTATATAAAGGAAGCTAAGTCGAAGTATGGAAAGAAAAAGAAGTAACCACTTCTTAACCAACTCTTATTTTTGCTCTGAGATTATCCCTTTTCAATACATCGGGATTCAAAATCCATAATGGCCTCTCCCCCCTAAGGATCCTCAGGGCTTCCTCTATTGCGTATTCATCCATCATCTTGCAGGTTTTGCTGGCGGCGAAGGCTATGTGCGGGGTCAATATCACATTCTCCATCTTAAGGATCGGGTGATCTGGCGGTATTGGCTCTGGGTCGAATACATCCAACGCGGCGGCTTTCACGATACCATTTTCCAAAGCCCAAAGCAGGGCGTCTGTGTCTATTATTTTTCCCCTCGCCGTGTTTATAATATAGACCCCCTTCTTCATTTTCTTAAATTGCTCCATGCTCAACAACTTTTCCGTCTCAACAGTTAATGGGGCGTGAATTGTTATTATGTCCGAGTATGTGAGAAGCTCGTCTATACTTGAGGCCGCGACAGCCCCGCTCAACCTAATGAAGTCGCGTGATACATAGGGGTCGTAGACTAGGATTAGCCTCGGTCTGAATGGTTTAATAAGCTCTAGGACCCTAAAACCTATAGCTCCAAGGCCTATGAAGCCTATCACCTTGTCCTCTAACGATTCTCCAACCAACTGCTCAAATTCATTAAGATTAGAGCTTATTCTCCATCCACCTTTTTTAACAAACTCATGGGCTTGCGGAATTTTTCTTAATAGCGAGAGCATTAGTGCTACTGTCTGCTCCGCAACCGCGTCATTTAACAAGTATGGCGGGAGCCTTGACACTATTACACCCTCCATCGTCGCATCTTCTAGGATAATGTTGTCGTAGCCCACACCCCATCTTATAACCGCTTTAAGCCTCGGGAGTCTTCTGAAAAGCTCCCTATCATAGGTTATCATGGATCCAGCTATTATTATATCTGGGTTTCCCAGTTTCTCACAAATCTCTTCAATCGGGGTTTCCCTGCTAAAGTAAACCTTTGTAATTTCGACATTATGGCCTTGGATTAGCTTAGAGACATCACTAGCGACACCAAAGAGCCTCACATTCTCTATAGAAATTTTCGCTGGCATCCTGAAGCCGGTTTATATAAGCCATAGAATATACCTTTGGTTAGCATAGGTTAACATATTGGGGTTCTTCCTAAGCTACATCCATGAAAGTGGTAGGGGAAATGCTTTTAAATAGTCTTATATTCTTTTAAATAGGCTCTTCGGGGGAGGGGAGAGTCTGATTGGGGGAGATGAAGGTTTTGGGGCGGCATATTATAGCGGAGATGTATGGATGCGATTCCTGCCTTCTCTCAGACCTAGATAAGGCTATCGCGGTGTTACGGGAGGCTGTAGAGGTTTCCGGCGCGACCTATCTAGGTGAGTTTCATAAGAGGTTTGAGCCCTGGGGTGGGGTCACGGTTATCATAGCGCTTGCCGAGTCGCATATATCACTGCATACTTGGCCGGAGTATGGTTATGCTGCCCTAGATATTTTTACCTGTGGGGAGAAGGCTGATCCATGGAAGGCCTATGAGCATGTTGTGAGGAGTTTTAGGCCGGAGAAGGTGAATGTGACGGAGATGGTGCGAGGGCTTATAAGGATGGAGAAGCTTCAAGAAATGCGATAAGCGAAATGACTGTAAGAATTGCCTCGACGAAATTCGTCCTCGAGTGGATAACCGAGAGCTTGGCATCACTTTACGGCATCGAGGAGGTAATTTACTCGGGGAGAACGCGATATCAGAGGGTTGATATACTTAGGACGAGGGATTTCGGCGTGGTCCTGCTCCTCGATGGATTTCTCCAATCCTCCGAGGAGGATGAATTCGTCTACCATGAGCTTCTCGTTCACCCCGCCATGATATCCCACCCGAGGCCGAGGCGCGTCCTGATAGTTGGTGGGGGTGAGGGCGCAACAGCCCGGGAAGTTGAGAGGCACGTGGATGTCGAGGAGATACAGATGGTTGACCTCGATGGAGAGCTGATAGAGATCGTGAAGAAGTATCTTCCATGGGGGAGGGAGGGGTTTGAGGATCCACGCCTAAGGCTCGTGATCGAGGAGGGAAGAGGATACTTGTCCAAGCAGCCCGATGGATACTATGATGTGATAATAATGGATGTGACGGATCCCTCGGAGGAGGGCCTCGCCATCCAGCTATATACCAAGGAGTTCTATGAGCTCGCATTCAGGAAGCTCGGGGATCAGGGGATGATCGTTACCCATGCTGCGCCTCTATTGGTTAAGGACGCGATAATTGCCTCGATCCAAAAGACTATGGCCTCGGTCTTTCCCCGGACATGCCTCTATGCCTCATATGTGAAGTCTCTTGAGGGTATGTGGAGCTTTATTGTCGGCTCTAAAGGAGCTTTACCATCAGATCTGCGGGGACATGAGGTGGATAGGAGGCTTGAGGAGAGGGGTGTTAGAGGGCTGAGATTCTATTCTGGAGAGGCCCATGACGCCATCTTCACGCTCACGAGGATCTATCTGAAGAACGTCAAGGCTGAGGGGGTGGTATACTCTGATAAGATGTTCTTCAAGGACTTGAGGCTGGACAAGCTAAAACCCTAAATCCCCCGCATCATAGACTATTATTAGGATTCGGGGATGATCGAGGGCATAGAATGGCTCTTCATAGCGCTCATAATAATTCTTCTCATATTATGGGATCCTCAGACAATACCGAGGTTTGCCCGGGCGCTAGCTGAGGCGAGGAGGGAGTATGAGAAGGCCGCCTCAACGGTTCAGGAGCTGGTTAAGGAGTTTGAGAGCGAGGTTGAGAAAGTAGCTCAGCAGGAGGAGCAAGATATTGAGAGGGATATTATCGAGAAGGCGAGGAGC
This sequence comes from Candidatus Wolframiiraptor gerlachensis, assembly GCA_021323375.2. Taxonomy (GTDB): domain Archaea; phylum Thermoproteota; class Nitrososphaeria_A; order Caldarchaeales; family Wolframiiraptoraceae; genus Wolframiiraptor; species Wolframiiraptor gerlachensis. Next base: position 10,609 of record JAJPCT020000009.1, on the reverse strand, counting down.
CTTGGAATAGAGACTTATGGAAAGACTAGGGAAGAGCTGCTCATCGCCATGTTCAAGAAGAGCATGGAGCAGGGGAAGGAGGTTCAACCATCAGAGAGCAAGGCCCCGGAGAGCGGGGTAGATTAGAATTCCTTAAATAATGAGACCATGCAACCTAGACCCGAAAAATCTTGAGGCAGGGTAGGTTATCATTATTCGCGGCACTCGTGATAATGCTATTGTCCCTGCAGATAATAGCCCCAGCCTCAGCCCTCGAACAAACTTCACGCAGAGTAATCGAGGTAAATGAAAACGGGCTGGTATATGTTTACGATGTCCTGCCCGCAGCCGGCGACACCACGAGGATAGGATTCCCGAAGGAGTTCCTCAAGAACTTGGTGAACTATGCATGCTGGGAGGATTCCAGTCCAGAACTCGTGGTTGAGGATGACTTCTTCTGGATCATCGTGGATAGCGCATCTAGCACGGAGATACATCTCTTGACAATCTTCCGAGATGTTCTTTCATGGAGCCCGGCGGACCAGACATTCTCCATGAGGATCCCAGCTCATCCTAGGGTTGAAGATCTTGGAAGGAGTGATTTCTCGGTGGAGGTTAGGCTGCCGGCGGATGCTATGATCGCCGAGATCTCGCCCGGCTGGCTCAACCAGACCAAGCCCAGCATGTTCTCCGGGGAGCTTCGCGACCTCGACTTATCTCGTGGAGAGATAAACATGATCTCTGTAAAGTTCTCAAGTAATAGCCTTAGAATTCTCGATGTTATCTCCGCGAAGCTCTTGGTGGAGGTTCCGGAGGGAAGGGCTAGCGTATCGCTGAGGGTGAGGCTTGTCGGCGGCCCCCAGCTGGGTGAGGTTAAGCTGAGGCTACCCGAGGGCTTTGAGCTTATCGGGGCTGAGGATGCTCTTGGAAGATTATCGAGCAATGTTGGTGAGGCCGGAGAGGTCGTGATAAGGCTTAGGCAGCCTCTTAGCCAGGGCGGATCCGACTTCTTCATCGTTGTCGCCAAGGTAAACGAGACCTCTAACATGATAAAACTTGGAGCTGATGAGGTCGCGATCACCGCGCTGCCCATGCCATTAAACACCACGATCTGGATCTATGATGTTGAGATATGCTTGAGGGGAGGGGGGCTCAAGTCGTGGAATCCGGAGCCGATTGAGCTGAGAAGAGAATACCCTGAGAAGACGGTCTTATCATATCGCTTCGACCATGTTGATCCGATTAATGCTGGCGGCTTTAAGATTATCTTGGGCTATGAGAGGAGGGTTAGCTTCTTCCAGGTTGCGCCCTACCTCGTCTTAGCTGCCCTAATAATAGTCGTATCCTCGATAACGATCATCTATAGGCCTCGTGGGAGGGTCATGGAGAGGAGGGTTGGTGAGAGCCTAACGGATGAGGCGAGCACTATCAGCGGGATCTACCAAAGGCTTATGGATCTCATCTCAAGCGATAAGATCCATGATCGCGGCACGGCTCGCAGGATCCTGCTCGACATTAGAATGGAGGCCAAGGAGGAGGTCGAGAAGATTAGGAGGATGGTGGAGAGGCTTGCCGCTCAGGAGCCTAAGGCGGCTGAGCCGGCAAGGAATCTTTTAAAGGCCGTGGAGGATATTCAGCGCGCCATCGAGAAGACATGGGCCGAGGTTTATCCATATTTCTCGAGATCGCTGCCGAGGAGCAGGCTTGAGGACGCCCTCGAGAGGTGCCGAAGAGAGATTAAGCAGGCATATGACTCTTTCACCAGCAGGCTCGAGGACTTGAGGAGGGGGCTAGGCTAGGGACTCCACCTCCCTCAAGACCACGTGGAATGGATCCTCCAAGGATCTCCAGAGATTCTGGGCTCTCCTTCTCCAAGAATCCCTGACGGCGTCAAGCCTCTTCAAGAGCCTTGTCATGGTCTCTATGATGGCTCCCGGGTCTCTGAGATGTATGAGGAGCTTTCTTCTCTCGAGGAACTTGAGGACTGTTGGGAGCTCTCCAGGGTAGATTGAGATTGCTGGCACCCCGAGTAGCGAGGCCTCCTGCGTCATCGTGCCGCCGCCACCGATGAATACCGCCGAGAATGCTATTAACGATGCTCCTGGAACCAGCCTATCCACTATCACCGCTCTCTCGCCTAGTATTCTCCTCGCGAGCTCTGCCTGCTCCACGTATCTACAGAGCATCACGAGCCTCATGCCGCCAAGGATCTCACCGATCTTTTTAGCAAGCTCTATGAACTCGCGGTCTCCAGCCCTCATGTAGGCGGCCTGAGTCTCAGGCATCCTGAAGAGGATATATCGTCCTTCCTCCAAGTCTCCGAGAACGCTTTTATCCGGCTTGAAGCCTCTCAGCCAGAAGCATGGATCCAACGCCCTATAACGCGTTATCATGCCCCTGCTTGCGCCTACCTCAACCCATTCTCGAATAGGTATCACCCAAGGTGTTAGGATTCTTTTGGAGAGTGGCGCGGTGAGCCTGTTTACCGGCGAGTGCGGCGTATCCGAGATTAGGAGATGCGGGATCCCGAGGCCATATGCTATTCTAGCGGCCTCCGGCGAGCCGCTTGAGAGGCATAAATCCGGCCTCTCGCCAGCCACCACATCGAGCAGCAGCCTCATCCTCTCTACGCTGGCTCTAAGCTTTCCCTCGAGGCTTCCGCCACCCCACTCCCCAACCCTAATGATGCCCCACTCATGGAAGCTCGTCTCAAGCAGCTCATCGAGCTGAATATACCTCCGCGATGTCAGGAGAATGCTGTATCCAAGCTCCCTGAATCTCTCAGCCAAGCTCGTGAATAGCAGGAGCTGCTTCGGGCTCAGAATATCCATCCAGATCCTCATGCCCCAGCTACTCCGGCTTCTGAGGATTTATCGGCTCGAACTCCCCATAAACATGATCAACGTCGAGGCCAGAGCCTAGGAGGAGCCTAGCCTCAACCTCGTCCGCGAACTCTGATGCAAGCTCCCTGTCAAAGGATATGATCTCGTCTATGAGGTCTATTGGGAATGGTAGGCCGGTTGCCGGGTTGGCGGATGCCTGGAGATATGATAGGACTAGGTCCTGATCAACGCCTCTTCCCAGCTCTATGCAAACCGGCGCCGCATAGGGAGATAGCCGGATATATAGTCGCCTGGGGGACAGTACTTCCCTGAAGATCGCCTCCCTGAGAGCGTCGCATGAATCCTTCGGACAAAGATCCGTCGCTATCTGGAGCTTAAGCTTTTTCTCAACGTAATCAAGCGCTACTTTTATCTTCTCATCATCGGGTTTCCCGCTGATCTTCCTCTTTATCTCATGGAACCAGCCCTTCAAGCTGCTATAATGCAGATAATAAAAGTTTTCACCCAGCAGATCCGCGTAGTCGAAGTATTCTCCGGGGCGCATAAGCCTCCTAAGTATCGCCCTATCATTCTTATTTAGCGTCGAGTCGAGAGACCATGTTCTTGTGAGAAGCCACCCATCTATCGCCGCGGTCCTAATTCTTTTTATCACCGCAACAGCTCTCCCACTCTCCCTCAGCCTCATCGTATGCTCATAGACCTCGTCGATCAAATCCCAGCCGGTCCTAATCCCCATATTATCGAGATCCGGGCCCTCGAGCCCCAGCTCCTCAATCCTCTTCTCCTTTATCTCGCTGCACCTCGTCCTGAAGCCATAGAAGGAGCCGTCGACCAGCATTATATCAACGTCGTATCTCTCTATGCATTGGAGCGCGAGCTTCCGCTCGATGAGCGTTGCAAGAAGGCTTAGGATCTTCCTAGTATAGAGCGAGCTTCCCGTCTGGGGGGCTATCAGGTATCCAGACCACATAGACTCCCTATCATCATCGGTGATTATTCTATCCCCGTCAAAGACCATGTATGTCGCGGCGTAGACGCCGATCCTGAAGCCAAGCCTCTCGCTGAGCTTCGGGGAATGGGAGCCGTCAACAACCCCGATCCTGAGGCCGTGTGGAAGACCATGTGGAGCCCTCCTAAATCTCAGGCTCTGCATTAGAACGCCAAGCTTCTCATCCTCCCTTCTAAGGATCTTGGAGACCCGACTACACGCCTCCTCCGCGAGCTCGAAGAATCGTTCTTGGAGTCTTGGAGGAAGTTTTGAGAACGCTGTCTCCCTCTCGGGCTCGCTCAACCAGCCTTCACCAAGGGGCTTAAAGCCACCCTCTCCGAATAAAGGTTTCCCAAGATCAGCTCTCAGGGGATTCTATGGTCGGCGGCCTAGCCTTGAGGAAAGTCTTCTTCTTCGAGCGTGCTATTATCTCCCGCTCTGGTATCTCGGATACTCTCTCGCCCTTCAGGTTCAGCTCCACGATAACCTCCTCCGGCGTGTGCCTTAGCTCGAAGCCAAGCTTCCTGCAGAGCTCTATCATCCTAATGTTCTCCGGCATCACCAAGCCATAGATTGATTCAAGGCCCTTATCCATGGCTACTTGTATGAGCATATCTATCAGCTTGGTGCCAAGGCCCTTTCCCTGGAAATCGTCCGCGACGACAACCGCGAACTCCCCGCGCCTCCTGAATGGATCCATTATCAGCCTCCCAACACCAACAATCCTCCTCCTTCCACCGCCATCCATGTACTCGGCAACTATGGCCATCTCACGATCATAATCAATGTTACAGAACCTCACAAGCATGTCATGAGTTATCTCCTTGATTACGTAGAAGAACCTGAACCTCTTGGTCTCCTCCGAGAGATTTTCGATAAACTCGGCCTCTAGGGGCTCATCCTCCGGTCTGATAGGCCTAAGAATCACCTGCGTCCCATCCCTCAGCCGATAAGGGACGATATACTTCGATGGATACGGCATTATGACGAGATTGGAGTATTGCTCCGGCTCTCTATCCCCCAGCTCATGATCCAACACTATCCTTACATCAACAGCCCATGCCTCGCTCCTCGAGACGAGGAGCGGGTTAATGTCAACCTCCTTGATCTCCGGGAAGTCGACAAGCATATTGGAGAACCTCACAAGTATCTCCTCGAGCTTCGCGATGTCGACGGGTGGCTTGTTCCTATACCCCTTAACGAGGAACCTGTAGATCTTCGTCTCTTCCATGAGCCTTCTTGCCAGGACTTGGTTGAGCGGCGGGAGGCCGATCGCATAATCCTTGAAGAGCTCGACGCCAAACCCTCCCGCCCCGAAGAGTATCACGGAGCCGAAGATCGGATCCTTCTTCGATCCGATAATGAGCTCATAATCTGTGTTCGTCACCATCTTCTGGACATAGACGCCCTCGATCCGCGCCTCAGGCATCTTCTCCCTAATCCTCTGGATAAGCTTGTTGAACCCCTCCCTGAGCTCATTCTCATTCTTTATCCCCGTGATGACTCCGCCGACATCAACCTTATGTATTATGTCCGGGGATACTATCTTCAGCACCACCGGGTATCCTATCTTGGAGGCGATCAGCATGGCCTCACCAACGCTTTTCGCGAGACCACCCTCTGGGGTCGGTATGCCGTAAGCCTTCATGAAACGCTCCGCCTCATCTATCAGCAGAACATCCCTCTTCTCCCTCCTCGCCCTCTTGATCAGAACCTTAAGATGATGTATCGGCGGCGATAAATCGACCGAGATCTCCCTCGGCGTCTCGTATAGGAGATCTAGGTTCCGCTTATACTTGTACATGTACATGTATGTCCTCACGGCATCCTCCGGCGTCGAATAGCATGGAATATCATTCTTCGAGAATAACTGTCTAGCTTCCCGGACCTCTTCGCTTCCACCCATCCAGACTGTGAGGACTGGCTTCCTCTTCTCGGCGATCACGTCGATAAGCGCTTCAGCGAGCTCGATGGGCTTGGCCGCCCCCTGCGGCGTATATATCACGATTATGCCGTCTATCCCGGGATCGTTTAGACAGACCTTGAGCGTCTCAACATATCTCTTGACATCGGCATCTCCTATGATGTCTATTGGGTTTCCCCTGCTCCAGTGCGGCGGCAGTATCATGTCGAGGGCATTAATCGTTTTCTCCGAGAGCCTCGCCATCTCCCCCCCATAATCTATGACTGCGTCTGCTGCGATCACACCCGGCCCTCCCGCGTTGGTTATTATCGCGAGCCTCGGGCCGGCCGGGAGATATCTGGAGTCCAAAACCCTAGCACAGTTAAATAAATCCTCTATCTCGTCGACCCGGATGGCGCCAACCCTCTTGAACGCGGCATCATAGACCTCGAAGCTGCCGACCATCGCGCCGGTGTGCGATTTCGCGGCCCTCGCGCTCGCCTCATATTTTCCCGGCTTCAATATCAGTATAGGCTTTGTCCTCGCGAACCCCCTGATAGCGCTCATGAGCTTTCTAGCTCTCTTAATATCATCAATCCCCTCCATGTAGATTAGTATGCTACGTGTTTCAGGATCCTCTCCAAGGTAGTCTATCAGGTCTCCGAAGTCTATGTCGAGCATGGAGCCGAGTGAGATGAACATGCTGAATCCTATATGGTGCGTAAGAGCCCAGTCTAAGATCGCGGAGCCGAGAGCCCCGCTCTGCGAGATAAATGCTATCGGCCCAGGCTCAGGCATCTTCCTGAAGAATGTGGCGTTAAGGCCTATGTGGGGCCTGATAAAGCCGAAGCAATTTGGCCCCAGAATCCTCATACCATACTTCTGCTGGATGCGCTTTATCTCCTCCTCGAGCTTTCTACCCTCTTCACCAACCTCCCTGAAACCAGCAGATATTATTACAACGCCATCGACGCCAGCTTCCCCACACTCCTCGACAACCTTTGGGACCAGCTTCGCTGGAACAGCTATTATCGCGAGGTCAACATGCTTCGGAACATCCTTGATGCTCGGATAGCATTTCAGCCCGAGCACGCTCTCCCTATTCGGGTTAACCGGGAAGATCTCCCGATTACTCCTCCACTCTAGTAGGTTCTCCATTATCGCCCTGCCAACCGAGCCCTCCCTATCAGTTGCCCCGATTACCGCCACTGTCTCGGGATCAAACATCCGCTCGATACTTCCCAATCCCGATCCCGCCTAACAATACTTGAGACCTCTATTAGTATCTTGATGATGTGATGATCGTGCGTGGGATGTTTGATGTTTTATGAGTCAATTGACGATAATATATTCGGCGAGATAAGAATACACTATCACACAAAGCCCGCCGTCCTCCCCATATTCTCCTCAACGATTCTCCTCCTCTCCTCGTAAAAGTTTCTTCCAGTCGAGTCTATCATGATCATGAGTGGGCCGAAGTTTCTTACCCTGAGAACCCACATCGCCTCGGGTATTCCGAGGTCGAGCCACTCCACCATCTCGACCTCTTCAATCGCCTCGGCCGCTAATGCTCCAGCCCCTCCCGGGTAGATGGCATAGGCAGCACCAAACCTCTTGCAGGCCTCAGCTGTCTTGGCGCCCATCCCACCCTTGCCGACAATAAGCCTGACGCCGGTCTTCTCAATCAGCTCTGGTTCATAGGCCTCTAGCCTCGCGCTCGTGGTAGGCCCAGCGGCAACAATCTCCCAGCCACCCTCACTCATCCGGACAACAGGACCCATATGATACAATACGAGGCCCGCGAGATCTATTGGCAGCCTCCTACCACTCCTAAGATACTCGATCGCCCTCCTATGCCCAGCATCCCTCAACGTAACTACGAGACCATCCATAAAGACCAAGTCTCCAACCCTGAGCCTCCTAATCTCCTGCTCGCTGATGGGAGTCCTAAGTCTATACTCCATCCACCTAATCCACCTCTAGCTCGTTTAGAAAGTTGTGGGTTAGGAACTCGACATTATCGCCCCTAATTCTCATCGTGGAGTATCTGAATGCCCAGCAGCTCGAGACCACACCGACGGCGAGAGACGCTGGATGCCTGTGAGAGGCCTCTATCCTCAGGTCTAGTGCCGTCGTCCTGCCACCCACTCCATGAACACCCCAGCCAAGCATGTTCACCGCATTGAGGAGCCTCTCCTCAAGAGAGGCTAACTCCGGTCTCGGATTACGCAACCCCATGCCTCTTAGAAGGGCCTTCTTGGCCAGGCAGATGGCGGTGTAAGTGGTCCCACTAATCCCAACACCGATGATTAGTGGTGGGCATGCTCTCGGGCCAGCCTCCTTGACAACCTCCAAGACGAATTTTGATGCGCCCTCTATGCCAGCGCTCGGGGTCAGGACTGTAACCCCGCCCGCCGCCTCGCTACCGCCACCCTTAAGCATGACTGTTATCTCGGCGTAATCCTCTTCGGGAACTATCTCCCAGTCTATCCATGGGATGTAGTCGCCCGTGTTGTCGCCGCTATTCCTCCCGGTAATCACGTCAACTGCGTTGGGCCTGAGCGGGATCATCCTAGTCGCCTCCACGACAGCAGCCCTAAGGATCTCCGGGAGCCTTCCAAGCATGGGGAACCTCTCACCAGCCCTCACGCTAAACATCACGACACCCGTATCCTGGCATATCGGCCTCCTGCGCCCGCCAGCTAGCTCGACATTCTCTAGGATCGCCGCGAGCATCCTCCTTGCCAATGGATCATCCTCTAGTTCATACGCCCTCCTCAGGGATGTCTTCACCTCTTCTGGCAGATGTATCGCAGCGGCCCGCATAAGCTCGATAACATATCTCCTGATCCTATCTTCGGTGAGCACATGGAGGAGATGATGGAATCGCAGAAAAATATGTTTCGCTGGAGCGCGCTGCCTCAGCCCGTCCTCTCCTTCTCGCCTATCTGGAAGCTAATAAGGAGAGGTGTGGGGGACGGATTCATTCTCCCGAGGAAGTAGAAGTGGCCTTCTGGCAGTGTTAGCAGATTCTCGGGTGAGATGTAGTATGATGCCGCGAGCCTTTGAGCCTCCTCGAAGTCGAGCGGATGAATCCTACCTATGAACTGCGTATTAAGATTCCTTCTAACGGCGGCGTTTAGGCCTATCTCGCCCGCCATGCCCTGCGACAATATTACTATGGAGAGGCCGTAGCTCCTCCCAAGAGCGCAGAGATCGATTATCATGTCTGTTGTCTCCCTCTCGAGGCCGCGGGGCTGCCATGGCGCATACAATAAAAACCTCTCGATACCTAGCTTATTATATGATTCTAGCATTACCAAACCGTCTCCATAAACTCCCACAAACCGAAATTTCGGCTCTTTATCTCCTTGAATTCAGGTTTGTAAAGGCTTAGAAAGCCGAAACGGATCTCCTGAATTTCCGCTCCACAAACCTGCTTTTTCAGCCTTATATGGGCGTGATGGCTCTCTGCATGGGGCATAGCGAGCTTATATCCGGCGGCCTATGCCTGCATGGCTTGAACTCCGGCACAACCCCAGCCCATCCATAATGAAACCTCTTCCACTCCGCCTCAGCCCTCCTCAGACACTCCTCAAGAGATCCAGTGAAGATTAGCTCCTCCGAGCCATCAGCATAATAATACCTGTATAGCTCAAACTTCCCCATCTTGAGGCTCTTCCTTAAAGAAAGCCTATGATCTCTGATCTCATCCCAAAACTCCTCAGGAATCCAGCCATAAACATCAGCCTCGACCAGAGAATACCGGGGATTCCTAGTATCGGGCTTCTCGAACTCATACTCGCATACGATCATCCCATATATACATCCCTTAACAATCCTACGTTGAACCCTCTCCCCTACTTCCTCTCAAGCTCAATCCTGATTATCTTCAATAATTCTTCGGAGCCTACCTCGCCTTTCAGCCATGCCTCCAGTAAAGCCCCCCTCCTCTTCGGCTTATCCACCTCTTTACACTCCCATATCCTATGCCCCGGGGTATAGTGGCTTGGATCAGCCATCCTGATAATGGGCCTCCTCATTAGAAGCCTCCTCAACCCATTACTCCCCCTCCTCAACCTCCCTAACCCCCTTCCTCATCCTCACGAATCTAGCCTTCCCCATGTGTCCGGAACATCCCCTATGATGACGTATTTGACGCCCTTGGCCTTTATCGTCTCCTCTTCTAGATCCTCACGAACCACCTGAACCTCGACACACGTGATCTTGGGGTCATCCAGATTAATGGCGAATCTCCCATCCTCAAGCTCCCTAACCCATAGCTCCCCCCTCTTAACAGGAATATTCAATAGTCCATCAACCCCCGTCTCAGAGACGATTATCTCCATCAAGCCCTCTTCCTCAAGCTCCGGGATGGATAGCTTTCTCCTGACTTCCCTCTCGACGTATTCTCTTGTCAGCTTCTCCGCGTAGAAGCCATCCACGTGGAACCTCAATCTAACGAGATACTCAACCCACTCCATCCTAATCACACCTCGGGTTAAGGGCATCCCGCCTTCGGTTAAAAACCGTCATGGCCTCCCCATCCGGAAAGCCCTTGAGCCTGAGGAAGATGGCCTTCTCCACGTCATCCCTATACGGGTATAGTATCTCCTCTATCACCTCGACCTGATCCGCGAGGTTCTCTTTAACGAATCCAATAAGCTCCTTGGAGTTCCTGAACCTCTCCCTTATCCTGATATACGCGTATATGAGCCTATCACCTGTTGCCACTCCGCCTTCCTTCCTCAAGGCCTCGACGATAACCCTCTTAACATCAGGCTCCACGCTCATCTATCCTCAGCCCCCAGATCCCTCAAGGCCTCATCAACCACGCCTAGGCTAACCGCCTGAAGCCCATAGCTGAACCTCTCGAAATCCTCAACGGTCGCAGGT
>JAJPCT020000008.1 GCA_021323375.2 Candidatus Wolframiiraptor gerlachensis | reverse complement strand
AAAAGGCCCTCCTCTGAAAATTGAGCACTTATGATCTCAGGTGAAGGTAATGTACAGCATCGACTTGACGGCCGCTCTCATAATCTCCACAATTATAGTCCTGGTACTTACTTTTAGGGGGGTTAATGTTGCGGCCGCGCTTGCTGTAGGCAGCCTCCTCTTCGGCCTTCTAGCATTCGGCTCGAACCTCATTCAAATCCTCCCACGAGCATTCAACATGAGCATGATTCGAACACTTCTAGCCTTGATACTCGCGATGTTCCTAGCCGAGTTGTATAGCATGACGGGCTACTCCCAGAAGCTTGTAGAGGGATTATCCTTTTTCAGCACGAGCTTTGCCGCTTTAGCAACACCAGCGCTCATAGGACTACTACCCATGCCGGGAGGAGCGTATGTATCAGCAGTGATCCTGAACGATCTCTATGAGAAACTACGCCTAAACGCGGAGCAGAAGGGCTTCATAAACTACTGGTTCAGGCAAATCTGGATAACAACTTGGCCACTTTACCAAGGTGTGATCCTCGCATCCGGCCTACTTGGGATCTCTATTGGAAGAATCTCGACAATGAATCTTCCGATAATGCTCACCGCAACAATCATCGGCGCCATTATTGGAATGCTCATCATCCGGAGAGCAATTGATGGGAGAGTTTTCAATGAGAGAGGGAGAGTGAGCGGGTTACTGCATATCTGGCCATTTCTCCTAATAGCTATCACAACGATCATTCTTCGCATGGACTTGGTGATCTCACTAATAATAGTGATTTTGATGGCGATAGCCATTTACAAGCCCTCAATAAAGACTATGGCTAAGTCTCTAAAAAGCTCCCTGAACCCGACTTTTATAACGATAATAGTCTTCTCATTTATCTATAGCACGTTCATAGAGGAGAGCGGCGTCGCCTATAATCTATTAACCAGGCTCTCTTCTCTATTGGATCTCGCGGCATTCGCAATACCCTTTCTAATAGTTGTTGGGACTGGCGTCGAATTCACCTTCGTCGCTCTAGCGTTCCCGCCCCTAGCACCCCTTTTAAAGGAAAGTAATAGGGCGCTCCTGCTAGCGTTCACCGGAGGCTTTACAGGAGCTCTACTGAGCCCGGCTCATGCATGCCTAATACTCTCAACAGAATATTATAAAGCAAGTCTCCGGAAAGTCACCACAAAATACTCGCGCCAACAACCATAACAACTGCTGTAATGATCACGTTCATCACGACAATTCTCTACTAGCGCTAGCGATAAATAGATACTTCATTTATAGATACTTCATCTATAGATGCGGGCCTGGGGACTTGAACCCCCGACCCCCGGCTTAGAAGATTTCCCACCGCATGTTTTACCGGAAAAGCGCCGGAGATTATCAAGTCATTGAGAGCTCAAGCTCCCTAAGGCTTCTCTCAGTTTCTTCTTTATCCTATGCCCGGTAGACCCGGGCCTCCTCCCTGGAAAAAGCCGCTGGATTCTCCAAAATTCCTTCTCTCGCTTTGACAGCATATATGATAATGGGCCGCGCCCGTAAAAAGTTTCTCCCCAAAACGTAAAAAGGGTGGGACATGCCCCTTTACAATGTACAAAAATGTACATCAATGCGCGTATTACTAGCATTGGTATGTACCAGCACTTTTACATATAATATACAAACTGTTAAAAGTAGCAGTATTACCTATTTAAAATTTGCGCAACATTTAAATAGTGGTTTAATATTTTCTTCCGTTTTCCAAAAACCAGGAAAAGGTTCTTTTAGCCAAAAGGAGCCTGCTCCGGGCTTTTCAAGGCAAAAGGAGCCTTTCCCTGGTTTTTCCAGTTTGTTCCGCGCTATTTAAACTTTTCCCTGAAAATGAATCTATATAGAGTAAGTAGTAATACCGCCTTTTTCCATGGAAAAAGTTAAATAATAGCTCAGCATGGTGGAGGATATCCAATATTTAAAGGCCCCCAGGGTCTCTCCTCAAAGCGGGGGCGCGCTCCCTTTACCCTCCATGAGAGGCGGCGGTTGAAGATAAAAAATGTTTGAATGAATTTTGCATTTTCAGGTGTCTTTGAAGTTAAGCAAATATATATATCAGTTTCCACGCTTTTCCTGATGAGGCATCAAAACATTAGGCTGGTGAAAGTTATTCAGCTGGGCAGAAGCCTAGTCTGTGTCTCTACCTAAAAATATGTTTGAAAAAGGACAGAGCGTCAGGCAGAAGATTCTAGCGGATAGAGTGATTATCTTCAGGGTGGGTGATGGAAATGAGGCGCAGTCAAACAATTAACCCGCAAAATCTCATGCATGTTTTGGCGGAGGAGAGGCTAAGGCAGCGCAGCTTCCACTCCCCTTAAAATAATTGATGATGCCTTTGATTTTGTCTGCTTGAAGGATGACAAAATCTATTTTGTTAAATTTTTTAATTATCTGAAAAGAATGACGTTGAAAAACTGCAGAAGATAGCGGACACCTTTAACATAAGTATTTTATGTTTTTCAAATGACTTTGAGCATTTCATAAAACCAAGATGGGGTCAGATACATTACACTGAAATGTTACAGGTGTGGAAAAGCGTTCAAAAATACATTTAGTGGAAGGTTTGAAATGCATGCATTGTAGGTATGAATATGCGTACCGCTGTTGGCTTTGTGGTTGTGAGTTTGAAATAAAGAATGCAGATTACTGCACCGCCTGTAACAGGTTTGTCTGCCCAAAATGTGGATCATGTGGTTTGCAATGAGAAGGCGCTATTGCTTGAGTGGGAAGAGGGGCGCGGAGGGAGACGGCCTCAAAGTGTTTTCTTTTACACGGCTGGTCATGCTAAAGAGGCCGGATGGCTGGGAAGAGGGATCATGGAGGTGAGGAATAGGCGTGGAAGACCCCTCCCACCTCCAGCGGCGCGCGGAGAGTAGTGTGGGGCCCTTTAGCTAATAAACTTTGCGGGCGGCCCTGGCCTGGCATGAGAAAGGCCTGATTGCGGCCCCCTACACGTCTGGAGGAATGACGAAAAATGGAGAAAACGGCCACTAATGAAGTCCGGGGCGCTGGAAAAATGGCTCAGAAATGGCCAGGGCCGGGAGGAGCTGGAGGACTTAAACTGGGAGGGCGCTAACGCCCTGGGCGTCTTTCTACAAAAAACGCTTGATGGCCTTTATCTTTCCTGCGTTGATTTTGACATGCCGGAGGAGAGATGGAGGCCATTACTGAAGCATCTGCCCATCACAAAATTGGAAAGGACGCCGCGCGGCGGCCTACACGCCTATTATTACAGCGTAAAGGAGCCGGAGAGATTCTCCGTGGAATTAGAGGATGGAAGTAAGATTGAGCTACTCTTTAACAAATTTGTCATAATGCACCCGTCTGAGGGCTATCTCAAGCTAAATGATAACAGCATCCGCATCATTGATGACGCTAATAACATGTTCACGCGCTTTTACATGAGGCGGGAGTTAATTCTTGAGCTAAAACATAACACTAATGAAAAAGGCGCGACGGTAGATGATGGAATGGAGATAGGCTCAAGCATTACTTGGAGATGGCTCAAGACTTTTTCACGGGACAGGCTGGCTTATGATAGCACACCGCTACGCGCTTTATCACTGCCCTTTTCATGCCCAGCGGATAAGCATCCATCTTTTATCTCCGCAAAAGACAAAGGATATTTCTATGATTTTCATGACGGAAAGGCTTATTCACTGAAAAACTTTCTGTCAAAGGTGGGGCTTCTCTCCAGTGAGAAAGAGGAGAATCCACGGAAACTTTGAGCATCAAAAATTTTCAGACGTGGTAAGGGAAGTGGAGTGCCATTGATTATATTTCTGAGCCGCTTTTTGCCGCGCGGCTCGTTGATCATTCTAGCAGGGCGCCCGGGAGAGGTAAAAGCTTCATGGCGCCTTGACCTCTCTCTAGAAGATTGTAAAAGGTGAGAGGATCTTTGACGCATTTAACGCCGCCAAAACAAACGTTTTACTCATTGATTTTGAGAACTCACTTATCAACTGCTAAAGCAGAGGATGGAGTTGATAACGGATGATATTCCAGGTGATGGCCTCTTTTTCTTGGGCGGCGGCTTGAGCCTTGAAAGTAAAGGGCAGTGGCCGCGCTTGAGAGGGCCATAACGGAGTATAGCCACGAGGCTTAGTCATCATTGATAACCTGAGTGCAGTGATACAAATTCACGGCGGAAAATGATAATATCCGGGTTTACCAGCTAATGCGGAGGCTGAAGGCCATATGCATGAAACATAATGTAACAATTATACTTATTCATCGCTTGAGAAAGGCGCAGCCTTTTACACGCGAATATTTTGGATGGAAATACGCGGCAGCAGCGCTATCACAGGTATAGCTGACGGTGTTTTTGTTAGAGCGGATTCAGGACTTTTACCAGCTGCGCATAGTCAAGAACAGGGTTAATGTGGCTTGACTCCTATCTATTGGAGCTTGATAAAGGCGGCTTCAAGCCTTTACAGAAGGGCGCGGAGCTCGGCTAGGGACGAGGCTGGCAGCCGTCTGCCGCTACAGTGAGACTGTGGCTCTGCAGAAGCCTGAGGGAGTCTTTACGCCCTAAAAGAGGTCTATGAGACCTCACCCTATACGATCAAGGGAGATCCACCAGGCGCTGCCAGTTTTTACAGGGACATAGGGGAAGGTGAAAAAGGCTTAGGCGCGGCCTCTACCAGTTTGTTCTGCAGACGGTGGCTGGCGGGAGGATAATGAGCTTGAGCGCGTGGAGTGGCATAAACCCATTGAATAATAACTCACGCAGCTCCGGTAAAGGGCGCGGACTTTTCCACTGCACCTGGCCTGACGTCAGGTGAAAAATAGTGGCGCATGAAGACCGTGTTTGGGACGCGAGCCCTGCGGGTAATCCACCAGCTCCGCCTCTAACCCTTTGCCGCAGAGAAAGGTTGCAAAGAGTTTTCTGAAGACGTTGAAGCATGGGCGCATGCCTCTCCGCCTAAGATACATTCTCAGCATGTTATAGGTGATGGGCGCGGCCTTTCAAAGAGCCATTAAAAGATGATCATTAAGGACCGTGATGAAGGCCCGCTTACACCTTCTGAAGAAAACCTGTGGAAAGCGGAAATGCTCCAAAACCTTTAGCTCAGTGTTAAAGTAATCTTCTCTATGCATCTTGCAGAGACCTTAAATTGCCATTATGGCCTCCGCGGCCTTAGCCCGCTCAGGGCCATAAACTCCACCTCATGTAGAAACCTCCCCACCAAAGCGTTTATCATGCTTTTAGCATCCTCTAAAAGCTTAGGAAAAGGCGGGAGGCTGAACAATGGGATGAAATTATCATTTGTGGCCCACCTCAGCCCATGTCTCTCACGTAATTTTTTCCAATCATCATAGCGGCCTAGAAACCTTGAGAGCAGACTCATGGCCTTCATTGCGTCAAGCCGTTGAAAATCATTCAGCCGGTAAAAATGTTGGAGATTCTTCTCAAAAAGGACTTGATATCCATATTTCCGGGCATAAGAATAGATTTCTACAGCGTATTTCCTTGAGTAGGTTTTCAGGAGATATTGGAGGAAATCCTCTAAAACCCTGTTAAAATCCTTTAACGGGCAGCGTAAAGGAATTCTTAACAGGCCGTGAAGGGCTTATTCCGTTTGAAATAGCGGGCCCGGGGGACTTGAACCCCGACCCCCGGCTTAGAAGGCCGATGCTCTATCCAAGCTGAGCTACGGGCCCAAAATCGTTGCTCAAGTGGGGGAGGTCCCCGACCCCAATCAGTTTGAGGATTGTTTGAGACAGTATTTTAAGGTTAATCCGGTGGTTGTTAGGAGGCGGCAGCATTATTCGATTGTTAAGATGCTTGATTTTATGTGGATGGAGCTTGGTCTCGGCAATTGATGATCTACTGCGATGTGATGTTAGGCAGTTAACCCTCGCGATTCAGGCTTGAATCAATAATATGGTCAGGGAGGCTGGAGGCTGAGGGAGCTGAAAAAGGCCTAATCGTGATGGGGAAAACATGATTCCGTATTAGATTATTTCCCTGCCGGATTTTGTTAAAGACTATTCTTCCACTCTTAGCTCTATCTTGAGGCTCATCGAGTTCGTGATTCTTAACAGATATTCTTCAGGCTTAGCCTTCATTATTACTAGTGCTTGATAGTATGAACCTTGCTTCTTGACCGGCACCTCAAGAACCGCCATCATCTTCCTCGGTCTCCAGCGATGTCGACTCAAGCCTGAACTTTCTATACTCCTCTCCAGCGGCCTCAAAGATCCATATATATGCGCGGTGGACTCGTAGTAGCCTGACCGGCCCGTAGAGGCTTTAGTCTTATCGACGATCAATGCGTAGGATCTTGTGGAGTCCCTCAGCTTTGGAAAGAGTGATAGGTAAATCCGCCACGACCCTTAGCCTCGCTCCAAGAGAGCTCTATTGATACTCAGATATCTTCCAGACTCAATTCTGAGGCGGCATGTCATAGCCAGGAATAATCCGCTGTTATCAGAGGACAAGAGACGTTAAGCCTCATGATGCATGGCATATCAATCGTATAGTTATTGTTACTCGACACCAGCAGCATCCTGCCACTCAAGCCAATAGCTGATAGATCATCGGTCCATACATCAATAGGCCTAAAAAGCAGGAAATCCACATTCTCCACATTGATCACCGCGATAACACTAAACCCCTTGACACCATCTACACTTGAGATCTCAACCTCTAGATAAATCCTAGACGGATCGGTGAGCAGAATGCTGGTAGAGGAGGTGGAGGTAGTAAACTGAGGTTGCATGTAGTAAAGATAGTAGAAGGAAGAAACGGCCCTGATTACGACAAATATCGAAAACTAGGAGACCAGCCCTAAATCCGGTATGAAGGGATAAGTCCGAACAAAACCCATCAACCCCTATATAATCTTTACTAAACGTGAGCAACAGCCTGTTAGTAAAACAGATCCACATGTATAAAATGTTCTGCAAGTTTTGTTTTCGAGCATGATTAATATGGCCCCTCTCCAGCAATCCTGCTCATCTGCTGGCAATCCTGCTAACATTATAGCCTACAGCGAGGGGGATAGGCCCAGCTCGAGGAGATAACATATTGTTCTTTTGGTTCTTTTCAGCGATCTCTTGCCATGCAAAGCCACCGAGCCATCTTCAGGCAACCCCTTGTTTCTCTCAAAGGTTCTCCATCTCGAATCAGAATTAATTTTTAACATCATTTTTCTGATTTGTCGGCTTCCATATCGAAGCTTATAAAGAAGTTTTAAAGGAAAATACACTTTTACTCTACTTTCTGGGGTCGGGTTTCCGAAATTACCGAAGCGGGAGTCTACAGAGGGCTACGGATAGCCCAAGTCTTTCCAGGATTGTGAGACATATGCATTGGGGCTGTTATTCAGGCTCCTAAACTCTAGGATGAAGCCTCCTATAAAAAGAGTCTCTATGAGCATCTTCGGATTATTCACGATGGCAGAATCCACGGCCATGAACATGGGTACAAGGAGAGCCCATAACTTTTTCACGAAAGCCCAAACCTCTCACTCATTGCTAACTCGTGCGACAAAATTTTAGATCCCTGTGACATAAAAGAAAACCAAAGGCGATATTTTTCTTCACTTACTTATAAACTCCCGGAGCTTAGGAGCCTCCAAACCTTCAAATTTGGATAAAAGACGCTATGTTCCTAATAGTAAAAGGAGGCTTGTAGGCAACATGTAATCGCTGCATCTTGATACCACAAACTATTAAGGTATATCTTTATATACCATGGTAACTACTAAGTATGTATGGTAAATGAGCACTACGGTATCTATTAAAGGTTCGTAGGAGGTTGTTGAACTAGCCGATAAGATGGTTAGGTATGGGCTTGCTAGAAGCAGGTCTCATGCATTCAATATTCTCATTGAAAAGAGGGCTTGAGAATGAGGTTGTGAGGGAAGTGGGGTTCTAGGAGCAGGTGTATAGGGATGTTGAGGAGCTCGAGAAGTCGGGCTTCAGGATCGCTCACGGTAGACTGAGTAAGATGCTGGAAGAGGAGAGACATTGATGATATATATTGACACAAAATGTCATCATATCGTATGTTGATGAAAAGGACCCTAATCATGATAAAGTGGTAGCTATGTCTATGCAATTGGATGGAGAGGAGAGTTGTAAGCCAGCTCACACTACTTGAATTAGCATCCATTTACAGCAAGAGCTGAATTGGAGAAACCAATACCACTAGCTATGTACTCTATCAAGAGATTTGGCGCCTCGATAGTTGAAACAGATCTTAACATTATTGTGAAGGAAAGCCTAAAACATGTTCCCATGCTCAGGCTTAAAACACTTGATCTACTACACATTACTATAGCCAAGGCGATTGGAGCGAAGTCCATAGCCACCCTTGACAAAGACATAGCTAAGAAAACCGACGTAATCAAAGACATCATGGGAATCGAGATCATAACAATACAAGATTAAAGGTCTTCACCTCTGAGGAACATCTTATGCCTATTTTGGCACATATAATTCTTAGAGGCTTTTTAGGGCAATCTGGCATTCTGATTCTTATGAAGGATAACGTGTATTATATCATCCTGCTTTTTTCCTAATCTGCTGAGAAAGTTTGCCAGTATGATATGAGGACAGCTAACTTATGGTGATAAATAATAAACCTCATTCCAAATGTCCATCCCAATTAAATACTCAACTACACACATCATACATTAAGGTGAACCTTTTCGAAAGAGGTCTGTAAAATCTTTATCACGAAAATACGCGATCAAGGTGCATAACAAGAAAGGAAATATACGCAAACATGATACAATGTTAATCATAATTCTTAGCAAAGCCTGGCCATGAAATCAGATCCAAATCCCGAAGCACTTCATAGATTTTACACCTAATATCATATGCGGAGCCGATCATTTAACATCTTGAAAAATCTCACTTATTTTTCAATTTCTTCTTTTTAGAATGTTCTAAGGGTTCTCAGGCTAATATAGTCATGCGGGCTGATTAGGCTCTTTTTAGGGTATGTGCGCTTTCTTTGCAAGCCTAACTTATTCCTATAGTTAGGAGGAGTTTTGAGGCTATTCCGCCGATGAGTATTGCTAGGCTTATTTCCGCTAGTGTGATTACTAGGGTTGTTTTGTTCCGGTTTCTTTGAGTAGGACGGAGATTGTGGCGCATGGTATGTATAGTATTGTTACTATGGAGAGTGTTATCATCTGGTTTGGCGTGAGTGCTTGTGAGAAGTCTATGGTCCCGAGGAGTGCCGCGAGCGTTGTTAGTATGAGCTCCTTTCTCAGGATTCCAAAGATTAGTAGGACACCCAGTTTCCTTTGGTAATCCGAGCCAGCTGGAGGTTATCGGGCTTAGGGTGCTTGATATCAGAGTCCTAACAGGCCGGAGATTTCTAGGACTTTTACGAGTGCTCCTATGGCGATTATGAGTGGGGCTGCTATCTCAAGGTATTCTCGCAGCCTGATCCAAGTCATCGTTAGTATCGTCTTGATGCTTGGCACCTTGTAGCTCGGCATCTCCATTATCAGCTCAACGTGGTACTCCTGGGAGGATTCTTGAGGCGATGGAGCCTAGGGATGAAGGCGATGAGGAGTGTGAGGAGATAGAGCCCAATGACCCATGACACTCCAAAATATCTTCCCACTAGCCCCATAACGACAACGGTTACGGCGGAGCATGGCACGAGCGTCGTCATTAAGATCGTTATGATCCTCTCCCTCCATGTATCCATGATTCTTGCCGCGAGGCATGCTGGGACGTTGCAGCCGAATCCTAGGAGCATGGGGATTACGGCCTGCCATGGACGCCTGCACCTTATGCATTGGAGAATCCATTAGAAATGATACTCTCGCAAGGTATCCCCAGTTCTCCAAGAGGAATGTGTGAGGAAGTAGAGGAGGATGTATGGTATGGCTAGGCCGAGGAGGAATAAGATGCTCTCGATGGCTGACCAGCCGACCTCGGATATCGGGTTGATTCCCGAGGATACGAACCCATGCATCGCGCATGATTTCCGACAAATATTCCTCGGAGAGTTCTGCGATTATTCCGCCGACCCCGAAGACTATTGAGAAGAGGCCGGCGAATATTATGGCGGCAGAGAATGTAACTCTAGTATCGGATGTGTTGCGATTTCATCGAATCTATCTCCTAGAGTTGGTTTTCTGGGCTTCACTATCCTTATGCATCTCCTAGCGATCTGGCTCGCGATGCAAGCTCTCTCATTCGCGATTATGATTAATGAGTCGTGTCCATGGATGCTCTCGAGCTCGGTGATCAGCTCGCTGGCCAGCTCTATAACCCGTGGATTCTTCTCCCCAACGAGGCCCCATATCTCCTCATCCTTCTCCAGAAGCTTTAGGGCGATCCATCTCCTCGGATATGGTGGGTCAATCTCCCCCAGAGCGGCCTCCAGCCTCTCAACCCTCTCCTCAACCTCCTTGCCATATCGGATCTTCTTGGGAGTATCCGGTTCTATGGAGCTCTCATAGCGGCATCGAGTATCTGGGTACACACTCCTCCCGCGCGTCGCAATCGTCATGACGACCGGCACCCTGAGCTCCTCCTAAGCACATCCACATCTATCTCGATGCCATACTTCTCCGCTAGATCCATCATGTTTCAATACTAGGATGGGCGGCCTCTCAAGCTCGAGAAGCTGGAGAGTGAAGATCAAGTGTCTCTCAAGCGCTGTTGCATCGACCACGTTAACCACAAACATCCAGCCTCTCCTCGCGATATAGTTCACTAGAGATCTTCTCTCTATTGAGAGATGTGTCAGCGGAATATATTCCTGGAAGATCAATAACCTTCATTATCAGGCCTTTGTAATATAGCGTTCCCTCCGCCTTATCCACTGTGGTCCCGGGCCAGTTTGCTATATGCTGATGAAGTCCTGTCAGTTGATTAAAAATCACGCTCTTGCCCACGTTCGCCTGACCAGCTAAGGCTATCCTGAGATCCGGCTCGGCGTGGCCGCCTCTGATCCCACGAGCTGGGATACTCGCATACTTCATTGGAGAGCCCTCCAAAGGGGATCTCGCTAGACTAGGTCTCCACTATTATCTTCGAGGCCCAAGCCCCTTCCAATCATGGATCTCGAGCCATGTACCTCCAACCTCTATGGGGCCGCTAGAGTGGAGCCTTTCTAACGACCTTGATCTTGGCTCCGGGTAGTATGCCGAGGTCTGCAAGCCTCTTAACCGCGCTGCATCCAGGGCCGCCTCTACCTCTCCAGCCCCATCCAAGCCTACGCCTAAACCCTCCCCAGAACCCCGTGCTGGGGGATGGCCTCCAAATGTTATCTCCACAACCACTGCCTCCCGAAGCCTCACTAAGCGAGGTTAATGGAACCCTCATAGAGGCTCATCGCCCCTCGATCCATGAAGGTTTTCCAGGAACCCTGATTTAAATTCTATGATGTAAAAATCATGTGCTTTACGGTGCTATTTTCACGCGCTAAGTCATTTGCCCGGAGGAGTCGTTAATGAGGATGGAGGAGATTGTCTCAGGTATTAGGGCTATTCTCGCGATGAGGGCTTGTGAAGGATCATGGCTTTAGCTTAGGAAGAGGGTGGCTGAGGTTTTGGGGGATGAGTCAGCCGACGATAACGCTTTACCTGAGTAGGAGGAGGGCTTCATCATCCGCGAGGAGGATTATGGAGAATGAGGCGGCGAGGCGCTATCTCGACGAGCTCGTTGGAGAAGATCCTGTCTAGGGAATGTTGACTGAGGGCGAGCTCTATGATGCGGCCTTCAATATCAGGAGATCTCTCTGAGGTGAGTGAGGGGTTAAGGTCGTCCCCAGCGAGGTGAGTGGTGAGGTTGCGAGAATACTCGAGTTCTTGAGGAGAAGGGTTCAGGCCGAGCAGGAGTCTGCTGAGGAGTTCATGAGAGCTGCTATAAACCTGAAGGATGATCTTGCTCGGATGATCTTCCAGGGCTCTTGCAAGCGACTGCCTGAGGGCATGCAGACATCCTGATGACCCTTATCTCGGCGATAGAGAGGGGTGGGGCCGTCGATATAAGCTGCCAGCTTAAGAAGATGGATATTGAGTCGCTTCTTAGGAAGGAGGAGGAGGCGCATATAGGGAGGCCTAGGGGAGGTTGAGAAGCTCCTACCCGGAAGGCTTCAGCACCACTGCTTGTCGAGTTCATCAAGAGTGATGAGGAGAAGCATTCTAAGGTCCTGAGAAGGATCATGAGCATGATAAGATAGGGGTGATTACGCGCCCCATCAAAGCCTGATAATCCTCGCTCCCACGGCTTGCGCCAAGTTTTCGGTATATCTATGGACGCCCTACATCTTAGGAGTATTGCCGAGTCGCTTGTTGCTATTATCTCGCCCGACTTCGCCAGTATAGAGTCCACGGTTTTCGCGGTCCTAGCATCACCCCTTAAGCCCATCTCTGATAAGAGGTGTCTAAGTCAAGCCAGCAACCTCTCCACTCCTGCTAATCTGGGACTCATATAACACCTTAACCTCGGCGACATGAGCGTTCTTCAGGAACTCTAGTATCATTTTTAAGAGCGTTCTCTGACAGATTTGATGGCCTATATTTTGAATGCTTTTTCCCTAATATCTCTCAGCACTTCGTCATCGCATAGTATCAGGGGCTCTCCTCTCAGCATCGCCTCAACGGTATTCAGCACGTTGAATCCATCCACGAGAATCCTCCCTCCCCACCAGCTGCTCAGGCCCAATGATCTTAGATCTTATGATCTCGGCCTCGCTCTCCGGCATAACTGACCGGAAGAGGAGTGATCTCTCTGCCCTGCTAAGCTGTTCCTTTTCCCCTTCGAGCTTGAGCACCGTTTGCTTCCTATACCCTCTCTCTAGGAGGAATTTTAGGTCGAGCCTCGCCTCCCTCAAGACATCAATCCTTAGCTGGCTGCTCATGAGCTACTCAACATAAATCCCTGGCCTTAATGGCAGGGCGGATAAGGCCTTACCCCTCGGGTCATAGATCCCCTCTGCGCCCTCCTCATATATCTCCACGAGTGCTCCAAGCTCCCTCTCCAGAAAATCTCTCGCCCTCTCATAGAATGTTTTCTCACTCTTAGCCACCTCCAATATCGCCTCACGCGCATATCTCGAGGAGTAGGCGGAGATCAAGTCGAAGATGAGTCTCGCCATGTTTGGCGCCTTCTTAGCCTCGATGATCCTCTCACTCATGATCCACCTTATCAGCTCGCCGACGGGGTTATGCGGCCTGGCATCCAAGATCTCAAGCGCTTTCTCCAGCATCCGGATCTTGCTCGGCGCCGCCAAGTAGATTATCACGCGCCTCGGGTTCCTCCTATAGACCTCGATTATGCTCCTCACATCCTCCATGAGCCTTGTCAGGATCTCCTCCCTCAGCTCCACGACCTCATTTATCAACCTCTTATCAGGCTCTGGCCATCTCTCCAGCGAGACGAAGCCACTCTTCCCCAGAATACTCCAAGCCTCCTCCGCCGTGAATGGTATGAATGGCGCTAGGAGCTTGATCCAAGTCTCCATAAAGATCCTCGCCGCCCTCCCAATCCTCCCACCATTCCTCCTAAGATACCACTTCCAGTCGTTGTAGAGGCCGTAGATAGCCTCTGAGGCTGCGGTTCTAGTCTTTAATACCTCCATGTTGGATGTTATCCTCTCGATTCTGCGCTGTAGGGTTGATAGGAGCCATGCATCTGCCTCACTCTCCTCAGCCTCCTCAATTGAGGCAACCTGCTCACATATCTTGAGAATCGTCTCGAGCATCCTCATGGCCTCCCTCGCATTCTTATCCCTCCAATCTGGGTCATCGAGATCCTCGGCGGCGAGGAGGAGGGTCATCCTCGTCGCATCCGCGCCATAGATTTCAATCGCCCTCTTCAATGGTATGAAGTTGCCCTTGCTCTTCGACATCTTCTCCCCCTCGATCTTGACCATGCCATTGACACCGATCCCCCTCGGCCAATGCCTCGGCTCAAATATCGCCACATGCTGGAAGATGTAGAAGGTGAGATGATTGGGGACGAGCTCCTTGGCCGAGATTCTCATATCCACGGGATACCAGTAGAGGAACTCCTCCCTCATCTGCCTCAGGATGCTCTCGCTCAAGCCGACCCTCGCAGCAATCTCGGATGGATCCCCAGCCCCCAAGTAGACATAGTTTAGGACCTCGAAGGTGAGCTGCTCCGGCTTAACAATCCCGAGATTGAGATACTTGCTTATTGTGTAGAGGGCCGGATATATCGTCGAGTCACTGAGCGTCTCAACGATCCAGTTCGGGTCCCATGGAAGCCTAGTCCCAAGCCCAGTCTTCCTGGCACAGGCCCAGTCCCTGAGCCAGTCCACGACATTGAGGAACCACTGCCTAGCCTCCTCCGGATAAATATTCATCCTCATTATATGCTCCTTCACCTTTCGCTTCCACTCCGGGTCCGAGTATCTCAAGAACCACTGGTCCTCAACTATCTTTACTACCGTCTCGGTTCCGCATCTGCATACAACCTTCTCGGGGAGCTCCCACATCACTCCGCCGAGCCTGAGCTCTATCAGCCTCTGCTTCATCAGATCACGGGCTTCAGCGACGCTCTTCCCGGCATATTCCCCACAATTCTCCTTCATGACCCCGCTATGAAACTCCTTCGAGTAGATGGTCTTCGTGGCCTCCTCAAGCTTCGGATCTGTGTCAGAGGTTATCCCGAGTCTCTCAACCTCCTCGACCGCCGGGTAGTCACCATACCCCGGAACCCTGATTATCGAGATAGGTTTGATGCTCTCCACGATCTCCTTTATTCCATATCTTCTCAGCCTCTCTTCATTCCTCCTCAACGCTACTATCCCTGCGTAATCATATGGTGCATGGGCTGGAACGCTGTAAACAACCCCGGAGCCGAAGTCGGGGTCGACCAGATCCGCCGGGAATATTGGTATCCTGACGCCTGTTATCGGCGCCTCCGCGAATTTTCCAATAAGCTTCTCCGGGTCAATCCTCTCGGTCACCTTGACCTTCATCTGGTGCTGGAGCTTCTCAGCCGCCTGCCTCGAGACTATCAGCCTCTTACCATCAACCTCGATCAAGACATACTCGCTCCTCGGGTTTATCCAGATATTCGTGACGCCGAAGATGGTCTCAGGCCTGAGCGTGGCCGCCGCTAGGAAGGCATCATACTCATCAAGCTTGAAGTAGACGAGGGTGTATTCTTCCGGGGAGACGCCCTCGCCAACCAGCCTATCATGGTCTCCGGTTGGGCTCTCACATCTCGGGCACCAGACCACCGGATGTCTTCCCTTTGCTACATAGCCTAGGTTCCTCAGCGTGATATACTGCCACTCTATGAACCTGCTATAATATGGGTGTAGGTCTGTGGTGTAGAACTCCCTCCTCCAGTCCACGGAGAAGCCCATGGCTTTGACAACCTCGCGATTCTCCTCAGTATAGTATCTCGTGACAAAAGCCGGGTCCGTAAACTTCTCCAGAAGCTCCTCGGGGACGCCATCTATCTCGACAAGCATCCTCTTGACAGCCTCATCGCCCCTCTTCAGCCTCTCACATGTCCCAGCGACAGCCTCGCCAGTCCAGTGCCAAGCCCATGGGAAGAGGACATTATAGCCCTGCATCCTCTTGAACCTAGCATAAGCATCGCCTCTCGTGTATGTGAAGCCGTGGCCGACATGGAGTGGAGCATTCTGATAAGAGTATGGGACGCAGACGAAGATCTTCGGCGCGCCTGGTATCGGATCCGCCTCGAATACCCTCTCCTCCAGCCATCTCTTAGCCCACTTCTCCTCATAGGGCATCGGGGATCTCGCCTTCATGATCCACGCACACCACATGCTGGGCCATATTTAACCAGATTACATGGTGTGAGTGGGGATGGCCCTCCCTTATACGTTTCGCCCAGCTCAGGGCGTTAGCCAATGGCTCCAGAGCCTTTGAAACTCCCTCTCATAGATCGCGGCGGCTTCGGGATCCTCGACCACGAGGATGTTCTCGTCGTTATTCTTCTCGGCGGACCATGTCTAGTTATAGCTCCCCGTGACCACGATCCCCCATCAGTTATCATCACCTTGTGATGCATTAGATCAGGGTTTGAGTCAAGCTTCACGTCCACGCCGTGGGCAATGAGCTTCTCATGCTCGCTTCCCTGCCAGCCCGCACTCTCAGCCTCAATCAAGACCTTGACATTAACCCCTCTCAGCGGCCCTTATCAGGGCATCCACCGGCTTATAATATCGCTTAAGATGTTCATGCATCCTCCCATAAGCCTCGTTATGCAGACAGCCTTAACAGCCCTCATGGAAGGTGCCTCGAACGCAAGCGTCGTCGTTGTCTTGACATGGCTTATCGTCAGAGTGAGTGTTAAGATCCCCGTCTCGATGATTGTCGAGGTGAATGTTTCATGGACCGTTATTATGCGGGGTTGGGTCTCAGACCGATGAGATACCCAGCTATGAGCCCGAATATGAGGAGTGTTATCGCAAGTCCTGCCATCGTCACGGACTTGGCCATCGTCCAGTCTCCCCGCGCCACACCGTGAGAAGCCTTAATATCTTTATCATCCCATGAGCTGGGTGTTTTCGTGGGATGCTTGAGGCAAGGCTCAGGGATGCGAGGATCGAGGCCGAAAAGGGCGATGAGGTAGTCAAGCTCCTCTCTAAGGGTTATGGCGTGGAGGATCAGGCCATCGGGCTCGTGATATACTCCTACCCAGAGGCCCTCTATCTCGTCGAGACGGGAAGGATGAGGGTCTTCTCGGCCTCGGGCGAGGAGCTAGATTTCAACAAGCTTCTCGCGACCCTGAAACAGCTTGATGAGAACATCTGGAGGGACTATGTTGTTTACAGGGATTTGAGGGAGAGGAACTATGTCGTTAAGGATGGCGTGAATAGGGAGCTGAGATTCAGGGTCTTTGAGAGGGGGAAGTATGGGGAGGAGCCGGCGAGATATCTTGTCGCGCCCATCATGGAGGGCAGAAACATCTCGGTTGAGAAGATGATAGAGTGGCTCTCAGCGGCTAGAAAGCTGAGGAAGGAGCTCGTCATAGCGGTCGTCGACAGGAGGAATGAGGTCATATACTACAAGGCCTCGATAGTTGACCTGAGAAATGTCTAGAAAGCTTCGCGCTCTCCTCAAGCTCACGAGACCGCCGAACGCTATTCTCATGTACATAGCTGTGATAGCTGGCATAGTGTTATCCGATAGCAAGAGCTTTCAGCCCGAGAAGCTCGTGCTCGCCCTCATAACTGCCTACGGGCTCTGCGGGAGCTCCATGGGATTCAACGACTACTTCGACCGCGAGGTGGATCGAGTAAATGCTCCATGGAGGCCGATACCATCCGGCACAATCTCAGCCTCGGAGGCCGCGGCATTCTCAGCGGCCCTTGGAATCCTTGGTCTAACCTCGTCAGCATTAACCTCGATCCAATGCCTCATAGTAGCCTCAATCGCATACGCTGCATCACTCGCCTATAATGCTTGGCTGAAGAGGAGCGGCCTACCCGGAAACATAATCGTGAGCGGTGTCGTGGCCGCACCCTTCATTTATGGTTCAATACTCTCGGATGGATACATCTCGCCGAGGCTGGCGACATTCATCCTCCCAGTCTTCCTATCAAACTTGGGGAGAGAGATAATCAAGGGTATCTCGGATGTTGAGGGAGACTCCCTCCGCGGGGTCAGGTCTGTTGCCAGGATCATGGGGCCGAGATTCGCGGCGAGGCTTGGCGCATCCCTCTACATGGCGGCGGTCGCGGTGAGCCCACTCCCATACATACTAGGCCTCGTCTCATGGATCTATATCCCGATAGTCGCGGCAGCTGACGCGGGCTTCACATACTCCGCGTACAGCATCCTGAAAGACTACTCTGGGGAGAACGCGTTGAAGGTTAAGTCCATGACGCTTATCTGGATGCTCCTAGGCCTAATAGCATTCATCATTGGATCAATCTAGAAAAATCTATTTACACTAGAGGTAGGGGCTTTTAGCCGAGAAGCCGTGGAGCTGCCGGCAATCATCGGTGGAGAGCCTGTTAGGAGGAAGCCTTACCCGAGCTGGCCGATTTATGATAGCCGCGAGGAAGAGCTTCTACTCGAGGCCCTGAGAAGCGGGAGATGGAGCATTGGCGGAAGATTTCAGGAGGAGTTTGAGAGGAGGTTCGCCGAGTTCCAGCATGCCAGGCACGCGCTTCTCTGCTCAAGCGGGACAGCCGCCTTGAAGATCGCGTTAAGGGCCATGGGACTGGAGCCGGGAGATGAGGTGATAGTTCCGGCATACACATTCCTCGCAACCGCAACATCAGCGCTGGATCTAGGGCTAAGAGTGGTCTACGCGGACATAGACCCGGAGACGTACACGATCGACCCGGAGTCCGCGAGGAGGCTGGTGAGCGAGAGGACGAGGGCGATAATACCTGTGCATATCGCCGGGAGGCCGGCGGACATGGATGCCATAATGGAGCTGGCGGAGGAAAAGTCGCTTCTAGTGCTGGAGGATGCGGCCCAAGCACATGGGGCGGAGTGGAGGGGAAGGAGGGTTGGCGCGATAGGAGACGCGGGGATCTTTAGCTTCTACCAGTCAAAGAACATAACATGCGGCGAGGGCGGAGCAGTAACAACGGACAACGATGAGATAGCTGAGAAGGTCTGGTCCCTGAAAAATGTCGGCAGGCCTAGGATGGGCCCATGGTATGAGCACAGGATATATGGCTGGAATTATAGAATAACCGAGTTTCAGGCAGCGGTCCTCATCGCCCAGCTTGAGAGGGCTCCCAAGCTCATGGAGAGGAGGGAGAGAGGCGCGAGAATCCTAGATAAGCTTCTCTCCGAGATCGACGGCATTACTCCATTAAAGCATGATAGCAGGGTAACTAGACATGCATACCACCTCTATATCTTCAAATATGATTCGCGGGAGTTCTCGAATCTCCCAAAGCAGAGGTTTGTTGAAGCCCTCTCCGCAGAAGGGATTCCATGCAACGCGGGATATAAGCCGCTCTACAGCTATTCATTCCTCCCACCCAGCAAGCCGTTACCGAATACTGAGAAGGCCTCATATGAGGAGGCGGTATGGATTCCACAATATGTCCTCCTAGCAGATGAGGAGGATCTAGAGGATATCCCGAGAGCCATAGAGAAGATAAAGAGGAATGCGTATAAGATCCCGAGATAACATCTAGTATAAGCGGTGTTATGTTGATGGATACTCTCCTCTTGCCGGAGGAGGATGTTAAGAAGCTGGTCTCGATGGATGAGGCGATAAGCGCCGTCGAGAGAGCTTTCAGGGACAAGGCGCTCGGCAACGTCCAGATGCCGCCAAAAGTCTACCTCTTTTACGGGAATGGAGACTTGAGGGTTATGCCCTGCTATATCAAGACAGGCGATATATCATCCGTCAAGATCGTAAACTCTCATCCAAGGAATCCTGAGAAGGGCCTTCCAACGGTCATGGCCATGATAGTCCTCGTGAACCCTGAGACGGGCTTTCCCAAGGCGGTTATGGGCGGGACATGGATAACTGGAATCAGGACTGGTGCGGCTGGGGCGGTCGCTGCTAAATACCTCGCGAGGAAGAATTCTAGGATAGCGGCTTTCATAGGAGCCGGAACACAGGCGAGAATGCAGTTCCTCGGAATAACACGAGTCCTCCAATCCATTAAGGAGATAAGGATCTTCGACATCAAGCCGGAGGCCGAAAAAGCTTTCATACAATTTATTGGGGATCATGGGGGTGCAGGGCTCTCGCTGATCCCCGCATCATCTGTGAGGGAGGCTGTTGAGGGCGCCGACATAATAATCACCACAACACCATCGAGAAAGCCCGTGGTGATGAGTGAATGGATATCTGATGGGGTGCACTTCAACTGTATCGGGGCTGATGCTCCAGGGAAGCAGGAGCTCGACCCGATGATACTCAAGAGAGCATCAAAGATCGTCGTGGATGATGTTGAGCAGGCGATCCATAGCGGCGAGATAAACGTGCCGCTAAGCGAGGGGATAATAGGGGCGGGAAGCATCTATGGAGAGCTTGGCGAGATCGTCGCCGGGCTGAAGAGGGGCAGAGAAAGCGATGATGAGATCACAATATTCTCCTCAACAGGTCTAGCAATACAAGACGCAGCCGTCGCGAACATCGTCTATGAGAACGCCCTCAAGAAAGGAGTAGGAACGAGAATAAGGCTCGTGATATAAGCTCGAATAATCACGCACGCAGAAATTTTTAAGACTGTTAATCCTAAGTTTAAATACCGGATATGTGAAAACTCATCACGGGCGGGGGTAGCCAAGCCTGGTCAAAGGCGCAGGACTGAGGCTCCTGTCCCGTAGGGGTTCGTGGGTTCAAATCCCACCCCCCGCACCACCCTGATGCCTGCTACACCTATAACATTCTGAAGATCGGGAAAGACAGCATAGATCAGTTGCATGTCCCTAAATGCCTCTATAAGCCTTTTCTTGACTCTGTGTTTAACAACTCTTAGATGATCTGGATTAACTTCTAGGCCATGTAGCTTATCGAGCAGGACTTTCCGCTCCCACCTAGTTAGCATTCTAATCATTACCATAGGTGGCCACACCCCTCTTAAGCGTTACTGCTATCGGTCACACATGTTCCCAGTATTGTGCGGGTAATTATATTAGAACCTCTTCCTATCGATGTTCATATGTTTGATCCTGCCGTTCGGGTATCCTATTATGATCATGTTCGCGGCTTTTGGACATATGCCTGTCTCCAGTATTCCCGCGACGCTTTTCAGCCTCTCGTTGAGGTCTTCGGGATCATCTATCACTCCAGCGTGGACGTCTGCCAGGATGTTCCCGTTATCCGTTATAACGGGCCCCATCTTTCCTCCCGAGACTCTGGCCTCCATCTTCAGGCCCCATGAGCTAAGGACTCTTTTCACGTGTGGGTAGGCGTACTGGAGTATCTCGATGGGGACTGGGAAGTCCATCTTCTCCTTGAGCTTGAGGTGGTCGCCGACGAGAACCACCCTCTTGGATGCCTGCATCAAGATCTTCTCCCTGAGGAGGGCTCCTCCTCCCCCCTTGATCACATTGCCATCAGCATCTACCTGATCAAAGCTGTCGAGCATTAGATCGGGCTCGGGATATTCTGCGAGCGATGCAAGCTTTAGGCCATGGGATAGTATCAGGTCTGCCGACTGGAGTGATGATGGTATAAAGACTATGTTAAGATTCTGTTCAAGTATCAGGTCTCTCAGGATTGCGGTCATCTGGGCTACAGTGGTACCAGACCCGTATCCGATGACCATTCCATCTCTAATCTCTTTCAGAGCCTCTCTTATCGCCGCGTCTCTCGCCCTCAGAACCTCCTCCTTCATCGAGGAGTAGCTCAGCCTTCCTCCTTATCTCCTTTAGCTCTGAGAGGAGCTTCTCGAGCTCGGAGCCTCCGCGGGGTATAATATTCCTTAGCCTCGAGAACTCGCTCTCTTTAACCTCATTGTATTCTGTGAGATAATGCTTTGATGCTCTGGAAATAATTCTCCGATAGAGGATGATATAGAATATTGTTGTGGCGGCGAAGATTGTTAAGATAAGCAGGATGGGGTAATCAAGCAAGGTTAATCCACCTCAAAATAATTCTAGTGTTCGGATGAGGAGTAGTGCTCCGAAGATTATCACGGCTATCGCGAGTGCTAAGGAGAAGATGTTCATCTGCTTAGGCTTGAGGAATTTGGCGCCGGTGGCGGTAGCATAGCCCGCTGTGCCGAGCCATGCATAGTCCAGCCAGATGTGGAAGCCGAACATGGTGAGCAACCCGGCCAGCCCGCCCATCCTAACGCCCTCCGAGATCAGCGGCAATCCCACAGTGAACCACCATGTGAGGAAGTAGGGGTTTAGGGCTGTGAAGAGTAGGCCGACTAGGAAGGCGGCTAGCAGGTCCGTGCCGCGAACAAGCAGGAGAGATTGGCCGCTATTCCCCGGGTTATCACCTGCTGAGAGCCCCTTGAGCGATGAGCGGACTTGGAGGAGCCCGAAGGCTATTAGCGCGGCGGAGCCAACGATGCCTATCATGAAGTTTACGCCGGGATCTTGGATGAAGTTCCAGATACCGAATGCTATTGCTAGGATTAGGGGAAGCTCGAAGGTCATGTGGCCCAGCGCGGCGGCGAGGCCAGCATATTTCCCAGCCCTGAGAGAGATATTCATCGTGGCGAAGAGTAGTGGGCCTGGCGCGAGAGCCCCCGAGGCCGAGACGAAAACCACAAGGAGAAAGAATTGCGGCAATTCCAAGGAGGTCTCAATAAATTGGGACACAGCGCCTAGAAATAGCTTTCTTGAAGGTTGAAAACAACGGGAAAATATACTCTCTCATGGGCGAAAGTAAGGCTAAAAATCGCGAGCAAACATAGGATTCGAGGCGAGCTGGCCGCGGTGAGGTAGCGGTTAGCCTTCCGGCCTGTGGACTAGCAAGTAAAAAGCTAGGCTGAAAGCCGGATGCCGGGGTTCGAATCCCCGCCGCGGCCCCACCCAGCAACTTACTCCTAGGCTCGATGCAGAATCTCGAGCAGAGATAGCACATTATTCCTCTATTTTCTCCTCTTGTCCCGGCTTTTCCAGAACCTCTATAATCGAGTCCTCATCGAGCTGGATCTCCGGCTCATTGAAGACGTTCATTCTTATGCTCACCCACTTGAGCCTGATTCTTGATCCCTCCTCGATGCCGGCGATCTCCATGGCCTTGCTCCTCCAAGCTGAGCCTTGGACAGCCGTATCCCTATCCCTTATCCAGAATCCGACCTTATCCACCTCGCCGAACCTCGTCCTAACCTTGAATGGCTGTGTCTTAGTATAGAGAATACCCTCCACGATCACGTCCGTTAATTCTGTATCCCGGCTCGATACTACCTCGGATAACTTTACAGCCCTATTGGGTGGCTCGATGGGCTGGGCTGGCTCGATCCTCTCAACCCCACTCCCGAAGCATAGTAACCTTACCCTGCCCCGCCTAACCTCCCTCACAGCATCCCTTACAAGCAGGTGATCGCCTGGCTTAACTCCGGAGGGGCATGGCTGCACCCTAACCACCTCCCTACCATCAGTCGCGATCGCCACCACACCAGCCCTCTTCTCGACAACATCGAGGACTCTCAAGATGAGCTCACGGACCTTTCTCTCTTGAATCATTCTGAGAGTCTCCTCGGTGGGCTTCTCCCTGATTGCGAGGATGCTCCTGGGGGTTAGCGCGGCGCGGCTTCCCTCGATCCTCAAGTCCGTTACATATATCGCCTCGCCGACCTCTAGGTTCCCGAACTCGCCAATCCTATCCCTCCAGATCGTCAGCCTAGCCTCTCCAGACTCCCCGACCAACCTTAGTTCCCTGAGGGTTGCCTCGCCATATCTCGTGCTTACCTGCCTCTCCTCGCCGACATCCAAGACTATCGCCTTCACGTCATATACTCCGTCCCCGGCCTCAAGAGCCTCCCCAAGATCGAGATAGAAGCTTCTAGGATCTTTGATGCCCTCGCCGAGCTTCGCGACAACGCCGCCGGCGCCGACATGAAGCTCCGGCCTACCCGTCTCAACTCTCTCCCTCGTATACCCGTGAAGCACCGCGATCTGATCCCCGAGCTTGAGGCCGAGAGCATTAACCTCCTCAACCTTCTCATCCCAGATTATCACGTTCACTGAGCCGGTCTCATCACCCATCTTAAGCCTCAGGATTTTATGGCCGCCCGCCTCAACTGGTCCGGCCATGGCGTACACAACTCCTCTAATTGAGACATCGCGGAGCCCGGGGACGAGGCCCCCGATCTTCGCATAGGACTTGATCTCTCCAACATCCTCCCTCTCCTTGAATGCTCCAAGCTCCTCGGCGACGAGTAGGAGTGCTCCAACCCTATTCAGCAGCTTCGACTCTCTAAGCTTAGCCTCAACCATCGCCTCAAGCTCCTCTCTACTCAGCCCCGGAAACCTCGCCAAAACCCTCTCAAGGAGCCTCGAATACTCTCTGAGATCCTCGCTCAACGTCCTAACTCTTCCTCAAAACCTAGTATTAGACAGCCCTTATTAAGGTCTTGTCCAAGTCCTTTCCCCAAACCCATCCCTCATATTGACATATCTTGCCAACAGGAATAGGGTCTTCGAGAGCCTATTCATGTAAGTGATTAACGCCATATCGACCTCAAACCTCCTAGAGAGCCCGACAAGAATCCTTTCACATTTTCTCGCGAAGGCCCTAGCAAGGTGGAGGAATGCCCCGGCCGGAGATCCCTCGGGATAGATGAAGCGGGTAAGCCTAGGAACCCTACCCTCATACTCACGTATAACGTTGCTCAGATACTCGAGATGCTCTCCGCCTATTCTCGGGGCATCGACCTCGGCTCCAAGGGCCGAGATCTGGGACCCAATTATGAAGAGGTGATCTTGGATTCTCGTAAGTATCTCCGCCACCTCCCCATCCACTAAGAAGGCCTTGGCAACGCCTAGGATGCAGGAGAGCTCATCGACCGCACCACATGCTTGGAGCCTCTCATCATCCTTGTAAACCCTCTGGCCTGAGAGCAGAAACGTCTCATAATCATTCTTGCCCGTGGTCATCCTCTAAGGCTTATCAGCGCGCCGGGATATAACTACTCTCTCCTGATTATCTCGGGCTTGAACCTCGCCCAGAGAGCCTCTGGATGCCTTGAGAAAACGTGATCCGCGTACTCCTCATAGCTCTCAAAGCTCTCTCCACATATCCTACACCTGAGAAAATACCTGGCCATGGAGGATAGAGGCTTGTGTGGGATAAAAAGAGGAGGCTTGAGAATGAGAAAGAGGAAAAATAGTGTTTTAAGCGCGCTCCGCTGCCGCGCTTTTGGCCTTTTCCAGCATTAATCCCCTCAATATGAGCTGCTTCTCAATCTCGGCGGGTTCGAAGACCTGGCTCAGATACTCTTCGATGCGCTGGACATCGAACTCCTTGCAGGAGTAGACGTCTATCGAGGCGTAGCCGGTCCTGATATCCGTATGGATCGAGACATGGCTCTCCGCTACTACGACGAATCCCGAGTAGCCCTCGCCGCTCGGACTCCCCTCCTTGCCAGCATAGTGGACGAGTATGGGGCCGAGGATTATCCGGAGACCCATGATATCCGAGAGATCCCTGAGAGCCTTCTCCAGCAACTCCTTATTATTCAGGCTATCCACGTTGCAGCCATAGAGGTCTACTAGGAGGTGGCACCACGCCATTTCTTTCAACGCAAAGCAATTGATCTCGAATATTAACTTATGCAGCGCCAGCCGCCCGGCAGCCCGGCTCTTCGGGGCTGAAGTTCGGTAATCCGAGGTCCATGGCCCTAGCCTTCCCCAGCCTCCACGCGATACATTCTCGAGAGTATGATTGGGGCGATTATCGAGGTTAGGGCCACCATCCAGACGGCCTGGGCATAGAGGTCCTGGCCTATTACGCCCTTGTTGAGGGCAAGGCTGGCTATTATGAGCCCAAGCTCTCCCCTCGGGATCATTCCCACGCCGACTCGGGCGCTCTTCAGCCAGCTTCTAAGCCTCAGCATCGCGCCGGCAAACCCTCCAGTAAACTTGCTCACAATGGCTAGGGCAGCCATTACCAGTATCCCGATGATAATCTGATCCGTGATTATCCCCAAGTTCATCCGGGCTCCGACAACCGTGAAGAATATCGGGCTAAAGACGGTGTTTACGTGCCGCGTGAAGTCCTTTACATGCTGGAGCGCCCTCGACTCGGCTATGGCCATCCCCGCGGCATAAGCCCCGATTATCGGGGATAATCCCAGCCCTCCAGCGATGGCCGCGAGGATGAATGCTGAGGCCACGGCAGCGGCCTCGACGGCGCCCTCAACCCCAAGAGACATGGCCCTCTCCATAATCCTCGGCAGGAAGTATGCGCCGAACCCCACCATCGCGAACCAGATAGAGAAGAAGGCGACCACGATCTTGGCAGCTTCATAGGGGCTTATGGTGCCATGGACGATTACCGCTGTTATGATCGTGAGGATGGCTATCCCTAGCACGTCATCTATCACGGCGGCATTAACTAGAAGCATTCCCTCCTCGGTTGCTAGGAGATTAAGGTTCTCTAGCACCTTGGAGCTTATTGCCAGGCTCGTGGCAACCATTATCGCGCCTATGAAGAGGGCTGATGTCTGGGGTAGCCCGCACAGGGTATAGAACTCGTATCCGGCGATGAAGGGGATCACCGCCCCTAGCGTGGCGACGAGTACCGCCCACATGCCGGTCCCCCTCAAGCTCGTTAACCCCATCTCGAGCCCCATCGAGAAGAGGAGCATGATCGCGCCTATCTCGGCGAATGCCTCCACGTAATCATTTAAGACGACTATCGGCTCGCCGAAGACTATTATCCCGCCTCCCAAGGCGTAGGGGCTGAAAATAATTCCCGCCAAGAGCTCGCCGATGACGGGTGGAAGCCTGATGCTCGAGAACATGCTCGCGAAAATCTTCGCGAAGAAGACTAGAACACCAATCGTGACAATGGCCCTGAGAACCGGATCCATGGAGCTCGCCGTCAAGGCCGGCTCAAGAGACATTATCTCGAGAATCCAGCAACCTAGAGCTTATTTGAGTATTTTCCACGATCAGGGGCTCGCGCCAAGCGGATGATCTCGATGATCTCCGCCTTTTTCAAGTCATTAATGGCATCTGTAGTGCGAGCAGTAGCAGGCCGAGTGTTAGTGGTGGGAAGGAGGCGAGGGCGCCGGCTTTAATCCACTCCTTTAGTGTTATGTGGCCGAGCCTCTGCTTCTCAACCATCCCGACAGCCACGATGTTAGCCGTGCTGCCTATTATCGTCAGGTTGCCTAGGTAGGTTGAGCCGAGCAGGACCGCCCACCATAATGGCGCAACATCGACTCCGAGGCTCGCCATCTCCTGCAGTATAGCTATCCAGAGCGCGACCGCGAGTATGTTATCCATGAATGCCGAGAGCATTCCAACAACATATCCGACGACGAGCAGGAAAATTATTGGATCGAGGCTCGCGAGAGGCATCATGTATTGGGCGAGGACAGTGGTCACCCCCGTAAACTTTAGCGTGCCGACGGATGTGAAGAATAGGAGGAAGAAGAGTATAGTCCACCAGTCAACCCTTCTCTCCACGATCTCCCTAGCCCTCACATTCTCAATCAGGAGCGCGATAGCAGCGCCGATCATCGGCACTCCCAAAAGCATGGTGTTCTTCGGTAGATGAAGAACATACTCAAGTTGAGTGTGAAAAATCAAGCCGCCTATAACACCGATGAAGAAGACTAGGGCGATCGGGTCGATCCTCCGGCAAACAGCATCCGATCCATCCGGCTCCGCGGCCAGGACCATTCTCCTCATCTTCTCGTCAACCTCATCTAGGTATGGCTTGAAGTAGATCATCATGAGTCCCGTGATCACAAACAGGGCTAGGATGGCTAGCGGCGTTGACCACCTAAGGAAGTCCAAGAAACCATATCCTGATGCGAAGGCTATCATGACCCCGACGGGGTTTCCGATCACGGTCGCGCTGCTGCCTATATTCGTCGCGAACACGGTCATAAGCATTAGCGGTATGAGCGGGACCTCAAGCCTTGAGGCTATGTTTATTGCTATGCCCATCATGAAGAGTATGGATGTGACCTCGTCAACCATTGCCGCGAACAGAGCCGAGAGAACCATGAGCAGAAATATGGTCATATGGGCCTTATTCCCCGAATACCGCATCAACCTATCCACCAGAACCTCGAAGAACCTCCTCTCCTCTAAGAAGCCTATGAC
This sequence comes from Candidatus Wolframiiraptor gerlachensis, assembly GCA_021323375.2. Classification (GTDB taxonomy): domain Archaea; phylum Thermoproteota; class Nitrososphaeria_A; order Caldarchaeales; family Wolframiiraptoraceae; genus Wolframiiraptor; species Wolframiiraptor gerlachensis. The sequence continues at coordinate 7,976 of JAJPCT020000008.1, read as the reverse complement.
TATCATCATGCATATCAGAAAAATCACGACATCGAGGTTGGCATATTGCATGAAGTGCTCGAGATCCAGTAAGCCGGCCGCGAAGAGCATCGCCACACCTCCTAGGGCGAAGGCTACCCTGAATCTCCAGAACATTATCGCGCCGGCGATTATCGAGAGGAAGACTGTGAGGGAGAGGGATTGAGCGGGATTAAAGCCGGCGATACGCGAGAAGAGCATGATAATGATGATCGTCGCCAAGTAGGCGAGAGACCTCCTCATAGTCAAGCGATTTAAGCGCTGTCAGCTATTAAATATTAGGACGAAGCTGATGATCGTGGAGCCAGCTCTAGGCTTAACCCCTTAATCAACTTTCGGCTTAGAGATTATCACAAGCGAATCATCCTGCTGTTCCACGTATATCTCATGATTCAGCTTCAGTAAGGTCCTAAACACCTGCTCCCATGGAAATCTGCGCGGGTCCAGAACCTTGACGACTACGCCGCCATACTCTGATGCTACCTCCCCGGAATCTCCAATCAACAGGCTTATCATGGTCTCGGGGCTACAACACTTCAGATGATGTCTTATGTGTTTATCCTTCTCCATAGTCCCCTCCGACAGGGGTTTTTCCACCCTAAATCGTCTTAAAAAGGGTTGCTCCTAAAAAGGATTATCTTAAGACCCTCATATAGCCGAAGGTATGGAAAATAAGGACACATCCTCCAGCGGCTCCCCACTCAGGTATTTATGGGGGATTTTTCGCCTCGTCAAAGGTGAGCTCCTTGAGGATAAGAGCGCTGATCTTTGACCTAGATGGGACGCTCTACACTTCAGAGGATTACACGAGGCACCTCATGAAAGGGATTGTTAAGACCTTAGCCGAGCTCTTCTCGATAAGTGAGCATGACGCCTTTAAGCTCCTCCAAGATTTGAGGGCGAGATATGGAAGCATAACGCTCGGCTTGGAGTCCCTGGGCGTGGAGAGGTCGGAGTTCTACGGGAGGCTTGTTGAGAAGCTGGACCCGGAGAGGTTCATCGCCGCGAGACCTGAGCTCCTTAAGCTTCTCGAGGAGTTGAGGATGAGGGGTCTCAAGCTAGCCTGCCACACGAATGCCAGCAGGGCTCTTGCCGAGAAGGTTCTAAGAGCCCTCGGAATACCACCAGGCATCTTCGACGCAATCGTGACATGTGATGACGCGGAGCCCAAGCCCATGCGGGAAGGATATTTAAAGATAGTCGAGGCGCTGGGGCTGAGACCCGAGGAGATCCTCTATATTGGGGATAGATGGAGGGTTGAACTTGAGCCCGCGAAGAGGCTGGGTATGAGGACAGCCCTAGTGGCCGAGAAGCCTCGGGGGGAGCCGGACTTCATCATCCGAGATGTCCTAGAACTGAGGGAGAAGCTCAAGCTCCTCGATGATCCATGAGGAGCCTTGGATTATCCTCAGCACGGCTCTATTGTTGAGGGCGGCTTCGGTGTCGCCGCGTAGGCGACCATCGTAACCCCGGGTACCTCCCGCGTTATTCTGCTCGAGATCCTCTCAAGAAGCTCATGATCTATCCTATGCCAGTCGGCGGTCATCCCATCAACGCTCTCAACAATCCTGATAATCACGATGTATCCCTCAACCCTCCTATCGCCCATCACCCCAACCCACTTATCATTACAGACGGCGGCGAAGGCCTGCCAGACCTTATCATATAGCCCGCTCCTCCTCAGCTCCTCCTCGAGTATCGCGTTAGCCTCTCTACATATCTCGAGCTTCTCCTCGGTCACCTCGCCCAAGATCCTGACAGCTAGGCCTGGGCCCGGGAATGGATGCCTCTTCACGATCTCATCGGGGAGGCCGAGCCTCCTCGCAATCTCCCGGACCTCATCCTTATAGAAGTCCCTCAACGGCTCGAGGAGCTTGAGGTTCATCCTCTCGGGCAGCCCGCCGACATTATGATGGCTCTTGATAAGCGCTGCCGCCCTGCTCGCCCTACCACTCTCAATCCTATCCGGGTAGATCGTCCCCTGAGCAAGCCACCTGACGCCCGGGATCTTGGAGGCCTCTTCCTCGAAGACCCTTATGAACTCCTCGCCTATGATCCTCCTCTTCTCCTCCGGGTCTGAGACCCCTCTAAGCCTCTCCAGAAACCTCCTCCTCGCATCAACCACTATAAGATTCTTGACGCCGAGCCCCCTCAAGCTATTTTCAACATTTTCCCTCTCGCCCTTTCTCAGGAGGCCGTGGTCCACGAAGATACAGTATAGCCTATCCCCAACAGCCTTTGAGACGAGGACCGCTGTCGTCATGGAGTCGACACCGCCGCTAACCGCGCAGATAACCCTCTCATCCTCGGAAACAGTCCTCCTTATCTCGTTGACGAGCTCGCCGATCATGTCCCCGGGACTCCACCAAGGCTCTATTCCACATATCCTCCTAAGAAAGTTCTCGAGAATTCTCATACCATGCTCCGTGTGAACAACCTCCGGGTGAAATTGGAGGGAGTATATCCTTCTAGCCCTATCACTCATAGAGGTTATCACACCGCCCTCGCTCATGCTCGTGACCCTGAAGCCGTGCGGAGGCTCCACAACGAAGTCTCCATGACTCATCCAGGCATTAAGCCTCCTCGGCAAGCCCTCCAACAGATCATCATATTCTAGGATCTCGATGGGGGTTCTGCCATACTCACCGAACCTCCCTCGCGAGACCTTCCCACCGAGAAGCCTGGCGATCAGCTGATGGCCATAGCAGATGCCGAGCACCGGGAGGCCCCTTGAGATTATCGCATCAAGGTTCACGGTCGGAGAGCCGGGCTCATAAGCGCTCATAGGGCCACCCGAGAGTATCACGCCGCCAACATCACCCTTCTCAAGCTCGGCGACAATATTCTCAGGCTCAACGATCTCCGAGTAGACCCCAAGCTCCCTACATCTCCTCGCGATAAGATGGGTATACTGACCCCCGAAATCCACGACGACAACTCTTAACCCTCTACCCATCAGGATTCAACATAACACAGTATACCGGAAGTGATAAACCTTAAAAGATACTCATGGCACAGCAACCCCCCTAAGCGTCATGATTAAGAAGCAACTAAGCCGGGAAGGCTCGGAAGACATGCTAAAACAGAATTCCGGGACGCTAATGAGAATCCAAAAAAAGCTTTTAAAAACCAAAATGTTGAAAGAAAAGGAATTGTCTTCGGCAAAGGAAGGGAGACAGGAAGAAATTAGCTGGCATGCACTACCCATCGAAGAAGTATTCAGGATCCTTAAAACCAGTGAACGTGGATTAACGATTGATGAAGCGGAGAAAAGGTTGAAAGAGTATGGGCCGAACGAGTTAGAGGAAGAAAGGGGGTTAGGAAAGCTAGCTCTACTGCTTGATCAGCTTAAGAGCCCTCTGCTATTTGTGCTTTATGCGGCAGCACTTATTGCCTATTTTGCCGGCAAATTAATCGACGTCATCGTGATAATTGCTGTAATAGCCATAAACACGACTGTAGGATTTATTCAAGGGTACAAGGCTGAAGCCGCTCTTCAAGCTCTAAAGTCATTGGCGGCTCCAGAGGCAGAGGTCATTCGATCATGCCCCGAAAAAGGCACATGTATCGAAATGCGTGTCAAGGCAAGGGAAATAGTCCCAGGAGACATAATTCTCCTAGAAGCTGGCGATAAGGTTCCAGCCGATGCCCGCATCTTTGAAGCGATAAATCTCGAAATTGATGAATCAATGTTAACTGGTGAATCAACTCCAGTAAGGAAAATCGTCGAACCTCTTGATGAGGATCTACCTGTAGCAGAAAGGAAGAACATGGCATTCGCAGGGACAATGGTAACTCGAGGGAGAGGTAAAGCTGTTGTTGTTGCCACAGGAATGAGAACAGAAATGGGCAAGATCGCTAAACTTATAAAGGAAGCTGAGAGAGTTGAAACTCCATATGAAAAACGCGCGAAAGATCTGACTAAGAAATTAGGTCTTTTCGCGCTAGGTGGTGGCAGCTTTGTGTTGCTCACTGGCGTCTTTATCCGTGGGTTTGAGTTTTACGAGACATTACTCTTCACATTAGCAATCATGGTCTCAGCCATACCAGAAGGACTACCCGCGGTCTTGACAATAACCTTAGCCGTTGGAGTTAGTAGAATGGCGAAACGCAACGCCATCATACGGAAGCTACCAGCAATAGACACTCTAGGATCAGTTACAGCGATTGTCACAGATAAGACGGGAACCTTGACAACCAATCAACAAACGGTTCGAAAAATATTCGTAAACGGTAAAATGATCGAGGTAACCGGTGTTGGTTTTGCTCCAGAAGGCTCATTTAAAGTAGATGATGGTAGATGATGTTACGATAGACCCTAAAGAGGATAAGGCTCTCCATCTCTTACTTGAAATTGCCGCACTCTGCAATGATGCTAGGCTCAGGCAGCATGAGGTGAATGGTGGATATCGCTGGGAGGTATATGGAGATCCAACAGAAGGCGCGCTGGTGGTTGCTGCAGAAAAAGCAGGCCTAAATAAAGAGACGCTAGAGACGCAGTTGCCACGCATAGATGAGATCCCATTTGATCCGAAGGAGCGATATATGGCCACGTTTCATAAATCCCCCGATGGGAATTTAAGAGTATACGTGAAAGGAGCACCTGAAACAATTCTGGAAATGTGTTCACATATTCTACTAGATGATGAGACGAGAAAGCTGTCTCCTAAAGAAAAGGAAGAGATTCTCAAAATTAGCGCAGAAATGGCCAGTGAAGGGCTCAGAGTACTCGCCATGGCATATAAAATCATAGAGCCAGACAATCTTGAAACATTCAAAGAACATCTCAAACAAAAACTCGCCAAACTGGTTTTTGTAGGCCTTACGGGAATGATCGACCCACCAAGACCTGAGGCGAAGCAGGCGATAAAACTTTGCAAAAAGGCTGGAATCAAAGTTATCATGGCGACGGGGGATCATAAGTTAACAGCAGAAGCTATTGCCAGAGAGCTTGGGATCATGGAGCCGGGTTCAAAAGTTTTAACTGGGACGGAGCTGGATCATATGAATGATGACGAATTAGATACCATTATAGAGAATGTCCCAGTCTTTGCCCGAGCATCTCCAGTTCATAAATATCGGATAGTCGAATCTCTTAGACGTAAAGGACATGTTGTAGCCGTGACTGGTGATGGTGTAAATGATGCACCAGCTCTGAAAGCAGCTGAAGTAGGTGTAGCTATGGGCATTACGGGCACCGATGTCGCGAAAGAAGCAGCAGATATGGTTATCGCAGATGACAATTTTGCAAGTATCGTTAACGCTGTTGAAGAGGGCCGTGTAATATTCGAGAATATTAGGAAGGTTGTGAAATACTTGCTCTCCACAAACGCGGGAGAAATCTTAACAATATTGACCGCGTTAATTTTCTTCCCACAGCTCCCATTACTTTTCAAGCCTATTCAGATATTGTGGGTGAACCTTGTAACAGATGGCCTTCTCGTGGTGCCCTTGGCCATGGAGCCAAAAGAGGAAGATGTGATGGATAAACCTCCGAGAAAACCCAAGGAGAAAATAATTAACCTAGATGTTCTGTTCGGCATAATGTACGTGTCAATATTCATGATGATTGGAACGCTATACATGTTCATAAAAGAATGGAATAATGGAGACATCGTTAGAGCACAAACCTTAGCATTCACAACAATGGCGATGTTTCAAGTATTTAATGCGATAAACTGCAGGTCAAGCACAAAATCAGCCTTCGAGCTGGGATTCTTCACCAACAAATATCTAATCATAGCAATAGCAGCCTCTATTACTCTACAGGTTTCAGCTACGCTATTGCCCCCGCTAAGAGTTGCTTTAGGCACCGCTCCAATCTCGATATGGGATTGGTGCACAATATTCCTCGTCTCAAGCACAGTATTCTTCGCCGATGAATTAAGAAAACTCGTTAGAAAAATGATAATTAGGATTAGAGAAAAGACGATAGTGAGGTGAGGTATTTGTCATCAAGATATGAGGTTGAACTCATCTCCATTGAGAAGAGGAATGAGTTGCTGGATAAATATAGTGATCGCTTTCTCTATGAGGAGAAAGCTGACATATATGGATGTTGTATCAAGCTCTTGACAGACGTAAAATACGTGAAAGAGCGCTGGGAGGAAAGCTTCTATCCCATGTCAGCGCATGTCCGCTCCCATGGAAGAATAATAGTAACAAATGATGAAAATGAGGGACAAAGAGTGCTCTATGAGCCGCTCTCTAAAACAGCTTTCCTAATTAACATAGACTATTATGGTTGGGTGAAATCCGTCACCTTAAGCGTTGCAAGCGACATCCTCGAAGACAGTCACGGGATAAACTCAGTCCATGGCGCATGCGTAGATGTAGATGGCAAAGGAGTATGCTTAATCGCCCCATCTGGAACCGGGAAAACCACGCATACATATGGGCTCCTTAGAATTAAGGGAGTACGTGTTGTATCAGATGACTGGTTTTTCGTGCGTTTATTGGAGGAGCAGGCCATCGCGTTCGCCTCGGAGAAAAATTTCTACATACAAGCTGACATAGCTGAAAGCTGGGGCGAGTACCAAAGACTCGTGGAAAAGGCTGAATTTGATTCGAAAGGCCGTGCTGTGGTAAACGTGAGATGGATTGTTGGCAAAGGGAAGATCCTGCCCATGACAACGTTGAAAAAGCTATATTACTGAAGCGTGATCCAGAAGACAGGTCAATCCTTAACCAACTCTCAGCTGAAGAGGCTTCTAGATACATAGAAGCAGTTGACTTCTGCAACCCCCACATGCTTGTAAAAGACGAGCGGAAGTCAAACCTGAGAAGAAACTTCTTCAAAAGATTGTTTAATTCTCTAGAAGAAATTTACATTGTGAATACGGCCAACCCACTTAATCAAACACATAAAGCCATAAGAGAGGTTTTAGGACTATAAGCCATCTGGAGCGATTTTTCTTCATGGACTAACTTCAAAGCTTGAGATAATTCGTGGTAATCATGTCTCACATCTGAATGTAATGCTGGATGCGCGAATAAAATCGCTATCCCAAGATAAAATTAATTAATGTTTAACGAGCACGTAAATAAATGGGGAAGTGGCCGAGATTGCCAGATGTTATAGGACTAGGGGAGATAATGGTACAATTTAATGCCGTAACCCCGGGGCCTTTACGCCATGTCACATTTTTCGAGAAACATGCAGCCGGAGCCGAGGCCAATGTAACCGTCTGCGTAAGAAGACAAGGTCTTAGCTCAGGCTTCATCACAAGGCTTGGTGCCGATGAATTCGGGATATATCTCTATAATTGGCTCAGAGGGGAGGGTGTAGATGTATCTCAGATAAAATTCGACACCACAGCTCCTACTGGAATCTACTTCATTCAAAGGGGCTTTCCGATACCGGGAAGAAGCTCGGTCGTTTATTATCGAAGAGGATCAGCTGCGAGCAAGCTCAACGAAGAAGACATAAGCTCAGAATACTTCGCAGACGCGAGGGTCTTCCATCTCACAGGCATAACCCCGGCATTAAGCGAATCTGCACTAAAAACATCCAAGAAGGCTGTAAAATGCGCCAAGAATCATGAATGCAAACTATCGTTTGATACCAATATTAGGCCGCCACTCTGGAAGGACGCTGAGGAGGCTACAAAAACTCTTCTACCCTTTGTGGAGCAGGCTGACATACTTTTCACAGACCTAGCCGATACGATGATATTATTAGGGGAGAAAGACGTGGATAAGGCAATAGAAAACTATCCTTTCGATGGGAGCCGAGATCGTGGTCTTCAAACTTGGGGTGAAAGGCGCTTTAGCCGCCTCAAAAAAGGAGAGAATAAAGGCTAAGGGATATCAAGTGACGGTTGTGGATCCGGTAGGGGCGGGAGATGCTCTAGCTGGAACATTTATAGCATCTATTCTCAAAGGATTCAGCCTGGAAAAGTCGCTGAAATTCGCAGTAGCTGCCGGAACCCTAGTCGTAACGGTAAGAGGTGATCAAG
>JAJPCT020000007.1 GCA_021323375.2 Candidatus Wolframiiraptor gerlachensis | reverse complement strand
AACTACTCAAGAAGAGGGCGTAATTTTCGAAAAAGAGCGAGAAGAAGCCTTTTCTGAGAAAAGGAATAAGAGCAACATAGGGGTAGAGGCACCCACAGTCGCGATCCCCCTCAGGAACGGGGAGCATCACTTCGGTAGGCTACTTTTGGAACCCCTCGAATTCACGATAGAGCTTGATGAAAAGACATTAAGGCTGTTGGGAGAGGATCGCTACAACAAACTAGTTGACGATTTAAAAGCGCTTTACGGGGCCGAGGCAGTAACCGCCGACAGTTCAAGGATACGTGTGGAGAGAAACATCAGCGGTGAAGAGGTCGTCTTCCTAGTCGACAGGGTTAGGCATATGCTAAACGCGATTCTCAAGGAAGAGGAGGCTCTGAAAGAGGAGACCAGATCGGAGGGAAAGGAAGGGGAAAGGCAGAGACTTGGATCGGTGAGGATTAGGATAGCGTTACTATGTGAGGACTGCTTCCTAACCGCAGAGAAGGAGGGAAAAATAATCCAGACCAGGGGAAGGCCAGGCGGCTTAGAGGTTTGCCAAAACTGCCACAAGGCCCTCGCGATGCATGTTGTATTCATCAAAGATGAGGGGTGATAAATGGTGAGCGAGGAGCTTGAGCGGAAAGAGACCACGATCCGAAAAGAGGGGCTGACTATTCGGCTTAGGAGAACGGAAAAAGGCAGCTACACCTGGGTTATTGAGGCCGACTCGCCCAAGCTTGACCCTGAGGCCTTGGAGAAGGTCCTCGAATATGCTGATAGGGCTTTGAGGAGGAAGTTCCTTGGAGAGGACGTTGAGCTTCCACAGCCTCCTAAGATCCCAGAGGGGATTAAGACATCAGAGAAGATCAAGGCGGAGAGAATGGAGAAGACCATTCCGATTCTCAGCAAAAATGGGAAGTTATTCGGGAGGATAGCTGTCTATAATCAGGAGATAGCGCTTGAGCCCCTCAAGCCTCTGCGGATTGACGACCCTGCGATAGGCTGGCTTCGCGGCTTCTTGGAGGGGAGATATGGTAGAGAAAAAGTCAGCTTCGAGTATGATAAGACTGACCGCTACTTCAGGAGAATCATTCTCTCCGAGAAGCTAGATGATGAGCAGCTCGAGGAGCTGAGGGATAAGGCTGCTTGGAGCTTCATCCGGGCCACTGTCAGGCCTGCCAAGCATAGACCTCCTAGGAGGTGGAAAAGAGGCAGATGAAGAAACCGATAACAAACGCGGATTTGATTGCAGCAGGCGTTTCAGAGGAGCGGATCATCTCGGCGTGGCTCAAGGCTAAAGTCATGCTCGAGACCGCGAGGAGGAAGAGGACCTGTCGGATCTGCGGTGAAGCGATCAGCAAGGGGGAGGAATGCGTATCAAGTGAGGATGATGGCCTCGTGTCGCTTTATACGGCATTTTGGGGCTTAAGGGTCTATGCGCATAAGAAATGCTATGAAGAGTTAACGTTGCCGAAGGGGCTGCCGGAGAAATCCCACTATCGAAGAAAGCGCTACTGTCCCAGGTGTGATGCCTGGTTCGACATCTATAATGGTGATAATGATGACGCGTGGCCTAGGAAACTGGAAAACTACACGCGCTGCCCCCATTGCGGCGGCCCACTCCGCCTGAAGCCCAGGCGGCTCGCTACGGCTCCCCGGGTCGCTGTGAACCTCGGAGACATCAAGCTGGTCCCGGTTGAGGAGGGCCAGCTCACGCTTGACGACTTCAGCAGAAGCTCCCTAATCATTGTAAGGAGGGGGGACGGGAAGATTGAGCTATACAAAGCTGAGTAAGAGGATTCCGATCCCATTGCTCATCGAGCTTATCACGGATATCCTTAGAGGGTTCAGGCAGCCGATCGACCTGCATGTCCTCGACCTAGAGCTTCAGAGGAGGCTCGGGTTCTTCGTGAGCATAGACCAGTTGCGTGCCACCTTGGAAGGGTCATGGAGGTTTAAGATCGCTGGGAACAAGGTCAGGCTTGTTAGGAACTGGAGTCGATGCGAGAACTGCCTCAGAAAGCGTGGGAAGATCTGGCTCAAGGTGAATGGAGTATCGCTCTACCTCTGCCTAGACTGCGCCTGCAAATACATGGGAAGACGCGAGGTGGTGGTAGAGGCTTGAGAAAGGGTAAGCTGGCTCGGGTAAAGTTCTGGGATCATGTGATCTTCAGAGACTCTGATCCCGTGAGGGTGAAGCCCGTCCTACGTGAGACGTTCGGGTGGATCTTTGACGAGGATGATCACGCGGTCTGGATCCTCTGGGTTAGGGATCTAGATGCCCCCCAAGAGAGGATCCATCCCGCGACTGGGATCTGCATCCTGAAGAGCGATATAGTCGAGATCGAGGAGGTGAAGCTTACTTGATCTCGGCCTTCTTAACATATATTCGCTCGCCTTCCTTAACCCACAGTATTCGATCACCCTCCTTGACTTTGAGGAGTTCAGCAACGTCCTTAGGTATCCTGGTCTGGAGGTTCTGTGAGACCTTCGTTAAACCGAGCACCTCTTCCATCTCTAGGTATGAGAAGCCTTATTCTAGGCTTTATCAGTTTTCTCTTAGAAGTAAGAGTTATAAGAGATCTAATTGTAGTGTTAGGGGGCGCTAGGGGGGTATGGAGAAGGCAAAGCAGCTTCTCGAAGGGGTGAGGAGGGATGAGATCGACAGGGTCGTGGAGGAGCAGGGGAAGATCGGATACCTGATCACCAAGCCTAGGGATGGGAAGAGGAGGATAATCGTTTACAGGAGGAAGGATGGCGGGACCCTGAAGAAGCCCGTCGAGGTCGAGGTCCCGGCAGATTTAAGGGATGAGGATCTGTACTTGGTTGACTACATAATTCAATCCGTCTGCATGTCCACGCCGGCCTGTCTATCATTCGCCCTGGAGAATAAGACGGTCCTGAATATGGCTAAGTATTACCTCCTCTATCGAACCGGGAGCAGGAAGACCCTCTGGAACCGCATCTACCACCTCTACAAGTTCTCAAAATATCTCGGAAAGACGCCGGACCAATTGATCCACGAGGCCTCGATAGACAGCAGCTCATCGGAATGGCTGAGGCAAAGGCTTGAGGACTACCTACTGGCTCTCAAGTCCAGGGGGGCTAGCCCGAGCTACCTGATCCTATGCATAGAGGCCGTCAAGGCCCTCTACAAGACCAATGGACTGGAGTTCAAGTTCGATAAGCCCCTCAAGAACATCACTGTATATCAAGATAGAACCCCGAGACCTGAAGAGCTTCAGAAGCTGCTGGAGGTGGCGAATTTGAGGGAGAAGGTGATCGTATCGATGCTGGCCCTAGGGGGCTTCAGGCTCTCGACCCTAGTTCGCTTAAAGTATCGACATGTCAAACACGACCTCGAGAGGGGGATAACCCCCATCCACATCCACGTGGAGAGCGAGATCACGAAGGGGAAGTATGGCGACTATGATACCTTCATCGGGAGCGAGGCCGTCGAGTTCCTCAAGCTCTACCTGGAGGAGAGGAGGCGGAGGGGGGAGATAATATCGGACGATTCGCCCCTGATAGCGACCGAGCATCGGCCCCCCAGGCCCTTAACCGAGGTCTCGGTCTACAGCCTCATCAACCGGCTGTATGCGAAGGCGGGTCTCATCAGGATAGGGGAGGGGAAGAGGCATGAGGTCAGGGTCCACAGCCTCAGAAAATACTTCAGGACCTGGCTCGCGAGCAGAGGGGTTCCAGCCGAATACATCGAATACATGATGGGCCACCGGACGTCCAGATATAACGACATCAAGAGCCTTGGGATCGAGTATCTCCGGGAGCTGTATAGGCTGGCGGACCTCAGCATAAGGCCGAAGCCCCTGACCGAGGATCAGATAATAAGGGTCATGCACAGGGCCTTAAAGACGATAGCGGAGAGGGCTGGAATAAGGCTGGATGGAGAGCTTTACCCGGCGGCCTACATAAGCGGGGAGGGAGGATCTGGGGAGTTCGACAAGCTGAGCATGGAGCTGGAGACCATCCTAAGGCACGTGGTAGCCAAGCTACTCGAGGCCGAAGGGGGATCGAAAAATAAACTTATGCATTTTTAAAAGTCCATTGCGTTATAGATCTCGGGTGGGAGGCCTGGGCAGTCCTTATCTAGGTAGTATTTGCTGAGCTTTATTTGCGCCTCCAGCAGCCTCTTGAACTCGCTCATCGAGAGATATGTCGTCGGCCATAGCTGTTTAAGCCTCTCCTCGGGCAGCCCCTCAACCTCGACGGGGATTAAGACCTTCTCACCCCAGATTGGGTGGGGCTCATATTCTACCGCGCCACGGGCTGCTTGGAGTATGAAGAGCTCCGTCTCCTCTATTGTCGGCGATGTTCCTCCAACGGGCTTCATCGTGCCGTCGGGCGCTAGCTTGAAGATCGGCTGCGGGATCTCGGTCTCCTCATTGCCAAGCTTTGTCTTAACCCACTTATACTCCGCGATTATCTTGCCGGTCGTATTGAACTGGTAGACCTCGATTGGGTCTCCCTGCTCCAGCCTCTTCCTCAATATCTGGTAAAATCTGATAACATGCATCGTCGAGGGAATGCCCATTGTGAAAGGCTTACAATACCTAGTTGAAAACACGACGCCATAAGCATCCCGGGATTGGGCCGGGTGGCCGACAGTCCTGCCATCGGCGAGGACCTTCGCGGCGAAGGCCGGGTCCGTTATCTTGACCCAGGCATAATCCGTGAAGTAGCCGGGCGAGAGGAATATCGCCATGTTCATCGGACCGCTTGACTCGACATCGCCCCTAAAGTATCCGGTGTCCTCGAGGAAGAAGACGGATCTAGCATTCTTATTGAACATGCCATAGTATTGGTAGAGCTTTCCGGCGAGAGATGGGTTGCCATTCTCGTCGAACTCTGTGTTCTCGTGAAGCGCTCTCGGGGACATGGCGGCTCTCCATATAGCGACTTGGCTCTGGTCAACATCCTCGGTCTTCGTCCAGGAGCCGCGCTCAGAGCCGATAACCCTATCCTCGAATATCGCGACTATATCATCATTCTTGATATCCTGATCCTTAACATAGTCGAGCGGATTCACGCCAAACTTCCTCACATATATGTCGACGTTCTCCTTATCCCAGACGTAGAAGCCGTGGGTCGATTTCCCAGAGCCCGTGAGCCCCCAGATGCAGAGGATTATCCTCTTCTCGCCTCCATCCTTCCTCTTTACCGTGAATTCCCTGAGGGCTGCGTGCTCTCCGATCCCGCCTCTCTTATAAACATGGAGTATCCAGTGTGATAGGAACCCTTTCTTCACCTCGCCCTGATACGATGAGCAGGTGACTATCGTGAAGTCATGGTTGGGGAATCTAAGGACCATGAGCATGCGGCCTGTCTCGGGATTCACCGGATTGCCGAGGTAATGTGGTATGTCTATCAGCTCGACATCCGGCTCCTTTGAGGGGTCTCCCGGAAATGCTAGCTGGCTCCACCTATATGCTATGTCCGGGAACTGCGGGTCGCAGTATAGCCTGCATCTTAGCTCAACCCTGCTACCGGGTTTCCCCAAAATTCCATCCACCTTAATGAGCGGGCCTTGGGCGAGGAGGTGCTCGAGAACCCTTCGCATCAGGAACTTGTGCTCCCACTTTAGATCCTCATCCTTCTCTATTACCGCTGAGCCCGCCTCGGATCTATGCCAGATATTCGAGGCCCAGCCGAGGGCGCCATTCTTATAGTGCGTGGCATAGAGCTTGGCGCGCTCAAGCAGATCCGGCGGATTATCAAGATAGGGCTGGAGACCGCATCTCCGCTTAAGCTCCAAGATACTCCTGAATGACTCCTTAAAGCCCTCAATAGTCATCTCCTCGACACTCGGGATCAGCGCCGATACCTCCGCCTCCATCCGCATGCCAAGCTACGGCATCAAAAATAGACAAAAATATAATCATTTAGGCAAAAACCCGTTAATCTGACGGATAAGGGCCCGAAGGCCTCTTTAAGCCCGGCATAAAGGGCCTATATTAAAGCAGAGAGCCCCACATGCTACGGGATAATATTTAGCGGAGGAGGTTGACGGCCAACGCAGAGGCCATGGCCAGGAGGAGTGGCACCGGCAGGCCTGGGAGCATGCGCCTCTTCCTCAATAGTAGCAGGGTTATGGAGTAGCCGACTAGGATCGAGATTGTCGCCGCGATTGCTGGCGCTACCCCCATGTATTGGAGGATCGCTGAGACTGTTAAGGAGTAGAAGAAGAGGTCGCCTAATCCTATAACTAGGTCATCAACTTCGACTGTTAATCCTTTCAGGGAGATTGCCTCCTCCTTGCTCAGGGTTGATAGGTGGCCTTTATAAACAGCGAATGCATCGTAGGCCGAGATCCCCAGTAGGAGGACTATGAATGTCCAGTATGATATACTCATGCCTATCGTCGCTCCAGCCCCGGACGCGATGTATGCTGCGGGTATTGATGCTATCAGACCCTCACCCTTGAGCATGATATATGTGATGAGGGAGGCTGTGAGGGCGCCGGCTGGAAGCCAGAATCTTAGGAGCGTCCAGTCGAATGCCATGGCAATGTTGATCAGGTAGATTACGGTTACGCCAAAGGAGATTAGCCAGATGAGGATCCCCGTGAGAATCTTGAATAAGTTCTTCCGCCTCCTAGCAAGGTGGAGCATTACTAGGCTTGAGACTGTTATCAGCCCGAGGACTATGATCATGTTTAGGTATGGTGCCGGGGTCGAGAAGGCTTCCGTGGGAGGTGCTGTCGGCTCGGGCTCCTCGATCGGCGTTATAATCGGGGTAGGATAGCTCATCTCAATACTCCTAGAAAGTAGCGTGAGGAACCAGCTTAACACGAGTGATAGCCCAACCGGGAGAAACGCCCTCGCCGTCACCCTAACCTCACGATCAATCGCTTCCGACAAGCATCAAACTTGAACCTCATCCTCGATAAAAACCTTCATGGAAAAATGGTTTCCGCGGCCGATTGCGGGGAAAATAAGGAGTTTAAAGAGTGCTGTAGCATTGGATGAGACGATGGTAAGCTTCGTAACTTTAAGGGCTTTGGACAGGTGCCTTAACAAAATAATGATAATTGGCTAGGGAACATGATACCAATGTGCATCTAATAGTCTTGGACTAGAGTACATACACCAGACATTTAGATTCTTCACATATCTAAGGATCATAACCGTGGTTAAACTTAAAAGGAAAAAGGGGGTTGTGGGGGTAGGGCTGGCCGGCGAGTCCTCGTAGCCATAAAGGCCAGCAGGGAAAATTTCCCAGCCATACACGGATGGATCCATCCGTGCTGGGTTTTCTTAACCAGCCTTACTGGCCTTTATGGCTTTTACTACTCGTCGGCCAGCGGCCTCATTGCCTCAAAATAGGCTTTCCTTAAAATCTTCAGGGTTAGCAACTCTAATCTGAATATTGCCTGGTTGTTGGGCAGACTATTGACAATCTCTTTAGCCTCATCCAAGACATTCGGAAATCTTTTGGCATTCAAGTAAAGATTAACTGCAAAGTTTCCAACATGTCTTCTTAGTTCATGGTCATATCTCCCCTTGTTTCTGCCCGGGAAGAGTCCTAGTAATCCCCTTAGCCTCACTAGCGGTAAATGAAGAGGTAGCTTTGCTACTAAGATAGCTAGCTCAATGCTATTTCTCTTTATTCCAAACAACTCGCAAGCCTTCCTATAAACTGCATTATTGGAAACCGCTTCAATAATCTTCTTCGCAACACTTCTCTTATCCTTTTTCATAAGCTTTATAACATCCCTTAATCCATAATTCCATCCATCATTAACCCAGTGCTTCAAAGTCACAATTCTCTTTGTAAGCAACTCATATTTTCTAATCAGTAGATCAATCGACAGATCTGTTTCTGTTAATTGTCTAAAACAATCCTTTGGAATTTGTGAAAGTAATGTTGCATCAATAACGTCATTCTTCTTAAGATTGTTTCGCTCTCTAAGCCTTTTCAATGTGGTCAAATCTTTTAAATAATATACCTTATTCCCCCTTCTCAATAGTTGCAGAATCTCGTCGTAGATCTCCGGGAATAATGTATCAATGAATATCTCGTCGTAATCCTTGAGCTTTGTCAGCTTACTTATCTTGAATATCCTCTTGCCATCATAGCATACATGTGGCTTCCTCCTCTTGCCGCCCCTAGCAGTCCTAGAAGTATCAACGAAAACAGCCCTACTCATAGCCATCAATCACCTCCCTACAACGTCGAGAATACTCTGCCTACCCCACCAGACTATGGCCTCCTCCAACAGCTCATATATCTCATGCCTCAGCCTCTCCATCAATGGTGATCCGAGCCACCTAGCGTAGAACCGGCAGAACTCGAAGACATTGTTCCTCTTAAGGTCTTGGAGCGCTCCGGGGCCGAGCTCAGCGGACGCGCCGCCATACCTCTGCTCAATATCCTTCAGCAATCTCCTCAACCCCCTCCTCCCTTATGGAAGGTTGCTGGAATAAATCCCTCCTCGGCCACCCACATAACCCCTCGAGCATCGCCAGCAGCGGCGCCATCAACGACATTAAAGGCCGAGAGGAGCATCCCGAGGCGTATAGATGACATGTTTGTTAAGGATGCTATGAGATGGTATGCGGGGGAATGCTTTAGGCGGATAGAGGGGCTTAGGAGGAGGTTCAAGCCGAGCTTCAGAGGATATGTAGCAGTTACGGTTCTTTATGACCCCGACTCTAGGATCTTTACGATTAGAACTTTTAACGAGTATGGGGGCTCAGCGTATTTAAGCGAGAATATGAGGGAAACCAGGAGCCTTGTCAGGAGTATCTGGACTGGGGAGACCATGATCCTAGAAGGAGATAAAGTGGTAGGAGTAGTCTAGGATGAATGTTGGAAGGACTGTCCCAGCCCCGGTTGATGGAGATCCTAGGGTTCAGGAATTCGCCTTAATAAGATGTTTAAGGGTTCCTGAGGGTTATGGGAAACGATTACTTCTTAACTCGCGCAATCCACATAATTAATGGTTTCCGAGATGAAGTATCGGTTGATGGATTTACTAGCCTGCCCGATCTGCAAAAACTTCCCTCTAGAGCTTCACGTGTTTAGGACTCGGAGGATCGAGGTTGAGCTAAATCCTGTGAAGTGCGAGATTTATTGCGGCTACGCGTCTAAGATGCTTGACGAGCTGGAAGGCGAGCCAGCCTGCTCCGATTGCTGGCGGCTTGAGATAGTTGATGGGATATTATTTTGCGGCGGATGTGGCAGATGGTATCCCATAGAAGCTGAGATCCCGAGAATGCTTCCGGATAATCTGCGTGACCGCAACGAGGACCTAAGATTCCTCGCGACTTGGAGATCCCGTATTCCCGAGAAGGTTCTGAGAGAGGGTAAGCCGTTTAGCCTTACAACGGGCTAGAATTGCCCCTTCCACTCGGGAGGGAAATGTTTTTAATATTCCGGTGATAACTTTAGCCTCGCGCAGGTGGTCTTGAATGAGCGAGATATCCGAGGCTGTTGTCCTCATTGGGAGGAAGCCGACGATGAATTATGTTCTGGCGACGACGATGCCCCTCTCTGAGGGGAAGACGGTGGTTCTGAAGGCTCGTGGAAGGGCGATAAGCAAGGCCGTGGACGTGGCTCAGGTTGTTACAAGGAGGTTCGTGCAGGACGCCGAGATCCAGAGCGTCAGCATTGGGACCGAGGAGGGCAGAGTTGGCCAAGACGGTAGGCCGAGAAGCGTCAGTACAATCGAGATAAGGATCGCGCCGAAGAAGGGCTCCGCAAAGAAGAAGTAAGGGGATTTTTCTCCCCACCCCAAATTTTATCTCGCTCCAGTGGACGGCCTAATATACCAGCCAAACATCTCCACGCCGGAGTAGGGAATGTATAGAGTTGTGGATGAGGATTTTATTAGGGAGAGCGTTAGGCCGAGGAGAGCTGATTCTCATAAGGGCGAGAATGGCGTGGTTCTAGTTATCGGCGGTAGCTGGATGTATCATGGCGCTCCATTTCTCGCGGCTATGGCTGCCCTAAGATGCGGCGTCGACCTAGCATATATCGCGGTTCCCGAGAAAATCGCGACACCTATCAGAGCGCTCTCGCCAGCGGTGATAGTGATACCGCTGACGGACATGAAGCTTACGAGGGGCGCGGCTAGGAGGGTGCTGAAGGTGCTTCCCAAGGTTGATTCCATCGTGATAGGGCCTGGGCTTGAGGCTGGGAGCGAGCCCGGGATAGAGCTCGTGGCTAGGGAGGCGATCGCGGCTGGAAAGAGCTTGGTGCTGGATGCTGGAGCCCTTTATCCTGGGATTCTAAAGCATGTTAGCGGCGGCAGGGTTGTCTTAACACCTCATGTTGGGGAGTTTAAGCGGGTTTTCGGCATTGAGGCGCCAAGCAGGCTTGAGGATCGGGTTAAGGTTGTCATGGAGCAGGCTGGGAAGAATAAGGTCACGATCCTATTGAAGGGTAGAGTTGATGTGATCTCGGATGGCATGGATGTGGCTGTGAATGAGACCGGGACGCCTGCCATGACAACGGGTGGGACGGGCGACATATTATCCGGGATCGTGGCGACATTTCTCGCATGGGGTGTCGAGCCGTTCAGGGCCGCGGCCTCAGCAGCTTGGATAAATGGGAAGGCTGGTGAGCTGGCAGCAGAGAGGTTGGGTCTCCACATAATAGCGACGGATCTTCTTGAGGAGATCCCGCGGGTTATGAAGCAGTTTGACAGGGTGGTGGGCTAGAGCTTGCTCGAGGAACCTCTGACGCCGATCAGGATAGGTGTGGTAATGGCCGGCCTATTCTATGCCTCTTACAAGGATTGGGTTTCGAGGGAGGTTGATGACTGGGTCTGGGTGATCTGCGGGGCGGCTGGCGCGATCTTAACCGGCTTAGACATGGCCTCATGGTGGAGCCTTGATAGGCTTATTCAAGTCTTGATCTCGATAGCTCTCTCAGCTGGGCTTGCCTTTGCCTTCTACTTCTTCGGCTTTTATGGCGGCGCTGATGCCAAGGCGATAGCGATTATATCCATAGGCCTCCCAATCTATAGCCCGCCATTCAAGATGCATCCATTCACCGGGCTCGCATCTCTCTCGAATGGTCTCCTATTCTCGCTCCTCATACTTCCCATATTCCTCGCATGGAACCTGATAGCCCTAGCTAGGGGGGAGGGGATCTTCGAGGGATTCGAGCATGAGAAGAGGATGAGAAAGCTTGCGGCAATGCTCTTCGGGATAAGATCGAGAAATGCTAGGCGGAGGAGGTTCTGGTTCCCCCTCGAGACGGAGCGCGATGGGAGAAGATACTTCAACTTCAACGTCCTCGGCCTAGAGCTTGAGGAGATTCAGCGGGATGATTGCTGGATCACGCCGGGCCTGCCACTACTCATCTCCATAACCGCGGGCTTCATCTTCTATGTCCTAGTGGGCGATGTTCTAGCCCTAATCCTCCAGCTAATACTATAGCTTGAATCTCCTGAAAGTCTCTAGGATCTCTTGATCAAGCGGCTTATGCTTGCGTCTCCTCCTAGCTCGCCCAGCAAGATATGGTCCGACTGTGGCGTATGCTCTTTCAGCCAGCTCGTCCCCCTCACCCTCCTCATATCTGCGCCAGGTATGCGGGAAGTGCTTGTATCCGCTTGGGCTGGCCCACTCCACGTGGAAGCTCTCCAGCTCATCCGGTGGAACACAGACAGCCACCCTATCAACTGATCTATGCAGGCTGAGCGGAGCGGTGAAGACCCTTTGAACATCAATCTTATTCTCGACGACGACACCAACCTCGGGCTCTATCCTACAAGCGATATACTGGGTCACGGAGTACGCCACGTCAAGCGGGTTGATCCTGTGGAGGAGGTCTGGGCTGAATGTCCTCGGATGAACATGGACATGAGCGCCCCTCCCACTCCACTTGAAGAAGACCGACTTAACGATACCATGCTTCTCAAGTGCCTCCAATATCTCCATAGCCTTCCTGACAACCTTCCTCCAATCACCATTCCGCGAGTCTATATCCCAAGTCGGCGAGGATCTTATGATGTTCTCCCGGCTCTCCAGGTTCTCTACCGAGACCAGCCTCCCATAGATATGCGCCGTTGCATAGAAAGCCCTAGGTCTCATCGATGAAAACCTCTCAAAGATTCTGTCAATATCATCCTCGCATCTCATGGTTAGGGGCCTGCCCCGGCTCCAATACCTGATCATGGGCCTTACTCCATTATCTCTCTCCTCGCAATGGATGGCAACCCATTTCCCGGCGCAGTACTCAGCAATCTCCTTCCTAACCTCGGCTCTCATGTAATGTTCTCTCACATGCTTCCAATTCATAGGATCTCCTCCGCCCTCCGCTTTGCCTCGATTATCCTCCTCATCACATCCGGCGGGAGCTTGTAGTTCTCTACTCTTCTCTCAACCCTTCCCAAGACCATGAGACCGACGCCGGGTCTTATATCGATCTCATGCAGGTATCTGCTGTGATTCGTCTGTCTCATCTTCTCGATTATCACGAATCTCTTCAGCTCCCCACCCCTCAGCGCCCTCCTAAACCTGATTATGCCATCTGCTATATGCTCTATACCCCATCCAAAGCTCTCAGCAGTCGTTATAGCATACTGGCTCACGGCGAGGATCGTGAAGTTCCACTTTGACAAGACCTTCTTAAGGTAGTAGCTGTACCTTCTCGCCATCGCGGGCCTATCAAGCCAGAAGGCTGAGAGCGAGTCTATTGCGATCCTGGCCCTCCCATATCCCAGCTCCTTCTTCGCTTCGATTATCTTCTCGACAAGCGCCTCCATGTCAAGGGACTTCAGGCTCCACTTATCCTCCCTCCCCATCAGCGCGTCAACTATTATCAGTTTACCATCCTCCATAGCCTTCTCGAAGTCCATCCCGAACTGCGAGGCCTGCCTCATAATCGACTCCCTACTCTCCTCAGTTGTTATGTAAATGCACTTATCACCATCAAGTATCCCCTGATTTATAAAATGAATTGAGAAGATGGTCTTGCCACATCCCGGCTCGCCGGTCACAGCCACCAAGAACCCCTCAGGTATCCCTCCCTCGATAAGATCGTCAATCCCCTTAACGCCAGTCCTAAGCCTGCTCACCTCCGATGGCAACCCAGTATAATAAGGCCTAAAGCCCGAGATTAAGCTATCACGTGGATCCCAAGCCCGAGGAGGTCGTGCGTCGGCTCCAGCAGCCCTTTGGCCAGCAATAGGCATCGCTCGGAATACTTAAATCAGTCATTTCCATGATATGACGATCAAAGGAGGCTGAAGAGTGAATAACAGGTTCTTATCGCATATCGCGATAGTAATTCTAGTGTTAGGTGTCTTGTCAATCGGCTTGGCCCAGCAGATTACCACGATCACGACGACCGTTATAACCTACCCCCCCATCAACGACGACAGAAACATCGGTGGTGCCCGGGACGACGGGCGTCGCCACGATAGTCCATGGCGGCTACAAGCTCATCTACATCGAGATGAGGCCGGATCAGGAATGCATAATGATCATTAGAGGCGAGCCCGTCACGGAGATCACAATCCCAAGGGCAACCATTCCGGGAATAACGACGACATATGTTATCCCAGTGGCGACATATGAAACGACGATTACGCAAGTCGAGGGAGGAACGACCGAGACTAGGACAGGGTTAGAGGATATCGAGGTCTTAACCACGATAGAGATGGAGCCAATCAGAACTGTCATCAGCATGCCAGTCCTCGTCTATGGGGAGATAATGGAATATTGCAAGGCCATAACCGTCACAATGATAAACAGGTTCGAGGCAAGCGAGCCGATGACAATTCACATAGCAATGCCCGGGTATACCGTGAGCGAGACCGTTATGACACTTCCGGAGCCCCTTATCACGGGTCCCCTAACCACTACGAAAGCAACAATTATACCGGGCGAGACTTATACCATGACGCATGAGGAGAAAGGACAGACGATAGTGACGACGATAAGCAATCCCGACATGACCGTGACAAGAACTATCACGATCCCGGGGAGCACCGTGACAAAGACGATCACCGTGGAGTCCATGGTGAGCAGGACGCCGATGATAAAGACCGAGACGGGTGCCATGACGCAGCCAACCATGCCGCAGAGCATAACGACGCCGGCAACAAGTCAGGCGACCACAGTTTTCGAGATAACCCCCTTCATGCTCGTCATAATCATCACAGCCATCATAGCAATAGTAATCGTGGCAATAATAATAGCGATTCGGCACGCTAGAACGCCGTAATCAGCTCTCGCTTAAGAGCCTGAAACCTCTAATTTTCCCATATGCTGTGTAAGAGGAAGGTTAGCTAATCTTCCATAATTCTTCTCAGCTCGCTAATAGCGGCGTCGTACCCGGAGCCTGTTGCTATTCCTGCTAGGTATCCTGCTGCCGAGGCGGCGTCGAACCCATTGACCCCTCTTGCGAGGAGCGCTAGTGTCGTGGCGATCAGGGTGTTTAAGCCTTGGTCATTAAGCGGCCTACCAGCCCAGCCTAGCCTCCACTTGGAATCACCGAGCAGTAAATCCAAGCTTCTTCCCATGATGTAGACTATGTTCTCGAGTTCCGAGGCCCTCCTAGAATAGGCCTCGTATCTTCCGCGCAGCTCCATGTTCATGTTTATCCCGAGCCGGGATGCCTCCTTCTCGCCGATTATCGAGATGAGCCTCGGGCCGGATGTCATCCCAAGTACCATGGCCCACGAGTAGCCTCCTTTTAGATCCTTGAGCAGATCAATCTTCCTGCCGGCATAAACTACGTAGCCCTCACGCGACTCGCCGATTTTAGGTTCGGCCCCCAGCATACTTATCAGCTTTATCGCTTCGTCGGGCAGCGGCTCGAGCAAGACTATCTCCCCCACATGGTCCCTCATCATTCTTAGGGCTTGCCTGAGGTTCCCAGGCCCCATCACTATCTCCGCCTCCGGTGGTATCCCAATAGGCGCGATAATGAGCTCACCGCAATGGTCCGCGGCCGCCGGCAGGCCTAGCTTCGGCCTATGAAATGTCACGGTCACGTCAGCGTTGACACACACGTCCTCAGCCTCACCGGTGTCAGGGTTCAGACCCGATGGTATATCCACCGCAACCTTGAGCGCCCTCAAGGAGTTTATGAGCTGTATCGCCGATCTCCAGGGCTCGGCAATCCGCCCCCTAACACCAGTGCCGAATATCGCGTCGACAACAACCTCGGACCCCTCGATCACGTGCCTAACCCTTTCCAAATCCTCCATGTCTCGAACGATGAAGAGCTTTATCGACTCGCGCATGGTCTTAACAGCCTCGAAATTCGTCCTAGCCTCTAAGGTCCTGATCCTATCGGGGTCCCCGATGAGGATTACCGTAACATCTGCCCCGAGGCCGGCGAGATGCCTTGCAGCAGCGAAGCCGTCGCCCCCGTTATTGCCAGTCCCGCAGACTACTGTGATCTTCGCGCCAGCAACCCCTCCAAGCCACTGGTAGACCACTCTCGCAACACAGGCACCGGCATTCTCCATCAGCAATATTCTCGGGACCCCAAGCCACTCCGCATTCTCATCGATCGCGGCCATCTCGGATGATGATATTCCACCCCAGCCGCTCAACACTACCGCACCGAGATTATGGGGCTAAGCGCAGGATCTAAAGTTTATTGTCATTTATGGTCAGCTTGATGGCTGTGCTGGCGGAGCCTCTTCCGGGATCGTGAAGAACGCGATTATCGAGAAGATCGTCGCGAGAAGGCCGATCACAAGGACTATGAGAATGGGCCAGAAGATCGTGAGGAGGAGCGGCAGGATCGCGCCATAGGGGGGTCCAAAGAGTGTTGATGGAAGCATACTAGGGCCGGCTGAGCTTATCAAGAACACCGTGAGCGGAATCGCGACCACTATTGCTATCGCTAGGATTATCCTCATCCATCCAGCGATCTTGAACCACTTGTTGTTGAAGGTTTTCCCAGCCCTGAGGTGAGCAACTATATCTAGTATGAAGACCGTGATCACGAGGCCGACTAGCACGAGGCCGGTTACAACCACGCCTAATAGCCAGGCGAAGAGTTGGCCGAAGGCCTGGCTCATCCTTCAAGGCATAGTCATAGTCTCGGGCGTGATTGCCATCGTGCCAGCAAATGCCGCGGGTAGGAGGCTTAGGATCAGCCAGATGATGAGCGCTATGGCGAGGACGTATGTCGTGAGCATTAGCACCCCTAGGATCGTGAATACCCTCTCCCGCGTATCCCTGCCCATGAGTATCCAAGCTATTGCAATGAGGATCGAGGAGATGAAGCCAGCATATGGTATGAAGCTGAGGATATATCCTATCCCGCCTAGCCACTTATAGGTTCTCGCCATGTGTAGCCAAGCTAATATGCGGCATATACGTCTTTCAGCTTTGAGATCCACGTCTTATACCTGTAAACCCGAATGCAGATTCGAGTAGTGCCTTGAATGCTGCCCAGAATCCATTTCTCCTACCATTCTCGATTACCTTCTCCCAATCTACTCTCAGCAATATCACAGTTATCACTACCGTGGCGATGATAGCTGATATCGTTACTAGGGGACCATTACCCTCTCCCAAGAAGAGTGTGGCGAGGTCGAAGTAGAATCTTCCAGTATATGCGACGATCCATGAGAGGACTATCTTGCCGAGCATATTAGCGATCATGAACTTCGCTATGCTCAGCCTGGTGAGCCCGACGGGGATATAGACTATATCGTCCGGGAGGGGTGTGAGCGCGAAGAGGAACACCGCTAGCATCTCGTATTTCGCGATAGCTCTTCCGAGGGCCGCGGTCTTTCTCCTTCTCTCCTCGCTGAGGAGCTTTCTCCCGAACCTGCCGAGTAGATATGATGTAATCTTCCCCATGGAGCCTCCAACACCCGCGGCGATCCCGAGGAGAAACGGATCCAATGTCCTAGCCATGAGAACTATAGGTATCAGGTATGGGACCGGGAGGAATGGGACTAGGCTGCCTGCGAACGCTATGAGTAGCGCACCAAGGTAGCCATGAGCCCGTACTATATGGAGAAACTCAAAGACTATGTGAAAGTCGCTCATCCCCGCATCGCCAGCTCCTAGTAAAAGCGTCCTTACGATGATTTTATCTTTCCTCTCCTAGGGCCGCCTCCCCGCAGCCCTCTGGATAATCTTTATCATCTCATCTGGGATATCGTGTTGCTTAATCCCGCGATGCATGGCTGAGAGGTATTCCTTGGAGGGCTGGACAAACCCGTCTCTTGGGTTTGCGGCGACGTGGGTTATCGCCTTGACCTCGCCAATGCCCTCAACCTCAATCAAGACCATTCTCCTGCTGGCCCTCGATGGGACTCCTTCAAAAGCATCCAGCTTCACAAGTTGATCAGATGTTATCTTATATGCGACGCCGATTATCCTTGCGCCCTCACTCTCCCTAAGGTTTGCGATGCCGCCCCTCCAAGCTGGAGAATAAGCGTTGAAAACTATCTCGAAGCCCTTCAGGGTAGCGCGCCTCACATCAAGCCAGTCGCCAATACACTTCCTCATGAGAGACTTATCCATCGACCACCCATAAGCGAAATACCATAGCTCAGCCATCCATAGATATGTTGGTGAGCCATGTTATATCTCTAAGGCTCCTAGTATTCTCGAGCCCTAGCCTAGGCAGCGTCTTATCCTAGCCGCGTCTATAAGCCTTCTCCTAGCCTCCTCATGCTCCTGCTCGAGGAGGGCGGCTAAGAAGTCGTTTACAGCGTTCTCATACCGCCTCTGGGTCAGCGTCCTAGGCCCGGCCTTTATACCAAGCTTCTCCTCGACGATGCTCAAGTCCATGATTATCTCTCCTATGGCGCTGCGCAGCTCCTCCACGCTCATGCCAGCCAGCCCGGCCAGCCGATCGCACATCTCGGCCAGCATGTTGATGTTGCTCCATGAGAGGAATCCAGCCGCGACAGCTAAGTCATGCTCTAAGTTGCGGTAATTCTCCCTCAAGGCATCCCACTCCTCCTCACTCAAGTCGAGAAGCGCCTTGAAGCCGATGAACTCCGGGGGTATCCCGAGAGTATAGAGCGCGGCCGCGAAGGGTATAGCTCTTGGAAGCGACACTCTTCCAACGCTGCGGCTATAGCCGAAGAGGCCTATGTGGAGTTTTCTAGCCCTCCTCGGCGGAACATATCTGGCCACGTGGTTTATGAGGGGTGCAAGGGACTCGATCGTCCTCTGATATCCCCTAGCAAACTTGGCCAAGATCCTCCTCAACAACTCCTCCTCATGTGGTTCAATCAGCCTAGGCTCGCCGCATGGAAGCCTCTCATTCAAGATGCGGATAGATTCTCTCACGAGTTCGATGGGGTAGTCATATTTCATGGCGGATTGTATCGTGACCGTGTGGACGCCCCTATACTCATCTAGGAAGTTATGGATGTTATCTGGGTTTAGGTGACCCCTAAACGGCATGGTCCCGGCGCCGATTATCGGGTAGATCTCGATGCCTGTATCCTCCTCAATTTTCCTCAACCTCGATGATGCGAGCTTACATAGGATCACGGCGCATGTGAGCCCATAGTTTAACGCGGGGTCAGATCGCGCCAGAAACACCCGGAGATACCTCGGCCTGACCATTGAAATATAAGGCTTGATTATACAATCAACGTTGAGCATGCTCTCCATGTCCTCGATGAGGGGGATAACCTCGATGGACTTTGGCTTGAACTCGCCAACCCAATCCGAGACCCTAGTATCTCCACATATCCTGACATCTCCGATGCCCGCTATAGCCCTCTCATAGAAGCCCTTAAGCTTCAGCAGATCCTCAGCGCATGTCGTCAGGGGTAGGATGACCTCGAAGAATGGCGCCACCTCCCTCCCATAGAACGTGGAGGCGATATCGTATGCTACCGGGATATTCACTAGCGACTCGAATAGGATCTTCCTCTCAACGGACTCTATGTTTGGGTTCGGGACGCGGTATGTCAAAAATATGTCCTCGCCTATGACGTGCTCCCTGAAGAAGTCGCCATACTTGCTCAGCAGCTTCCTGATGACGCGGGTATCCACATCCTTTCCCTCAGCATCCCACATGACCTCCATGCATCCAAGCTGGCTATATGCGAAGTAGGCCTCATGAACCTCATCCTCACCCTGGATAACCTCGCCGCTAACCCAGCTCGGCGATGAGACGTTATCAGGATGCTGAGTAGACATTGTTCGAGGGATCTTCCTAGAAACCATTCCCAAGCAGCTGGCTCCGGGAATAATATAAACGTGAAAAAATGTTTGGGGGATCTGGGATTGAAACGTGTTTAGCCGCGCATTAGCATCTCGACGCCCGGCATTTTGCCTCCGGATAGGTAGTGTATTAAGGCCCCGCCCGCGAGGCTGACGTATGAGAAGTCCTCCACCTTAAGCCCGACGAGGCTTATCGCCGTCGATGAATCGCCTCCGCCAATTAGCGTGAAGGCCTTTGAGCTCGCTAGAGCCTTATATATCTCCGCGGTCCCCTTCCTGAAGTTCTCATGCTCATATGCTCCCGCGGGCCCCTTGACTATTATGGCATCATCCTTGCCCGCCGACCTGATTATATCCGCGTACATGGATGCGGTCTCGCTGCCTATATCCATTATCGGACCTAGGGCTGGTAGCTTCTCAACCCTTATCTCCTCGCGCCCTCCATTGCGCTCATAAGCTACATCGATAGGCTTCTTCAACCGGTCTCTAAGCCTGGCCGCCAGATCCTTGACCTTGCCTATGAGAGGCTCAAAGCCCTTTTTCCTGATATATGCCATGCTGGGCTCCCCGAGATCTCTTCCCTCGGCGGCTAGGAAGAGTTGGCCAAGAATGCCAGCGGAGAGGAGCATCTTGATCTCTGGCCTACCCCTATTCAGAAGCGCCTCGACAACCTTTATGCAGTCATCGGGCTTATTTCCCCCCATGAAGAGGATTATGCTGCTCCGCTTTTCGAGGATCTCGCTAAGGGCCTTGAGCTCCCTCTCCATGACCCTGCCAGCCACGACCGGGAGGACCGCGGCAAACCCGACTATCGAGGCATGCGCCCTATGAGCCGCCGAGAAAGCATCAAGAACGAATAAGTCCGCGAGCTTAGACAGCCTTGAGACCAGCACGCCCTTAGCATGCTCCTCAGGGCTCGCCTCCTTAGTCTCCTCATCAAGAATCCTGACATTCTCGAGGAGCAGTATCTCGCCGTTCCTAAGGTTCTTAATCGCCTGCTCCGCCATCTCCCCTACTAGATCCGGGACATATTTCACGGGCTTGCCAACATGCTTTGAGAGGAGCTCTGCATGCTGCTCCAGCGGGAGAAAGTCCGGGTCACCCTTCCTCCCCTGATGAGCTAGAACAACGACCTTGGCACCCTTATCCGATAGCTCCCTAATAGTCTCCGCATGCGCCTGAATCCTCTCATTATCCTGAATCCTCCCAGTCTGCGGATCTATCGGGGAGTTCAGATCAACTCTCACAATCACAGTCTTGCCATGAACATCTATGTCATCCAAGGTCTTGAAAGCTAGGCGCACCTCAGCTCACCGAGGGAACATTACCTCCAGGAGGGTTAAAAACCATTAGCCTCATGTTGATCCTGTAGTGGGGAAGGCTTTTCAACCCGAGGGGAAACATCATGGCTATGGAGTTCAGGAGGCTTGGAAAGACCGATGTCTATCTCCCTGCTCTAGGGCTTGGGACTTGGGAGATAGGTGGGCGGGATTATCCGGACTACTCGAGAGACGAGGAAGCGATAGAGGTGATCAGGTATGCTGTTAGGAGGGGCCTAAAGCTTATCGATACGGCCGAGATGTATGGTGCTGGCCACTGTGAGGAGCTTGTGGGGGAGGCAGTCAGAGAGCTCCCGAGGGAGAAGGTCTTCATAGCGACGAAGGTATGGCCCTATAACTTGAGGTTCAAGGACGTGTTCGAGGCCCTTGACAGGAGCCTTGATAGGCTGAGGGTAAACTATGTCGACCTATACCAGATACATTTCCCAAACCCGTTCATACCATTGAGGGAGACTATGAAGGCGATGGAGAAGCTGGTCGATGAGGGCAAGGTCAGGTTTATCGGTGTTAGCAACTTCAACGTTAAGGAATTGGAGGAGGCGATGGGCTATCTCTCAAAATACGATATAGTCTCGAACCAGGTTCTCTACAATCCCTTGGATAGGCTCATTGAGGAGGAAATACTGCCCTTCTGCAGGAAAAATGGCATAACGATTATAGCGTATAGGCCTCTTGGGAAGGGCGCGCTCTTGAAGAGCTCTTATAAAAGCGTCTTAGAGGAGCTTGGAAGAAGATATGGCAGGACGCCGGCGCAGATACTGATAAACTGGGTTATACGGCATGATAATGTCATAGCGATAGCGAAGACTATGAGGAAGGATCACCTGGATGAGCTCCTCGGGGGCATGGGCTGGAGAATGGATCCGGAAGACTATGAAAAGCTGCCGGAGCTCCTATCCCGAGCCAGTAGATTGTAGAAAAAATAGATTGTTGGAAGGGGCGCTTAGAGCTGCTTGTTGATTAAGAGAATTATGTCTACGAGCCTGTTACTGTAGCCCCACTCGTTATCATACCATCCTAGGACCTTGGCTATGTCGCTCCTATCCCCGAGGACCATTATATTCTGCCCATCGATGATACATGACGCTGGGTTTCCGATGATGTCGACCGAGACTATTGGGTCCTCCGTATACTCGAGTATGCCCTTCATCCTGCCTTCAGCGGCCCTCTTATAGGCGTTCTTCACCTCTTCAACAGTCACCTCGCGCTCGAGTAGTGCTACTAGGTCTGTTATTGAGCCGTCTGGAACTGGGACTCGCAATGCTATGCCGTGGAGCTTCCCCTTAACCTCGGGGATCACTAGGTGGAGCGCTTTTGCAGCGCCGGTTGTTGTCGGGATTATGGAGAGGGCTGCGGCCCTAGCTCTCCGAAGATCTTCATGGAATAGGTCGAGGACCCTTTGATCATTCGTATAGGCGTGGACTGTTGTCATGAACCCCTTCTTTATCCCGAAGTTATCCAGCAGGACCTTGACCATGGGCGCGAGGCAGTTCGTCGTGCATGATGCTCCTGAGATGACGTGATGCTTCTTCACATCCAGCATCTCATCGTTTACGCCCGGCACTATTGTTACATCCGCGTTCTTTGATGGCGCCGAGACCAAGACTTTCTTCACGCCATCTCTGAGGTGGAGGGCCGCCTTCTCCCTATCGGTGAATCTCCCAGTAGCCTCGACCACGAGATCAACCTCAGCCTTATCCCATGGGATCTTCGCGGGATCCGGTTCATGGAATCCCAAGAGTTCTCTGCCATCCACTACTATACCCTTCTCCGTCGCCTCAATCCTCCTATCCCACTTCTTATGGACGGAGTCGTATTTCAGCAGGAAGGCGGTTGTCTTGTTATCGGCGATCTCGTTGAAGGCCACGATCTCGAAGCTCCTGCCATGCTCCGGGTGCTGGAGGGCTGCCCGCGCAAATAGCCGCCCAATCCTTCCCATACCATTAATGCCAACCCTTAACATGTCTTAAACACCCGCGGTTACAAGATTTTTCCGGGGCCTATTAACCATATCTTAATTAATCTTAGCCCCATGTAGTCATAGGGAATGCTTTTAGGGGAGGAGCTTTACATAAACGTTATATGTAAATGGCTCCACATTATTCTAGCGAAATGAGAAAGCATAGAACTTCAATAGAATTTCCGGAGGACCTTTGGAGACAGCTTAGCAGCAGGATACCTGCTAGGCGGCGGACATCCTTCATAATTGAGGCTGTCCGGGAGAAGCTCATCCGCGAGTCCATGAAATGCCTGATCCTATGTGGGGGGCTTGGCGTGGGTATGGGGCCTTTAAGTAAGAGCATCCCGAAGGCGATGATGCCCGTTGGCTATAAGCCCCTACTAGAGCATATAATATGTAAATTCAGGGACCAGGGCTTCAACTATTTCATCCTAGCGGTCAGCCACCTTAGCGAGCACATCATAAGATATTTTGGGGATGGCAGCCTGCTCGGTGTTAGAATAGACTATTCCGTGGAGAAGATACCCCTCGGGACCGCTGGAGCCATTAAGAATGCGGAGGACAAACTTAATGGCAGGTTTCTAGTAGTCTATGGAGATATATTGTTTGATGGGCTGAATATTGGGAGCCTCCTGAGATTTCATGAGGAGAAGAATGCTATTGCCACGATGGCGCTAGCCAAGGTAGAGGATGCCAGTAGATTCGGCCTAGTATCGCTAGATGAGGATGGCAGGGTTATAGCCTTCCGGGAGAAGCCGAAACAGCCTGTCCCAGGCCTCGTTAACGCCGGGATATACGTCTTCGAGCCGGAGATCCTAGAATATATTCCAGCATTAACCTACTGTTCGCTAGAAGAGCATATATTCCCCGCGCTCATAGAAAGAGGGAGACTCTACGCTTATCCATTCAACGGCTATTGGGTCGATATAGGGTCTCCGGAGGACTATGAGCAGGCTTGGAAGGACTATTTCACAGGGGTCCTAGGCTAATTACCTGTTTTTGAGTAGTTACTCAAAACTTATTAGTCTAGCCAGAGCCCCCGTAAACGATGAATGTGAGGGCGATTAAGCTGGTGGCCTCAGCTAGCTGCTTGGCGAGCCTAGCTGCGCTCCTAGCAGCCCTACCCCTATCATTCCCCTACCCGGTAATCCCCTATCTAAGGTTCGACTTGGCCGAGATACCTGTCTTCCTCGCCTTACTGCTTCTAGGTCCATGGGCTGGCATGCTCTCCTCCATCGCCTACTGGCTTATCCTGCTTCTTGTCGGATCTTTCAGCCCGCTAGGCCCCGCCATGAAGTTCGCCGCGGTGCTCTCGACGCTAATTGGCCTCTGGGCAGGCTTCAGGATAAGAGCCTCGCCGAGAACAGGCCTCCTCATAGGCGGGGTTCTCGGATGCGCGATCAGGGTGGCCGTGATGAGCGTTTTCAACTATATCGTGCTAGTCTACATGTTTCCCGGGTTCCTGGAGTTTGCCGCCGCGAGCATCTCAGCCTTCCTCGGCCTGGAGATTTCAGACACTCTCGCCGCCCTGACAATGACCATGATATTCACGGCATTCTTCAACATTCTTCACGTCCCATTAAGCATAGTCCCAGCATATCTCGTGGTTAAATCGCTAATAAGGTCTGGTTGGAGGATTGAAGCGAGTGAGCTCTGGTATGCTAGGCTGGTTAAGGCTGCTTCGAGGCAATCTCCTCAGCGATCCTGAATGCCGTCTTCTTAAGCTCCTCGCTTATCCTATTCTCCTGGACGGCTTTCTCCAGCCCATCAGCATCAATAATCTCGGGACCTGAGCCCGGCTTAACAACTACATCAAGCTCGAGGTCAAAGTAGTGTATATGGTCTGGATATATGGAGACTGGAGTCGAGACGTTATAGTAGCAGCCCTTGAGCGTGCCCGAGATACTATAGTAGCTGGTCTTCATCCATGGCCGGAACATGGAAGCCTCCGTTATCGCGTAGTCTCCCGGACACTTCTCAACCCCGAGCCCATCATAGACCCCAAACCCCATTATCCTCCTCATTAACTTGATCGATCCATCCATCTTCCCGACAACCTTCCCACGGCCGAGGATTATCCTCCTCCCATCGGGCTTCACGTGAATAATCTTTATCATAGACCCGATTCTAGGCGAGATACCTAGGACCTGCTCACGAAAATTTTTAGACATCTCCTCAGCCGGGACAACCCCCCTCTCAACAAGATTCTCAGCTATGGTCACCATGCTGGATAACCCCTCACCACCAGCCCTACAATAGTGATGATATGGGACTGTATACGCGACCATCGACCTCAGCTCATCCAACTTGAGCTTCGCATCATTCGGAAAGCCTATCCTCACGCCTAGTAGGCAGCCCAGATCCTTAACCCTTAGAACTATTAGGTCGGCAAAACTTCTTCGCAGCACCCTAATCACAGACTCTACGACATCTGAGGAACCTCTTATATCAACACAGTTTCGATCCGATGTTGAGTCAACAATCTCGGCATCCGGTGGATCTCGCGATGATACGCCGAACCTCTCCAACTGGGATTTAGTGGGCCTTGTTATCGTGAAGCCATTAGAGAGGAGGAGCTGTATGAGGGCTGTCGAATATATCCCCCGTATCATGAGCTTCATGGCATGCATCACCCCCGATTATTGAGGGCTGGCGCGTTTTTTCTGAGACATGGATCGCATGATCATGTAATGGTTTTCGGCGACTGTGGCAGCCTCTTGATTATGCTCTTTATCGAGTCCGGCCATTCATCAAAATCGAATCCATGTCTTGCTAGGAATCCGGCGGCCCACCTGCTTATCCCATGACCGACGCAGCCAGTCCAGATCTCCCGACCCCTAGCCTCCTTTATCCTAAAGTTCCTCACGTAGAAGTCTCTGTGAACGCTGGCCGCGGTTATCTCAAGCCATTCAGCCTCCTCTCTCGAGCCTCGATATGGCAAGTAGACCTCGACATCAAGTGTCGGTATTCTGTTTATATGTGAGATGTCTATTAATCTCTTTGACGCCTCTTGGGATGAGAGGTAGAATGGGGCTCCCGCAACCAGCCTCCACTCCATATCCAGATCCTTCTCAAGAACCTCTATCGTCAGGTCAGTCACTTTGTTTCTCAATTCTATCACCTGATCCGGTGCTCCGAGAAAGACCATCTCCATCCTGAGGAACTCATTTGTCCTCACTAGGCCCTCAACGCCCCCGGCCTCATTCCTCCAAGTCCATCCGCCCATGACCTCGTAAGCCTTAACCGGTAGATCCTCGAGCCTGACAATCTCCCCGCTAAAGAACTGGTAAAATGCCGTGCACTGGATCGCCTCCATAATATACTCGGGCTCGCCGAGGATATTCTTCAGAAGATCCGTCCGAAGCTCCCTCCTCAGCTTAAACTCCCTCTTAAACTCGTCAAAGGCAGATGGATCCCTCGGCGGAACACATACGTAGAAGACTCCATCGGGTAGATGCTCTATATACGTTGTGAGCTTCTTGTAGACCTCCATCGGCACAAGCCTCGGGAACATCCATTCCTCGAATCCGAGGGGTTTCGCTATCCTATCTATAAGCAGCTGGATTATCGCTCTTACGAGGGCTGCCATTGGGGGCATGTAGATCCATTGGCCCCTGCCAGGATACCTCTTCACCCACCCCCTCCTCTCCGCCTCGACCGCGACATCTATCTCTAGCTTATGCGGCTTCTCAGCACCTTTCCTTAGAACAGTCCCGAATGGCGCAAGCTTTTCTCCCTCGACACGGGCCTCCTCGACCCTGACAAGCTTAATCGCCCTATCCACAACCCTATCCCTAAGATCGTGCTCCGTCAGGTTGTGGAAGGAGAGGATCAAGTCCCCATTCGACTCGCTCACCTCCGCTATTTCCTCTAGGAGTTCTTCCGCCCTCTGCCTCCCTACATGGCCGCTGCTGATCCTCACCTCTAAGCTCTCCACTAAGACGCGCCTAACACCAATCCTCTTAGGCCCGATCCTCTGAGCTAGGATGTTCTTCAGCCTGAGAAGGGCATCATGCGCTCTAAGACTTCTCCCGGATCTAATCGAGACCCTGAGCACATTCCCCTCAACGCTCCAATCCATCAACTCAGCAGACTCCTCACCATACTTCTCCGCGCCCTTCTTGAGGAATTCCCCGAGCTCATCAAGCGCCTTCCTTATCTCCTGCATAGCGCCGCTCGCATCCGAGCTTAGCTCAATCCTGCCCGAGAGCTGAAATCTAAGACTCATCCGAGCTCTATCATTCCCCCGCCTAACAACAATATCAATATTCGCCCAATGCCTCCTCAGCGATTTTCAGGGTATAACGGGCGGCTCGCCGGCCCGGCGGTAAAAATCAAAGCTTAATTACGTCCCGAGGGCATTTCTCCATCCGAGGGAGTGGCATGTCCTTCAGGATGAAGTTGCCGAGCGCCGACTACTTCTCAGACTTACTCAAGGCTATAAATGCTGTCGCTGATGAAGGGACATTCAAGGTGACGGTTGATGGGATGAGGCTCGTTGCCATGGATCCGGCCCATATATCCCTCGTTGACTTCGAGCTCTCGAGCTCGGCGGCCGAGGAGTATGAGTGTGGCGGCGAGCTACAGATAACCGTGAACATCTCCGAGCTCCTGAAGCTATTAAAGCATGTTAAGAGCGGCGAGAGTCTAACCCTCTCATACAGCGAGGGCGAGAGGAAGCTCGAGCTAATAATCATAGATGCAACCGGCTCCAAGCAGAGGATCTTCACATTCAACACGCTTGAGACCGTTGAGGCTAGAAGCGTTACCCCCAAGCTCACATTCGACGCGAAGGCTAGGATAAGCTCAGCAGCGGTGAAGGATGCCATAAGGGATTGCAAGGCTCTCAGCGACTACGTGAAGATCACAATAAGCCCGGATGAGGTTGTCCTCTCTGCGAAGGGGGAACTCGGCGGAGCCCAGATAAGATTCTCGAGACATGGGGCCGCAATATACGAAATAGTGACGGATAAGGAGGTCTGGGCACACTTCAGCATAAACTATCTTGAGAAGATCGTGAAGGCAGGCTCAGCGCTCAGCGACGAGATGGTCATGGAGCTAACTACGAATAAGCCGATAAAACTCGGCTTCCCAATACCATCCGGCAAGCTAGAATACCTCATAGCCCCGAGAATCGAGGGAACATAAAGTAGCAGGCCTCAACCATACAAGCTCCAAAACCTATAAACAGGTCATGGTTAACCCTAAATACGGATAGCATTATCTTTCAATCGCTGGGGCCGTGGTCTAGCTTGGCTATGATTCGCGGCTCGGGCCCGCGAGGTCCTGGGTTCAATCGGCCGAGGGGCCGGAACAGATCCCAGCGGCCCCACATCCATCCCCTAAAATCTCCCGAAGCATGTAATGGTTTAATAACAGGGTCATATATTGAGATAGAGGCTGGATGCCGGAGATCATTCCATCAGATGGTTTGAGTGATGAGGAGCTTAGGAGGATTCTATCCGAGGCTAGGAGGATAGCGGTTGTCGGTTTCTCACGTGATCCCTCGAAGCCGTCGCATTTTGTCCCGAAGTTCCTTATGAGGCAGGGCTATGAGGTTATCCCGGTAAACCCGAATGTTGAGAGCATTCTTGGCCTAAAGGCGTATAGGTCTCTGCTAGAGATCGAGACTCCAGTTGATGTGGTGAATGTCTTTAGGCCCTCGAGCGATATTCCATGGGTCGCGGAGCACGCCCTCTTAATGAGGTTTAGGCCCAAGGTTTTCTGGATGCAGGAGGGGATTTATAATCGCGAGGCGGCCGAGATGCTTAGGAGAAATAACATAATCGTCGTGTGGAATAGGTGTATTATGAAGGAGCATAATAGGCTCTTCGGGACGAAGCCCCTGATACCGATAGGCAGGCTTAAGTGATCTTCAAAGCCTGATCGAGTATCTCTGAGAGCTTCTCGGCGAACTTGGTTTCTAGGAGCTTTTTCGGGTTGCCAAGCACCCCATCAACTCTTGGGTCGAATGGTAATGATCCGAGGAACCTGGCCCCGATCCTCTCCACCTCGCCCTTCACAGAAATTGATATATCTGTGAGCATGTTCTCAATGACGCCTATCACCGGGGCTCGGACGCCTCTAAGCAGGGCTAGGAGCTTTCTCACAGTCTCTAGAGAGAGCCTAGAGGGCGTGGTAACCACGAGGAACATTAGTCTCCTGATTAGTTTGAGCAGGTCTAGTAGTATGTCCCCGAGGCCCGGCGGAGTATCCACTATGAGATAGTCTAAGTTACCCCATCTGGTTAGGGCCAGCACCTCGATGAACGCGTTTGTCGCATCTCCGCCCCTAAGCGGCATCACCTCCTCACCCGAGAAGAATGTTATCGACATATACTTGACGCCATGAATCTCGGGTGGTATCATGCCTTTATCCTCGATTGGATGGGCGGCGCTCACTCCTAGGATTACGTTGCTGGAGGGGTTTGTGAAGTCTAGGTCGAGTAGCCCGGCGCGAAGCCCCCTTTCCGAGAGTAGTAGTGCGGTGGTGGCGGCTATCAGGCTCTTTCCAACCCCGCCCTTGCCGCTCGAGACGGCTATTATCCTGTCGACGCCCTTAAGCCTATCCTCGATCACGCTCAGCCTAGGATCCAGCATCATTATCCCCCTCCCCTTATGCTCTCGATCCAGATCCCTCTACCTCTAACAACCTCGAAGTCGGGGCTGCCGCATCTCGGGCATCTGAGAAAAGCATGAGCAACCTCCGGTATTACATGGATCGCTTCGCTGATATCTGGACCGAGATCCTCCTTCTTAAAGGGCCAGGTCTCGCCGCAGACCCTGCACCTGAACTCTGCCCTCTCCTCCCTAAACTCGAACTTGGCGCGTATGGAGTATTGGCTGCTAAGCTGCTCTAGAGCGAACTTGAAGGCATCTAGGTCTATTTGCTGGAGCTCGCCGATCCTAATAGTCACTTCTATGACTTCTCCCAAGCCCTTTTCAGAAGCTATCCTCGAGATCGTTGATACTACTGCCTCGGCTAAAGCCCACTCATGCACGAGGATGACTCCCCCGGAACTCTATTTAAGGAAGAGGGGTTGCGGGGAGCAGCGCTAAAACTTGTAGCCTATCTTCCTGAGGAACTCCCTCCTCTCCTTGATGTCCTTCTCGGTCTCTATTCCCTTCGGCTTATAGCCATCGATGACGGCGACGACCCCTCTTCCCTGGCTCGTCTCGGCGACGATTATCTGGAGCGGGTTGGCTGTGGCCGCGAGTATCGTGCAGACCTCGGGGACAGACTTGAGCCTCTCCATGACGTTAATCGGATACATGCCCCGCATGAAGACGATGAATGTGTGGCCGCATCCTATCCTGAGAAGAGTCTCGGCGGCGAGCTTCCTAAGCTCCTCATCCGTCCCCTCATGCCTTATCAGGCATGGGCCGCTCGCCTCGGCGAACGCTAGCCCAAACCTCGCGCCGGGAACAGTGTTCACGAAGGCCTCGTAAATATCCTCGACGGTCTTGATGAAATGGCTTATCCCGAAGATGACATTACAGCCCTCTGGGATCTTGACCTCAACTACCTCAAACCTCACCTCAGAGCTCATGAGAATAAGCTAGCTTAATCCGGGAATAAATCTTCCCAGCCCCTAGAACTCCCTCCTTATCAGGAACTCCGCGAGGATCTCAAGTTTCCTCCTGCTCTCCGACTCGGGCAGGCATCTTCTCAGGATCTCCAGAGCCTCTATCGCGAGCTTCTCCGAGACCCCTCTTGCGTAATCTATGCTCCCGGCCTTCTTTATCAGCTGTATCGCATTCATGATCAGGCGCTTATCGCTCGTTCTCATATCGAGTATTTGCCTGAGCCTTTCAGCCTCATTGGCTGGAAGATTCCTGAGCGCGTGGATGACCATCAACGTCCTCTTACCCTCCGTTATATCGCCACCTATCTCCTTCCCATACTTCGCCTCATCGCCGACGAGATTGAGGATATCATCCTGTATCTGAAATGCGACGGCTATCAGCTCCGCGAACCTCTGGATCATCCTCGCCCTCTCCTCGGGCGCGTCAGCCATTATCGCGGCTATCCTGGCCGCAAACCCCGCTAGAGCACCTGTCTTGAATAATGTCATCTGGAGATACTGGCTCTCATTTACCTCCTTCACGAGCCCCCTGTGCCACGCGATATCCATGGCCTGCCCGAAGCTCAACTTGATCATAGTCCTCACATACTCCTCAAGTATCCTCAGCTTCTTCTCATCCGGGATCGCAACCTCATCCAATACTAGGAGCGGGAGATAATACATCGTGTTGCCCATGTTTATCGCTATATCCTCGCCATAGATCCTATGTATGCATGGTTTTCCCCTCCTAAACTCACTACCATCCTCAACATCATCAACCGCTAGGGTCCCGTTATGAATCGCCTCGGGGATCACGGTCAGCGGCGCGATCTCCCTAGGATCTCCTCCAAGA
This sequence comes from Candidatus Wolframiiraptor gerlachensis, assembly GCA_021323375.2. GTDB lineage: Archaea > Thermoproteota > Nitrososphaeria_A > Caldarchaeales > Wolframiiraptoraceae > Wolframiiraptor > Wolframiiraptor gerlachensis. Next base: position 5,507 of record JAJPCT020000007.1, on the reverse strand, counting down.
GCCTCATAGATCATGAGCATCAGGGCAGGCCTCCACCTCTTGCCACCCCGATCAGCAAGATCCCAGAACGGCTCGAAAACCCCCTTATTCAGGGACTCAACTTCATAGGCATACTCGGGGGCTCCGAGAATCCGGCTAAGCCACCTCTCATCAACTCTTCTCGGGATATATTTCTCGAGCACCTCATTGACGAGCTCAGCATACTCGGCTAGAACCCTGACCGCCTCCTCCATGCCGTAAACCCATAACCACGAGGCTAAATTAACCTTCCCAAGAATGCTAAAATCTCATCAAGTTCTCCTTCAGGAACCTCTCAACAGCATCATAGGTCTTCTTCGTCTCATCATTAAACGTTGTCATGAGCTTGAGATACTCGAGATAATCCATGTCGAGGCCAGCATACTTCCTCACGTAATCCTCTCTCCTCATCGCCTCATCGAGCTCCTTCAAATGCTTCTTGAGATCCTCGTTCCCAGCTTCCCGATAGAAGTTCCTGAAGAAGACTAGGTCTAGGGGGAGCCTTGGCCTAAGTGGGGGAGCCTCGCCCCTTTCACCGACACAGAGGAGGATTAGAGGTGTAACGCCTGGAGGGAGTTGGAAGAGCCTCGCGAACTCGCTTGGATAAACTATCGGGTGATAGAGTATTGCTGAGCCATAGCCCATTATCTCAGCGGCCATAATCATGAACGCCGTCACGAGGCCGGCGTCAAAGACGGCCAAGATCGACTCGACCGGATGCTTGTTAGACCTCAAGATATTCAGGTGCCCGAGAAGGCTGAGCATCCTCGCGGGCCTATTCAAGTCAGCGCATATTAGGAAGATCGCCGCAGCATTCATTATCAGCTCATTCTGGCCCTCGCAAAGCTTTGCAACCTCACCCCTAAGATTTTCATCGGCCACAATTATTATCGAGTATTCTTGGAGATGCAAGTAGCTTGGAGCCCTAACACCCGCCTCAACAATAAGCCTCGCGACATCATCCGGCATACGGGCCCTCTTGAAAACTCGGATACTTCTTCTCTCCCTCAAGAGCTTCAAAAGGCTCCTACGCCTCAGCAACCCCGCACCCACGAAAATCACAGCCCCACCCCTTAAAATAAACTCCGCGAAAAACAATATGCCGCCCAAGAAAGCAGCGAAAATATTAAAAATAGTGGCTTGCTAGAAGAAAATTGAGACGAGAGCCCGGGTGGCCGAGTGGTACAGGCGGCGGGCTGCAGACCCGCCCCAAGCGCGGTGACCCGCTCTACAGGGGTTCAAATCCCCTCCCGGGCTCACTTAAAAGCAATTTTGCTAAACAATACCCCTTGAAAAACTAAATTATAGCGATCTTACGTCCTTTTCCAGCTCTCATCCCATCCAAGCTCAAGGTTGATAAAGAGCTGATCAGCAAATTATCTTGAAGCCTTGGTATCCAGTTCATAGATAGTGAAAATCCGGCTTTTCATATACCTTTCCACATAACACATAACATACTCATTAAAGAATATAGGAATCTAGAAATACTATACTTAATATCGCTATTCTCTCTACTGTAATCATTATTTTCAGGCATATCACTTGGACTATCCGTCTTCTTTTCCCTCTGAGACCCTCCTTAGCCCCCTCAACAGCGATAGTATAGGATCTTTCAGAGGACTCATCTTCCTTGAATAACTTTTTATGGACTTTTCTCATGTAGCCTCAGCCTAGCCGCTTCAAACTAGTCACCCTTATCATAATGGCCCCATTTTCGGAATAGTCCTCAACAAAGAAAGAAGGGGGTCATGTTGGGGGATGCTGTGAATATGGTTGCCAAGGTCTTGGCTGGGATGTTTATGCTCGAGGATCTCGTCAAGGCTTATGCCCAGCATATTAGAGAATCTATGATGAGGGCGCTATGCGATGAACTCAAGGATCTGCTCGAGGGGGTGATGTGAAGTGAGTGAGGCTTTTTGAGGGCGTAAATCACACACCACAAAACAGGATCCTTTATACGCTACAGCTGAGAATTCTAAAAATTTTGAAGAGGGCATGGCAGCGGCAAAAGCAATGTATGCTGTCCGGCGGGCAGTAAAAGCTGGTGGCCAGTGGTGATACTACCAGCCTGCTGTGTATCCATGGCTCATGGATCCACGGTGGTTTGAGGCCCTGCCCGCCGGGCCGGCTACGATGGCTCGCTGGCCAGCATACACCCCCTACTTCCTTTTATCCCAAACTGACAATGTAGACATGAGAAAGGTGAAGATAAGGCTTAAATAAAAACGGGGGTAGTAAAGGCAGATAGATAGTAAATGGCGCTGCCCTGGTAGTATAGTCCGGTTAGTATACGGGCCTGTCGAGCCCGTGACCCGGGTTCAAATCCCGGCCAGGGCGCCACAACATCTTCCCTCTCACATCAATCTACATTTGAACAAGAGTTCGGGAAAGCGGGTGTGAGGGTATCGGGAGCTTACTCGCCTCCTGATGCTCCCTCTTTTGCCTCCATCTCCTTAAGCTCTTTCTCAAGCTCCTTTTCTATCTCCTCGATCGGCTTGGGGGGCGGGGTTGTTGCGAGTGTGTATCCTATCCATGCTAGTATCCCAAGGACTCCAGCGATCGCTATGAAGCCTGTTATCTTGAGGAGTATTATATCCCATGCTGTGAAGAACATTATCCAGCCGTAGATTATTATGCCAGCGATTGCGCAGAGCATTATCGCCGCCCCTATCAACTGATCCCGGCTCATCCCATAAGTCACCTTATCTTCTCGGGTGCGGATACCTATATCCTTTTTGCGCCCCTAGATCATGCTTTATCTAGGCTCGTGACACGATCTTCCCTCGGGGGGCTCGAGATTTTGAGACTTATAGTGAAGACGCCGCTAGACTTGGAGAATGTTGTGGCCGCGAGGATAATGGAGCTCGATCCAGGCGCTGAGGTTAGAGCGCGCCCAGGCGGGCTGAAGGGCCTCGTGATAGTCGAATCATGCCATGATGCCGAGATCCTCAAGGAGCTGATATTAAGGGAGATCCCTGAAGCGGAGTCGGTGATAAAGGTTGACGCGGTGGTCGAGGCTGATCTCAATAGGATCGTTGAGGCCGCGGTCGGCCTCGCAAGGAATATGATCAAGGAGGATGATAGCTTTGCCATTAGAACAGTGAGAAGGGGCAGGCATGATTTCACGAGCTTCGACGTGAATGTGAGGGTTGGAGCGGCCGTCCAGGCAGAGACTGGAGCGAGAGTTGACCTCGAGAACCCGGATGTGGTGATTCATGTGGAGATAATCCTCGAGAGGGCTGCGATAGGTGTTGTGAGGGGTGAGCGTGAATGGAGGAAGATGACGCCGGAGAAGAGGCCGAGCTTCAGGATATTCAACAGGATCTCGATCGTCCAGATGCCGTATCTAGGCTCGATTGAGGGCGCGAGGGAGATTGGTAGGAGGATAGGGCGAGCGGTCCAAGCATATGAGGTTGGGGAGCTTGTCATCGCGCCTAATAAGCCGGTCAATGCCTTCGAGCTGGAGGCATTCATAGCCGGGGTAAGAGAGGGGATCGAAAGCAGATACGCGGTCCAGAAGAAGACCTATGCGCGGAGCATCGAGAAGGTCCGGGTCCTAGTGCAGGATCTATATCAGCTCGTGAGGGAGAGGAGGGAGGAGCCAATGGTAGTTCTCGAGCCCGAGGGCCTCCAGATAAGAGATGCTCTACCAAAGCTAAGGGAGCTATTCTCGAGAGGCGGCCGGGTAAACCTCCTCATAGGATCAAGGGAGGGCATACCAAAGGGCGTCTACAGGATCGCAAGCCTAGTCCTTGACCTAGCGCCCGGGATAACATTATCCACGGAGCTCGCCGCGCCCTCAACGCTCGCAACAATCTATACCGCGCTGAATATTGTGGGGGATGCCTAGGAAAATGGAAATGCACTTATACGCCAGAATGATTACTTGCTCGCAGCACGTCATGAGCACCTCATCAAGCCTAATTTCCCTAGCTGAGGAGGTCTTAGCCGATGAGGCTCTCGCTATAGAGATATACTCTACGGCCGCCAAGCTGAGCCGGGATGAGAATACCCGGAGAAAGCTCCTAAAGATAGCTGAGATGGAACGAAAACACCTAAGCTTCTGGAGAAGCTTCCTAGAGAGGCGGGGAGCAGAATATAGAATACGGGTAAGCCCTCTCAAGGTGAGGTTTCACGCCTTCCTAATCAGGGTTCTAGGCCTTGCGCTCGCCTTCAAGATAATGGAGAGCGGCGAGCGTGATGCGATTACGATGTATGCCATGATGCTTGAGCACCCGGATATGGCCGAGGATGAGAGGGAAAAATTGGAGGAGATACTTGCCGAGGAGCTGCTGCACGAGCATGAGCTCGCCGAGGAGGAGTCGCGATTCACCGAGCTCCTAAACCATGTCAGGGACATGGTCCTCGGAATGAATGATGGCCTAGTGGAGACACTCTCGGTCACGGCGGGCCTCGCGGGAGCATATGGAGACCCATTCATAGTGGGTCTAAGCGGGCTGGTCGTCGCGATAGCTGGCTCCCTCTCCATGGGGATCGGGGCATATGCCGCCACGAAATCCCAGAAGCAAGTCCATGAGGGGGTCTTAGAGAGGGTCAGGCTGGCGGCCAAATACGCATCCCAGCTCTTCATGAATAGGATAAGATCGCTCATGGCTAAGAAGGGATATCGGGAGGAGGCTGCCGACCTCATAGCAGGAGAGATAGTCCAAGACCCGAGCCTGCTAGCGAGGACGATAGCGGAGGAGGAGCATGGGCTGAGGGAGGAGGCGATAGAAAAGCCGGTCTCCGCCGGGCTATATACGGGCATAGCATACTTCATAAGCTCGCTCATACCCATAACACCCTACCTGCTCGGCCTCCCGATACTAGCATCCCTACTGCTCTCGATAGCGGCGGCTGGAGCCGCCCTCGCAATAATAGGATTCATAATCGCCATCTCAGCGAACCTGCCACTCAAGAGAAAAATCCTCGAGATGATGCTAGCAGGATTCGGATCAGCAGCCGCGACATACATGATAGGAAGAATATTCTCCATGATATTCGGGATAAGCGTGGAGTAAAGCTTCAAACAGTCGGATCAAGGCGCTGATTATAAGCCGAAGCAAGATATCTCGAGTAACATATAAGGGCCACTACCAATAAAACATGAAAAGCATAAAGGTTTATGCCGAAGTTAATGGAAGGAGAGGGTAAGCTAAAGAGGTGATTGACGTGGAAGAATACGATGTAGTGGTCGTGGGTGGTGGCATAGCTGGCTCTATTGCAGCAAAGTTTGCCGCAAAAAGCGGCCTCAAAACATTATTAATTGAGAAGTTTAAGACCCCAAGGAATAAACCCTGTTCTGGAATCCAGTTTGAATATTTTGAGAAGCTTATCGGCAAAAAGATACCGCGTGAAAAACTATGCAAAAATGAGCTTTCTAGAGTTGAGATAATAACTCCGAAAGGCAGGGTTTTAAAAGGCAGAATGAAAATGCTGAACTTTTGGAGATCCACCTTTGATAGTTGGCTAAACTCTCTAGCAGCAGA
>JAJPCT020000006.1 GCA_021323375.2 Candidatus Wolframiiraptor gerlachensis | reverse complement strand
GGGCCCTCGTCCCCGAGTTCTTCGAGCAAAACCCCGATGATGGTAAGAGCCAGATAGTCGAGAAGTATAGGGTTGGCGGAGATCCAGCTGTTGGAGAAGCATCTAATAACCTGTTGAATGATGTTAAGAGCGCCGCTGACGGATGCCCAGTCGGCGTGATAAAGGTTGAGTAATAGCTCCCTACTTCTCTTGCTTCTTTTTCTCCAATTTCTTTTTAATCCTTCTCAGGAGGGGATCGGGAAGCCGAAGCTCCTCATCATTTAGTATTGCCGGGTGATGCGGATCAACCATTATGACCTCATACCACTTGTATAAGCCGTCCTCGGCGATCCAGTAGGCTCCGAGCGGGTAGAGGTTCGGGTACTTCTTCTTTGCGCGCTGGATCGCCTCCTCCTTCATTGAGACATTCACTTTATGTTTTACGACTCCGAGGGCTTTCGGCCTTCTGCCTGATCTTGGTCTAGGCTTCTGGAACCCGCCCCTTCTAACCCTGACCCGGAGCACTATGAATCCCTGCTTCGCCTTGTAGCCGAGCTTTCTAGCCCTATCCAGCCTGAGGGGCTTCCTAATCCTGACTACCGCGGGCTCCCTCCGCCACCTGATTAGCCTCTGCCTCATTAGGGCTCGGAGCTCCTCAGGCTTTTCCCGCCACAGCTCCTCAAGCTTCCCGTAAAGCCCCATTCTCCCGCCACGGCATCACGAGACATATTTAACTTTAACCATATTCCGCGCATTTCCCCGTCAGCTGGCCAATAGGAGTAGTTGATGGGACTCGAGGATCGCGGCAGCGAGAAGACATGCCAATATCGCTGGCATGGCGAGCTTAAGCGCTCTGGCATATTTCCCGAGATACTGGAAAGGGTTTCTTGAGAGGCCTGGCAGGAGAGCAAGGATACATGAGAATGATACTGTAGCTGTCTCGATCGCTAGAAATTGTTAATGCGGCCACGTCTAAGCCATGAAGCGCGAGGGCTCCTCCAATCATGTAGAATTGTAGGCCTAGCGCATATGATGGCAGGATTAGCGATAGCATCCTATTGGCTTGAAGAGCCGGATTCCATGCTCATAATGGAGCTTGGATAGATGCTTATCCGAGAATGGCTTGGCCAGTAGGATTGGTATCGGCGAGAAGAGTATGAGTATGGTTGTGAGGGCGTTGTTGGCGAATATCCCTATGCCTGGTGATAGGGTCAATGTCTGAGCGTCGTCGAGCCCTAGGTGGCGGATAGCCTGAAAGATCGTCTTCGCAATAATGATCGCTCTCGAGGAGGCTGCTTTCAGGGATGGGAGCATGCTGATTGTCTCAAGTTCTAAAGATGCTCCAAGAACTGCTCCTAAAATGATTGTGCTTAAGAGAATTAAGCAGAGGAGCTTAAGCCCCATCAGCCCCATGCCACCCTCAAGAACAAGATTCAAGAAAACAATGCTCCCCGTAGATTTTTAACATTCATCCGGCAATAACGTCTATCGGCGGGCACTTGGAGCCGAATATGCTCCTTATTATTGTAATTTAGGCCGCTTACAAGGCGTGTGGCCAACATGTGAAAACACTAAATCTTATGGGAATGACCATGTTTTAGGGCTGATGAGGTGGTCGGTGAGAACTCATCTAGGGATTATGTTGAGAGGCTTCTGAAGCAATGGCTCCTAAGATTATTGGGTAATACAGGGCTTGTGGCACTTGAGTATCAGTTGAGGAAGGTTCTCGGCGAGAGCCCCTACCAAGTGTTTTACGAGAATCCTAACAGGCTTTACAACGCCTTCAGAGCGGTATTTGGGGAGGGGGCGGAGGCCCTCCTGAGAGTATTGTTCTCGACGATGATCCGCGAGGGCGCGATCAATGCATCAAGCCCAGATGAGGTAATAGTCCTCATGCGCCGGAACGATGAGAACGCTCGAAGAGCCCTCCTCAAAATGTTCAGGCCTGACCGGGTCTGAAAGCATTCCCCCAGCTCATCACATCACGATCAGCAATCGAGGGTCTCTTCATCCCCGAGCTGATAAATGCTGGGGCATCGCTTAGACCTTTGGTAATATTTTGGGAGGCGGGTAAGGATAAGATTTATGAATTGGATGGATTATCCATCCAACATGTTCGAGAGCAAAAAGGTCAGCCTAATAGCAGTTACGGTGGCCGCATGCTTGGGCTCAAATTATGCCCTGATAGGGGTTGCGAATTTCAAGATCATGGATCTTCTTGTTTTCGTGAGCGGCTTCGTCTTCGGCCCCCTGATCGGCGCCTCCGTTGGCATCCTCGTCTGGGCCGTTTACGGCGTGCTGAATCCCTATGGATTCGTGCCCCAGATCTGGATCGCGACCATGTTATCCGAGTCGATGTACGGCGTCGCGGGAGGCCTCCTCGGTAAGTCTTTATCAATAGTGAGCACCTCCGGCAATAGGGCTGGGCTGAGCATGCTATTTGGCGCCATGGGCTTCCTACTAACCCTCATCTACGACCTAATCACGAATATCGCCTTCGCCCTGACGTTCAACGTCCCGATCATTGCGGCGCTGATCGCCGGCATACCCTTCGCGATAATCCATGAAATGAGCAATGCAGCCCTCTTCGGAATCTGCTCCATTCCGCTGATCACGGTCTTGGAGAGGAGTTATAGGGGGATGATATCATGGCGTCTCTGAGAAATAGATGGGCCTTAGCCGCGATATGCATCCTATGCTGGGCGATCGCCGCATCACTCCTACTCGGCTACTACTATTACCAGTACACGGATCTTACCTCGAGGCTTGAGAGATCGAAGGCGATCATAAACCTCGGCATAGACTATGGGAATGGTACCCGGGTTTGGTTTAATGGGACTCGGGGGCTGACGCTCTATGACGCCATGCTGGAGGCTGGATGGAAGGTTGACGCGGAATCCTACGGCACAATGGGGTTATATGTGAAGGCGATAAATGGTGTAGAACAATCCATCGAGCAATCGAGATACTGGACCTGGTGGATGTGGACGAACCTCGGATGGGCTCATGGCGGATCAGCATGCGACAAATACGTCCTAAGCAATGGTGAAACAATCCTATGGTATTATTCATACGCTGATCCAAAGACGTTCGAGATAACACCGCCTCCCTGAGGATCAATCATCCCCCATTACTTATTTGGATTAGCTGATGGCTTAAAGATATGGAAAGGCATTTATGCGGCGAGGGGGATATAATTTTCTGGGAGCTTATGGTTGAGAGGGTTATAACCGGGATACCTGGGTTTGATGAGATATTGAGTGGCGGGATACCGAAGAGGAATGTCGTCCTGCTTTCGGGGGGCCCTGGGACTGGGAAGTCTATCTTCGGATACCAGTATCTGTATAATGGGCTTAGGCGCGGAGAGCCCGGCATACTCGTCGCGCTGGAGGAGCACCCGGTGGCCGTGAGGATAGCGATGTCGCAGTTCGGCTGGGATGTCTCGGAGTATGAGGAAGAGGGGAGATTTGCGATAGTTGACGCATTCACGGCCGGGATAGGCGAGGCTGCCAAGAGGGAGAGATATGTTGTCAGGGCGCCGGATGACTTCCAGATGCTAATCGATGTTTTGAGGACGGCGATTAGGGAGGTTAAGGCTGAGCGCGTCGTCGTCGACTCGGTCACAACGCTCTACATAACCAAGCCGGTCATGGCGAGGGGCATGGTTCTCCAGCTGAAGAGGGTCTTATCGGGGCTGGGCTGCACCTCAATCCTAGTCTCACAGGTCAGCGTGACTGAGCGAGGCTTCGGCGGGCCCGGAGTAGAGCATGCAGTTGACGGAATCGTGAGGCTCGATCTCGACGAGATACGTGGGGAGCTGAAGAGAAGCCTGATAGTCTGGAAGATGAGGGGGACTGCGCACTCTATGAGGAGGCATCCCTTCGAGATAACGGATAAAGGTATAATTGTGAAGGCGGCGGAGGTTTTGAAGGAGGTGAGGGAGATTGAGCGAGAGTGAGGAGATACCATTAACGCCGATTGGGAGGGAGCAGATACACAAGCTCGAGTCGGCGCTACTGATCGCCAGCATTTTCAGCCCAAGGGTCTTGGAGGAGCTCGAGAACCCGAGGGAGAGGTTGACTTGGATTGATAGCTTGGCTGTTGCAGCGGCGGCTCTCGCGAGGGAAAAGGCCAAGATGTCCATCCCGCAGATAGCTGAGGAGCTCGGGAGAACCGAGGCCACGATAAGAAACCATCTTCAAGGTAAGACGAAGGCGGGCCAGATCGTCCGAGAGACATACGAGAGGTTCCTGAGAGAGGGGGTGAAGATACAGCTGCCGACGGAGCTCTTCAAGGAGAAGTATGCGCCCCTCGGCGAGGGCGTTGAGGCCGAGAAGATCTCCAAGCTCCAATCTGAGCTAGACTCTCTCAAGGCAAGGATCTCCGAATACGAGTCAAGGATCTCAGAATACCAATCAAGAATCTCCGAATATGAGTCGAGGATCTCCGAGTATGAGTCTAGGCTGAAGGGTTATGAGGATAGGATCTCCCGCGTGAAGCAGGTCTTATCCAGCGTGATGGAGACGCTGAACAGGCTTTCATCCGAGCTGTGAAGCCGCGGCTCAGTATTAATATAGCGATCACACCCCATAAGCGCGTGGCTATGGTGCCCGAGCTGGAGCTAGTGATCAGGCTTGTAGCGGCATTCGCCTTAGGTGGCGTTCTGGGCTATGAGCGCGAGCAGGTGGATAAGCCAGCCGGCCTGAGGACGCATATACTCGTCTCGCTCGGCTCATGCCTGTTCACAATTCTCTCGATAACGGCGTTTCCGGGCGGGGATCCAGCTAGGGTTGCCTCCTACATTGTCGCCGGGATAGGCTTCATCGGTGCTGGGACAATAATTCAGACTAGGGAGAGGATTGTTGGCATAACGACGGCGGCATCTCTATGGGTTACATCCTCGATAGGAATGGCCTTGGGCGCGGGCTACTACATCCTAGCAATAATAACCACTGCGATAGCCTATATCACGCTAAGGCTCAGGCTCATCGAGAGAAAAGTTAGAACGTCGAAGGAGGAGGCTAGCTCTTAATCCTAGGAAGCTCGACGCCCAGCCTCCTCGCAACCTCGACAAGCATGCTCCAAGTAGAATGATCTATCGGTATGCCGTCCCTAAGCCTCTTCTCGCGAATCCTCTCCTCAAGCTCACCCGGTAGCAGGACTTCCTCGAAGCCATGTGCGGGTGGGCAGGACTTGATAAGCTCTATAAGTCTCTCCAGATCCGCTAGATACTCGGCATAATCCCGAAAGGCCGATACACTTAGGGCCATAATGAAGAACCCTCCCTGAGTTGATGCATGTCTTATCACATCCACGCTGAGCGGCGCGCCCCCCAGAAGCGCTGAGAGCGCCTCGACCATTAGGGAGATCGCATAACCCTTATGCTCTCCAAAGGGGAGTAGCGCTCCGCGTATAGCCTCCTCTGGGCTCGTGGTTGGCCTACCATCCGGGCTCAGCGCTATACCCTCCTGCAACCTATCCCCGCGCATTAGGGCCATCCTAATCTTGAAATCCGCGATCTTGGATATCGCCATATCAAAGATCACGGGCCTACCAGCTGACGGGATGCTAAAGCTAATGGGATTGGTCCCGAATAATGGCTTTGAGCCTCCCCATGGAGCGACCCGCGCTGGGGAGTTAGCGGCCGCGAGCCCCATCATCCCAGCCTCAGCCACCTTAAGCGTATAATATGCGAGCATGCCAATATGGCCGAGATTCCTCACACAGATAACCGCAACACCCATGTTCCTAGCCTTCTGGATTGCTAGCTCCGTGGCCTTGGCGGCGACTGGTATACCGAGGCCGCCCCCACCATCAACGAGCGCCAGCACAGGATTCTCTCTCAAAATCCTAAACTCGCTCTCAGGCCTAACATAACCCCTCTCAACACCCTCGAGATAATATGGTATCCTGATAACACCATGAGAGTCAACGCCCCTAAGGTTTGCGAGAACAAGATGATCAGCTATAATATCTGCATCCTGCTCGGGAACGCCTGCCCTGAGAAAGCACTCGCGAGTGAATTTACGAAGATCCTCGTGAGAGACAATGACTTGGGACATGCTGGAAAAATACCTCTCACATCCTAATATTATTAATCATGTGCTGGTGGCGGGGGTGTAAGTTCGACCATTAGCCCGGATGCACGCCATATCTCTTTAACGTGTCCAGAACTAGGTCTAAGGGAGCCCTAGCCATGCACACATATTTATCAGCAGCGCCATAATAGACGAGCAGCTCCCCACCCCTTAAAACAGCCCCGCACGTATATGTTATCCCGGGCTTAAACCCATCATACTCATACCATTGATCGGCCTCTATAACGGGGTTTCTAGCCCTATGCAGTATCCTCTCCGGCCTATCCAAGTCCAATAGCATGAGCCCTATCTTGTATTTCCAAGGATCATTCTTGCCCAGCCCATGGTAGAATAGGAGCCATCCCTCGCTCGTCTTTATCGGCGGCCCCCCAGCCCCCTTTACCACAAGCTCCCATCCACTTGGATATGAGCAGGCCTCATAATGACTCTCGATATAGCCGTCGAATCTCAGGTCATCGAGGTATGCTATCTGGACTCTGGGCGAGATACTATGGAGGATCGCGTATCGCCCATCTATCCTCTCGGGGAAGAGCACGAAGTTCTTATTGATCTTGCTGGGATCAGATATTACCCTCTCCTCACTCCACCTCCAATTCTTACCGAGAAAATCTTCAACGCGTATTGATGTTAGCCCGACCCTCAACCCCTTGGAGTCGAATATGTTATAGGTCATGTAGACGACATCATCTATTGCGACCAGCCTAGGATCCTCACACCCGCCGAAGCCGCCGCCGGAGATCGAGACCGAGAATACATTCGCATCCACGCTACTCTGATATATTGGATAGGGAAGCCTCTCATCAATCGCGACTCCATCGCTTGATGAGGCGTAGCCGAAGCGCGATATCCAGTCAACCCCCAGAGCCCGATACACTATATGGATTCTCCCGCTAAGAATTATCGCGCCTGGGTTAAATGTCTGATAAGCCTCCCAGTGATTATCCGGGTTAGGCCTAATTATGGGATTAGAGGGCGACTTTGTGAAAACCTCCTTCCAAGGATTTTTCACGGGGATTTGAGGGCTGGGAACCTCCCTCTCACGCTCATAAGCTTTTTCGCCTAGTCCCTCTCTAGCTCTAGGCTTAAATGGAGAAGTAACAGGCACTTTTACTTCCCCTACGATAGCGTATTACCGTTACATAATTAAGTATTACCCTTACATAGATTCCCGAGTATTACTCTCACATATTCCATCTTCGAGGTTCATGTGTAATACATATAACGCCGCGGTCATTTCTCCCTACTCAGATCATGAGAAGGTGCCTCTGGAATCCCATTTTATCACCTATAAGGGAGCATTCCTGGGAGGCTTACGCGGTTTTCAACCCATCAGTTGTTAAGCGTGGCAAGTACTATTACATGCTCTACCGGGCTCTCTCATCATCCGACCTCCTAAAGAAGCAGGGGTCAAGTTATAGCTCTATAGGCATCGCTAGGAGCAGGGATGGAATTCACTTCTATGATAGGCGGATATTCATATCCCCGGAGGAGGATTGGGAGCTTTTTGGATGCGAGGACCCGAGAGCCACCTACATCGACGGGAGGTATTATATTTTCTACACGGCAATCTCGACGCTGCCGCCGAGAGCTGAGGGCATCAGAGTTGGTGTAGCTATCAGCCGTGATTTGGAGAGGGTTGAGGCAAAGTACCTAGTGACGTCATTCAACGCCAAGGCGATGGCGCTCTTCCCAGAGAGGATAGATGGAAAGCTCATGGCAATATTGACGGTGCATACGGATAAGCCCCCGGCATATATTGCTGTCGCGCCGCTCGGGGATGATCCATCAAAATGGCTCCAAGAGATGGATGAATGGTATAACAACTTCATGGCTTATACGCTGAGCCCGGATCCTAGGAGATCTAAGCTTGATCACATCGAGGTTGGAGCGCCACCGGTGAGGCTTAAGCAGGGATGGCTACTGATATACTCCTATATTCAGAACTATTTTTCACCAAGGCTGGAGGATAGGATCTTCGGTGTTGAGGCTCTTCTACTGGACTTGAAGGATCCTAGGAGGGTTCTGAGGAGGACGAGGTATCCGTTAATGGTCCCTGAAGAGTTTTATGAGAAGTATGGTAATGTGCCGAACGTCGTCTTCCCTACATCGGTCTTGAAGCAGAGGGATACTCTCAGGGTATATTATGGGGCTGCTGATACCACGTGCTGTCTCGCAACGGTTAAGATAAGGGATGTGCTCATGGCGATGGATGGTATGAAAGAGGTCTTTAAGAGGTGTCCATGGAACCCGATAATAAAGCCCGACCCTAAGCATGAGTGGGAGAGCTTAGCGACATTCAACCCGGCAGCGATAGAGCTCGAGGGCAGGATATACATACTGTACAGGGCATTATCGAGGGATAAGACTTCCACGATAGGGCTCGCGGTAAGCGAGGATGGATTTAACATCGTTGAGAGGCTTGAAGAGCCGATCTATGTCCCGAGGGAGAGCTTTGAGATGAAGCTCACGCCGGGTCACTCCGGATGCGAGGATCCGAGGGTGATTAGGCTGGGGGATAGGCTCTACATGTTCTACACGGCATACGATAACGTCCATCCCCCAAAGGTCGCAGTAACCTCCATATCCGTGGATGATTTTCTCAGCAGGAATTGGGATGCCTGGTCTAGGCCGCGGATAATCTCCCCGCCTGGAGTAGATGATAAGGATGCTTGCATAGTCCCGGAGAAGATTGACGGCAAATACTTCTTCATACACAGGGCCATGGGAATAAACATCGGCTACGATTACATTGATTCTCTGGAGGATGTGAGGACCGAGGAGCTTCTAAGCATCACGCTTCTCCCGCCGAGGCCTGGGATGTGGGATGGTAAGAAGGTCGGCCTTGCAGCCCCTCCAATAAAGACCCGAAAGGGTTGGCTAGTCTTCTACCATGGCGTCTCACATGACAACGTATACCGGGTTGGAGCATTTCTCCTAGACTTGAGGAGGCCGGAGAAGGTCATCGGGAGAACGCTCTTCCCGCTAATAGAGCCGAGTGAGGCCTATGAGAAGGAGGGATATGTGAGAAACGTCGTCTTCCCATGCGGCGCGATCGTTAGAGATGGCATTGTCTACCTCTATTATGGTGGAGCGGACACGTATGTATGCGCCGCCAAAGCCCCCCTAGACGAGATCCTCGCAAACATAACGTGAAAAGACGATAAGTATGCGGGGGGCGGGATTCGAACCCGCGAACCCCTACGGGACCGGGTCTCCAACCAGTAATCTGACCAGCTTTCATCAGGTCTTAAGCCCGGCGCCTTTGTCCAGGCTTGGCTACCCCCGCTCATTTACACCAGCACTCCTCTAGCTATTTTAACATTATATCTGGACTATCCGGGAAGCCGATCCGGGCTATCAACTCTGTCATGTAAATGCGGGTTTGAGGAGAGGGAAATTTTTATTCATGGGGGGTTGTTTGTCTTTTCGTATGTGGCCCTCGATATCGGAGATTATAGCCACGGGGGTCTTATTCGCGTGGGTTGTCTTCTTGGTAACGGTTCTGACCAAGAAAACCTATATGCTCATGCTTGGAAGAGGAGTGCAGGATAAGGTTGCAGTATACTATAATCGCAAGATAATTCATGTTTTGGCTGGCGGCCTCGTGGCCTTCATAGTTCCATACGTCTTTGAGACACCCTTGCTGCCCCTCGTCATGGCGCTCCTCCTAGGCGTCTTCACATACATGCCGCATAGAGTTGGGAAGCTGATGTACTGGTTTCAGGTTGAGGACAACATGTATGAGGTCTCGTTCTGCATCATGTGGGGCGTTATCATCGCGCTCGGGTGGCTTGTCTCGGGCGGGAACTTCTGGATTGGCATCGTGCCGGTACTCTTCATGGCCATCGGAGACTCGGCAACCGGCTTTGTCAGGAATGTGCTCTTCAAGAGGAGGACTAAGTCGTGGTGGGGGAATCTGGCCATGGCAGCCGTCTCGATACCCATGGGAGCGATACTCGGCGTGGCGGGAATGGTGGCCGGAGTCTTAGCATCAATCATCGAACACTTCGAATACCCCCCAATAGACGACAACATTACGGTGCCGCTGGCATCATTCATAATACTACTCTTGGCCTCACTATATGCGCCCTCACTCCTCTCGCTCGAGAGCATATCGAGGATAATCCCACCACCCTCTAGCTTTTAGCCAGATCATCGCGGCCACACGCCCCCTCCCCATAATCAGGAGGATTATACCTCACGTAACCGTTTTAAGTGGCTTTTTCACGCGATAAGATGCCATGAGAATACTTCAGGCGAGCGATATTCATGGCAAGTTGGAGGCGGCTGAGAAGATCTCTCGCAAGGCTGGCGAGGTGAACGCGGACCTAATAGTGATCGCTGGCGATATAACACACTTCGGAGGCCCCTCAACCGCCCTGAAGATCTTAGAGATCATCTCCAAGCCTGGTCTCCCGATATTCTTCGTATCTGGTAACTGTGATTCGCCGGAGCTCTTATCATGGCAGCCGGAGGGGTTTAATGCCCATAATCTTCACGGCCGGATGAGGGAGTTCTCCGGCTATCTCTTCGCAGGGGTGGGCGGTGGAAGCGGGAAATTCGGAACGCTAACGGAGCTTGAGGAGGATGAGTTCGAGAACATACTGATGGGCTTCAAGGATGCGGGTGATAGGCTGATACTAGTCACGCACAGCCCACCCTATGGTACCGAGGCAGACTACACCGGGACAAAGCATATCGGGAGCATCTCAGTAAAGAGGTTCATCGAGGAGGTTAAGCCGCTCCTAGTATGTGCAGGCCATGCCCATGAGGGGAGATCAATAACGCGGCTGGGCAGCACTATGATAGTTAATGCAGGGCCGGCCAAGGATGGATTCTGTGCGATAATAGAGATCGAGGACTCCGCCGTGGACCCACAGCTGACAACGCTATAAAACTGTTTTGGAGACCGCTAGCTTCGAGCCTGTTCCTTGCGTATGGTTTCGATGAAGACTACCTTCTCCACGCCATTTATATGCTCCATGATCTCCCTAGCTAAAGCCCTCTTAGCAACCTGTATACCCGGGAGGAGCATGGCCTCCTCGGGCACCTCGACCGTCACCGAGGACTCGGCTATCGTTATCCCGAACTTCTCCACATCGACATCCGGTATCCTGTTATGTATCAGGGCTCTGATCTTCTCGTTGTTGTCGGATAATATCTTGACGACCTTCACATAGCAGTCGAGGGTTTTTCCAGCGAGATATGGATTGAAATCAACCTGAACCCTGCCGGAGCCTACGCTCCTAACTATCCCCTCCTTGCCATCCACTATTATCCTTGAGCCCACGGTTATTGGCCCCTCAACATCTCTAAGCCTCCTAACAGGTATCACCCTCACCTTCGATGGATCTCTTGGGCCGAAGGCCTTCTCAGGTGGTATCTCAAAGCGCTTCTCTTCCCCGGCAGCCATTCCTATCAATTGCTCCTCGAACGCCTTCAGCATGTAGCCCCTCCCCGGTATAGCTAGCTTGGGCTCGAATCTCCCAGAGACCTCTAAGCCCTCTTTCTCGGCAACATCCCTCATCGTGGTCTCGATGAGCTCGCCCGTCTCCTTCACCCTTATCACATAATCTATCAGCACGAGGTCTCCCTCTTTCACGAGCTCAACTACTCCCTCCACCCTCTCAGCAATCTCTCCCCGCTGCTCCTCAGACATAGGACTCGGCGGATTCTCGATTAATGCTTCCTTATTAAGGGTTGGTTGCGAGCGCCGCCCCCTCAAGCAATACTTTTATTAAGCATCTTTCTACAATTCCCAGTGGGCCGCTCCTCTGGCTAGGCTCAGCGGCTCGCAAAAGCTGTGAGGTGTAGGTGTGAGCTATGATTTGGGGCATGAATCTAGATCAGGGTAAGCAGATTAAAACCGGCACGACCACCGTCGGACTAGTAGTGAGGGATGGCGTGGTTCTCGCGACAGATACCAGGGCGACGGCCGGCTTCTTCGTCGCTCATAGGAAGGTTAGGAAGCTTTATCCACTGGCAGACTACGCGGCCATGACCATCGCCGGAAGGGTTGCCGATGCTCAAAACATGGTAGACTACCTGAAAGCCAACATAGGATACTATCACGCGAGCTGGGGTAGGCCCATGCCCATAGCCTCGATCGCAAGGCTTGCGGCAAACCTCGCATTCAGGTGGAGGATCTTTCCCTACGAGGTCCAACTCATAATAGCTGGCGTTGACTCGACAGGCCCACATCTCTATAATGTCGACTTGTATGGAGCGATGACTGAGGAGAGGTTGCTGGCGACGGGCTCCGGCTCGCCGATAGCATATGGTGTTCTCGAGAGCGGGTATGATGAGAACATGGGGGTAGAGGAGGCGGCCAAGCTGGCATTCAAGGCCGTTGCCATGGCGATCCAAAGAGATATAGGCTCAGGCGACAGCATAGATGTGGCCTACATTAGGGTTGATGGGAAGTATAGGGAGCTTAGCATGGAGGAGAAGAAGCCTCTCTATGCGCAGTACATCAAGCCCCTGTATTAGCTTAAGAGGTTGGTCTCACAATCATGACATCACAGGAGCTCTTCTCGCTTGATAGGCTTAGGCAGGAGATAATTAGATACTTCTCTGTCGTGAATCCGCTGGAGTCAGGGATAACGAAGATAGAGTTCGAGGGCCCGCGAATCGCCATCTACACGAGGAACCCGGAGATGTTCAGCAACAGGGATCAAGTGGCGAAGGACTTGGTGACCCTGATAAAAAAGCGCGTCGTGATCAGGCCTGATGAGTCGATAAGGGTGGATAAGGAGGAATTTGAGGCCGAGGCGCGGAGGAGGATCAAGGGGATCAAAAGGCTCTTCTTCAACGACCTGATGGGCGAGGTTGTGGTCGAGCTGGATCCAAGCGTCCGGCCGCCGAGCGATGATATCGTCAAGGAGCTCAGCGCCTCCACAGGATGGATAGTCACGATCAGCATAAAGCCGCCGATGGAAACGAAGATCATAGAGCAAGTAAACAACATAATCTACGGCTATGTGGAGGAGAGGCTCCAGGCACTCAGGAGGATAGGCGAGAAGGTATTCAGGAACCAGGTCTTCGAGACAAAGGACGCCGTCATAACGATACTCGGGTCGGGGATGCAGGTCGGCAGATCCGCGATACTCCTACAGACCACGGAGAGCAAGGTTCTCCTAGACTGCGGGTTCGCCCCAGGCGGCTCCGGCAACATGGAGATGATACCGAGATTCGACTTCATCGAGAACCTCGCTGAGGAGCTTGACGCGGTCGTGATAACCCACGCCCACCTAGATCACATGGGCATGGTCCCATACCTGTTCAAATATGACTATAGGGGCCCGGTCTACTGCACCGAGCCAACGCTCCCGCTGATGCTTATGCAGCACCTAGACTTCATAAACGTGGCGGGAAAGCAGGGGGTCTTCGCGCCATATAGCGAGCGGGATGTCATGACCGCGATACAGCATACCGTGCCACTATCATATGGCATGGTGACGAATATCGCCCCAGACATAAGGATAGCATTTTATAATGCTGGGCATATACTGGGATCCGCGATAGTGCATATTCACATAGGCGAGGGCTTCCACAACGTCATATACACGAGTGACTTCAAGTATGAGGCGAGCAGGACGCTGGACGCGGCGGTGACGAAGTTCCCGAGGGCCGAGACGCTCATAATGGAGAGCACGTATGGCGCGACGCCCACACAGTTCACGCGCGAGGAGAGCGAGCAGCTCCTCGCAAGCTATGTCGAGAAGACACTAAACCGCGGCGGGAAGGTCCTGATACCGGTTCCAGCGGTTGGAAGGGCTCAGGAGATAATGCTCGTGCTAAACCACTTATTCGCTTCCAAGGCCATACCCGAGGTCCCAGTCTTCCTAGATGGCCTCCTCATAGAGGCCACCACGATCCACGTGGCATACCCGAGCTACCTCAGGAAGGAGTTGAGGGACATGTCTGATGAGCTCAGCTCCGTCTTTATGAGCGAGTACTTCGTCCCCGTCAGGAGCCAGCAGCAGAGGGATGAGATCCTGAACTCGGATGATCCCATGATAATAATGGCGACGTCAGGTATGCTCGAGGGAGGACCGATCCTCACATATCTCAGGGAGTTCGCCTCCGATGAGAGGAACATGCTTATCTTCGTCAGCTACCAGGTTGAGGGGACGCTTGGAAGAAAGCTCCTAAAAGGCGTCAAGGAGTTCCCGGTCATGGATGAGTCCGGGCGGACGGAGATAGTCAACGTGAAGCTTGAGATCAATAAGGTTGACGGATTCTCTGGGCACTCTAGCAGACAGCAGCTACTAAGCTACCTTAAGGCATTCAAGCCGAGGCCGAGGAAGCTTATCTTGGTGCACGGTGAGCCGGAGGCTGTTATGAGCCTTGCGAAGAGCGCTTCAAGAATACTAGAGGGCACGAGGATATACACGCCCTACAACTTGGAATCAATAGTCCTAGAGTCCCAGAGCTGAGAGGCGGCTAGCCCCGGATCTCAAGCCTAGCGCCCTCACCTAAAATGAGGATTGAGGGTGATCTAATTAGATAGATGGCTCCACCAGCCTGCTTAGCCATCCTTAAGACATTCTCGAGAAGTTTTCTCGTATTTTCCGGTGGCCCATCCTTAAGCGCGATCAAGACCGCGCCATCCCTCAAGCCCATCATCAAATCCTCCTCACGCATTTCCTCTGGAGACTTGAAGTAGTATATCTGTAGGGCGGGCTTCTTCTGCACTCGTTCCTGCCTCCGTTCGGCCAGAAGCCTCTTAACCTCCTCCTCAACATCCTTGATCAGCTCATCCTCCCCAGACATGATTATCCTCCAGCTCGAGGGATACAGGACCCCTCAAAAAGCATAGCTCCCGAGATGGCTGCCCGCATGTTCCACGATATGCGTTGAATATATCCTTGGATATTCCTCGTCGGGATAAAGATTTTTATCTGCCATGTATTCTCCAAGACTTGGGCTAAAGGCGATGTCATCGGACATCTCATTAAAGATACTCGCGAAAAGCCTCGGCTGCACAGTACTAGTGAGACTTAGGGGTGGAAAGCTGCTTAGAGGAATACTCCAGGGATATGATCAGCATATGAACCTAGTGCTCGAGCAGGCTGAAGAGATCTCCGACGACAACACCTCCCAGAAGCAGCTCGGGGTAATAGTCGTCAGGGGAGATAATGTTATGATGATCTCACCAGCAGTAAAGGAGGGAGAGTAGAATGACGAAGGGGACGCCATCATTCGGGAAGAGGAATAGGAGCCCGACACATATAAGATGCAGGCGATGCGGAAGGCATTCATTCAACGTCTCAAAGCGGAGATGTGCACACTGCGGCTTCGGAGAAACCAAGAAATGGAGGAAATACAGGTGGCTCACGCCAAAGAAGCTACTCGCCTAGCAGGAAAGCCTGAAAGGTTTAAGACGAGCCAGTAGATAAGCTATGACCTAGGGGCCGGTAGCTCAGCTGGGAGAGCCTCTAAACCCCCCATGAGCGCCCGCTTGGCGTGCGGGAGGTCGCGAGCCAGACCCTGATAACAGAGGGCTGGCCGATAAGGTTCGAATCCCGCCCGGTCCAATAGACGGGGCTTCAGAAGCCCCCCGGCCCAAAACCTATCACCTAATTCCACTTTCCAGACAAGAACAATATAAAGGAGCATGAAGACTTCAAGATAGGGAAAGAGAAGGCTTAGGAGGGTTTAAGATTTTCGTCTTCAGCCTTTTTCGATATCTTCTCACTTAGTTTCATTAACTCTACTTGCTTCCGTGTAATCGTGAAGCCAACCTTCTCAGCAAACTTCAGGATGTGATGTTCTCCTCTCCATATATCGCTAATAAGTATATTATGAACTCGCTATTACGGCGATACGTTTTACCGGATTTCGGGTCTACGAGCATCCCATTCTGATGACATTGGTATATTTTATAGTTAATATCGAGTTTCTCAAGAAGCAGGCCAAATAAATCAATAATACTGGAATTCGTATTATCTGCTACAATTCGATAATAGTAGGCTTCAGCCCATCCTTCTGCATCGAAGAATCCACGGCACGCCTCTGCTGGATATTTCTCAAGGTATATCAAAGGTATATCATAAGAATCCAAGGATCCACCTTAGCCCTCTTTAACAGGTTGTATAATAGTATACTGGATCCTTTGACGACCCATGTCTGGAGACTATCATCCCACCTCGGCGTATATGGCTTCGATCTGCCGAGGGCCTCTGCAAGACGGCGACCCCACTCCTCGGCAAAATCATAATCCTTCACAGCCAGCTTAACAAAATATTCATAGTTCCTCCTATCGCGACTAAGCTCTCCATCCCCGAGCCAAGCACCGACGACATATGCCAGCCCAGACCCCTCAACTATCCTGTTACACCTCTCGAGAGGATGGTATCTGCCCTTAACCCAGTTACATATCATACCCGGATTTAGCGGGACGCCGTACCTCTCCTCAATAATCTTTGCTATCCGCTTATAACTAAGCCCCAATCCCCTCAACTTCATAACCTGCTCATAGAACCTGAGCCTCTCCTCAAGACTCCTATACTTCTTCACTGTCTTCACCCTCCATTTTGTCACAGACTTCCTGTCTACCCCGCCGCTCTAGGGCCTCCTCTAACAGCTCGTATATCTCTGCCTTCAATCTCTCTATCAACGGATTACCGAGCCACTTGGCAGTAACACTCGATAATAACTAGCGTCTCATTGGTATAATTCAGCATCCTAGTGAGATCATCAAGTAGCCCAGCATCTTTAAAACAACCTCCGAACTTCTCATATGGTCTCCAGATCCTAGGCCCACTCACCCCAATAAACCTCCCCCCACAACAACCCTACAATACAGGCCCTCCTTTATTTGTTGAGGACCATCCCGAAAATGGGGACTCTAATCGTGGGGTTTATGTTTGGGTAGTCAGCTTGAGGCCGGACGAGAGAGGATTGTAAAGAAGTTTATCGAGGAGGATGAGGTCTCCGGGACTTTTAATGAACATGATCCTAGTAACGTTGTAAGTGTTCTTGTTCTTGAATAGCTTGATAATACTGGATTATAGGGGGACTATCCCCCTTGGCGTGGGTTCAAACCCCGCCCGGTCCATTATTCTCTCCTCCAACAATGTTCTCTTCTCAAGGCTGTTCTGAACCATAGTACGGGGCTGTTCTGATCCCAAGTATTAAAGAGGTGCTGAAACATGATTTAGGCATGAATCGGATACTGGCTTTGGTTTTAGCCATCGGGTTGATTGCTGTTGCTGCTCTTGGCGTCTCTATAGCGGGCTTGATGACGGCGCAGGCTACGCCAACGGTCAGTGGTGCGGTTAATATAGGTATGGAGAATAATGGTGTTAAGCTCCAAAACTACACTACTTTGATGATCTCGGGCTATGGAAGGGCATCCTATGTACCGGATAGGATTACGGTGTTTTTCGTCGCGCTAGGCTATGGAAAGACCGCAGCCGATGCGTTGGGCGAATGCTCCTCGAAGATGTCGAGGATCTTCTCGGCCTTGGAGAGCCTAGGGATAAGCAGGGATAACATGAGGACCTCGGGAATAAACGTGTATCCGAGATATGATTGGGAGCAGAGGCCGCCCAAGCTGGTCGATTATGAGGCATCTTATAGCTTGATGGTCGAGATCTCGGATATATCGCTGGCAGGTAAGGCGATTGACGCCGCCTTCGCCGCCGGAGCTGATGGAATGTATGGCCTCCAATTCACGCTATCCAAGGAGAAGGAGTCGGAGCTCGTAAACCAGGCGATTAGGGCGGCGATAAGCGATGCGATGAAGAAGGCCGAGGTCGCAGCATCACAGCTAGGCCTAAGGATCGCCAAGATAGAATCCATAAGCATATCACATCAGCAGACCTCACCGCCGATAATCATTAAATCAGCCGCGGAGATGGCCACTGTGCCGATAGCGCCTGGAGAGGGCGAGATAACAGCCAGCGTAAGCCTAACAATAAGCCTCTCGAGCTAGCAGCAAGCTCAACCCGAACATCCATTATTTTTCCCCTTTTCTTTGAAAGCATGCGCTGGGAGTATTGGAAAAGGTCTCTCGCCGGCATATAACTGTGTCATTATAAATCTTTTGCCAAGTCCTTATTATCCTCCCATATCCGCTTATGTGAGAGGGTGCTGGTGCTTGAGGGATCCTAGTAGGCTGAGGGATGATTTTCCGACATTATCGAGGAGGCGGTGGGATGGGAAGCCGCTGATCTATTTTGATAATGCTGCGACGAGCTTGAAGCCGAGGCAGGTTATAGATGCCGTGAGAAGGTATTATGAGGATTACTCGGCTAACGTGCATCGGGGCGTTTATGCCCTCTCGCAGGAGGCTACGGAGCTTTATGAGGAGTCGAGGGCCGAAGTTGCGAGCTTCATAGGCTGTAAGCCGAGTGAGCTTGTCTTCGTGAAGAACACTACAGAGGGGATAAACTTAGTGGCATATGGCATCAAGTGGAGGCCGGGCGATGGAATAGTATCATCGGTCATGGAGCATCACTCCAACATGATACCATGGCAGATAGTTAGCAGGAGGTTCGGTCTCAGGCTGAGCTATGCTGAGATATCGCCTCCGGGAAGGGTTGATCTCGAGAGCCTCGAGGAGAAGATCACGGAGAATACAAGGCTGGTCGCTATATGCCATGTCTCAAACGTGCTCGGGACGATGAATGATGTTAAGAGGATCGCGAGGCTGGCGCATGATCATGGGTCCTTGGTCCTCGTAGATGCCGCTCAATCGGTTCCACATATGCCGGTGAATGTTAGGGATCTTGAATGCGACTTCCTCACCTTCAGTGGCCATAAGCTCCTTGGCCCAACAGGGATAGGATGCCTCTACATCAGGGAGGGTATTGAGGAGGAACTTGATCCACCATTCGGCGGGGGCGAGATGATCGTGCATGTCGAGCTTGATGGCTATAGGCTGAATGAGATGCCGTGGAGGTTTGAGCCCGGAACCCCCAACATCGCGGGAGCAATAGGGTTGGCGGAGGCCGTTAGATACCTGAAGTCCGTGGGCATGGATTGGATAAGAGAGCATGAAAGAATGTTGACCGCGAGAGCTCTAGAGATCCTAGAAGGCCTTGAGTGCGTGGAGGTTTATGGGCCGAGGAATCCAGAGGAGAGATGCGGGATAGTCTCATTCAACCTAAGGGGCGTGAGCGGTGATCTGGTCGCCGCACTCTTAGATGAATATGGAAACATCGCTGTCAGGTCGGGGTATCATTGTGCTCAGCCCCTACATAAGATACTCGGGATACAGAGCTCTGTCAGGGCATCCTTCTACCTCTATAATACAATGGAGGAGCTAGATGTATTCGAGGAGGTTCTAAGCCGCATATGCCGAGAGCTTATGAAAGAAAGCTAGAAGAAGTAAGATAGGATCTTCTCTGCGGCTCGAGGAGGTCAAGCTATATTTCCTGCATGCTCAGCGAGGATTATTGGAGGGGCGGGTGATGGCTGATGAACTAGTCGTGGATGCGAGGTATAAGTCCTGCCCAGGCCCTCTCGTAAGCCTGATAAGGGTGATGAGGAGGGCTGAGCCAGGGCAGAGGATAAAGCTGCTCTCAACCGATCCCCGCTCACCAAATGACATAAGAGAATGGGCTTCGAGGACGGGACATAAGTTCCTCGGATATAAGCAGGTTGACGACTACTTTGAGATATACGTCGAGGTGTAGGGGAATCTTTATAACCGCGTAATCCGAGATTTTATACCGGAGTTGGGTTGAGATTCCCGTGCGAGATCTCAGCGCGATATGTTATCCCTGCCCTCAGGCTGATGATAGCGAAGAAGCTTATAGAGGAGCATAATCTGACCCAGGCAGAGGTCGCGGAGCTCCTCGGGGTAACTCAGCCCTCGATAAGCCATTACCTCAACTCCAAGAGGGGGGTCAAGATGGCGAGAATACTATCAAGATCCAAGGAGATCCGGGACTACGTAGATGCATACGTCGAGAAGGCGATTGCAAGAGGTTCCCCACCTGAGGATATGCCATTCTGCATGATATGCGAGCTCGCGGTTAAGAGGGTCATGGGCAAGCATGGTGTGGCCCCGAGGGGCCGAAGCCGGACAGTAAGCTAATATAACACGGTTATCTAAGATGGCTGGGGGAGGATTGAGGGAAGATCTACTGGAGCAGCTTGAAAAGGTTAGGTCGCTTGTAAAAGCTCATGGCAGCCCTCACCGCGAGGTTTACTTGGATTTAGAGAACTCAGGCCTGGTCTTTGAGGAGGCCTTGGTGGCACTTCACGAGGCTTATAAGATCCATGGTAATCCCTCGATAACTCATAGGCCTGGGTGGCGGGCCCTCGAGGCCATACTGGAGGCTGAGCTGGGCTTAATGGATCTGATTGGAGTGGATAATGGCGAGGTGGTGTTCACGCATAGCGGCACGGAGGCGAATAACCTGGCAGTCATGGGGCTTGCTAGGGCGAGCTGCGGCCGGAGGAAGATAATCGTCTCGCAGATAGAACACTTGAGCGTGAAGTTCCCCGCCGAGAGGCTTCAGGAACATGGCTTCAAGCTCGTGGAGATACCGGTTGATGAGGAGGGCTTCATAGACCTAGATTATCTCGCCGGCCAAGTTGATGATGATACGTTGATGGTGAGCGTGGCGGCCGTTAATCATGAGATCGGCGTGATCCAGGATCTCAGGGCCATCGCTGAGATTGTTAAGGATAAGAGCCCCGGGGCGATAATCCATACGGATGCATGCGATGCCTTGGGCAGGATTCCGCTGGATCTCGAGAGTGCCGGAGTTGATATAGCATCCTTCAGCGGTCACAAGATATTCGCTCCAAAGGGCGTTGGGGCCCTCTATGTTAAGGAGGGTCTTAAGCTTGAGCCGATACTCCATGGCCAATTAAGCTCACAGAGGCTCTGGCCAGGGGCCGAGAACATTCCAGCGATAGCTGGGTTCGCGAGGGCGCTCGAGCTATTCAGGAAAAACTTTGACGAGTATCGCTCGAGAATGAGGAGGCTAAGGGACATGCTGATAGATGGAATATTTGAGAGAGTTGATGATGTTGTATTGAATGGGCCGAAGGGCGATATGAGGGCGCCTGACAACGTGAACATGAGCTTCCTCTACTGCGAGGGGGAGGCATTGACGGTCGAGCTGAGTCTCCGGGGAGTATATGTCTCGAGCGGCAGCGCCTGCACCAGCAGAACGCTCGAGCCATCTCACGTCCTACTAGCGATCAAGAGGCCATATGAGGTGGCGCATGGAAGTATACTCATGAAGGTCTCGCCGATGCACGATGAAGATGATATAAAATACGTCTTGGAGCAGGTGCCTGAGGCGGTGAAAAGGCTTAGAGCGATCTCGCCGAGGGTGGTGATGTAGCGATGTCGTCGAGGATACCGCTCCCCTATAGTCCGAAGGTCTTGGAGCTCTTCAGGAATCCGAAGAATCTCGGGAGGATGGAGGACGCTAACGCGGTTGCAACCGCCGGGAGCCTCGCATGCGGAGACATGATAACAATATACCTGAAGATAGATGATCAGAGGGAGAGGATAATTGACGCATCTTTCGAGAGCTATGGATGCGCGGCGAACATCGCGACCGCAAGCCTGCTAACAGAGATGATAAAGGGCATGACCCTGAGGGATGCGTGGAACATAAGCTGGAAACAGTTATCAGATGAGCTTGGAGGATTGCCGCCAATAAAGTATCATTGCGGAGTCCTCGCGGTCGGGGCTCTTAGAAGAGCGATAAGAGCATATTATAAGGATAGGGCTAAGCCGGATTGGCTGCCCGATGAGCTCACCCCAGATGAGAGACATGCGCTGGAAGAGGAGGAGCTCATGAAGATCCTCGCAAAGAGGATTAGTGAGGGCGGGCGCAACAGTCATTAACCGCCCCACAAGCGTGCAATCTAGCAAGGGGATGGAAGACCTCAAGGTCAGGATCAGCAAGTACATGAGCTATCTTCTGAGGCATAATCCCGAGGGCCTCAAGATGGATGCTGAGGGCTTCGTGAATCTCGGAGAGCTCCTCGCAAAGATGAGGAGAATGTATCCTGGAGTGGATATACGCCTCATAATGGAGATAGTTGAGGGGGGAGATAGGAGGAGGTTTGAGATGAGAGATGGGAGAATCAGGGCGCTCTACGGCCACAGCATACCAGTGAGAATAAGCTTTGAGGAGGATCTCGAGGTCAGCGTATTATATCATGGGACGACGTGTGAAGCCGCTTCTAAGATCCTCAGGGAGGGTTTGAAGCCGATGAGGAGAAACTGGGTCCACCTCTCGCCGACCATAGAGCTGGCCCGCAGGGTCGCGTTGAGGAGGACAATTAGGCCCGTGATATTAAGGGTGGATGCTGCTAGAGCTCGAATGGATGGCCTGAAATTCTATAAGGCCTGTGAGGAGATCTATCTCTCCGGAGAGTTGCCGCCAAGATACCTCAGTATCGCCGCTAGGTATTAGGGCCCATCCCGCCGTCTCCTGATAAGCTTGAACTCGACTATTATCGTGTCGTCCGAGATCTGTTTCCAATCCTCTATCACAGCATCAAGCTCCAGGTCGAGCCTCCGGATCTCATATCTCAAGTCCTCAAGCCAGTCATAGACCCCGCAGGTTGCGCAGAAGCTCCCGGAGAACTCGACGACAAAGCCATCCCCTCTGCGCTCAATGATTCTGGCAAAAGCCTCTGGGCTCCTAAACCTATTATATTCTTCGACGGCCCTATCCACCACATCGGCTTCCATGGCAAAACATTTAGGATACTCCCGAGGTAAAAAAGATAATCCTTCTCACCGAAAATAGAAATACCCCCGCTAAGACATATTCTTAACGTGATGAAGGCGGGTATGACTGACTTAGTATTTCTGACTCTTGGATGATGAATGATACCCGAGCTGAATGGTCTTAATGGATAAAAGCTGGCTCTACCAGTCCTCCAGTATGGGGTTCTATTCACGGAAACTTGAGAGGGCGGCTGCCGCCCTTAGCTTCGATGACGTCCTCCTCGTCCCCAGATTCTCAGCCATCATCCCCCGGGAGGATATTAATGTCTCAACGAGAGTCTCGAGGAATGTAGCCCTGAGGATACCGATTGTCAGCTCGCCCATGGATACGGTCACAGAGTCTGAGATGGCGATAGCGTTGGCTGAGGAGGGCGGCATCGGGATAATCCATAGGAATATGCCGGCTGACAGGGAAGCCGAGGAGGTTAGGAGGGTGAAGGAGAGGGGGCTTCTAGTCGGAGCAGCGGTCGGGATACTGGATGAAGAGCGTTTTAGTAGGGTGGTTGATGCGGGCGCGGATCTCGTGGTCGTCGACGCGGCCCATGGCCATAGCGAGAACATCATCAGGAGCATTCGGAGATATAAGGAGATTGCAAGCATAGATATTGTGGCTGGGAATGTTGTGACCCCGGAGGGCGCGGAGGATCTTATCGCGGCTGGGGCTGATGGTCTCAGGGTTGGGCTTGGCGCCGGCTCCATGTGCTTCACGAGGGAGGTTTGCGGGGTCGGCGTCCCACAGCTACAAGCGATCGCGTGGGTGGCGGACGTGGCGTCAGGCTACGGCGTGCCCGTGATAGCCGATGGCGGCATCAGGAGGATAGGTGATGTGGTTAAGGCTCTCGCCGCTGGAGCGGACTGCATCATGCTCGGGAGGATGCTGGCGGGGACCGATGAGGCGCCGGGGGAGATTATCGAGAGAAATGGCATGAGGTTGAAGAAGTATAGGGGGATGGGGAGCTCCGAGGTGATCCAGAAGCTTGACAGGTACTCTAAGCTTGTCCCCGAGGGCCTCTCGGGCTATGTCCCATACAAGGGGAGCGTTCGCGACATCTTGAGGATGATCATCGGCGGGCTGAAGAGCGGCATGGGCTATGTGGGCGCCTCGAACCTAGAAGAGCTCAGGCGCAAAAGCATATTCGTGAGGGCTACGCCGAGTGAGAGCCTCGAGCGAAGGGTTTCAGGCCTCCTTCTCGAAAAGGATAGGCTTATCGAAATAATGCTATAATCCGGCGCTGGCGTAGTTATCCGGGGAGGATGCCCTCGCTCGAGCTTAGAGTGCTTGATGGCGTGAACTGCATTGGCGGGAATAAGATAGCGGTCTCATCAGGCAGCGAGGCCGTGCTCCTAGACTTCGGCATCAACATGAAGAGGAAGAGGGATTATCTCATCGGCTATAGGGCTTTAGCGGTTGCAAACACCCTCTACTACTACCTCTATTCCGGGGTGCTTCCTAGGATTAGGGGGATTTACCGTGAAGATCTAGTAGCTGTTGATGAAAGGGTTAAAGCTATCTTGGAGAAGGGGGAGCAGATTGAGGCCTCGACATGCATCTTCTCACATTCTCACAGGGATCATTACGGCGCCTCCGGCTTCCTATCAGAGGATATAACGCTCGCCATGAGCAGGTCCATGAAGACGATAATGGAGGCCATGCTAGAATCCTCCGCCGCCTCGGGCATCGAGGCTGAGGTCTTCGAGATGAGGAGTAGGGGTGAAGAGAGTCGCGAATCCCGGATTAGGCCCACAGCGATCTTCGAGGAGTATTCTAGGATCCAGGGCGCGCCCTTTCACATAACACCATGCCCAATAGACCATTCAATCCCAGCCGCCTTCGGCTTCGTAATCGAGGACCTCTCCCTAGCCTACACCGGTGATATTAGGAGGCATGGCGCTCTTAAGAGCCTGACTGATAGGTTCATCGAGCGGGCTAGAGGTGTGGATTATCTGATAATCGAGGGAACTAGGATAGACTCATCCATAATGATCCGCGAGGATGAAATTGTCTGGGAGATAAGGAGATATGCTGAGGAGAAGGAGGGCAAGCTTGTATGCGTTATAGTCTCGCCTGCTGATGTTGATAGGATTAGGAGCATAATCCAGTTATCGAGGGAGCTTGGCAGGATTCCAGTGCTATGCCCGAGGGCCGCGTATCTCATAGATCGGCTGGCGGAGTCTGGCACGAGGATACCTCTCCCTGATCTCAGCGACGCCGGCATATATTTTGAGCGAAGATCACTTACTGGCGGAGGCTATGATCTCGAATCGCAGCATTATCGCGGATGGCTCAGGAAGACGTATGCTGATAGGCTTGATGGCAGGAAACCCGGAGTGCTCGTGAAGGCCGAGGAGATCTCGGAGAAGCAGGAGAATTATCTACTGATCCTCGGCGGCTTGGATCAGGTCTTGGAGCTCGCCCAAGTTAGGCCTAAGCCCGGCTCCGGGCTCGTGGTCTCAACAAGCGAACCACATGATGAGGAGCAGGAGATAGAATGGGTCAAGTTCGAGAGATGGGTGAACTTGCTCAGGCTTGATCTGAGGATAGCCCATTCTTCGGGGCACGCGGATCGCGAATCCCTCATCGGTATAATAAACGAGATAAGGCCAAGGGCTCTGATACCCGTGCATACCGAGAATTCCCAGGAATTTCATAGGCTCGCGGAGGCGGGCGAGATAAGGTGTGAGGTGATCTTGCCAAGCCCCATGAAGCCGATAAAGCTGGCTAGCTAACCCGCCTCGGCTCGGCCCCAAGCCTAAGATCATATATCTCGAGACCCTGGATCGCGCGCCTCACGGGCTCCTCAAGCCTCCTCCAAAGCTCGGCTGGATCCGGGATCGCCAAATACTTCTCACGTCTCCATGAATCCTCTGTTACGCGGAATCCAAGCATTCCACATCTCCTAGCAATCTCCTCGCCAGTGAATGCTATGAGCGGCATGTGAACCGGGAGGCTTCTCATGGAAAGAATCTCTAAGAGACCCTCGAGCCCGCTTGGCTCCTCGAGGCGTGATCCGAGAACTAGGCCTAGGTAACCCCTCAGCCTAGCAACCTCCTCGCCAAGCTTGAGAATGAACGCGGCTCTAATAGTGGATCCATCATCGCTTCGATGATCCTCGAGTATGTCTAGAAGGGGTCTCGAAGACGCCATGTAAACCCTTATCCTGAGAGCATACTCGAGGAGCCTCTCAACATTATACATGATCTCCGACCTGAGCAGTTTCTCGCCCGAATCCTCCTTGTGAACATGGAGCAGGTCCACCTTACATCCTCTCTTCATCATGAACCAGCATGCTAGAGCGGAGCCAGCCCCACCCGAGTATAGGCCGAGAACCCTCCCCGAGGCCCCAAGCGGCAGCCCCCCAGGCCCCCTAAGCTTCATCAAAGAGGCATAAATGCCATCTTCGGTTATTTCGACCATGATCACCTGGTCGGGGTTCTTCAAATCAACCCTAAGCCCCAGCCTCACTGAAAGTTCCCTCCCAAGCTCCCTCGCAACTTCGATTGACGTCCTTGGGAACCTCTTATCACTCCTCTTCACCATAATCTTCATGCTCCTTGCGCCAACCCGGGGAAGGATTCTAAGTAAAACATTCTGAAGTTCCTCGAGCGATGAGGCTCTTATCGCTGGAGCATACCAAACGACGCCGAAAACCTTGCCGATCTTCTCCAGCAGCTCGGCGGCATCCATCCCAGGCCCGAGATCTATAACAAATCTCCCCTGAAGCCTCCTAACACTCATGCCAACATGCTCCTCAAGGTTCTTGCGGAGTATATGTTCAAACCTCCCACGCCTGTTCCTCTTCAGCGTAATCTCACCATAATGTATTACGATGGAGTTGTATTCGGGGTTAAGCGCTTCGAGCATGCTCCATCATAATCAACCTCATCTAGGATGCTATTATTGTTTCCCAGGCTTCCTCAATGCTCGCAATCCTCTTGAGCCTAGCCATTAGGCAGTAGGGCCTAGCATCCTCAACCTCAACTTCGACGATTTTCCCAAAGATCTCATCGCCTCGCGCATCCTCTATGACTATCGGCCTATAGTAGATGTTTCTTGCTATCGGCTCGCCCCTCTCACCAATCTCATCAACCAGCGCATAGCCGCTCCAACCTATCCACCTCTCACCATTCTCGAGGGCAATTCTCCTCGCGATGTCGCTCAGGATCCTGCTCCTCCCATTAACAAGCCTCGGGTCTAGCGGCCTGAGCCTCTCCGATGGTGTCCCCGGCCTAGCGAAAAATCTCGAGATATTTATCATGTCGGGTCTCACCTCCTCAACCAGCTTAATCGTCTCCTCGAAGTCGCCATCATCCTCCGTCGGATATCCGACGATGATGTCAGTCGAGAGTGTCAGCTCTGGCATCTTACTTCTAAACTCCTCAACTATCCTCTTGAAGACCTCGACCGTGTAGCCCCTCCTCATATCCCTAAGAACCTTATTCGATCCAGATTGAACCGGGAGATGGAGGAACTTGAAAATCTTCGGGCTGAGATATGCTTCGGCAAGCCTTCCCCTAACTGGGTACACGTAGAGCGGGTTCATCATGCCGACCCGGATGAAGAATCGGCCCTCGATGCTCGAGACCTTTTCGAGGAGCTCGGGGAGCATGCTCCTTCCAGACTCAATACCATAGCCCCCCATGTCCTGGCTCGTTAGCCAGATCTCTATCGCACCCTCCTCAACAAACCTCTTAACCTCCCCAGCCACAAGCTCCAGCGGATAGCTCTTGAACGAGCCGCGGGTTCTCACGACTATACAGAAGCTGCAGAGCCTCCAGGCACAGCCCTCTGAGACCGGGACTATCGCGACGAGCGGGTTCCTCCTAACCCTCGGGCAGCCCAGCTTAACATCATCAACCTCCTCCAAGATGCTGACGCCCCGCTCAACAGCCTCCCATATCCTCGTAACAGCTCTCGGGCCGATCATCACGGCATCCGGCGCCGCGAGCCTAACCCTCCCAGGCTCACCAGCCGGCATGCATCCAGCGACCACAAGCCTCCTACCAAGCCCCCTAAGCCTGCTAATTCTGTAAAACATTCTATCACTCGTGGGCCTCTTGACCACGCATGTGAAGATCACTATTACATCGGAATTCTCCGGCCTCGAGACGATCTCATGCCCCCGGCTCTTCAGGATACCGAGCGCTATCTCAGCGTCAGCCATATTCGCCGCGCAGCCATAAGCCTCGCAGTAAACTTTCATCCAGAAAAGACCATCAGGGCTGGCAGAATTAAAAGATGAGGCTACCCGGTCAGCGGGATGCTCTTGACAGATTTGAGGAGCTTCTTAGCCTTCTCGACATCCGCCTCAAGGATCTCCGCGATCATCTTGAGACCCTCCTCCACCCCGAGATGCTTTATGAAGCTCTCAGCAACTTGGCGGGCTACCTCCCTCTTTTCCCAGGGATAGATTATCCAGGCATCGGTTACTTGGACATAGTAGTCCGGCTTGAACTTGCACCAAGGCTTCATGTGAAGTGTCGCAACCTTAACCTCGAGCGGGTTCCTCGGAGCTATCTCCTGCTTGACCACGGCCTCGAGCGTCAGCCCTTCATCAGCCACATCATCGACGAGAAGAACCCTTTTTCCGGAGAGGTCGCTTATGGCTAGTGGGCTATATACCTTAACGCTAAACCTCTTGGCCACATCCACGTAGCTATTACAGCCGATGGGGTAAATGGTCCTAATGTCTAGGAAGTCGGAGAGCAGGTGGGCCACGGTGGCGCCCCCCCTCAGGATTCCGACCATAATATCGGGCTTATAGCTAGCCGAGATAATGTCAGCGAGCTTCTCGGCAAGATCCTCAATATCTTTCCAAGAAAGGTGGAGATACTTCACCCCGCCGACCTCGAATAATCTCATACTAAAAGAGCTAAAAAGGGCCATTAATATTTTGCTAGGACGTATAGGTCATTTATCTTCCAAGCCCCAGAAAAGCCCCCCTTTCCAGGCCGCTTATGCTAATTATGCTAATCATGTGTATTCAAGTGTATTCAAGCTCCTCGAGATGCCAATAGGCCTATTGGTATACGAGTTTTTATCCAGCTTCCAGCACATCATCTATTGAATGAGGTTTCTCACGGGGCTACCGGGGCTTGATGAGAGGCTGGGAGGGGGGGTTGCATCGAGAACCCTGACCCTAGTTTATGGCGAGGAGAAGTCTGGGAAGACGAGCCTCGTCCTCATGATGTGCGCCTTCGCGACAAGACAGATTCCAGCAGCCTACATCGACTGCTCCGGCAGGCTCCACTCGGCAAGGATCTCCCAGATAATGAGGGCTATCGGGGGTGATGAGGATAAGCTATACATACTATCTATTGAGAGCTTTCAGGATCAGGAGAAGGTTATTTTGAGCCTGCATGACTTGATGCCTCCAGCTAGGCTGCTAGTCTTCGATGATTTCACGGCTCTTCATAGGCTTGAGCTCTCTGGGGATATCAGGCTTGATATGCCGGTTTATAGGAAGCTGGCATTTCAGGTGGCGGCACTAAAGGAGGCCGCGCTGAGAAATGATCTAGCTGTAGTGATTGTGGGCCATGTACATGATATACCGGATCGGGGCGAGTCGAGGGCCGTTGCTCATAGGATTCTCGGCTACTGGTCGGACACTGTTCTCAGGCTCGGGCTTGATCCAAAGACTAGGGTGGGCAGGGTGGTGATCGAAAAACCTGAGAGGATTGAGGCCACGGCTTACAAGATCACGGGATCCGGCTTAATGCAGGCTCAACCACCCTAGTATGGGCTCATAAACTTCTCCAGATATCCGCTATATATCCCGAGGAATGAGAGGAACACTAAGAGGAAGCTGAAGAAGAGCATGTATTTCGTGGTTCTAGGGTCTGATGGCCTTGAGACGGCTCGTGCGTAGAGGAGGAGGCCTCCGGCCCCGAGTGCATAGTAGATGAAGACGACTATGGTCTCGGCGTGGGTCTGCCATCTCATATCCCAGAGGAAGACCCGCATGCTACCATCTTGGAGAAATACTATCGAGATCGGCCGATCTGTCGCCATGGAGTAGATCGCGCCGCTGAGGAATGCCATGGTTAGCACGATGAGTATGGCAATGGTGATAGTGCTAGCGGTTTCCGATCTCAGCTGCGAGACCAGCTTCTCTGAGAAGCTCCGCCTTCTAGAGCTCATCCGGCTGGCGGGAAGACTCCTCCAAGTAAAAAGCTTATCGCCTCCAGAGTCAGGCCCTAAACTCCACCGCGATCCCAAGCTCCTCCACGATCCTCTTCTCGAGATCTCTCAGCCCGCGCCTTCCCCTTCCCACGCGCCTAATCACAGCCTTATCAAGCCAAAGAGCCTCGAGCCTAGCATTCCCAGCCCCAGACCCCCTTA
Organism: Candidatus Wolframiiraptor gerlachensis; assembly: GCA_021323375.2. Taxonomy (GTDB): domain Archaea; phylum Thermoproteota; class Nitrososphaeria_A; order Caldarchaeales; family Wolframiiraptoraceae; genus Wolframiiraptor; species Wolframiiraptor gerlachensis. The sequence goes on along the minus strand of JAJPCT020000006.1, from coordinate 8,542 downwards.
AGATTTCCTCGACATTTCTCCTGATTCTTTCAATATGCTCACGCAGCTCCTTGATGTTTGAGATTATTGGACGGCCATTCACCTCATAGATCTCATAGACAGTCTCTCCGGCGCGGGTGAGCTCTATCACGTACTTGATGCCGGATTCTGGGCTTAGGCCGCTCGGCACTTTCATCGAGTCGGATACATGGAATGTCTCGGAAACTCCAGAGCACTTCATGAGAATAATCGTATCTATCACTCGTGGCAGTAATGGCGGGCTCATCACCTCCATAAGTGATGTGATCGCGGCCTCGAAGGATCTCGACTGCTTGAAGGCTATCACCCCGACGCCGGCGAGCCTAGCATCCTTCACGAGCTTGAGATCCCTCGAATCAATAGCCTCATCCACGATAACGTAGTCTGGTGGGCTGAGGAGTGTAAGGTGGAGGGTTTTCTCGAGATCGCCATCTAACGGGCCATAGTATGGGGCTGATGAATTAACCCTCCTAGCGCGGCCGATGATTCTCGCATCTAAGCCCATCTCCCAAAGCCTTACAGCAACCCGCTCAGCGATCGGGAAACTATAGACTCCATCAAGATTGAGCACGAGCACGCCGCGGCGGCCCGAGGAGCATTCCCGGATGATCGGCTCGATGACATCGCTCTCCGGGACCAGCCGGAGAATACTCCTCTGTATCATGGCCTCCATTTTATCCGAGAGAGGGGGCTTAGCAACCTTTATCCTGTAATCGTCCATCTCTAGGACCACTGTCTCTGGCCTGAGCATAATAATGTCGGCGTCCTCCTTAACCCTTGCTACGGCCATCACCTCCTCCAGCACCTCGTTTAGTAACTCATCGCTACATGACTCATCATTAAGCATCACAACCTCAAGCCTCCCATCCCTAAGCACCTCGGCATAGGGTCTCTCCCCATCCCTCAGGTATAGGTTCACGACATCTGGCCTGAGATACCTCTTGTAAGCCGGCTCTTCGGGCCTCTGATAAGGCTCAATATATCTCACTGGGATTCCCTCGGCCTCGGCCACGAGAGCCTGAACATAATCAGATGTATAGAGCACACCACCCTCAGCCCTCGCGACATCACGTATTAAGGCATCTATCCTGCCGCTTCTAGCCAGCCTTATATCATCGAGGCTAGGTCTCTCGCCCGAGAATCTGATCCGTATACCCTTCTCGCCCGAGACCTCCCTTATCCTCTTAATCTCCTCGAGACCTCTAAGACCAATATCTCTCCCCTTTGATGCCTGTGCTTGGAGCTCGTCCACGGCGGCGAGAGGGATTATTAGCTCGCAGTCCCTTATCTCCCCGGCCTCAATCAGCCTTAATAACGCCCCATTTATCAGCACGCTCGTGTCCGGGATGACCTTCTCCATGATACTCCTGTTATGTTAGTTGAGTCCGGCTCTTATAAAGCTCGCTCTTCGATAACTTCCAAGACTTCTAGTAGCTCATCGAGCTCGTCTATGATAAAGTCTGCACCGTTCTCGAGGAGCCTCTCCCTTGGGTCTGCTCCCCCAGCTATCGCCACGACATGCGCTCCAGCCCTCCTTCCAGCTATCACGTCCACAGCCGAGTCCCCAACATATACGGTTCTTCGAGGAAGTGTTTTCAGGCGCTCAATCGCCTTGACAATGATCTCCTCATGGGGCTTCATCCTCACAGCGTCATCCCTACTGACGATCACGTCGAAGAAGTCGCGAATCCCCAGCCTCGCGAGGATAATCTCAACACATTTCCTGCTATTATTCGAGGCTAGGCCGAGCCTGTATCCGGCGCCCCTAAGCATTTCCAAGACCGTGCGCCCATCACCCCTGAGCTTAGCCCTCTCAGCGGCCTCAAGCTCATATGGCTCAATACATTCATCCAAGATCCTCCTAGAATACTCCCTCGGAATACCATGAAACCTCTCGAGATACGTGATGATTATCTCGGCTGGTTTACGCTCGTCGAGGGCTCCAAGATCTATCCCCATCCCCCTAATCCTCTTAACAAACTCCCTTTTCGCATCCAGTATCCTGAGAGAGAAGCTCGTAAGAGTTCCATCTAGGTCGAAGACAACAGCATCAACGCTCATTCCATCCTATCCTCGGCTCGCCGTTCCTCGGCTAAAATCTTTCCCCACATGGTCCTGAGAAGGCATCCGGAAGGTCTAAAGCAAGGCATTATGCGTGAAGTTTGATGGTCGTCGCGATAATAGGCGTTGGGATGACGCGGTTTGGGAGGGATCTGGAGCACCAGCTCCCAGAGCTGGCCTTCAAGGCCGTTGATGAGGCTTTGAGAGATGCTGGCGTATCCAGAGAGGATATAGGATTCATCGCCTTCGGCAACGTCGGCGGGTGGAGCGGCGAGTTCTTCCCACTCCCGATAGTATGCGAGTATGCTGGGCTTAATCCAAGGGGAGGGATGAGGGTTGAGGCGGCCTGTGCATCCGGGAGCGCAGCGCTCGCAGCAGCCTGCATGGCCGTTGAATCCGGCTACGCGGATATAGCCCTCGCGGTTGGGGCTGAGAGGATGAATGAGCTGGCATCAACACCCGCCATAGTAGAGCTCCTTGGCAGGGGAGGAAACTTCTTCTGGGAATTCGAGACGCTCGGTCTTACATTCCCCGCATACTATGCCCTCTTCGCCAGGGCCTACATGGATGAGTATGGCGCGACCGAGGAGGATCTCGCGAAGATCGCGGTTAAGAACCATTATTATGGCTCGATGAACCCGAAGGCTCAATTCCAGAAGAGGATAACAATCGAGGATGTCCTAAATTCTAGGTATGTGGCCTGGCCTCTCAAGCTCTATGACTGCTCGCCAATAACGGATGGCGCCGCCGCGGCCATCGTGGCATCGGAGAAGATCGCCTCAAGGCTCACGGATACGCCAGTCTGGGTGAAGTCTCAGGGGATAGCGACAGCGCCGGCAAACCTCACAATGAGAAGAGACCTCCTCTCGATAGAGAGCGTGGTTGAAGCGGCTAAGCAGGCATACAGGAAGGCCGGGATAGAGGATCCCGTGAAGTCCCTCGACCTCGCCCTCATCCACGACTGCTTCACGATAGCGGAGATAATCGCCTACGAGGATCTCGGGTTCGCTAAAAGGGGAGAGGGATACCTGCTCGCGAGGGAGGAGCAGACATACATAGGAGGCCTAATCCCAGTCAACACCGATGGAGGGCTTAAGGCAAAGGGACACCCAATAGCCGCCTCAGGCCTAGCAATGATCTATGAGGCCGTTAAGCAGCTTCGACAAGAAGTAGACCGAGGAAGGCAAGCAACAATAAAACATGGCCAAGCCCTAGTACATAATGTTGGAGGGACAGGACACTTCGCCTACATCACAATACTATCCTTGGAGAAGCCCTGGTAGATGTAGAGATAAAAAAAGGACACGCGTGGAATTGATGAATTGAGGGAAACATGCGCCGAGGAGTAGGGGGGAAGAAACTGGCTAGAAGTCCATTGCGTTATAGATCTTCATTTTTGCCAAAGTTTATTTTTCATGCAAATAGCCGACAACAACATTACGAGGAGTGAGGCATCCGCGATCGTGGCGAAGAGAATCGGTTTTAAAGCCAAGTAGCTATGCCGTGTTTATTGATGAAGGGAAAGGCTGGTTACGGGGTTAGGCGGCGTGAGGGCCACAGGCTCATCCTCGCGCTAGGCATAATCCTGCTATTGATGATCGGGCTGACCATGGCCATCCAGCCGATCATAACGGTGACGAGGCCGCAGCCGCGGATAAGCGTCCCGGGCATCAAGCCCGCCGAGGAGCTGGTGATCGAGAGGGACTGGGGTCCCCTAGCACCAGTAGTCAAGGCCTTCAGCAACCTCGGCAAGGCCCTCTCCGGTGAGGTTGAATCGGTCGGACTCGAGGCCGAGATCGGCTACACCTCCACGAGCGGCGAATCATTCATCTTCACGCAGAAGTTCTCGGGGGTTCAGGCCGGCTTCATAGGTATGTCCGGCATCTACGTGAAGCCCAAGCTCGGGGACTACAGGGCCCTCAAGCTCTACGACCATCAGAGGGGCCTCGAGGGAGAAGTATGGGTAAGGCCGATCCTCAGGGTCAAGACATACCAAGGCATCCCGGAGGAATACAGCTTCAACGTGAAGGTCAAGGTGAGCGTTGACGGCGAGGTGATCCACGAGAAGGCCCTTGAGAGGGCCGGGAAAGGCGTCCCGCCGGAGAAGATGGAGTTCGAGAAGCTGTCAGTCCCCGGGAAGGTCTTCCACTTAATGGCCCTCGGGGAGAAAGAACTTGCGAGGAAGATCCTCGCCGGAGAGAGGCCCACTGGGGGATTACAGATCCCGAATGAGCCTCCGAAGACAAAGGAGCGGGAGATATGCTTCTACGCCGACTACCAAGGCGTGGTCAAGTTCGAGGGGGACGAGGAGCCCGTGGTAAGGGAGCTTAAGGACGCAAAGCTCGGCTGCTTCAGCTTCGAGTTCAAGGAGACCGGCGACTTCGAGATGATAGTCGAGAAAGATGTCACGGTGGCGCCGCTAGCAGAGGTCATGGTGGCATCTGAGTCCGGCATGGAGGGCATGACGCCGGTCGTGGAGACAAGGACGATCACGGTGACCGTCCCATACACCACCAAGGTCACGGAGACGGAGCTGATAATCCTGCCCGGCCAAACCATAACCTACACCACCACATACGCGGTCACGGAGCCCGGGACAACCTACACCAAAACCCAGACCGTCACGTCCATCGTAACCCAGCCGACAACCCAGACAATAACCCAGACAACCACGAGATACAAAACCCAAACCCTAACAAAGGTCGAAACCAGATGGGAGGTAACGACCACGACAGTCAAGACGACCATAAAAGAGACAGTCAAGGTTCCTGAGCCTTATCCTGTTGTGACGACCGTCACTAGAACTGTGACGGTAACAAAGTATGTCGAAAAATATGGTGGAGGAGGCGGAGGAGGCTATGGGGGAGGCTATTATGCAGGACGATACCTCCTGATGTCACCAGTAATCATATACTATCCATATAGCCAGTTCGTCTTCATAGCCGGTGAACGACCTTGAGCAGCGCGGTTTCAAAGCTTCTCACTCTGACGTTAATGCTAGCTTTAGCGCTCTTTTCTAGTTTTAGCTATGTCCACGCCTCCGCGACATCACCACGAATATATATCACTCCCCCGCCGTCAAATGCACTCCCCTTGAAGGTCTATGTTTATCCAACCGCCCTAGACGCGGATCATGGAGAAGAGTTCACCTGCCAATATCAAAAGGAGTTTGCATCAATGTTCTACGATGTTTTAAGGTCGTTCCGCAAAGTGGTCTTCCGGTTTGTCGATGAGCATCCGGAATTCCACAGGCTCCTAGAAATATGGTTTGTAAACGTCTCCGATCATAGCGAGGCCGATATAACTTTCAGGGTCATCAGGCAGGAAGGGGTCATAGCATATACGAACTTCACGGGCGCTTGGACCCCCTACCAGTCCCAAATCTACGTGGCCTGCAATCTATTCGATAGGGGATCAGCGGAGTGGGTTTGGGGAGTGATCTTCCACGAGCTTGGACATGCATTAGGCCTTGGACACGCATTCCAAGATCGCACTGGCGATGGGAAGTTTGAGCTTATGCGCGGCGCCGCGGAGAACGAGAAAACGTATCCATCGACCCTCGACCTCTACGCCATCCATGAGATATTCTTTAACCACAGTTTCCGCGAGGTCTTCGAGATAATAGCCCTACCCGATGGCCTAGAATATAAGATGGTCATTCCATATGATGCCGAGCTACGGCAGCTCAGGAGGGAGAATGAGGAGCTTCGACATCGGGTCAAGTCGGTCGAGGCTGAAATGGATAAGCTCTGGGATCATCTAAGAAATGCGAGCGATGTCATCACATACCTTAATGACGAGAACCGGAGGCTCAGGCAGGAGAACGAGGATCTCCGGGTCATGAGCGCGGCCCTAGAGGAGCAGGCCGCGGACCTATGGGGCCAGCTCCAGACAGCGGACATAATCATAAGCCGCCTCCAAGAGGAGAATGAGATGCTGAGGGCGAACTTGTCCTATTGCGTGTCTCTGGGCTTGGAGCTGGGCGAGAAATGCAACCAAACGATAAGGAGACTGGTCAATGAATATAATAGCTTGAACGCGAATTATAGCGTATGCCTCGACTACCTCGCGATGTATCAGCGTAATGCTAATTGGTTCAAGATGTGGACGTGGATAATGGCGGCCACGGCCTTAATCTTCGCCCTAATAACCTACCTGGTGATGAAGAGGCATATCAGAAAGCTTGAGGAGGAGCTAGATCAGCTAGAAGGAGGCTCATCATAGCCCTCAGGCTCAGCAAGGCGAAGGCTCATCACCTGAGCGTCTCCGCTTTTATCGGGGTTGCCGCCATCCATTTCCTGATCGCATAACCCTCCCCCTTCTCATCAACAGCGAGAAAGATGTCAGACCTCATCCCAACAGTGAGCGAGCTCAATCTTCATATCCGATATCTCGAACTCCAGCTCAACCTCCTCGCCATCAAGATGCTTAATGGATCGCGCGAAGGCGGAGATGCTTGAATCCCAGAAGGCGAGCTTAGCGCGCGTCACATTCTGGCCCCTAAAAGCCTCTGGGATTCTCGCGAGAACCCTCACCAGCATCAGTAAAATAACCTTGGAGAGCTAGGCTTTAAAGGGGATACACGCATGCATCTTAAAGCCAAGCACGTATGCATTTCTAACGATGCCGCTTATCCGGATCTCTGAGAAGGCCTTGATCAAGCTCTGCGCGTGGATGGATAGGAACAGCCTAGACGACTTCTCAGAAGCCATCCTCAGGCTCCTAGGGGAGAGGCCTGAAAACGGGGTCGAGATAATCCCGGCCCCGAAGGTGATTGAGGCCGAGTATGGTCAGGTGAGATTAGAGGTGAATGGGGATGGTGGTCACGATTAGGGTCTCGCCCGAGACCTATGACCTCCTAAGAGAGCTTAGAGACCGGAGGGGCGCGAGGAGTTTCAACAGGCTCCTGAGAGAGCTGGCTGAGAAGGAGCTTAATGAGAAAAAGGGGGGGGTTATCATAGAGGGGGAGCAGGCCGAGAAAAGAGGGAAAGGGGATCTGATACTCGAGCCTGAAGTCTGCCCACACTGCGGCTACAGATTCCAAGGAAACAGGTTTAGGACCGAGATCCTCAACATCCACCTGCCGGTCCCCAAACTCGGCCTAGAAATACGATACCCCGGGTGTCCGGCCTGCATGCTGCCGCTAACAGAAAACCTCACGTGGCGGAAGACCGAGAAGCTCCAAACTATATAGAAAGAGCGCCCCTCCCTTTAGCTACATACACCAGATATATATCTGATGGGCGAGGTATTTGCCGGTAAATATCTCCAAGATATTTAAGGATGCGGTTGAATTGCTCTTCAACCACATTAAAAGAGGAATTAGAACTAGGGAGAGAAGGCGAAAATACCTTTCCTTTTTAAATCGTTAGCGTCCGCGGACGCTAACGGATGAACATCTTTGTTCATCGAGGCGCCTACTTGTTCATTATCTAGTCTGATTCAGCCCTCCTTGATAAGATGTCAAGCCATGGATTGCCTATAAGAAAGCTTGGGAGCTTTTTATCAGGAGGCCTCTCTTGCCTGATCTCCCTGACTTTTTCCTCGGTCCTCCTCGTATACTCGACAAGCTTCAGGCTTTTGAGATCCTGCCTGAGAGCCTTGACCTCTGCCAAAAGCTCCTCCAACAGCTCTATGATCCGCTCTTCACGGCTTTTCTGGCGCTTCTGGCTGTGGCGCCAGGAGATATGCGCCGCGAGGCTGGCCATGCTACCAAAGCTCTCTCCACAATACCTGCATGTGAAGCTCCTCCGCTTATGCATATATGCAATCCCATCCCCAGCCTCTGAGGCTAGCGTATGCGGGCCTCCGGCAGCCATGTGTGCATCATCACCTTCTTAGGTATGCAGAAAAAAAGGGAGGAGGGAAGAAGCGCATACGTTAGGCATCCACTTCCTCTGCCTCTAGCATGCGTCTGAAGTTTTGGCTACTATAGCTTCCCACAAACGACTCGGCTAGGCTCGCGAGAGCATAACACAAGACCGGCTCAAGGCTCAGGCCAACAAAGCGAGTCCAGCCCTCAGGATGGCTCATGTAACTCTCCAAAGCGCTTAAGGCGTCCCCGATAAGCCTCGCATACAGTTCCTCTTCTGGGATGTGGAGCCGCCTAGAGGCATAGCCTATGAACTTCGCGACCCTCTCTGGAACCTTGGCCTTTATCTCGACAAGCCTCTCAGCTTCCATCACCGTGGCATTCTCATAGGCTGGCTTTAAGGGGGAGTTTCCGCGCCTCATTTTCTCGCTATTATGAGGGTCTTAAGAATATTAAAATTTTAAGATTCTTAATTTTTAAAGAATCGTAACTTTTTTAACCTGCCGAGGATCGACTATAGTGGATTTGTTAAAAAATAAGTTTTTTCTCACAAAACCCATAATCCTAATAAGCCTATTATTGCTTGAAAAGTGAATATTAGGTATACAACATCTTTCTCTGTAGCCCTACCCCTAATTTTTATCAGGATTT
>JAJPCT020000005.1 GCA_021323375.2 Candidatus Wolframiiraptor gerlachensis | reverse complement strand
CCAGCGATGTATCCGCCCATTAAGCTCCTCAGAGCATGGATCCTTCTTATGGATCATAAGATCCTCCATCACGATCGCTGTAGCCCCGATCTCCAGCGCTCTGCTGATTATCTTCTTAGCCGCTTACTTCTTTCGTAACTCTTTACCACGAATCTTCGTCTGTAGCCTCCTACGCTTAAGGAAGTATCGTGTCCTAATAATCCCCTCATTCGTCTCAAACCTCTCAATGAAATCCTCGTTACCATATATGATAACATTCTCATTAACATCAACCGCAATAATTTTAACATTCGCATTTATCTCCAGTAGCGTAACCATCTGAGAGAAGCTAACATTCATGTAGAGGTTGCTATCCCTCTTCAACACCAGTTGCGCCTCATCAAGCTTTATCCACCTGAATTTATCATGGTATTTTCCGTGAAATAACCTCAACATAACCCATCTCCTGCCATGAAGCATTATTGAAGCCCTCAGCTCTCGACATCAAGCTTAAATAAACGATGATCCAACCACACAGCCCATCTTTTAAACACCGGCCTATCCTTTTCACACATTTCCAGCTCCTTCAGCTTCATGAGAATGACTTGTAGATTCTGGTAGCATGCCGGCAGGCGGTAATAATATAACGCCATGGCAATATCGGATATCTTTGCCTCAGTTCCCGATACTTTGCATGATGCAATTCCACGAAACTCGTAATATGCTTACTTGTAGCGAACTTAATGAGCTCATTCACGATCTCCTGATACTCCGCGAAGAGGCGCTGTATCTCCGAGATCACAGCCTCATCAACATCCGTGAGATCCACCTTAAACCTCGTCGTAAGCGTTACCTCCTCCACAGGCATCCTTACTCACCCCCAAGGGGTCGGCCTTTTCCAGTATCTCCATCAGCTTACCATGAATCTCCTCATACACATAATCCACTACCTTACCAACGCATCCTGCCTCCTCGGAGGCATCTCCAAACTTTTCATATGGTCTCCGGATCCCCACTCAACCAAAGACCTCCCCCACGATCAGATCATCCATAACAATCCCTAACATGGGCCCTCCTTTGTTAAAGACTATCCCAAAAATGGCTGAAAACCCATTATATAGATGACAAAGATGAGGGAAAGAAATTTGATAAAGGCTCTTATCGAGGGGGTGGTGTGGGCTTGAGTGGTCAGGTTAAGTCTAGCCCGGCGATGGGTTATGTTAATAAGGGAGGCCTTGAGGGGTCTCGGGCGGAATGGGAGATCCGAAGAGACCTAGGAAGCAGTATGAGACTCCGAGTCATCCTTGGAAGGCTGATAGGCTAGCCGTTGAGCTTCAGCTTGTCGGAGAATATGGTCTGAGGAATAAGAGGGAGTTGTGGAGGGCGCAGACGATCCTGAGGAAGATTAGGGCTCATGCGAGGAAACTCTTCGGTCTTACTGGCGAGGTGCGGGCTAGGGAGGAGCGCATTCTCATGGGGCGACTCTATAGGATGGGGCTTGTTGACGAGAACGCGACGGCTGATGATGTCCTCAGGCTAACAGTCAGGGATATCCTCGAGAGAAGGCTTCAGACAATGGTCTATAAGCTCGGGCTCGCGAGGACCATATACCAGGCGAGGCAGCTCATAGTTCATGGCCATGTCTATGTCGGTGACAGGAAGGTCAGGTCGCCGAGCTATCTCGTGATGAGGGGTGAGGAGAGGCTTATCAGGGTCGCGCTGCCAATAGCCGCTCAAGCCGGCCAAGGAGAATCCAGCGAGAAGAGTTAGACCAAGATTCAGGATCTCGCAATATAGATCAAGTGTGGTAGGGCTTGGAGAAAGTTCTCCAGAGCGAGCTTTACAGCATTTGGTGATCCGGGTAGGCAGATAACAGCCTTCCTGCGGGCAATCCCCATCGTGGCCCTGCTCAGGATCGCAGCCGCCCCAATCTCCCTGAAGCTGAGCCATCGGAATAGCTCCCCAAACCCATCAACCTCCTTCTCAAAAAACGGCTTAACAGCCTCTATCGTCACATCCCTCCTCGAGAAGCCCGTCCCGCCGATGAAGATCACCGCGTCCAGATCCTCCCTCTCTAGGAGCTTTTCTAGGAGAGCTCTTATTGCTCCTATGTCATCATCCACAAGCTCCCTGACCTCGACCACGTGGCCTCGCTCGTTTATCATCGCAGCCGCGAGATCCTGGGACTCATCCGTGTAGAGTCTGCCCTCACGCCTCGCCGCATACCTAGAGCTGCTCACAGTTATGAGGGCGAATCTAAGAGTCTTGGGCGCATGCTTCTCATGCTCATGCTTTGGCGAGGACAGCCTCCTCACCCCTCCTTAATCTTCCTCAAGACCCTTATCGAGGTGATCTCCGTTAATGGATATTGGCCGGACTCATCCTTCTCATATTGCTTGACGACATCCCATATATTGAGGAGGGCTATCGCGGCGGCTGTTAAAGCCTCCATCTCGACCCCAGTCTTCTCATGTGCGACAACCCTGACCACAACCTCGACACCATCATCCACAACGCTGAGGTTTACTTCAACATGCTCAAGCTTGAGCGGGTGGCAGAGGGGGAGCAAGAATGGCGTCAGCTTTGCGGCATTTATCCCCGCGAGCCTCGCGACTTGAAGCGGGTCGCCCTTCTCCAAGGCGCCAGACTTTATCCTCTGAATAGTCTCAGGTCTTAGCTTGATGAACCCCCTCGCAACCGCCTCCCTCCTAATAACCTCCTTACCCGAGACATCAACCTGCCTTATCTCTGCCATATCCAGCCCCAATGACATGACAACCCGGGTTAATTACCCTTCCCGCGATAAGGCGTCATGGAAATACTCTTAAAGAATCCGGGAGATGATCACTCGATGAGGATACTCTACGCGCCATGGAGGATCGCCTACATAAAATGGTTCTCAAAGAAGGATAGGGGGTGCTTTCTCTGCGAGGCTTCAAGGGATGAGGATGATGCAAGGAACCTCGTGGTACATAGGGGCCAATCATGCTTTGTGATCCTAAACAGGTATCCCTACAATAATGGCCACCTCATGATAGCGTCATACAGGCATGTTGGAAGAATAACCGATTTAGGTGACGACGAGCTCCTTGAGATGATCAAGCTCCTAAAACTCTCGATCGTGGCGCTGGAATCCGAATATAAGCCCGATGGATTCAATGTGGGGCTGAATCTTGGGAGGGCCGCTGGAGCAGGCCTCGAAGAGCACATCCACCTCCACATCGTTCCACGATGGATTGGAGACACAAACTTCATGCCAGTCCTAGCGGATACGAAGGTGATCCCAGAGTCTCTCGAAGAGAGCTGGAGAAGGCTTAGAAACCGGTTCCAGGCCCTGAAACCCTCATCCTAACCACGTCATAATGTGGCGAGGAGGGGTTGGCGATCAACGAAACCCTGCTCGGCCTATCCTCGGCTAGATACTCATATCCTAGAGCGTCTGCAAGCTTCATCGCGAATGGCCTAATCTCATGGAGAGAGGGCATCGCCTCCCTCCTCATCCTCTTCTGGGACTCACCCACATGCATGTAGCCCTTACACTCGATGAAGTCTGGCTCACCGATCCTAATGAGCTCCGCATACTTCTCGGGATCCTGGATCGTATAATCATTAATCATGATCAGCCTAACAACCTTCACGGATTTCTGAAACTCCCTCATAACCCTCAGACTCCTCATAAGCCTCTCCCAGCTATCAGGGATTAATGGCCTGCAGAGCATCCTATGAGTCTCAGGATCAGGGCCATAAAGGCTAATGTAGAGGTTTGTCGGCTCAGCATTCTCCTCCACGAGCTCCATGAGCCTATCCGGATTAGTGCCATTTGTAACCAGAAAGGCCGTCATACCCCTGCTCTTGACTAGCTTCACCATATCCGCGAGATACGGGTATATCGTCGGCTCACCATCGAGCGAGATCGCGACATGTCTCGGCTCCATCGCCTCATCGAAAAGCTTCCTATCAACAATTGGATTACCCTTGAATCCTGATAAAAGCTGCCTCTGCTCCCGGATCAGGCCGTCAAGTATGTCCTCCGGCCTATCCCACTCGCCCCCAACACCTGTCACGCGGTTTATAGTATGATGCCTCCAGCAGAAGATGCACATCATATTGCAATATTGAAGCGACGGGGTCATCTGCAGACACCTATGACTCCTAATACCATACCATCCCTTGTAACAGTTCTTGCCACCCCTGAGAACGCTCCTAGTCCAGTGGCATATCTTGACAGCCGAGTGCCTCCCCACAACTCTATAACCCACCCTCCTAAGCCTCGCGAGCTCGGCCTTCGCGACCTCCACAGACCCCGCCGGCGCGGATCCCAGGAACCCTGCCACCAAATCATCAGAATAAAGCCCGCATCTCATAAACGTAATCCCGGGGAACCGATGCGCTGAGGAGCGGGGCCAAAAAGTATATGAGTTGTAAGGGTGTCATGGAAGCCATGTCTACCTTGAAGAGGAAGCTCAAGAATGGGGAAGTGGTTCTTGGAACATGGGTAACAATAAACCATCCAGATGTTGTTGACGCCCTGTCAGAGCTCCCGCTCGACTGGCTCGTCTTCGACATGGAGCATGCGCCGCTCGAGATATCAGACATCGAGGTCCTACTCATGCCCCTAAGGGGCGTGGATATCTCGCCAATAATCAGGGTCCCATGGAATGATCTGGTGATCATAAAGAGGGCGCTTGACATAGGGGCTGAGGGGATACTAGTCCCATGGGTTAATAGCCGGGAAGAGGCTGAAAGAGCTGTCAGCTATGCATCATATCCGCCGAGAGGGCTGAGAGGCGTCGGGCCGAGAAGGGCGGTTAGATATGGCCAGAGAAGCTTCCTAGACTATTACGAGAACTTTGAGAAGAATGAGCGGATACTCTTGGTCCAGATAGAGACGGGTAAGGCCCTAGAAAACCTCGAGGGAATACTTTCGACACCCGGAATAGATGTCGCATATATCGGGCCCATGGACCTATCAGTCAGCCTAGGAATCCCCCTAAAATTCGGAGACTCAAGATTCCAAGAAGCCCTAAAGAAGGTTAGGAACGTTTGCGAGAAATACGACGTCACGCCTGGGATACATGCATTCAGCCCAGAGCAGGCTCAGGAACTAATTTCTCAGGGCTTCAAGTTCGTCGCGCTGATGTCGGATCTAGGAATAATGAGGAGGGGATTCATAAACGCGCTTACGATGCTAGGCAGAATAAAGGAGGAGGCCAGAATCGGATACTAGGGCAACAACTTTTCTCTCAATCCACTTTTCCCTTTTTAATCGTTTCAAGTAGTCTTTTCTCGACCTTGACTAAGTCGCTTGATCCCAGTACTTCCTTAAGCCTATTCATCAATATCATCCCGGATAGCTTCTCTTCGGCGAACTCCCTCGCGAATTCGCCGCTCCAAATCTCCTCAGCCTCGCTCTCAATAATATCCCTAATCATCTCATAATATCTCCGTATTCTCGTCAGCTGGCCATATTGGCTCGTCCTAGAATGATGCTTCAACTGCTCTATCAGCCCCTCCTCGGCCATGGCTTTAGCCTGCTCAGCCAGTTCGCCCGAGGCATAGAGTTCCAGTATCGCAGCCTCCGGCGATGCTCCATAAACCTTGGTGGCGACCTCGAAATACGCCATAATAGAGGCTATCAGGAGTGGTATGTAAGTATGCTCACTTAGCAGATCGAGGAAGGCCTCCTCCTCAAATGATGATTTGAGGGCGACTCCGCCGGGGAGCCCTATAGCCCCAATACCCTTCGAGATCGCTAGAGCATAATCCAATGCCTTACCGGATACATCTTGCGCGACGCCGACCAAGACCGGATATCCAAGCCCCTGCTTATGCCTTTCAAGAATCCCCCAAGCAAACATCCGGGGAGCCACCATTATCACATCGGCATTCGGCGCCGGCTTGATCAAGCCATATGCTATATTGTATCCGCTTGCGAAGTCGAGTATAAAGAAGCCCTTCCTCCTAATCTCCTCATCCATCTCGCTATAATAGATGTCCGGCGCGACCTCATCCGGGACTAGTAGGAGGGCGGCATCGGCCCTTCTAACAGCCTCTCTTATCTCGTAAACCTTGAAGCCATCCTTCTCGGCCCTCCTCCAATACTCATCCCTCCTATTGCCGACTATGACCTCCAAGCCATTCTCCCTAAGGATCTTGGCCTGAACACTTCCCTGATTACCGTAGCCAATGACGGCTATCGTTAAGCCCCTGAGAATGCTTAGATCCCCATCGAAGAAGAGCTCCGCCAATTCAGCCACCTCAGATCATCTTAACCATGTTTAACGGCTTAATATTGGTGACCTCCGGGTTCAAAAGGTTTTCAGGCACCTCTCCCCTCAAGACCTTGATTATGCCCGTAGCGGTGAGCTCGGCCATCTTGTTCCTAGTATCATGCGAGGCACTTCCAATGTGGGGTGTTACGACGACATTCTCCAGCTTTAGCAATGGATCATTGGGATCTATCGGCTCTTTCTCAAATACATCAAGCCCGGCGCCGGCGATCCAACCCTCCTTCAAAGCCCTGAAAAGCGCTTTCTGGTCAATAACAGGGCCGCGAGACGTATTAACCAAGATGGCGGTCTTCTTCATGAGCCTTAACTCCCTCTCGCCAATAAGCCCTCTAGTCTCCGGAGTCAATGGAACATGAATTGATACGTAGTCAGACTCCATCAGAAGCCTTTCAAGCGGCACATACTCCACGCCAAGCTCCTTCTCAAGACCCTCTCTCCGGATGATATCATAGTATAGGATCCTCATGTTGAAGCCCTTAGCCCTCCTCGCCACCGCCTGCCCAATCCTACCAAGACCTATTATCCCGAGAACCTTACCATAAACATCATATCCCAGCATCATTGTAGGCGCCCACGCGATCTTCCACTCACCCCTCCTTACATAAGAATCCGCCTCCACAATTCTTCTAGCAACTGCTAATAGAAGTGCCCAAGTATGATCCGCCACGGTCTCGGTCAGAACCCCGGGAGTATAGACTATGTATATCCCCTTCTTCGTAGCATACTCGACATCGATATGATCCACGCCGACGCTCATCGTGCCGACGACCTTGAGCTTTCCAGCCCTATCCATCACTTCCTTATCGATGGTCTCGTTCAGCGTGCAATAGATGGCATCAACATCTTCGACCGCCTTGAGAAGCTCATCTCTAGCTGGTGGTGGGAGCTCATCCCTATACACGACCTCGCAGTATTCCCTTAATATCTTCAGCCCTATCTCCGGAATTCTGCGAGTAATGTACACTTTAGGTCTCATTGGAGCCATCTTCAATAATGCGCAAATATAAGCGTTAATCCCAGAGAGCCAGTATCTCGTCAAGCAGCTCCCTACTCGAGGCCGCAATTACACCATATCTCCTGGTATCCAATAGTGATGGATTCTCGCTTCCGAGGATCTGGTATGCTCCTCCAGCCCACTTCAATAAGCATAATGACGCAGCGAAATCCATGATCTTAAGATCTTTAGCGAAGCAGGCATACGCATCAGCCCTCCCCTCTAATATTTGCGCTATTTCCAAGCTTGCCGCGGCGAAGAACCTCGTATTCTTAGCCCTCCTGACTAGTTTGAGACTCAGCTCCGTCGGATTATAAGAGTCTTCAATATCCTTTGTCAGGCTTGCTAAGTCCAAGAATACAAGCGCTTTTGAGAGATTATTTTTCCTAAGCTTTAAATGCCCGCCAATAATGCTGACTCCATTCTTGTCGCCTAGGTAAATCTTTCCTGAGGAATGGTCTATTACCCCGGCTGTAATGGTCCCCGATAAGTATGGGCTCCTGGATATCAGGATTGCGGATGCACAGAACATGATTCCATTAGCAACATTAGTGGAGCCGTCAACCGGGTCTATTAACACGTAAAGCTCTGGATTATCACATCTAATCTCCCCGGACTCCTCGGAGATGATGTAAGCCTTCTCGCCGAAAGCCTCCTTTACATAGTCGATAACGGCCTTCTCGGTTATCAGATCGAATTGATGAGAATAGTCCCCGAAGCTCCCCCTGCCCTCCACCCCGGTTAACTCATTCCTCATACATTCTATCAAGGCCTCATGCCCTCTCAAGAGAGCTTCGCAAATAACACCTCTAAGACTATTCTCGGTGTTAATCATGTGTAAGCCCCCGGAAGGCGCTTCTAACCATGCGCTCAACATCCTCCCTACTCGGAGGTGCTATACAATTCTCAATATTCCTCCTATATGATAGCCCCTCATCAACCAGCTTCTCAAACTCGGCCTCCGGAACTCCTATCTCGTGCAGGCTCGAAGGTAATACAGCATAACGGCGCAACTCATCCAGCTTCCGCAAGATCGCCCTTGCGCACGCGCCCGGATCATCTAAAGCTATTCCAAGCCTATTGCAGAGCATTACTAATTTCTCGGGCATTCTCTCTGACGAGTACTCTATAAGCTGGGGCAGGAAGAGGGCATTAGCTAGGCCATGTGGGACATTATACTTCTCAGTCAAGTAATATCCAAGCCCATGGACCACCACTGTTCCTGAGAAGTTTATCGCCAACCCTGCGATCATGCTGGCGTAGAGCAGCCTCTCCCTCCCCTCGAAATCCCCATCATAGGCTCGCATGAAGTTCTCAAGGATAGTCCTCACCGCCTCTACCGAGAACATTTGTGTTAACTCATTTGATCTAACGTGAAAACATGATTCAATAGCATGTGATAAGGCGTCAAACGCCGTGTGAGCAAGAATATCCTTTGGAAGATACTTGAGGACTTCTGCGTCCAGTATCGTGGCAATTGGCACTAGGCCGTTGCCCAAGACTACGTTCTTCCTATATCCATGACTTATAACAGCATATTTCGTTACCTCGCTCCCAGTCCCACAGGTGGTTGGGATGGCTATTATCGGCATGGTGGAGTGCTTCACCTCAACAGGGTAAAAGTAGTTGATGATACTTCCACCACCGGTTGCCACGACAGCTATCCCCTTGGCGGTATCTATAGCGCTTCCGCCCCCAAAGCCTATCAGGAAGTCTATCTCATGCTCAGCCGCGATCCTCCCGCCCTCATCAACTATGTTAGCCGATGGATTGGGCTCAACCCTATCAAAGATTACAACCCTGCTCATGCCAGCGGATTCGAGAAGCCCCCTAAGTTTATCCAAGTAGCCCGAACTTTTCGCAAATCTCTTACCAGTGACGAGCATGCACCTACCACTCAATCCTAGCTCCGAGATTATGTCAGGTAGCTTCTCGATCCCGCCCCGCTCAAAAAGCAGCAATCTCGGAAGTGCTCCAAGAAAACCCATAAGCGGATCTAACTGCAAGAGCTAATACATCCGCTATTTCTACATTTTTCCATAGGCCGAGTGCTTCAGGATCATATCGCCCACTTTAACTCCTAGAGCCTCTGCGACGGCAGGGCACTTGGCGATCAGCATGAAAAAGCCGCACTTATCCTCAAAGATCTCGAAATTAGCCTGACCCTTGAAGATCACGAGATCATAATCGTTGATCCAGTTCTCGACCTCACGGCTCCTGAAGCTTGGAGCAGCTCCACGCCCATCACCAACGAGCATTATGGACGAATTTTGAATCTTGGTTAACCCAATCTCCACAGCATCCTCCAGCGTGGCATCATTTACTAGTGGCCCCTCCTTAACAACAAGCCCGACTCTATCGAAAAACCTACCCCTAATATCAATCATAGTCTCAATGAGGAGCTTATCAAACACGATCTCACCAGCATTATCAAGGAAGTAGAGTAGGGATCTCGACTCCATGACACTCCTCCTGAAAACTGGGAAATCATTTATCGCGAGATTATTAGAGATCCTCTTAAGAGGCTGATCAAGATCAACCTCAGCATAAGGTCCAAGGTCAATGATGTTACCGGCTATAGCAAGCTTCACAGCGGCCTCCAATGGATCAGTCGCTCCCCTAATCCTCGCCTTAAGCTCCTCATAACACCTTAGGATGGCTAAGTTACTCCTCCTCTTAATCTCCTGATATGGGTCTCTAACACCTGTTATCCTCGCGACAATATGCTGGATTATATAGGATAGGTCGAGAGGCGCTTCCTCCCAAGTAACCTCACCCAATCTCCTAGCAATCTCTTGAGCGGCTAGACGCTGAAGCTCCAAATTACATGTAGCGATCTTAGTCATCCTAACACCTGTCGAGAGCGTGCAGGGAAGGCACTCTGGCTTGATCTTAAGCATTTCACGCTACCTCCTTCCACCCGACTTTTTCCTAAGCTCCCTCTCAGCCCTCTCATAAAGCCTCGGCCAAGCCCTAGCAATCTCCCTCTCAACAACCTTAGCCAAAAACTCGCTTATACTAAACCTAGGCACAGCACTCTTCCAGTAATTCAGGACGCAGCTGGCAACCGGCGAGTAAAACGCTAGCCTGGGCTGGCTAAAGGCCCTCCTAACAGCCTCCCTGAAAAGCTTCTCATCAACCCTCTCAACCCTCCCCGAGCGCATCCTCCCCCCAACCCTCTCATTCACGTCAACATTGCCACCTTTAGTACCCTGTGGCATGTGATAAACTGTTAAACGTTTACCATAAAAATTTTACCTTAAAACACCAATAATCCCGTGCAAAAATACAATCCCGTAGATATGGGATTATTGACGGGCTGATTAATCCCGTTAAAACGGGATTAATTAGGAAGAATACCTGCAAACCCCCTCCTACCCCCACCCCTAAGGCCTCATAAGAGTTGGGACTAGGCACAACTAAGCCGGGAAAAGCGTTTCAAATCGGGTGGGGTGTCGTATGCTTGGAACATTAATCCCGTTTCAACGGGATTGTGCTGTTTTATCTGTAGTTTCACGATTGGACCTTGTTTGTATGTTTACCGTTTATGGTTAAAGGTTTTTCTTAGATGGTAAAACTTTAACTTTGATGCCCCTCACAATAGAAGTGGTCGCGCGTGAAGCATGGTTTTTGAGAGGGTTTTGAGGGGACTTGTTTGGGGGTTCTGGCGTGGGGGGTGTTTGGGGTGGTTTGTGGGGGCTTATTGGGCATAATATATTAAGGAGCCTTTTGGGGGTGTGCGTTGGGAGAGGGCGCTTATGCCGAGGGTTAAGAGGATAAGTGAGGTGCTGGAGATCCTTAGGCAGAAGGATTGCATTCGTAACATAGGTACCATTGCTCATGTTGATCATGGTAAGACTACGACTACGGATAGCCTGCTTGCTGCTGCTGGTCTTCTCTCGCCAACTCTTGCGGGTAAGGCTCTTGCACTCGACTATTTGGAGGAGGAGCAGCAGAGGCAGATGACGATCAAGGCGGCTAACATCTCCCTCTATTATGAGATGAATGGCAAGCCGTATATCATCAACATGATCGATACTCCGGGTCACGTTGATTTCAGCGGCAGGGTTACCCGGGCTCTCAGGGCGATTGATGGGGCGATAGTGGTTGTGGATGCTGTTGAGGGCGTTATGACCCAGACGGAGACCGTTGTCAGGCAGGCTCTCGAGGAGAGGGTTAGGCCGGTCCTCTACATAAACAAGGTCGATAGGCTGATCAAGGAGCTCAGGCTTACGCCGGAGAAGATCCAAGAGACTTTGGCTAGGATAGTGACGGAGGTAAACAGGCTCATCGAGATGTATGCGGAGCCGGAGTACCGGGATAAGTGGAAGGTTAGCTTCCAGAATGGGACGGTCGCAATTGGGAGCGCTAAAGATAGATGGGGCTTCACGGTGCCCCAGGCCCAGAAGAAGGGGATAAAGTTCAGCGACGTCATGAAGGCGTTCCAGAACAATGATATTGCTTGGCTTCAGGAAAATGCGCCGCTTCATGAGGCTATACTAGAGATGGTCATTAATCATCATCCGCCGCCGCATGTGGCGCAGAAGTATAGGATACCGAAGATCTGGAAGGGTGATATTGATAGCGAGGTTGGGCAGGCTATGTTGAACTGCGATGAGAATGGGCCGCCGGTTATGATAGTTACCGATGTCAAGGTTGATCCCCAGGCGGGTGTTGTCGCCACTGGAAGGCTCTTCAGCGGCACGGTCAAGGAGGGAGATATAATCAAGATAGTCGGCAGAAACATCTCGAAGAGGATTCAACAGGTGACGGTCTACATGGGCCCGAACCGGGAGATCGTCGGAAGCCTGCCAGCCGGGAACATACCCGCTCTGCTTGGAATTGATGAGGCGAGGGCGGGAGACACACTCTCCACTGTTGACATGGTTCCATTCGAGTCCTTGAAGTATGTTTCAGAGCCTGTTGTCACAATCTCCGTCGAGCCGAAGAATAGCAGGGATCTGCCGAAGCTCGTAGACTTCTTGAATAAGCTCTCGATTGAGGACCCGACGCTGGTCACGACCGTGAGGCCGGAGACCGGTGAGTACCTGATAAGCGGCATGGGAACACTTCATCTTGAGATAGCGCTTACGTGGATAGCGAAGGCCGGGATAGAGGTCGTCGCGAGCAAGCCTATAATACTATACAGGGAGACGGTCTCGAAGAAGGGCAAAGTCTTCGAGGGCAAGTCACCCAACAAGCATAACAGGATCTATCTTCAGGTCGAGCCCCTCGAGCCCGAGATAATCGAGCTCATTAGGAAGGGTGAGATCTTCGAGGAGATGGATCGGAAGCAGGTTGCGAAGATCCTGAGAGATCATGGATGGGATGCTGACATGGCCCGGAATGTCTGGTGCATAGACCCGAGAGGCAATATCCTCGTTGACATGACGAAGGGAGTTCAGTATCTTCATGAGTCGAAGGCTCTCATAATCGCCGGCTTCCAGGATGTCATGGAGCGGGGGCCGCTGGCCGAGGAGCCCATGAGGGGGATCAAGGCAATTCTAGTGAATGCGGAGCTTCATGAGGACCCGGTTCATAGGGGGTATGCCCAGATAGTCCCCGCCACTAGGAGATCGCTCTACGCCAGCATTCTAAGCGCCGACCCAATCCTCCTAGAGCCCGTCTTGAAGATAGAGGTGAAGGTTACTTCAGACCTACTTGGAGCCGTGACATCCGTTATAACGAGCAAGAGGGGTAGAATATTGAATGTCACGCAGCAGGAGTACATAACCGTGGTGACGGGCGAGATACCAGCCGCCGAGACATTTGATCTAAGCGAGGTGATAAGGAGCGCGACAATGGGTAAGGCCTTCTGGGCGACTGAGTTCTACGCATGGAAGCCTGTCCCAGCATCCCTAAAGGACAAGATAATCCAAGAGATCAGGAAGCGGAAGGGCCTGCCGCCGAAGATACCAGAGATCTCGGACTTCGTCGAGTAGGGCTGGCACTTTCACCCAACCCCCCAAAATATATCCTATGGCTGAGGTAGATTCTCCCCGGAGAAGGGGTGTCAGAGGGATCGCTCGGTAGCCGTGAGATTAGGCTTGTCTGCAGACTTCAGCCCGGCAGCCAGGGGATAGATGTTGTTCTAGAGGCGTTAAGGGCTGCTGGCTACACCCTTGATGGGAACAGTATTCTGAGGGGCTCGCTTAGGGCCGAGTTTAGGGCTACCAGCCTCTCGGGGGATGAGGCGATGATTCTTGTAAAGTCTGCGGAGCCCGATGAGTTTAGAAGCCTCCTAGGTCTTCTTGTCAGGGAGTGCTGGTACGTGGATGTTTATTATCATTTAAGGGGTGGGGATGCTAGGGCGGCTGCTGGGGGTCTTGGGATACAGCTCCCGGAGGATGGCGTTTACAGGTCTAGGGTGAGGTTCTCCGGCGTGGAGCTTAGGGTTGATGCTTACCCGAGGCATGGCGCCTTAACAATATCCTATAGGGCTGGCTGGAGGGAGGTTAACTCCGGGGCCGCCCTGAAGATTCATGAAAGGATTCTTGGTATGGAGAGTGGAAGGGGGATTTTTGATAAGCTGTTGGGGTGGATTAGATGAGCGAGGAGTATAAGCGGGAATATGTCTTCGGGCTGGATTATGGGACGAGCGACTTCAAGTTCGGGCCGATAGCCCTGGGAGAAGTGCCGGAGGTAATCGAGAATAGGGGATACTTCATCGATAGGAGTTCCCTCATGTCGAGGATAATGGGTGTTGACAGGGAGATTGTTGTTGGCAAGGATATTCCGAGATTTCTCGAGTCGCGGGAGGACTTAGCGGAGCGGATGGTCTACCCAATGCGAAACGGCGTCATAGCAAAGGATGATGAGCGGGCTTGGAGGGTTATAAGGGAGCTCACGAGATACGCTCTCGAGAGCTTCGCCCCATCCGACGAGGAGTTTGAGGGGTTCTACGTGGTCGCGAGCATTTCAATCGTCTCACCCAGATACATGTATGAGAGGCTCTTCGAGATCTTCCGGGATCTTAATCGTGATAGGGTTCTCGTTAAGGCTGCGACGATAATACCGCAGCCCCTCGCGGTCGCGATCTCCCAGAAGACGCCAACATGCACGGTAGTCGAGTCGGGTCATGGGAACACGCAGATATGCCCGATCTCGATGTATCCTGTAAGAAACGCGGTTATAGCACTTAATCGGGGTGGAGGGGCCGCTAATACGCTCACAATGGAGATATTGAAGGACGCGGGCTATGGCGATCTCGCGAAGGAGGAGAGTTTTGTTAGGCTGGTCAAGGAGAAGATCGGGCTCATTCCGAGAAACTTGGACGAGGCCATCAGGTATGCAAAGAGTAATCCGGAAAAGGTTAGGGTCTCGCTCAAGATCCCAGGGACGAGGATCAAGATCTTGTTGGATGACATGGCGTGGACTAGGTTCCTGATAGGAGAGTTCATCTTCAACCCAGGCCATGAGATCTTCCAGAGCTATTTCGCGAGGGGCATGCCTAAGCCAAGCGACATCAAGATCGGGGACACGTACTTCTACGGCATGATGGACATGGCTGAGGCGGTGATAATGTCGGTCGAGAGATGCTCGATAGAGCTTCAGCCCCACCTATACTCTAAGATACTTCTTTCCGGCGGGAACTTTAGCTGGAGTGTGCCAGAGGGCCTTGAAGGGATAGCTGTCAGGCCTGATGAGAAGCTGAGACAACAGCTACTCGAGAAGGAGATAGAGGGAGCCAATGTCTCGATCGTCGAGGATCCAAAATACTCCGTCTGGAGGGGCTGTATAGTCTATGGCTACGCAGTCCCACATGACTATGAGTGGAAATGGGAGAGGATGGAGGGGTGGATGTATGTCGCGTAACCGCCTCGCCCCCGAGGACGTGATCTCAGCATTCTATGAGGAGGAGGGATTCTATGAGGTGGAGAGGGGGAGAGATCCCGAGTCACTCTACTCCAGCAGGCTCATATTATCCGATGGGTCTAGGGAGATATTTGTGAGCATCCTTGATGAGGATGCCTTGATGAGCAAGGGCGCTCTCCAAGACGCCCTCCTCCACGCGGAGAAGATGAAGTCGAGGTATGATGGCGTCTGCATAGCCGTCCCACGAAAATATGCCAAGGCGATAGATGATAATGTGATGATACTGCACGGCTTCGGGCTGATAATTTATGATAGGATGGGGGCGGAGGAGATTATTCCGCCGAGGTTTAGGGAGAGGAGGGAAGCCCACCAGAGGCTTGAGGGGCATGAACGGAATGCACACACCAGCTCCCAAGAAATTGTTGAATTGAAGAAGCAGATCTCGAAGCTACTAAGAGTGATTGAGGAGCTTGAGGCGAGGCTTGATAGACTTGAGAAGGATCATCGAAGCTTAATTGAGAGGGTGGCAAGGCTTGAGAGAAGCGGCCTTGCATCGCCCGCGGTCGGGGAGAAATCCGAGCGCGCTGAATCCATGCCTCCTGCCGAGGTGAAACGCGTGGGCAGCCTCCCCTCATATCTCGTAGACAATCCATGGGTTGAGATCCTGTCCCGGAGGGAGTAGCTGCTGCCAAGGCTCATCTTCCTCGGGACAGGATCCATAATACCCACGAGCCAGAGATTCTCCTCCGGAATACTGCTCGAGGCCGATAACGGGCTTAGAATCCTCCTCGATATAGGGCCCGGGGTCCTAGAGAAGCTTAGGAGAATTTGCATGGATCCCGAGAGCATCAACATAATCCTAGTCACCCATCTCCACATGGACCATGTCTCTGATCTCCTGCCATTCATGAAGTTGAGAGCCCTCTCAAGTAGAAAATTGTTCAGGGTCTTCGGGCCCCGAGGCGTGAATGAAATGCTTGATCTACTAGTCTCTGATCGAAGGCTTTTCGGCTATCTCTCGGATCTCGGCTGCCGCGACTTAGTGGAGATCCATGAGGTTTGGGATGATGTGCTGGAACTTGAGCCCAGCATAATCCTAAGATCTAAGCCCGTCGAGCACTTTAATGGCGTCGCGTATAGGATAGACCTCCCCTCGATCTCGATAACTTATTCCGGCGACACGGCGCCCGATCCAAGGCTTATAGAGCTTGCTCGTGGGACAGGTATACTAATCCATGAGTGCTCATTCCCCGCTGACAGGCTCAAGGGCAAGCATACATCCGCGGAAGATCTCATGAGAATAGCCAGCGAGATATGCCCGAAGATCCTCATACTCACGCACATCTACCCTGAGATGGAAGAGAGGCTCCAGGAATACTTGGAGAGTTTTAGGGAGAAGCTAGGTGTGATGGTTTACGCTCCCAGGGACTTTGATGTGATCGAGGTGTAACCTAGGCAATATCCGAGGATGCCTCCACATGTTCCCGGAGGCACTAAGCTTGGGAGAAATTTCTTTAAGCCCTTAAGCTGAGCATGATGTTGGCTGGTGAGAGGGCGCTTGATCCTGAGTGACTTCGACCTCTGGAACTATATCAGGAGTGGGAGGCTCGTGATAGAGCCATTCAGGGACGACGTTGTTAGGGAGAACGGCCTCGACCTTAGGATTGGAAGGCAGATGGCGAGACTCAAGTCCATTGATAAGGTTCTAGACGTGCACGGCGACGACATCGCAGAGTTCTATGAGATAGAGGAGGGTGACAGCTTCTTGATAAGGCCGAGGGAGCACGTCCTCCTACACACGATGGAATACATCAAGCTTCCCCTAGACCTCATGGGCTTCGTAAACTTGAGGAGCAGTTATGCGAGGATAGGTTTGACAATACCGCCGACGATAATTGACGCGAACTTCGAGGGGCAGCTCACGATAGAACTTGTTGGGGGGGAGTTTCCCGTAAAGCTCTACTCTGGTGACAGGTTTTTACACGTCGTATTCGCCAAGCTCTCATCGCCAGTGGAGAAGCCGTATAAGGGCAAGTATCAGGGCCAGAGAGGCGTGAGGCTACCATCCTTCAAAGACTAAATCCTTTTTAGCGTGATCCAAGAGCCTTATTCATGGGAGCCCCGTGTGGGTCAGGATCATTAGGCCTGACGCGGTCTTGGTCTGGAACGATTCCGAGGTGCGGAGGAGGCTTAGCTGGTATCGTTCTGTAATGTTGAATGAGACGCCGGCCAAGTTCATGATCGTGAGAGCGGTTAGGGCTCCGGGCAATATCCATGATCTCGGGGAGGGGGAGCTCTGGAGAATGCATGAGGAGCTTCATCAGGAGGCTGAGGAGCTCTTCAAGCAGATGTATGGATCCGGTGTTGATGAGGAGAGGCTTAAGCCGGCCAGCCCATCATATCTCGATGTTAAGATAGAGCTTGCTAGGAGGATTCTGAAGAGGTGCAGGTTCTGCGAGTGGAGATGCGAGGTTGATAGGATCTCGGGCCAGAGGGGTGTCTGCGGGCTTAGAGACGAGGCATATGTGGCATCATTCTTCCATCATCATGGCGAGGAGGCGCCCTTGATCGGGACGGAGGGGCAGGGCGGCTCGGGCACGATATTCTTCGTATCATGCAACTTCCATTGCGTCTTCTGCCAGAACTGGGATATCTCGCATCCGAGGGGAGGATTTGAGGGCGCTGGCGTGAGGGTTGATGCGAGAAAGCTGGCACTAATAGCGAAGAACCTAAGGCTCGAGGGAGCGGCGAACATAAACTACGTGGGAGGCGACCCGACACCCAACACCTGGATCATCATAGAATCTCTGAAATACTTGGATGTGAACGCACCCATACTCTGGAATAGCAACATGTATCTTAGCATGGAGTCCATGAAGCTCCTCCTCGACCTCGTCGATATATGGCTCCCCGACTTCAAATACTGGAGTAATGATTGTGCCGCGAGGCTCTCGAATGTCCGCGGAAAGCTCGGATACAGGGAGGCTGTCACGAGAAATCACCTCCTAGCAGCGAGGCACGGCGACATGATCATAAGGCATCTAGTCCTCCCAAATCATCTTGAATGCGATACTAAGCCGATCCTGAGGTGGATTGCGGAGAACATTGGGGACAGGGTCTTGGTGAATATCATGGAGCAGTATAGGCCGGAGTATCTTGTCCTGAGAAACCCGGATAAGTATCCGGATGTTGCTAGGAGGCCGAGCTGGAATGAGATGCAGGAGGCCTATCGTTATGCCGAGGAGCTAGGGATCGTGTTCCGCCCCGTCTCCTAGTAGCTCCTACTCCTTCTCCAGTATCACGACGTTTACCTTCGCGAGCTCCTTGAATCGCTCGGCGTCAGCCCTTGAGCCAACGATAGCGCCATAGTGCATCGGTATCGCTATCTTGGGCTTGAATGTGTTAACGGCTTCAGCAGCCTCCTCGGCTGTCATCACGAATGTCCCGCTCACGGGAACGAGTGCTATATCCACGTTCAAGCCCCTCATCTCTGGGATGAAATCCGTATCCCCGGCATGATAGATCCTCACCCCATCCAGCTCAATGACATACCCCACGGAGCCCTCTTCCCTCGGATGATAGACTATTCCCGGAGCCCTAAACTTGTTCACGTTATAGGCCGGGACAGCCTCGACCCTCACGCCCTTAATCTCCACGCTATCGCCCGGCTTCACAAGCTTAACAACCCCCGTCTTCAGGAGCCTAAGCTTATCCCTACAATTCTCTGGCGCGATGATATATGTCTCCGGCTTAACGATCTTCTTGATATCCTCAAGGCTCAGGTGATCGAAATGCTCATGCGTTACGAGGATTATGTCCGCCCTCCCCTTAGGATAGATATTGAATGGATCCACATATATGATGTTCCCGCGATGGGATATCATAAAAGCCGCGTGACCAAGCCAGGTAACCTCCACCTCACCATACTTGAATGGCATGCCAATACATCCAGCCAAGCCTCTTAAAAGATTTCCCCCGAAAGCCGAATAAGATCCTACGGATGCGAGTAGTCTATAATGGCTATTAGGAAAAGATTTAAAAACAAATTCTGCTTAACTGTACGCTGTAGAGCCTATGAGCTGGTGGTATAGCCTGCTAGATATCGGGATAGGAATACTGCAGTTGATTCTAGGCGTAGCCTTGGCGCTATTCAGCATAACCATAGCCCTTAATATCTTGGATAAAACCACGAAGACGATAAATGAATTTGAGGAGATACGCAAGAGAAATCTTGCTGTGGCGATATACATCGCGGGAATACTGATAGCCGTTGGAAATGTTGTTGGGCAAGCGGTGACCGGCATTAGCAGGGCAGTTATACCGGGGCAATTCAACCTAGCAGCATTAATAGCTGGTCTCATCCAGCTATTTGTAGGCCTACCGCTCGCAATAGTCCTAATAGTCTGGGCTCAATCAAGGGTTTACAGATGGCTTGTAAGAGCAGCTGAGAAGTTGCCAGGAGTAACAGACATAAAAGAATTCGACATAGAGGCAGAGCTAAAGAATGGAAACATCGCGACGGCAGTGATATTGTTCGGCACATTCGTTGCCATCTCACTGGTCGCAAGCCAAGGTGTAGCCTGGCTATCAGAGCCACTGGCTTCAGCAATACTCCGCCTAATAAGCTGACACATCCTCACCTTTTTCTATTCTAAAACTTTTTTATTCCCAAAAGTAACAAGGAGTAACAAAGGTTAGCACTATGGAGGCGTTTTCATGGTGGCGCAAGTTCAGAAAGAGCTAACCCCCGCCGAGATTGCCAGGAATATCTCGAAGTCTATAGTTAGGTTGATCGTCTATATCGTTCTTTATGTTGCGGTATCGGCGTTTGTGAAATATCTCATCGCTGATATTTTCCCCAAGTTTGGGATGAGCTTAGGGGAGTACGAGGTTTATGTCCAGATCCTCTTGGCGCTGTCCTTTGGCTTCTTGATCGCTGGTGCTGTGGCTAGCTTCTTCTACTGGTCTACCGTCGGCAGGTATGGTCACCCGACAGCAGCTGCCATAAGAAATGTCGTCAGGTTTGTGGGCATCGGCGGAATGCTAGCGGCCATAGCTGGCGGGGTTGCTGGAGGAGCGGCTGGCGTGGCGCTCGGAGGCTTCATAGGCATGGTCATAGGCTTCGCATCCCAGCAAGTCCTAGGGCAGACAATAGCCGGCCTGTTCCTATTGATAGCAAGACCCTTCAAGATAGGTGACTCTGTGATTGTAGCCGGCGAGGAGGGTGTGGTGGAGGATGTTACAACACTTTTCACGATCATTGCCAAGGCTGATGGGACTAAGGTGCTGATACCCAGCAGCACGATAATCGGTGGAAAGATAATCTTGAAGCCGAGGCAACAATAGCCATACCACCTTTTCGTTATCCCTAAGCTGTATCGGGGCCGGGGGCCGGGAAATCATAATTAGATGGCGTCATCTGTTTATGAGACGGCTTTGCTGGTAGATGTCCACTGTCATCTCACCGCGCGGGAGTTTGAGGGCCGTGTGTCCCGGGTGGTTGGGGAGGCTGTTGAGACCGGTGTAGCCGTGATCATAACCTCGGGCCTGGGATATCAAGATGCTCTAAGGGCGCTGGAGATCTCCGATTACACAAGAATTTATCCATCAATAGGCATAGCACCATATGAGCTGGAGGGCTATGAGGATGTTCTCGGGCTGATTGAGAGGGAGAGGTCGAGGATTGTCGCTGTCGGCGAGGTTGGGCTTGACTACTGGCGCGGCAACAGGGATCAGAGAGCCCTCCAGCAAATGGTCTTCGAGGAGTTCATAGATCTCGCTAAATCCCTTGACCTGCCGATCATAGTTCACTCGAGAAGTGCTGGGAGGTATGCCCTCGAGATCCTTGTGCGCAAGAGGGCTGAGCGCGTCGTGATGCATGCTTTTGATGGCAACGCATCTTATGCGGCTAGGGCTGCTAGCAGGGGA
Source organism: Candidatus Wolframiiraptor gerlachensis (assembly GCA_021323375.2). Lineage (GTDB taxonomy): Archaea > Thermoproteota > Nitrososphaeria_A > Caldarchaeales > Wolframiiraptoraceae > Wolframiiraptor > Wolframiiraptor gerlachensis. The sequence goes on along the minus strand of JAJPCT020000005.1, from coordinate 19,364 downwards.
TACATGTTCAGCATACCTCCATCAATAGCTAGAAGCAGGCAGAAGCAGAAGCTCGTCGAGAAGCTCCCGCTTGAGAATCTCCTCCTAGAGAGCGATGCCCCTGTTCTTGCGCCCTCAAGAGATGAGGTAAATCATCCGAGGAATGTGAAGGTCTCGGCGGAGTGGATAAGCAGGATTAAGGGCATATCCTTGGAGGAGGTTGAGGATAAAACCACCCGGAATGCGCTTGAGCTATTCAGGCTGAAGGTATGACCCCCGGATTCTGAGAAAGATCTAATTACCAGTCATGGCATCTAATTTCCTAGGTGAGCTCTTTGAGCCTAAAAGAGGTCTCGATGCTCCCATGGGTTGAAAAATATAGGCCGAAAACGCTTGACGAGATAGTGAATCAGGAGGAGGTTGTTAGCAGCCTGAAGAATATCCTCCAGACGAAGGCTGTTCCACATATGCTCTTCGCCGGCCCCCCTGGTGTTGGGAAGACCGCGACGGCTCACGCCTTCGCAAGGGACCTATTCGGCCCCAACTATATTGAGGATGGATACTTCTTGGAGATAAACGCGTCGGATGAGAGGGGAATCCAGACGATCAGGGAGAAGGTGAAGATGTTCGCGAGACAGATACCGATGGGCGAGTATAGCTTCAAGATCCTCTTCCTGGATGAGAGCGATCAGCTCACGGATGATGCGCAGCACGCGTTCAGGAGGGTTATGGAGCAGTTCTCCGTGACGTGTAGGTTCATCTTGGCCGCGAACTACAGCAACAGGATAATCGAGCCCATACAGTCGAGGTGCGCGGTCTTCAGGTTCAAGCCGCTTAGCAAGATTCATGTCATCCAGTATCTCAAGCGGATAGCGGATAATGAGGGGCTTGAGGTTGATGATCAGGCATATGAGGTCATTTATGATTTCTCTGAAGGTGATATGAGGAAGGCGATAAACATCCTGCAGGCGTGCGCCTCTATCTCCAAGAAGATTGAGGAGAAGACAGTCTACGAGGTCATGGGATATGTTAGTAGGGGCGAGGTTAGGAGGATACTGGAGCTAGCCCTCTCAGGGAAGTTCACGGATGCTAGGGATGAGGTTAGGAGGCTCCTCTATATCCAAGGGATAATGCCGAGCGACCTTATCTCCGCGATCTACCGCGAGCTATTCTATATTGATCTGGACGAGGATGATAAGCTTGAGCTGCTGGATCTGCTCGGCGAGGTGGATTATAGGATATCCGAGGGGGCGACGCCGGAGGTTCAGCTGATGGCGTTCCTCGCGAGGCTCGCGGCTAAGAGGAAGAGGGCCTGAGGGTGTGGTCCTTGACGGAACTCTGGGTTGAGAAGTATAGACCTAAGCGGGTTGTGGAGGTCGTCGGGAATAGGGAGTCTGTTGAGGCGTTCGTGAAGTGGATGAAGCAGTGGGAGCTTGGTAGGCCTCCTGAGAAGAGGGCGGTCCTGCTCTATGGCCCGGCTGGAGTAGGAAAGACGAGCCTCGTCCTAGCATATGGCAAGGAGCATGGCTATGACGTGGTCGAGGTTAATGCAAGCGACTGGAGGGATGAGGCTAGGGTGAAGGCTGTTGTCGGTGAGTCATCTCTCCAAGCCACGCTCGAGGGCTCGACAAGGAAGATAATACTTGTGGATGAGGTTGATGGAATCGCGGGCAGGGAGGATGCAGGGGGAATAGCGGCCCTAAGCAAGATAATAAACGAGACTAGGGTTCCGCTTGTGCTCGTTGCGAATAACCCGTGGGACCCGAAGCTCGCGCCGATCAGGGAGAAATGCCTCATGCTCGAGTTCAGGAGGTTGAAGAAGGCTGAGGTTGTGAAGAGGCTTAAGGAGATCGCGGAGATGGAGGGCATAAAGGTGTCTGACGTAGTTCTGGAGAAGCTGGCCGAGAGGAGCGAAGGTGATCTCAGATCCGCGATAAACGACTTCCAGGCCATAACCGGCGGGAGGGAGATGGTTGATGAGCGGGCCCTCGAGGCACTAGGCTCGAGAAACAGGGTCAGGGAGATCTTCGACGCCCTCCGAATGATCTTCAATGCTAAATCCGTGAGGGCTGCTAGGGCAGCGCTTGAGGGGCTGGAGGTTGACCTGGACCTAGTCTACACGTGGATCTTGGATAATGCGCCGGAGCAGATCCCGGATCCCGAGGACTTGGCTGAGGCGTTTGAGGCTCTAGCGCGGGCAGACCTGATACTCGCTAGAGTGAATAGGAAACAGGAATGGAAACTGATGCGCTACGCGATCCCGGTGATGACCGGCGGTGTCGCACTAGCGAGGAAGCATAAGCCATCAGGCTTCGTGAAGTTCACGTTCCCGCCGAGGATCAGGTTCCTCCAGGCGACGAGCACGGAGAGAGAGCTTAGGAGGTCCATAGCCCAGAAGATCGCCACGAAGCTGCACCTCTCAACCACGAAGGCGTTGAGCCAAATGCTACCCTACATTTCATTCATCATGGTGAATGATGGTGGGATGGGCGAGGCGCTCGCGAGATACTTCGAGTTTACCCCGTCGGAGATAAATTATCTTAAGGGAGGAAAGGCTGAGGAGGTGAAGGTGGTTAAGGCGCGCGGGAGAACAGGCCGGAGAAAGAGCTAACTCTGCCTCCTCAATATGGACTCGAGCTCCGCCTGGAGTATTGTGGCTGGTATCCCCGGGAGTGAGATATAGGATCTCCTCCCCTTGATCCCATCGCTCCTCACTTTTATCCTGATTATCCCTAGGTCGTCGAGCCTCTGCAGGTGCTCCCAGAAACTGGTATAGGCTCTTGGCTCGGCCGAGTATTCTTCGCAGATGAGCTGATAGTTCTGGTATAGGTCAGCTGTCGTGATGTATGCCTGTCCGCCCTGAAGGCTTCTAGCGAGAGCTAGCAGGATTAATCGCTCATGCTGGTTGAGGAACTCGAGATGCTCCCTTCTCACAGCCGGGTAGATGCTTGCCGCGGCTTTCCTCACGTGCTCCGGCGTGATAACCCTCGAGTTCTCGGCCTCGGCATATTTACCAGCCCTCCATAATATGTCGAGGGCATATCTGGCATCCCCCCTCTCGCCCGCCAAATCCGCGATCAGCCGCAGAGACTCCTCTAGGAGGACGCCGGGCATGAGAGCTTCCTCAGCCCTGAACTTCAGGATATCGTATAGCTGCCCGCTATCATACTCGCTCAAGTGTATCACGTTTCCCAAGAGAGAGCTTCTAGTGCTCTCATCGAGGAGATCGAAGATCTCCGGATTTCTGGTGATCAGGATTATCGAGATCCTCGGAGGCCCCTCCCTCTCCTCCCCAATCCTACTCAGTAGGTATAATATGTCCTCGCCCCTGCTTATCAGGAGATCAACCTCATCCAAGGCGATGATAGCATACATGTTCTTAAGCTCTAAGTAGTTTAGGATTCTGTGGAGGAGCTCCTCGTTCGCGAATCCACGGGCCCCGATCCTGGCCCTAAGCTGCTCGATGAGCCTGGATAGCACCACGAATGTGCTCTTGCTTATCCTGCAGTTGACATAGAGGAATCTCAGGTTTACGCCGTTTCTCCTCGCCTCCTCCTCAGCAGTCGCGCCGAATAGCTTGACGAGGGCGCTCTTGCCCGTTCCCACAGAGCCAGTCACAATGACTCTAGTCGAGATCATGGATGATCCGGAGATCACGCCGCTGAAGAATGTCCTTAGAAGCCTGAGCTCATTATCCCTATGCGGCAGTCTTCCCGGAATATAGTCTGGGGAGAGCTTCTCCTCGGCCTTGAAGATCCTAGCCATGTTACACTAGATCCGGCCCTGAGGCTCAATTAAAGGTTAGTTATGGAATCCCTAGCTGGTACTTCGCCTGCTGTAGTCTCACTCCGATGAGCCTCAAGTCGCTTACCAGGTCATTTAGGAGGAATGTTAAGAGAGCCGCCCTCTTATCATCGCGATACTCCGAGACCATCTCGCGTATCCTCGAAAAGGCGTTGATCGCTATGGTGATTGCGTCCTCGAATTCCCGGATCTCCTCTCCCACGTCTATCGCCTCGGGGGCCTTAAGCCTGCCGCTAAAGGCTGAGAGGAACTCAGCCATCTTTTCAAGGATCTCCGCCATGTAGGTCCCATACTCCTTCTTGAGGCTCTCGAAGCTTAGGATCTTTAGGAAGTCCGCCCCGAGATAGGATAATCCGTCCTCGAGGTTCTTTGCGAGGAGCGAGAGCCTATTTGATGCTAGGGCGGCGTGGAGCCTTAGGTCGCCCTCCATGCTCATCGAAAACCTCCTTAGAAGGTTGGCCATCTCGGAGAGTAGAAACCATACGCCGACTAGGAAGTCTATAACCGCTTCCACGAAGCCCTCATCGCCGGGGCTACGATCCATGGAGAACATCTTGTCGGCGATAATGCTTAAGCCTTTCTCCCAGAGTATAGGCCGGTCCTCAGCCCTGGCCCTTAGGTTTTAAGGCTTTTAAGAGCCGCTGAGATACAAAAAAACAGGTTTGTGAGATGAGCCTAGGGGCTCAGGGCCGATTTGTCAAAAGCTTTGTTCCGGGTCTTGATGACGTCATACTCGGCTTTCCGCGCGGAGGGCTTATACTTGTCTCGGGGCTGCCGGGCTCCGGGAAGACAAGCCTCGGAATGAGCTTCATCTATAATGGCGCCTTGAAGGCTGGTGAGCCGGGCATCTATGTCTCGACATATGAGAGTAGGGAGAGGTTCATCGAGAATGCTAGGTCCTTTGGAATGGATTTTGAGAAGCTTGAGGAAAGGGGGCTCTTCGAGTTCATCTCTCTCCCAGTCTTGATGGAGGTTGGAGTGGCTGAGTCGTTCAACATGGTTGTTGAGCGTGTTGAGGAGATGGGCGCTAGGAGGCTCGTGATAGACTCATTCACAGCGTTAAGGGAGAGCTTCAAGAGCCCGCACGAGGCCAGGATACTATTACAAAGTGTGCTTTACAGGGTTCTCGAGAAACTCAGGTGCACGACCATGCTGATAAAGGAACGTGCATCCGCGGGCGAGGATGTTGGCTTCGAGGACTACGTCGCCGACGCCGCGATCCATTTGGAGGCCACGCTCCTAGAGAATAGAGCAATCAGAATACTGAGCTTCATCAAGCTTAGAGGAGGGGAGATCCGGCATCCGAAAATATGCTTCACGCTCTCTAAAGGCTTTAGAGCCCTGCCACCGACAAAGCCCTTAAAGCCGAGGGAGCCGATTAGCTTCTCTCCGCCGCCTGACCCGCCCGAGGGCTATACTACCGGCATCCCGGACCTGGACCGCGAGATAGGAGGATATCCGAAAGGAGCTACCGTGCTTATGGAGATAGACCCGAGGCTTATTCCACGCGATTATCATCCATTATTCCTCCCAGCGGTCGCGAGCTTCATCCATAAGGGGAGGTTTATCATCGGAATCCCATCAGAAGGAGTAACTGTCGAGTCCTTGATGAGGGCGGGGAAACTCTATGGAGTAAGCGAGGAGAAGTTCCTTAAGCATGGCGTCTACTTCATCGAGACCACTGCCCCCATGGAGGAGCTGCCAAACATAATAAGATTTGATACGAGAGATTTTAATGCCGCGTTCCGCAAAGTGATGGACACGGCCCATGAATTGGCAAAGAAGTTCCATGAGCCCCCATTCATAGGAGTTGGTGTTGATAGGCTTGTCCGGCTATTCGGGTTTAATGCAGCGGCCAATTTACTAGCAGCGACGCAGGATTACGTGAGGCAGTCTGAAGCGCTCATGATCTGGCTAGTAAAGCCCATAGAGCCAGGGATAGTTGAGAGGCTCGCGCCGATAGCCGACATGCACATCAAGATAACTCGAAGACATGGATGCGTCATATTCTATGGGGTGAAGCCCTGGACACCAATATACGGGCTCCAGATTGATCCGGAGTCTAGGACTCCGCTTCCGGAGATAATACCGATCGTTTAGCCTATATGAAAAATGGTGCGGCCGCCGGGATTTGAACCCGGGACCGCTGGCTCGGGGGGCTTCCGCGCCCATCTAGGGGGTCAGCGTCCTTCCAGGCTAGACGACGGCCGCTTAGGTAACAAATTCATGAATGTTCTATTTTAAGGTTTATCGTGCTAGGACGGTCATCCTAGCCTCCATTAATGTCTTCTCAGTAGTACGTCTAGTGTAGTAGTTCTGACATAGTCCATTATCTCGTTGATAGCCCTCCTGACGCCATATCTCTCCACAGCCCTCTCAAGCTCATCCAGCTCAAGATATCATGATAGATGTAGATCAAGCTAATCTTTTGGTAGCCCTCTCGTCATCATTACGATGTTCTTCTCGGAGTCTATTCCGCCCATTCTCTTCTCTCCGAGTAAATCCTCCTGCACACCTCCATCTTCTCAACCCCATCTCCCTCATCCCAGCTCAAGCAACTCGCCTCACTCAAGATAACCCTCTTAACCACAATCTCCTCTTTCCCCTCTGAGATCCTCCTTGACTCCTTAACAGCAATAATATATGACGTGCTAGAGGCCTCATCTTCCTCGATAAACTTTTTATAAATCTCTCCCGCCGCCTTAACCTAGCCGCTCAAACAAGCCATCCTTATGATAGGAGCCCTTATTTTCGGGATGATCCTTAATAAATAAGGGAAGGCCTGTATTAGGGATGTGTTGATTAGGGTCCGGAGGTTGCATGAAGAGCTTGCGGATTGCTTTGAGGAGGCTAGGCCGCTGGATGACCTAACCAAGATATTAGATTACACAAATGAGATGTTGATTGTTGTTAGTGGTTATAGGTTTCATTCGGTTCTGGCTTGGATGTTTGTACTCGAGGACCTTAGCAGGGTTGAGGATTTCGCCAAGGCTTATGCCCGGCATATCGGAGAATCAACGATGAGGTCGCTATGCGATGAGCTTAAGGGCCTGCCTGAGGGGGGTGATGTGGATGGCTAGGGTCTACTATGTTGATGTCGCGGTTCCAGCCGACAGGAAGAAGAGGAGGAAGCATAAGACTCATGCGGTTTTTGACGGGGGCAGGGTTTTCAGGGTTAGGAGGCTGACCGAGCTGGATGACGCCAGCGAGATATACATTGACGCGATGTTCCCGCAAATCTATGAGGAGTTGATGGAGCTGATCCGGAGGAGCGTCAAGATATTCCTGTTGAAGAGCACGAGGCTACTTAAGAGGTTGAGGGAGGAGAATGGGGTTGAGAAGTCTGATGAGGTTGATGCGAGGCTTTTGAGCACTATTCCGAGGAACCATTTCAAGCAATTAACCCTCAAAGATTTAAAGTTGCTACAACTCATTAACATGTATGAGAGATATACCGGATGGAAGAGTCTTATCCGACGATGGGCGAGTGCTTACCCAGACTCCCCCTTCAAAGAATATGCCAAGGAAATCTGCTCCATGCAAGATTGTTATAGCCGTAGAATAATCAAAGAAATCGCAAAGGATGAGGATTATGTGGTGATATATAGGATGGTGTGTGAGGAGCTTGGAGTCAGGGATAGCGTTGAGGTCGCGATACTTGTGGCGAGGCTACCATTGAACTGGAAGCTTCGCAGGCTTAAGGGCCTGCTGGGCCCAACGCCACACAAGAGCAAAAACTATCATCATAGATTGCGCAGACATCTTTCAAACCTCGCAACAGCAATCTATATCCATAATAAGCGACATGGGATTGGAGCAAAGCTTTTCGAGAACATGAATCACATGTCGCGTGATAATATTATCTACGCATTGCAGCTGAGAATTCTAAAGATTTTGAAGAGAGCATGGCAGCAGAGACAACATATGCTGGTCGGCGGGCAGTAAAGGCTGGAGGACCGGTGGTCAAGCAGGACGCTCCCGCTGTGGATCCACAGATCATGGATCCACGGTGGTCGGGGGAGCCAGCCCGCTGGCTCCGGCTACGATGGCCCGTCGGCCAGCCCCACCCCAGTTTTACCCTAGATTTAAGGTTTGTAAGCCGCCCAGCTCTAGCTGATTGTGCGGCTATATTTTTGCTTTTGTGATTCCCTGAGAAGGCCCCGGCTAATACCTGGATACTCATCCACTTTCACCCATCCCCCGAGGGTAAATTAAGGAGTAGAGCATGCTCTGGCACGGGCTGGACCCAATGGCTGCGGAGGAGCTTAGGCGTGCCCTCAAGGGCTTAGAGGTCGAGTTTGAGAACTCGCTCGAGGAAGTGATATTGCTCAAGGATATTCAGAAGCTAGTCCTGCCATCTGGGGCGCTCACGGGTCTCAAGGCCGGCTCAAGCCTTAGGGTCTACCACTGGATTGCCGAGAAGCTCTTCGAGAAGGAGCTCGCGAGGCCTGCCGAGGACCTGCTAGACATGAAAACGATCCTGCAGCTAAGGTGGAAGGAGAAGAGCAACCCGGCGGAGCTTCAGCCCCTCCCAAGATACTTCTACCTCAAGGCTAGAAGGATCATCTCAAGCGGCGAGCCCGAGCTAATGATGCACTTGAGAGACATCTACTCCCTCAGGCTCGCGAAGATAATGAGCTTCGCCGCGAAGAGGATCCCGGCCTCAATGGTCCGAAACCTCACAGCCGAGGAGGAGGTGTTCTATGGCCAGCTACTAGGGCTCGTAAACGCCTGGCACGAATTCGTGGAGGTGGGCGGCGATGGCCGCTGAGCCCCAGATAGAGGAGAGGCTGCTAAGCTTCTTCAAGCAGGAGAAGTATAGATCCCTCCTAGCCACGGCCGCGGCTCAGCGAAAACAATCAATACCCGTTGATCACAGCGACCTGATATCATTCGATGAGGAGCTCAGCCATCTTATAGTGAATGATCCGCTGAAGTATCTCCCGATTCTCGATAGGGCGGCATATAAGCAGCTCCAAGTCGAGGACCCGGACTACGCGGCTACACTAAAGGAGTTCAAGGCAAGAGTCTTCAACCTTCCAGACAGGATACCAATCAGGGAGATCAGATCACATCATCTTGGAAAGCTGATAGCGGTGGATGGGATAATGGTTAGGGCGAGCACCGTCCGCCCAATGCTAAAGACAGCCGTCTTCGCCTGCTCAAATTGCGGCGCGAAATACCTATCCTCCGAGGACTCCTCAGGGCCAAGGCTCAGGCCCCCCGAGAGATGTGAGAGATGCAGGAGCAGAAAATTCGAGATGATACCGGAGGAGTCGGAGTACATAGACTTCCAGCTCGTGGGGATACAGGAGAAACCTGAGGATCTTCCACCAGGCCAGATACCGAGGGTAATTGATGTAGAGCTTAAGGGTGATATCGTTGACGTGGCTAGGCCTGGCGACAGGGTGATAGTTACCGGGATTCTTAGGACAATGCCGGAGCGCGATGCCAATACTCCGAGGAGGACCTCGAAGATGTATCTCGAGGCGGTTAGCATAGAGACGGCGAGCAAGGAGCCCGAGAGCCTGATCATAACGCCCGAGGAGGAGAAGCTCTTCAGGGAGATGGCGAAGGATCCGGAGATCCATAAGAAGCTTATGGACTCGATCGCGCCCAGCCTCTACGGGCTAGAGCACGTGAAGAAGGCCGTAATGCTCCTCCTCTTCGGCGGAAGGTCGAAACAATACCCAGATGGCACAAGGATACGCGGCGACATCCACCTCCTACTCGTCGGAGACCCTGGAACAGGGAAGAGCCAGCTACTCAAATACGTCGCCATGATGGCGCCGAGAGGAATCTATACATCTGGAAGAGGCTCGACCGCAGCAGGCTTGTGCGTCTCAGGAGACACTTTAATCTATACAAGCAATGGAATACGTCCAATAAGAGAAGTCGTGGAAAAGAATCTCGAGAATGGGTCACGAAGATTGGATGATGGAATTTGGATTTCAGAGAATCCAAAAATCGTTAAATTAATTGCGCCCTCGAAAGATTTGAAGAGGATTGAGATTCACAAGGCGATACAATATTACAAGCTAAAGGCAGATAAGGCAATTCGGATAGATACCGTTTTGGGCAAATCGATCACTCTAACTGCGGAGACACCAATCCTCTGTTCAGAAGATGGAGAAACCTTGAAATGGAAAAAGGCTTGCGAAGTGAGGGTTGGGGACCATGTTGCTCTTGTGGCCAAAATCCCGGAGCTAGAGGGCGATTGGAGGAAATGTCTCTATGAGCTTATAGGAGATGATGTATTCGTCGAAATGGACCCACGTAGGTTAGACGAATTACTAGACAGGCTCTCGAAGAAGCTTGGATCTTCGAGAAACGCGGCAAAGTTCCTTGGGGTAAATGAGGATTACATTTATTATCGGTGGAGAAAGGGGCTAACAAGCCCTAGGCTTGGGGTCTTGAAAAGGATCCTCGAAAAAATCGACATGAATTTTGAGGATGTTCTTCCATACATCAAATCTGTAGCATACAAGAGTTATAGGAGGGTTGAGAGAATCAAGCTGCCCCCATATCCAAATGAAGACCTCATGGAGTTTTTAGGAGACATATATTCAAATGGATGCTTGATTGAGGATCCACGCAAGAAGGGGTCCTATACAATCCATTACTCAACAGGCTCGATTAAAGATGCGAGAAACTATGTCAAAAGAGTGAGGAAGCTATTTGGATTAAGCCCGAGGATCGAGAAGGATAAACGTGAAAATTGTTATATCGTCCGATTCTCAAACAAGATCCTTGCAAGAATTTTAAGAGCGTTTGGAATCCCCGTCGGAGATAAGGGGAGAGACTTTGAGATCCATCCTCTAATACATGTCATGCCTAGAAAGCTGATTGGAAGATTTCTCAGACAATTATTCACAAATGATGGTGGAGTCATGAATGGAAAGTACGTCTTCTTCTCAACATCAAGCAAGAAGCTTGCAGAACAGGTGGATATGCTCCTACGAAGATTTGGCATAATATCATCAATAATCATGAGACGCGGTCCACGTGAAAGCCTTATCAACGGCAAGGTCGTAAGGGAAGAACAAGTATACGAGGTATCAATTTACGATCTGGAATCCTTAAAGATCTTCCTCAGGGAGATAGGGTTTAGTAATTCGGAGAAGTTCCAGAAGTTACTCGCACTCATCAGGCAGAGGAAGGGAACACATAACAACTTTAAGCGGCTAAATGATGAGATTATCTTGGTTAAAGTTAAGGATGTGAATGAGGAGGAGTTAAATGAGGTATATGACTTGACCGTAAATGATTCACACGCATTCATAGCAAATGGGTTCATAGTTCATAATACGGCGGCGGTTGTCAGGGATAGTACGGGCGGCATGATGCTCGAGGCGGGGGCTCTCGTTCTAGCCGACATGGGTGTCGCATGTATAGATGAGATTGATAAGATGAGGCCTGAGGATAGGGTTGCGCTTCATGAGGCGATGGCTCAGCAGACGATAAGCATAGCTAAGGGCGGCATCGTCGCGACGCTCAATGCTAGGACCTCGATACTCGCGGCCGCCAACCCGACGCTCGGCAGATATGACCCATATAGGAGCTTTACCGACAACGTTGATCTACCCATCACGATCCTCTCCAGGTTCGACTTGATCTTTGTCCTCAGGGATGAGCCAAACCGGGAGCTTGATGAGAAGCTCACGGACCATGTTCTGGGGCTTCAGTCAAGGAGTGTAGCTGTGACAGCGCCTCCAATTAAGCCCGAGATCCTGAGAAAATACATCGCGTATGCTAAGAGGATTCAGCCGGAGCTCACGCCAGCTGCCACCAGGCTAATTAAGGAGTTCTATCTCCAGATGAGGTCCATGTATCAGCAGACGTCCACCGTGACGATCACCGCGAGGCAGCTCGAGTCGCTGATAAGGCTGGCTGAGGCCAGGGCGCGGGCGGCCCTAAGAGACTATGTGACCGAAGAGGATGTGCTTGACGTGATAAGCCTGATGAAGAGGAGCCTTTCTGAGGTCGGCATAGATGTTGAGACGGGGAGACCTGACATAGATGTCATCCTGACCGGGAAGCCGAAGAGCCTCCGAGATAAGATCGCCATCTTCCTCGACACCCTGAGAGAGCTCCAGGAGGAGAAGGGGCATGCGGAGGATGAAGAGCTAAGGGATGCTCTCAGGGAGAAGGGGCTCACAGACGCGGAGATAAACAAGATCCTCAGCAGGCTATTATCAGAGGGCAAGATCTTCAGCCCAAGAACCGGGATATATAGGATAACATAGGGCCCTTCTCCAGCGGGTGGATGAAGTGCTGGTCGAGGACCTGCCCGTGCCCGAGTTCCTCAAGAGAAATCTCAGGGATTTTGGGGTAGTGGAGCTTTACCCGCCGCAGGTTAAGGCTCTTCAAGCAGGGGTCCTAGCTGGCGAGAATATAGTCCTCGCGACGCCGACAGCATCCGGCAAGACTCTCGTCGCCCTTATGGCCGCTTCGATACATCTCGTGAAGGGCGGCAAGGTGCTATATCTCGTGCCGCTCAGGGCGCTCGCATCCGAGAAGTTCGAGGACTGTAAGAGGCTGTTATGCAGGGGGACGGGCTTCAAGGCGGCGATCTCGACGGGAGACTATGATTCATCGGATCCATGGCTCGCGGACTATGACGTGATAGTCGCGACGAATGAGAAAGCGGATAGTCTTCTCAGGCATAGAGCACCTTGGATAAATGATGTGAGCCTCATCGTCTTTGATGAGCTTCATCTGCTCGGTGATCCGGATAGGGGGCCGACGCTCGAGATGGTGATAACGAAGCTTAGGAGGAGGCTTCCGGGAGCCCAGCTTATAGGATTGAGCGCTACGATAAGCAACGCGGATGAGGTGGCAGGCTGGCTCAATGCCAAGCCCGTGGTCTCGGACTGGAGGCCCGTGCCATTGAAGGAGGGCGTGCTCCTCGGGGGGAGGATAGAGTTCCCGGATGGGAGCATATGGGAGCTGAAGCAGATGTCTGATAACGTGATAGTGAATGCTGTCCTTAATATTGTGGCTGAGGGTGGGCAGGCCCTCGTCTTCGCGCTGACGAGGAGCAGGGCGGAGAGCTATGCAGCGAGGATAGCGAAGGATCTTAGCGAGAGGATAGACCTGCTCGCGCCTGATGATCGTGAGGCGCTCGAGGAATATGCCGAGAAGATCTTGGCGACTGATAGGAGCTCATTCTCGGAGAATCTTGCCCAGCTGGTTGTGAGGGGCGCTGCATTCCATCACGCAGGCCTGTCACATGCTCAGAGATCCCTTATCGAGGAAGCTTTCAGGGCTAGGAGGCTTAAGGCCGTCGTCGCGACCCCGACGCTCGCTGCAGGCGTCAACCTGCCAGCCAGGCTAGTCCTTATAACCGAGGTTAGGAGATATCAGCCGGGATACGGATACCAGCTGATCCCCGTGCTCGAGTATAAGCAGTTCTGCGGTAGGGCTGGGAGGCCCGGCTACGATGAGGTGGGCTACTCCGCAATAATCGCGAGGAGGAATGATGAGAAGGAGTATTTCATGAGGAGGTATGTGCAGGGCGAGCCCGAGAGAATTAGAAGCGAGCTCGCATCAGAGAAGCATCTAAGGTTCCATGTCCTCGCCCTCGTCGCCTCGGAGGAGGTCGCGACTATCGATGGGCTTCTCAAGCTCTTTGATGAGACATTTCTCGCCCATATCTATGGTGCTCACCTGATCGAGGAGGAGCTTACTGGGGTGCTGGGCTTCCTCGAGTCAGCCGGCCTCCTAGAGGTATATGGGCTGGAGGTTAGGGCAACGCCTTTGGGCAGGAGGGTTTCCGAGCTCTACATAGATCCGATGACCGCCATAAGGCTTCTCGAGGCCTTCAGGGAGGCTGGGCGGGTATCATCATTCGGCCTACTACACTCGATCGCGCTAACACCAGATATCCCAAGGATACCGATGAAAAGGCTCTCACCAAGGCTTTTAGAGGAGGAGATTGAGCGGAGGGCCGAGGGCCTGATGATCCAGCCACTAGACCCTGGAGACGAGGCATACGACGAATATGTTGATGCATTCAGGATGGCGCTGGTTCTCGAGGCTTGGGTTGAGGAAGTCCCAGAGGCCGAGATATATGAGAGGTTCGGGGTGCAGCCAGGAGACCTCGCGATACTGAGGGAGGCGGCGAGCTGGATAGCCTATGCAGCATCCCAGATAGCGAAGGTCGCGGGATACAGGGAATTCGTTAAGCCATATGACATCATGAGCGAGCGGATAAAGCATGGTGTCAAGGAGGAGCTTATACCGCTGGCGAGGCTCCGGGGCATAGGAAGGGTTAGAGCTAGGCTCCTATACCAGCATGGATACACGTCGCTTGAGAAGCTTAGGGCGGCATCGCCCCAGGATCTCATGCGGATACCCGGGATAGGCCCCGCGATAGTCAAGCAGATCATGGAGCAGCTCTAGGAAAATATCTCCGCTGAAACTCGATGATCGAGATCTCTTGGATCGGCTCGATTGATCCCGGCCTAAGCCTTCTAACAGCGCTTATCGCCTCCTCCGCCGATAGGCCCTTTGAGACCATAAGATATGCTGCTAGAACGGTGCCGGTTCTCCCGAGGCCGGCGGCGCAGTGTATGAGAACCCTCCTCTCCCCAGATACCATGGCGAGAATCTTGTCAACAATCTCCTTCAAGGTCTCTGGATCCGGCGCCGAGTGATCCTCGATCGGAAAATGCGCATACTCTATGCCAAGTTGCTCAATCCACTCGCGTGGGAGGGGATGTTCCGTCAGCGAGATCACCGCATCAATCCCCCTAGACTTGATCCATCTAAGCTGATGGATCGTCATAGGCCTTCCAGAGGCCGCAACCCACTCATCAACCCAGCTGAAGTTCGAGGGCCTATCCATGAACAAGGCTAAAAACCTCCTATAAGCATCCCCAAGCCCAGGCATTCCCTATGCGATCTCCCTCCCAATATTTAACCACATGAAGACAAACCAAAAATATGTGGGATAAAGAGGAGTTGCATGATAATTGTCGGGGGGCCGGCCTCAGCATACCTTGCTGAGAAAATCTCCGAGGCCTCCGGCCTCAAGCTGATCAGGGTTGAGCATAAGCTCTTCCCCGATGGCGAGAGCTACATACGCTTCCCGGAGAAGGTCTCCGGAGAGGATCTGCTAATAATCCAAGGATTTCATCCACCACAGGATAGACATATTTTCCAAGCATTCTTGATGGCCGACGCGGCTCTAGATCTCGGCGCGAGATCCGTCCACCTTCTATCACCATACCTCGCCTACGCGAGGCAGGATAAGCGCTTTCTGGATGGAGAGGCGATGAGCCTAAGCACGCTGCTCAAGCTGCTTAAGGCCTCCGGATACGAGCGGGTATACACCGTGAACGTCCACTCTCCTTGGGCGGTCGAGTCATCGCCGGTGCCCGTTAAGGATATTCTAGCCGAGGAAGCTCTCGCCAGCTATATCAAGGATCTGGGGCTCTATGATGCCGTGGTTGTCTCCGTGGGGAAGAAGGGGAGGTGCATGGCGGAGAGGGTTGCCGGCTTCCTTGGGATGGATTACCTAGTCGCTCAATCAACTAGGGACAAATTTACGGGCGAGGTCTCAGTCGTGCTCGAGGATAGCGTTAGGGGTAGAAGCGTGCTCGTCGTTGATGATATAATTAGCACGGGAGGAACTATGGCCAAGCTCGTGGAGGTTTTGAGGAATATGGGCGCACGCAGGATAATCGCGGCATGCATCCACGGCCTAATGATCGAGAATGCCGCCGAGAAGATCCTCAGGGCTGGAGCCGAGACGATAATCGCCTCCGACACCGTGCCAAGCAACTACTCCAGATACTCGGTCGCGAGAATATTGGCTAGGGAAGTTCTAGGCAGAGCTTGAAGGAGAGATTCTTCTTCCTCCTATCGGGAGAGCATAAGACCGTCCCCGCGTCGGAGTTAAAGTCCGTTCTAAAACTCCTTGACCCGGAGGCCAGGATTCAGGAGACCGGGTCAGGTAGGATAGTCTTAGCGGAGACATCGGAGGAGGCAGCGCGGGAGGCTGTGAGGAGGACCGCCTATACGAAGCTCTGTGGAAGGTTTTTGGGGATCTCTGAGACGAGCCCCGAGGCGATACTCAGCCTGATAGGCGGGGAGGCTGTTGAGAGGCTCATCCCGCCAACCGCCTTAACAATGGCTGTTAGGGGGAAGAGGATCATGGGCGCCTCCATCGACAGGCTAAAGCTCGAGAGGATGATCGGCGAGAGGATTCTAGAGCTAAGGCCCGGTCTCAGGGTTGATTTGGAGAAGCCCGACATCATGATCTTCTTCATATCAAGCCCCTCTGAGACTGTTGTGGGATCGCTGGTTGAAATGAAGCCCAAGCACTTCTTCTATGATAGGCTTGCTGGCAGGAGGCCGTTCTCGCTACCATCCGCGATGCAGCCGGACTTATCAAGGGCGATGATAAACCTCGCGGGCATAGAGCCGGGCGGCCTAATCCTCGACCCATTCGCCGGCACCGGGGGAATAATGATTGAGGGAATACTGCTCGGATACAGGGTTTATGGCATAGAGCTCAAGAGATGGATAGCCGAGGGAGCGCTAAAAAACCTCAGACACTATACCCCGGGGGAGGAGAATATTATCGTCGGCGACGCGAGGAAGCCCATGTTCAGGGAGAAGATCTTCGACGCAATAGTCACAGACCCACCATATGGTAGATCGACAACCGTTCCCGATAGGTCTGTCATAACACTTCTCGACAATTTCCTCGAGGGGTGTCTAGCTCTCCTAAAGGATTGTGGCAAGATTGTCATGGCAGCTCCCGCAGAACTCGGCCTCGAAGAATTAATCGAGAAACATGAGCTTAGATTAAGGGAGTCTCATATCGTGCACGTTCATGGGAGCCTTGTCAGGAGGGTGGTGGTGCTGGAGAGATGACTGTGATGAGGGTTACATTTCTGGGCACGGGCGGCGGGATCCCCAGCATAAGCCGCTCCCTTCCATCAGTAGCCGTGATGTATTCGGGGGAGCTAATCCTCTTCGACTGCGGCGAGGGCACGCAGAGGCAGATGATGAGGGCGGGGACGGGCTTTAGGCAGAAGCTAACAATCCTGCTAACACACTTGCATGGCGACCATATATTCGGCCTGCCGGGCCTCGTCTACACGCTCTCCATGCTCGATAGAAGACATCCCCTCAAGATTATAGGCCCAAGGGGCACTAAGGACTTCGTTGAAGCGCTGCTCTCGATAAGATTCGGCAGGCTGAGCTATGAGATCGAGGTGAAGGAGATCGATGGCGGGATAGCATACGAGTCGAGAGACTTCGTGTTGGAGGCCACGAATGCATCTCACACGGTAAAGTCACTCGCATACAGGCTCAGGGAGAGGGATAGGCCGGGTAGGATGAAGGTTGAGGTATTGGAGGAGCTGGGGGTGCCGAGAGGCCCTCTATGGGGAAGGCTTCAGCGCGGCGAGCCTATAGAATTCTCCGGCAGAGTAATAAGGCCTGAAGAGGTTGTCGGGCCGCCGAGGCGCGGTAGAATCATAGTCTACACGGGCGATACTAGGCCATCTGATGAGATTGTCGAGTTTTCGAGGGACGCAGATATACTGATACATGATGCGACCTTTGGCTCCGAGTTTGAGGAGGATGCTGTGAGGGAGGGGCACTCGACGGCGAGGCAGGCTGCGGAGGTCGCGCTTAGGGCGGGTGTTAAGAGGCTTTACCTATTCCATATAAGCCCGAGATATGAGGGGGATGAGGAGAAGCTCTTGATGGAGGCGAGGCAGGTTTTCCCGAACACTTATCTCGCCGAGGACTTGCTGAGTATCGAGGTCCCACTTCCCGACTAGTCCTACTCGGTCAGCCAGTTTATCACCTCCTCGAGGTTCGGCGCCCTAACAATCACTCTTATCGGCGGGAGCGGGGACTCGATGAAAGGCTCCGTGAATGATGCCTTACCAGCATAAGCCGCCTGCTTATTCAAGTAGAAGATGAGAAGATCATCGCGTATCGAGGATTTTAGGATGCTCCTAGCCGCCGCCCTAATCCTCCTCTCTCTAAGAAGCCTCTTCAAGTTCTCTAGAGCCTCATATCCCTCAGCCGAGCCCTCAACCCTAGCTGATGAGTCAAGCCACTTAACCTCGAAGTTTATCGAGGGGAAGATGTTCCTAACAGCCCTTAAGACCTTCTCAGGATCCTCAGTCGGATAAACATCGGCGTCAACGGTCACCACTATACCGCCCTCCACGACAACATCCCCCAACTACTCGATGAATAACTCAATCCTAGAGTTAACCCTCCTCCTGACGAGGCTCACGCCCCTCGGTATCAACATCGCGATCTCCGCAGTATTATGCACTGTCGCCCTCCTTAAATGGCCACCATAAACTTTGAGGCTCTCATCCGCTAGGGCTACATGAATATGTGGCTGGAGGCTTCCATCATCCCCTTGAGCAATATTCCCCTCCACTGACACGATCTCCATGGGGCTTGGAAGAGCCCTCTCAATATACTCTCCCTTGAAGTAAGCGAGGACAATCTCCCTCATCATGCCGACACAGCTCAGGATGACCCCGGAGCTGGAGCCCGTGTTCTCAAGCGCCCTACAGATCTCCCCCAAGAAATTCTCCCCATCATCCAGCTTAATGAAGAGGATACTGCCATCAAGCTTGTATCGCATGAACCTCTGAGTAAGACCTAAAGACTTAAACATTTCCCAGGGGAAGTGTTACCAAGAGAATAATATGAGGATCTTGGTGGTCTTTTACTCGCGGACTGGGAACATTAGGCGCGTGGCCGAGGCGATCGCAGAGAGGTTGAAGGCAGACATGGAGGAGATCAGGGACGCCAGGAGTAGATCCGGCATGCTCGGCTTCCTCAGATCAGGCTATGAGGCGCTGGCTGGAAAGCTCCCAAAGATCCAGCAGGTATCTAGAAGTCCAAGTGAATATGACCTAGTATTGATCGGTTCACCAGTATGGGTTGGCAAGCTCTCATCACCCATGAGATCCTACCTAGCCCTATATGGCCGCTCAATAAAGCAGACAGCATTCTTCTGCACATGCAAGAGCGACGAGGGAAGAGCATTCAAGGAGATGGAAGCACTTTCCAAGAAGCCAATAGCAACACTATGCATCCGTGAGAAGGAAATTAAGTCGGGAGAATACATTAGAAAGATCGAGGAATTCATAAAATCCCTGACGTGAGGAAAGCTCGATAGAAGCTCGCGAAGATATTTAGGCAGAGTGAACCAAACTATGAATTATGAGTTTGGGTCAGCGCTCAAGATCCCAATCATCGCGCTCAGCCTGGTCAGACACATCATCCCCTGATGAGTCAGTCTCATCATCATATAAGAGTTTTTCGTTTTCTGGGCATATGAGCTTGTTGAGAGGTTGAAGGCTGAGGGTCTTGCGCTAAGATGATCTCGGACTTCCACATCACTTTTCTCAAGAGGTTTTTGAGGTTTTGCGGACTTAAACCTGATTGGGATCTGATTAGGGTTAGGTGCAATATCCCGAAATGTCGTGTTATTCGCGAGGTCCGCTGACGCGTGAGGCCGTGGGGAGACTTATAAGTGTTTCTCTCGTCGGGGAAGCTTTATAAGCTACCTCGCAACACTATTTAAG
>JAJPCT020000004.1 GCA_021323375.2 Candidatus Wolframiiraptor gerlachensis | reverse complement strand
GAAGCTTAATTTGGAGAAGGTTCCAATCTTCCTTGAGAAATACCGGAACGAACATATTTTGGATGATGCTGATGCCAGAGATGTTGAAGAAAAGATTAAGAACCTTCTTCGGTTCTTGGAGGAAATGCCGAAGACTAAGAACTGGCTCAAGAGGGCTAAGATTGGTGAAAAGAAGAAGTGGTGGAATGAGATAGATTAAAGTCTTGCGGGATATAGGCGTAATTCCTCGGGAAGATTATACGTATGACCGGAATCCTAATGAGCTATAATTTTTAACTTGAGGCTACAGCTTGTTCACCTTAATTAGAGAGGGGCATGGTCTATATTAAAAGGCTGACGATTCAAGGGTTTAAGTCCTTCGGCTCGAGGCGCGTCTCTCTCGAGCTTGGGAAAGGGTTTCTCGTTGTCACGGGCCCTAATGGGGGCGGGAAGTCTAATGTGATTGACGCGATTAGGTTTGCTCTTGGGGAGCTTAGCGCTCATAATCTCAGGGTTGGCAAGCTTGCTGAACTCATCCATGACGATCCATCAGTTAGCTGGGCGAGGGTCTCCATAACCCTCGACAACTCGGATAAGGCTCTGCCCATTGACTCTGATGAGGTCACGGTCTCTAGGAAGATTGATCGGGATGGTGAGAGCGAGTATACAATTAATGGAAGGCAGGTCTCGAGAAACGAGCTCTTAACCTTGTTATCTATGGCGAATATCAGGCCATCGGGCTTCAATATAGTCCCGCAAGGATCTGTTGTCGAGATTGCTGAGAGGAGCGGTGTGGAGCTTAGGAGGATGCTTGAGGAAGTTGCTGGGATAAGTGATTATGAGAAGAAGAAGGCTGAGGCTGAGGAGCAGCTTGCTATTGCCGAGAAGAACCTCGCGATCGCGAAGGCTGGCACTAAGGAGGTCAAGGCCCGCGTTAAGCAGCTTGAGAGGGAGAGGAACCAGACCCTTAGAAGGAGGCTTGTCGAGGAGTTTCTGGCCGCCATCCAGCGGCATGAGCTCGAGAAGAGCATATGCAGGCTCGAGGCGGAGTTAAGGGAGGTTGATGAGCAGCTCCTCGCCGTCGAGGAGAGGCTTCGAGCACTTGAGGAGGAGAAGATTAAATGGATGGAGAGGAGGGACGGGCTTAGGGGCAGGCTCGAGGACCTCTCGGCAAAGATTGAGTATATTGACTCGATGATTTCCTCGCTGGAGGTACTGAGGAGGTCTCAGGAGAGTAGGGTTAATGGCCTGAGGACCGAGGTCTCGGCTCTCATGGAGAGATGTGAAGGGCTGAAGAGGGAGGAGGATTACTTAGGAGATTCCCTGAGGAGCTTAGAGGGTAGGTTGGCCGAGATAGCCTCGGAGAGGAGCGGGCTGCTGGAGGAGATTGAGAGGCTGAAGTACGAGGTTGAGGAGGCCGGCTCACGAGAGGGTGAGAGGCTTGAGGAACTTAGGCGCGTCGAGGGTGAGTATCTCGCGTTAAAGGGTGAGGTTGAGCGGAGGCTCGAGGAGGTCAGGCACAAGAGACTCGAGATCGAGGCTAAAATTGCTGAAGCCGAGGCAAGGCGCAAGGCGTTTATGGAGGAGGCGAGGAGGCTTGAGGCAGAGATCAAGAAGCTCAGCGACGAGCGCAAGAGAGCGCTTGCCGAGCTGCTGGATCTCGAGAAGAGGCTTGAGGAGATCTCGCGCGAGAGGAGAACTGTCCAAGAGGAGCTGGATAGGCTCGGAAAGATTATCGAGGATTATGGCTCCAAGATCTCGTCCCTTGAGGAAATTGAGCACAGCCTCTCTACAATCCTCGAGAGGATTGCATCAATAGGTGTGCTCAAGCCCGAGGATGATCAGGCTAAGATGCTCCTCGAAGCGATTAAGGAGGCTGGTATTAGAGGTGTTAAAGGATTCTTGAAGGATGCTATCTCCGCTGATGAGAAGATTCTCGCAGCCCTAGAGTCGGCGACGGAGGGATGGCTCAGTGCCCTCGTAGTTGATAATGTGTCTATTGGGATGAGAATTGCTGAGGCTTTAAGTGGGTCAGGGATAAAGCTTAGGATACTGCCCTTGGACGTCGCCTTGAGCGTGCGTGCGAGGCCTAGGATGCCCGGCGTGAGGGCCAGCGCGGACTGGGCTGAGATCGCACTCGGATATCTTCTGAGGAATGTGGAGATCTCTGATAGGCCGCGGCTTCAAGTGAGGAAGAAGATCCTAGTTAATGGTCTGATGATTCACCCTGATCTGCGGATCGAGACCATATCATCTAGTGAGGAGCTTCTGGCTGAGGTGGCTACGCGGGAGTATAGGGAGGCTCAGCAGGTCCTGGAGAGGTTGAGGGGGAGGAAGGAGAGGCTGAGAGTGAGGTTAAGTGAGCTCGAGAAGATGGTGAAAGCGCTCATGGCGAGGAGCTCGAGCCTGAGCATCGAGGAGGGCAGGCTGGCGGATAGGATCCACATAATCCAAGAAAGGGTCTCTAGCATAGAGGATGAGGTCGCGAGGAGGCGTGAAAGGCTTGAGGCGCTGAGCATGGAGCTCGAGAGATTGGATCAGGTGATCGCTGAGGCTAGGCGGATGCTGGAGGAGATGCCGGGGCTCGAGATTGGTGAGGATGAGGCGTTGAGGCTGAGGAGGCTTGATGAGGAGATGCTGGAGAGGAGGAGAGCTCTTGAGGAGGCGAGGCTCAGGAGATCCGAGCTACAGCTCCGCCTCTCTAATGTTATGAAGAGGCTTGAGGCGCTCAAGGCTGAGGAGAGGCATGTTAGGGCCGAGATCTCGAGGATCATGGAGAGGATTGAGAATGTGAGGCGCAAGAGGGTCGAGGCAATTGAGAAGGCGAGTATGCTGGCTGTGGAAATCAGGAGGCTGGAGATGGAGATAGCAGAGGCGGCATGCGGCATGCTGATACTCTCCGAGCTCAGGAGAAACCTTGATCACGAGCTCAAGGCGCTTAGATCCGAAGTTGAGGCCGCCTCAGTGAATATCAGCCGCTTAGATGAGGAGGTGAGAGGCGCCTCAGAGGCAAGATCGTCTCTGAGGGTGAGAAGGGCTGGGCTGGAGGTGGAACTCGGGAATCTCCGGGAGAAGTTCTCCATAATCAGGGAATCCTCCATTGAAGTCCCCCCGCTGGCTGAGGGGGAGCTTAGGGAGCTGAAAACGGAGCTGGAGGCGGAGCTGAAGGAGCTTGAGATGATAAATCAGCTCGCACCAGCCCAGTATGAGGAGATCGTTGGAAACTATAAGGTCAGATCCTCTAGGATAGCGGAGCTAGAGGCGGAGAGGCAGGAGATACTTAGGTTTATCGAGTGGGTTGAGGGTGAGAAGAAGAGGATATTCATGGAGACGTTTAACAGGGTTGCCGAGTCCTTTGAGCATTATTTCAGTAAGCTGACTGGTGGGAGGGGTTGGCTGAGGCTTGAGAACCCAGATAACCCATTTGAGGGCGGCATTGAGATGATCCTCGCGTTTCCTGGAAAGCAGCCTAGAAACTCGAGGGCCGCGAGTGGTGGCGAGAAGTCGGTCGCGGCCGTGGCGCTCCTCCTCGCGCTTCAAGGTCTCACCCCCGCCGACTTCTACATCTTCGACGAGGTTGATGCTCACATGGATCTACGCTATAGCCAGAGGCTCGCCGAGCTGTTTAAAGAGATGGCTAGGAGGACCCAGATAATCGTGATAAGCTTGAAGGACGTTATGGTGGAGAAGGCAGATCAGGTTATCGGAGTCTATAATGCTGGCGGGTCATCGCGGGTTGTCAGGACGAGGCTCGAGGAGGTGATGAATAGTGGCAGATAGGGTGATCACGATCTGGAGCGATCCGAGGTGGAGGGTTCTCTTCGATGTTACGAGGCTTGATAGGGTTAAGCCCTGGCAGATAAAGCTCGTGGAGATTCTTAGGGCGCTTATGGAGGAGCTTGGGAGGATAGGCATCATAGACCTCAGCTCATGCGGCGTCGCCGCATATTCCGCCGCGACGATACATCGGATGAAGACTGAGCTCCTCCTCAAGGCTGATAGGCCGAGGCCCGTGGAGGACGACCTGAAGAAGAGGATCATGATAATGCCACCGCCCATCGATCTACCATGCATGCCGGAGTTCATGGTCGTGGCCGTGGGCGAGCTCATACAAGCTCTTAGAGAAGCTCTCAGCAGGCCAAGCCGGAATAATGGTGATGGCGAGGAGAGGGCGCTTCTCGCAGTATTTGACGTGGAGCTCGATGAGTTCCTCGTCAAGCTTGAGGAGAGGCTGGATGAATTCCTCGAGGGACTCAGGAGGATATTCGGCGACAAGGAGATAATTGATGTCAGGAGCATATTTGAGGGAGTTGATAGGCTTGAGGCAGCGAGGAGGTTCATACTCCTACTCTTCGCCGCCGCGAGGGGAGATGTCGAGCTAATAGAGGATGAGGAGCATAGGCTGATAGCGGTGAAGTGGAATGCCCAGCCAAGAGGAGCTGAAGGCGAGAATTGAGGCAATATTGTTCTCGGCCGGAAGGCCGGTCCCACTAAACCTGATAATGAGGATATGTGAGACGAGGTCGAAGAAGAAGGTGTTAAGCGCGATCGAGGAGCTCAAGAAGCATTATCAGGAGAATTCAAGGGCCTTGGAGCTGATCGAGCTTCCGGGGAACAGGTATCTCCTCAAGCTCAGGAGGGAATATATGGAGCTCGTGAGGAAGATTTTGAGGAAGCCTCTTCTAAGCCGCGGAGTCATGAGGACCTTATCCTTCATAGCTTATCATCAGCCAATTGAGCAGAGTAAGGTGGCTGAGGCTAGGGGAGGATCTGCATACAAGCATATCAGAATTCTCCTTGAGAAGGGGCTTATCGAGGCTGAGAAATCCGGGAGGACGCTGATCCTGAGGACGAGCCCCCTCTTCGCCGAGCTCTATGGCGTGGAGAATAATCCCGCGGCTATAAGGAGGAAGTTAAAGGCCGAGTTGGAGAAGATGGGTGTGGGCGGGGCTGAGGAGGAACCTAGAATCGCCTCAGCATAAGGATAGCCCAGATGCTTAGCAGGATTATCGCGAAGACTTCCACCGCTCCTATAGAAGGCCATGGGATGAGGGCGGCGCCGGCGAACCCTATGATAGATATGATGATGAGTGATATGCCAAGGGCGAGATCGCTCTTAACCAGCATAGACGCGCCGAAAAGCAAGACCGCTATCCCGGCGGATAGGAAGAACCAGTAGGATACGAAGAGATGTGGATAAGTTCCTTCTGGGAAGGCACCGATCATGATCAGGTGTATCGAGGACATGAGGAATATTGTGGAAGCGAGGATCTCCAGCTTACTGCGAGCCGAGGTGATGAGGTAAATGGAGTAGAGGGCGGCGATTGTGCCCGCCAAGATCAGCCCGGAGTTGAATATCCATGCATTCTCCCTGCCAACAGCCCCCAGATCGCTGAGAGCATTCTTGGCCAAAGAGAACCATGGATTAATGCTTATCGCCAAAATTATCGTAATCCAGCCGACCGCGAGAGCAAGCACACCAAAATACCTGAGAACCCGAGGAGAACTCATAGCTCTCGATGATATTATGAAGGGAGGATGTTGATAACCCTTGTCTTTACTGCCTTCTCCTCGAGACTCCGACTGCTGTTCCGAATCTCCCTGTAGTTCGGGTCCGCTGGCCTCTCACCTTGAGGCCGAGGGAGTGCCTGACACCCCTCCAAGACTTTATCCTCATCTCCCTCTGAATATCCTCTCTAATTGCGTATACTAGGTCCGAGCCATAGAGCTGTAGATCCTTACCGGTGGCTGGATCCCTCCTCCTATTCAGCATCCAAGCTGGGATGCCGTGACCTAACGGGTCCCTGGCAACCTCCTCAAGCTTCCTGAGCTCCTCCTCGCTGAGGAAGCCGAGCCTCTTTTCCGTATCAACGCCAGCGGCCCTAGCGATAGCATATCCGAGCATCACACCAATGCCCTTTACTGCCGCGAGCGCATAAGGGACCTTTAGAGATCCATCTAGATCTGTGCCGAGAAACCTAACGATGGGCCTAAACTCGCTGGCAGGTCCGCTCACGCCCACTCTAAAGCCCCTCAGAAATCCGCACGTTATAAGGATTAAGTAAACTCCCCCGAGAAGAGCCGACTCCGAATGTTTCCAGAAATTCTCACTCTTTTCAATGTTTTCCTTTAGCATCTTGAATGCTTATATTTGAGCCCAAGCTCATGATATCGAGAAGGATGGCGCTCGCAGGTCTTGAGTGGGTTATCGTGGCCGTGATCATAATAGTCCTCCTATTGTGGGGGCCATCCCAGCTGCCGAAGATGGCTAGAGCGCTTGGAGAGGCGAAGAAGGAGTTCAAGAAGGCAGCTAAAGAAGCTGAGGAAATGAAAGAAGAGGTAAAGGAGGCTGTCCGCCCATTCGCTGAGACCGTCTCCGAGGCATCTGATGAGCTTATCAAGATAGCTAAGGAGCTTGGCATAGAAACAGAGGGCAAGACTAGAGATCAGATAGCAGAGGAAATAATCAGGCTCACAAAGAAGAAGTAGCCGAGGACGGGAAGAGCCGAGAAAAAGCGTCGCGTCTCTCCAAATAAGCATTCATATAAGCATTCATACCTTTCTTTAAGGCTGAAAGATGCTAGGGATAGGGATTTTTAGGTGAGGCGGTATTTATTGCGATGGGATTCTCGGAGGCGGGAAGGTTGAGAGAGTCGAAGAAGTCCGAGGAGAAGCCCAAGGACATGAAGGAGATGACACTACTCGAGCACTTGATGGAGCTTAGGGACAGGCTCAAGGTCTGCCTGATAACCATCGGCGTCATGACGATGATCATGCTAGCATTCCCGGCCCAGATCTACTCGCCCCAGGAGCTTCTCGAGGGATATTATAAGCCCATGGTCACCGTGGCCTTGGAGTTTTTGAGGAATACGGTGAAGCCGGAGGTGATGATACTGATAGGGCAGACGATCACCGCGCCGCTCGAGATCTACTTCATAGCATCCCTCGTTTTCGGCCTCGCACTCAGCAGCCCCGTCATAGGATACGAGATATTCAAGTATGTTGACCCGGCGCTTTACCCGCATGAGCGAAGAATGATCTATCCATTTTTGTCAGCCTTCCTCGGCCTATTCTTGGCGGGCCTATTCTTCGGATTATACATAATTACACCATTCACGTTTAGGGCTATGCTGATATTCTTCGACCTCGTTGGAGCCGAGCCGATAATCACGATCATGGACTTCTATACGACGATACTCGTCGTCACACTCGCAACAGGGGCGGTGTTCACGACACCAGTCATCATGAATCTCCTAGTCCGTGTTGGATTGCTCAGCACAAAGTCGATCGGAAAGTATAGGAAGTGGATCTATGGTGGCATGTATATAATCGCCGCGATAATAACACCGGATGGAGGCATGTTCGCGAACCTGATACTCCTCGCAGTATTCGCCGTGCTCTTTGAGGGCGGGCTACTCTTCGCGAGAAGATACGAGAAGAAGAGGGAGGAGGGAAGGGAAGAGAAGGGAGGGGCGGCCCCGGAGGATAGGTGCAGGTTCTGCGGGAAGCCGCTGGACGGCAGGATATTCTGCCCGAGCTGTGGAAGATCTCAGGTGTAGCTTGATCTCAGCCGGGCCAGTTTCCGGATAATCCCCCTTATTGTCCCGCTTATCGCTAGAACCCTTAGAGCGGCCTCAGCCCCATCGATCTCTGTTACCGTGGCAGCCGCCAAGATCGCCCTCGGCAGAGAGTCCAGTGCGCACCTGAGAATCACCGCGCCCTCCCTCTCATATCCTTTGATAAGCTTGAGATCTGAGGATGCGAGGCCGAGTTCGCCGAATAGGCTCCTGTAGCTTGATTTCACGGCCTCGGCCACCCTCTCCGGATGATGAGCCGGCTCAGAGGATATCAGTAGATACCTCCTCTTCATCCTCCTCGCCAACTCTCACGACCCCCCGGGCCACATAACGTCTTGAGAGCTTCAGAAGATTCCTCTCAATTATCTGCAGCGGTGTCCTTGAGACTGCGTCGAGAGCCCTTTCTTGGGGATATCCTAGAACCCATGGTAGTGAGGCCAGCTCCCTAGGCCCCCTCAGAAGGAGCGGGCTCGAGGATGCCGAGGACACTATTATCCCAGCCCTCCTGCCAAGTACTCGGATTATCTTCAAGGCCTCCTCGAGGAATTGTTGCCTATCAGCGAGATACCAGCTGAATGGTAGCTCGACGCAGTTTCTTATCGTTGAGGCCACGCCCTTATCTATTCTGAAGCCCGGCTTCGGCGGTATCACGAGGCTATCCACCCTCGAGTCCCTCGCGGCGACCAAGGCCACCTCGAGGCTCTCACAGATGACTGTTATCACCTCGAACCTGCCCCTACTACTCCTTAACTCTCGTAGAAGCTCCCTCCTGCTACCCGGCTTGAGTATAAGCTTTCGATGAAGTCTTATCCCGATCTCGGCGGCTTTACCCCTCAACTCCTCAAGGGATCCAGCGAGATCCCCTCTAAGTTCCATCACCGCATCGGAGTAGCCCAGTCTCGCTAAGGTTTTCAAGAGGTCTATCGCCCTCTCACGCTCCTCGCCTATGACCCAAAAGTCCACATATCTTCTCATGATGAACTCTTCGCCTCGAGCTCCCCAAGCCTCTCCTCGAATTTCTTTCTCAATGCATCCATGTTTCCCCGAGCCTCGACCACGATCCTTATTGGATCCTTGTCAGACTGCCTTATCCTCCCGAGGAAAGCTTCCTGCTTATCGAGCCTTATGTAGAGCTTGCCGCCATGCTTGCCCTTCTTAACCCTCTCGCTCCAGATCTCCTCCTGCTCGAATCTCGACAAGCTTGAGAGAATTCTCAGGAAAACTCCCTCACAAGCATTCTCATCGAGGAGATACATCCTCATTATCGTGACCGGGTCGCCATAATGGCCCTTCAAGGTTTCGGAGCTTATTGAGACCTTATCAGCGGCGTTGCCAAGCACGTTCCTAACAGCCCTGAGAACCTTATCTTGGTCCTCCGTCGCGTGGCATAAAACCTGTATAATCAGCTTCTCTATCCTAGGCAAAAATATCACCCCCTACTGATCCCTAGCCAGGACACCATATCTCCTATAGGGCTTCTCGCTCCTGCTTCTCGCGAGCTGGAAGACAACCTGGACTATCCTCATGCCCGCTCTCAGCCTCATGGAATACGGTGTTAGGTTCGAGATCTCGAGCACCTGATGATTATATGAGCCTGGGTGGATGAAGCCACTTGCCGAATGTATCGCCAGCCCCATCCTAGCATACCTGCTCCTCCCCTCGATCCAGCCGCAGACATCATCATCAACATACACTTTCTCCCTGGTCATCCCTATAACCAGGCCATGTGGTGGAATCACTATCTCATCCACTATAATCTCCTCGCTCACATCCTCGAAGCTCATCCCCGATAAATCTATCAGCTCCAGATCCGCCCTAAGCCTCCAGAACCTGTTTGAGAGCGTAAGATCAACAGAGCCAGGGCCTATCTGATCCTCAGAGATTCCCGGCTCAAACCTAATCTTCCCAAGTCTCATAAACTCCCTAATATCCCTATCCGTCAAAATCATCCTAACTCTCCAAGCCTCAAGCCGAGAAATGCCTTATCAACTTTTCCCTCGACATAATCTAGCTTTAGACCTCATGCAAAGCAAAGTTAAGGCTAATATCCGTGATTCATTCATTATCACTGCATTAAAAATGCTGGCTCGCGAAAACTGGAAGACCATCACAATAATCCTCGCACTCTCCTTAGCGATCATAATCTACAGCGTATTCGTGATTGCACTAGTCGGGGTATTCACCATGCCAAGGCTGAGAATAGTCCCAAGCGAATATGAAAGCATTCAAGAAGCAGTAAATGAGGCCCTTGACGGCGATATTATCTATGTTAAGGCCGGCATATATCAGGAGAACCTAGTGATAGACAAGCCCATAATACTCATTGGCGAGGATCCGAGAAGAACCTTGCTTGATGGAGGGATGAGCGATTACACGATATTAATTAAGCGGGGTAGTGTAGTTATCACGGGCTTCACCATAACCGGAGGCGGAACAATCATAAATATTGGAGGCAGAGGGGCTGGGCTACAAATCTACAACTCATCCCGCGTTCTAGTGTTTCGGAACTATTTCACTGGCAATAGGATGGCGATATACATACATTCATCCTCGGATATATTGATCATCGAAAACCTCATTTACGGCAACCGCGAGGGAATATATCTAACCGGGAGCAAACGCGTAATAGTGTCTGAGAACATCTTAACGGATAACCCGAGCTTCGGAATACATCTAAGATCCTCGAAAGAGAACATGATTCACCGAAACATGATTATAGGCGGCATTAATGGAATTTATCTCTATGATGAGGCTGATAGAAACGAGGTCTCTGAGAATGTTATCAAGGGGGGTGGGATGCTTATCCTCGGCTCATCATCAAATCAAATAGTGGATAACATCTTCGCCGATAAAGGCATGTTTTTCTCAAACTCTTATACAAATTTTGTCTCCGGAAACAAGGTGAATGATAGGCCAATAGTATACCTGGAAATGGCTTCTGGCGAGGCGGTTGAGGGGGCTGGCCAAGTTATTCTTGTAAACTGCGAGAACATCACTATCATGGGCGTTAATGCTTCTAGTGCCGGCGTCGCGATAGAGTTCTGGAATACAAATAACAGCCGGGTAGTTGAGAGCAAGCTAGCGAATAATGAGATCGCAGTATATATCCACTCATCGAGTAATAACAAGATCCTGAGAAGCGTTATCACCTCTAACTATATCGGAATCCTGCTCTCCTCATCTCATAATAACGTGGTCTCAGATAATACGTTTGCATTAAATCTTTTCGGCATAGCCTTAAGAGACTCATATGACAATACAATAAACGACAACATGATATCTGATAGCTTAAACGTGGGAATACTCCTCTTAAATTCCTCGAGAAACGCCATCTATGAAAACATCTTCATGAACAATTCAAAGGACATGGTCGATATAAAGCCCTGAGATGCGCCTAAAAGGTTTGTTTGAACAGCATCAGACGACAATACGGCTGAAATTTTTAATATCGGTTCGCATACGCGAGAGATACGGGGGCTGGGGGCGTGGCCCAGCAAGGTCTACGGCGCCGGGCTCCAGATCCAGCCTAGCTCCTGGTCAGAGAGGAGTCACCCGGAGACCCCCGGTTCAAATCCGGGCGCCCCCAAGCTCATCCACAACCATCAAGTCTATCCTAACCCACTTCAAGAAGCCATTATCCTAAGGGAGCTACTCTATGCAGGTGGATGGCGCTATTCTCTGTACTGCGTGTATAATTTTTCCCCGGGTGCCTATTTGATGCTAGATTCTTCTCGAGCGCCAGCTTGATCAGGCCGAGATTTGGATCGGGCTTCGTCAGGATTGCGATGCGGCATCCATTATGATCCCTGATTATGAGATGCCGGCCCTCAAACATCCGAATATCTATTTCGTTTATTTTCCTCGAGCCGAAGAGCTCCAGCACAGCTAAGGCGGCATCAGCTATCGTGCACGCAGCGCTCGTGACATTATTCGCATTTATCTCTCCATTCTCTGTGAAAGCTATTCTCGTGCCGTTCACGATCATTATCACGGCGTCTATCCAGCCCCTAGAATCCCTCATTATCCTTTGAATCAGGGGCTTCCGCTCCTCGATGGGTGCGCCCAGCTCCTCCAACTCCGACATGGCTTTAAACCGTGATTCGGGCATCGGCTCTCGGGAGGCACCATCTCTTTTAAGCATGATCATTGTCCGGCTCACCTGATAAAACGATGATACTCTGCTAGGTAATCTCCCAGCAATCCCATGCAGTCTCCTAGAGAGAGCGTGCCCGCCATGTGTAATCTTACAAGCCAGCGTCTCTCTATGCTAGGGGGTTGTGCAGGGGGATCTGCCGGGGAGGGCTACTAGGCTTGCCAGGGTTCTCGGAGATGAGTTTCATGGCTACGCACAGATAACCCTGAAGGCTCTTCAGGAGGTCTTCGGCCTAACCGATGTCGAGTCGTTTAAGGCCGCTTCCCCGCTCTCCGGCGGGATAGCGAGATCTGGCCAGACATGTGGCTCCCTCCTAGGAGCATTACTATTCATCTCATCGGCGTGGTCTTCGGCCGGAGAAGACTTGAGCTAACAGATTTATCGGAGGATTATAGGAGGGCCACGGAGATTGTTGAGTGAGTTTACGACGAGTTCGAGAAGTAATTCGGGACAGCTATCTGCAAGGAGATACACATGAAGCTCTTCGGGAGAGTCTACGACTTGAGGAACCCAAGAGACGTCGAGGAGTTTATCATCTCAGGCGCTTGGAACAGATGCGCCGAGCTTATGTCAAAGGTCGCCGAGGTCGCTGCTAAGAAGAGCCTAGAAGCGTGTTACAAGCCCCGTTGAGACATGATCCTTATCCTGATGATCTTGAGAAGTTTTATAGGATGGAGGACGCGAGAATACTGGAGCCCTTATGGCTAGGAAGTGCAGGTTCTGTGGCAAGAGCTTTCCCACGGACATCGCCTTAAAGAGGCATATCAGGGAGAGCCATAGGGGATATTATTACGGCATAAGGCTGGCGCCAGTAATCACGATCATCGTCATCATGCTAGCCATAATCTTAGTAGCATTCCCGGGAGACACAACGTCAACCACAATATCAACAGGGCCACATGTTACCACTCCTTCAGCAACAGAGACGCGCACAACTCAAGCTCAGACGCAGCAAAGGCAGCCTGCGCCTGACTTCGAGCTACCTGAGATAGATGAGCTCGGCCTAACCGGGAAGACCATCAAGCTATCACAGTTCGAGGGCAGGCCAGTCTTTCTAGAATTCATGTCTCCAACATGTCCCCACTGTCTCCGGATGGCGCCCATATTAAAGGAGCTTGAGGAGAAGTATGGTGAAAGGATAGTCTTCATTTCGGTGGTTTATCCCGTTGGGGGGATAGAATATGCCAGCAGGGTTCTGGCGGAGGAGGGGTTGAACTGGATTCATGTTGTTGATGAGAAGGCAAGAGTTTTTGATGCTTATGATGTCTCCGGAACACCGACCTACATAATCTTGGATAAGGATCATGTTGAAGTAAAGAGGATTATCGGGGAGAATTCGAGAGAAGTTCTCGAGGAGGTTATTCTCAGTGTTATTTCTTGATGGCGTAGATTGGGCTAAAACGTTTTTACTTGGTTTATATGCGGGGAAATCAGGCTAGGGGAGCGGGTAGCGTGGCTGTTCCATGACCTTGGGGCTTAGGGAGAGGTTGGAGCTGATAAGACAGGGCATAATCCGAGGCTACATTATCCCGGGCCTCGAGGAGAAGGGCTACATGGTGACGACTTGGAAGAGGCCGATAAGCCTCGAGGACATGGTCTTGAAGGATGGTGGATGGAGGCCGATCTACACTCAGTTCACGAGCTGGGAAACATATGCCAAGGACCACCCGTTACACGTCTACTTCAACACCTTCTACGGAGACTTATATGAGAAGGCTTACAGGATATGCTTCATCGAGTACTTGATCAGCGTTAAGAACCTCCAGCTGCCGTCTAAGCTTATCGGTGTATTCACGAGGCTTAACCTTCCCGAGGGGGGATACTACTGGAAGCATAGGATCTCCGTGGATCTAAACTTCCCGGATACATGTATAAAGGAGATTGATGCGACGTATGATGAACTACTCGTGATGCTTGATCGGGAGGGGCTCCTAGAGGTGCTTGAGGAGGAGGTCCGGAAGGCTGGTCAGGAGAGGAGAAAGGTCTAAAGCGGCCCTGCCAGAGGTTTTCATGGGCTATGAGGTTAACCGCCAGCTGAGCTGGTGATGAGCGGGAATACTGCCGAGCCCCGAAACGCTCTATAAGCGGCTCCAGCCCATTATCGCGCGGGGATGATGAGGACTTACCCATCCGATCCTAGCGTGAGGAGGAGAGGGTCATCTGACCCCATTCCCTACTCAGCGCCACATAACATACTCTTAAATTATCGCGGCTAGCCCTCTAGTCTCGCGGAAGAGTTGATAATCCCCGCGAAGAAGCTCGTGCTGATCACTTTAAGGGATTTCGAGAGGCAGGTTATCCTCAGGCTCGGCGAGCTTGGGGTAGTTCATCTCAGGAGGATGAGTATCTGGGATTCTAGGGAGCTTTTGGAGGGCGAGTTGGAGAGAGCTAGAGAGCTCGAGGAGATATGCGTAAGGCTCGCTGAGACATGGTATAGCCTTTACAGGCCCGGTTTTGAGGATGAGAAAGGTATCTTCAGGAGATATGTTGAGGTAAGGGATGAGCTAAGGAGGCTCTATACATCAAGGATAGAGCTCCGCCGCCTGAGGGACATCATCTCCGGGATCAAGGCCATGGGGGAGGATGAGATCCCGCCATCCGAGCCCGGCGCAGAGCTATCCACACTACTTATCATCATCCCTAGAGATGTTCTCGGAAAGCTCGTTAAGAGGCTCGAGGAGCTCAACGCACTAGTAAAGCGCGCGGAGCTTCCCGGAAATGAGGCCCTGCTCTATCTAGCTATTTTGAGGGATCGTGTGGAGAGGGCGCGAGAGCTACTCGGCGAGTTCTATTACCAAGAGATTCGGTTCCCCGATAATCTGCCG
Source organism: Candidatus Wolframiiraptor gerlachensis (assembly GCA_021323375.2). Lineage (GTDB taxonomy): Archaea > Thermoproteota > Nitrososphaeria_A > Caldarchaeales > Wolframiiraptoraceae > Wolframiiraptor > Wolframiiraptor gerlachensis. The sequence goes on along the minus strand of JAJPCT020000004.1, from coordinate 27,589 downwards.
AGGAGATGTGATGAGGCTCTCGCGCACCTTGACCTCAAGTTATCCGAGGCCGAGAAGAGGATACTGGAGCTAGAGGGGAAGCTCGAGGAGCTTAAGGTGAGGCTTATTTGGGCCGTAGATGAAGGTGGCCGACAGCTCGAGATCATCAACGCGTTGAGAAGCGAGATTCTCCGGCTACGCGATGAATTCTCAATAGATGTGCGGGCTGAGGCTACTGGCGATATGAGCCTCGAGGAGGCTAAGAGAATTCTCGAGGAAATCGCCGGGAAATATAACTCGATTAGGGGGAAGCTCGACCAGATTAAGGCTGAGAGGGAAGAGCTCGAGAAGATGAGAAACGTTCTAGGCCTTCTGAGCGAGCTGGATATCAGCCTGCCGGAGATCAAGGATTACGAGAATCTAGCGATCATCATCGGGGTCGTTGATGAGGGAGGCGTGGACAGGATTAGGGAGGCGTTGAAGGAAAGATTAGCTGTTGTCGAGGTACTCGCCGCTAGGGATGGTAGAACGCTTCTCGCCATCACATGCTTGAAGGAGCACTTCGCGGAGATTGATGAGATCCTGCGCGGCGTGGGGTTCGAGGACCTGTCCCCCATCCTGGCCAAGCTTTCAGGCAGCCCGAGCGTGGCGCTTGAGAATGTTTCTAGGAGGCTGGAGACTTTGAAGTCTGAGGAGGAGAGGCTTCTCGAGGAGCTCTCGGAGCTTAGAAGAAATATGGCCCCCAAGCTCGTGGAGGTTTACAAGGCTCTCGAACTCAATCTCAGGCTAGAGGAGGCGCTGAGGGGAAGCCTTCAAACAGATTATCTCAGGATTGTCCAGGGATGGGTTTCTGAGGATGCTGTGGAGTGGCTCTCCGAGAAGCTCGAGAAGATGCGGAGGGAGCTTAAGGGAGTCGTCGCATATCGCTTCGAGGATCCTAAGCCCGGGGAGAAGGCTCCAACGCTCCTCAAGAATCCGGGAGTCTTCAAGGTCTTTGAGAGTATAGTCGCGCTCTATGGCTGGCCTGGCAGGCATGAGATAGATCCAACAATGATCTCGGGAATTCTCTGGACCATAATGTTCGGCCTGATGTTCCCTGACCTTGGCCAGGGGATCGCGATAATCGCGATGGGGCTCTTCTTCACCCATGTCTTCAAGAGGAGGATTCTTGGGATGGATTCGAAGAAGATCGGCAGGCTCATGATAGGAATGGGGCTCTCAGCATCATTCTTCGGAGCCCTCTTCGGCGAGTTCTTCCTAATCGAGATACAGCCCCTCCTGCCTGGGCTTAGGCCCGGCTGGCTCGGGGACTCCAGCAGCATCATCTGGCTTATCAAGATCGCGATATTCTTCGGCATGGCCCAGATACTGCTAGGCATAGTATTAGCTGCGCTTAAGGAGTTTAGAAACGGCGAGATAATCTCGGCGATATTCTCGCATCACGGGGTCGCAGGCCTCATAACTTACTCCGGCTTCATCCTAACAGCCTTCCACTTCCTCGGTGTAACCATTGTGCCCGGGCTCCTAGAGTTTCCAGAACTCGGCATAGGCGCCCTCATGAGCTGGCCATTCTTCCTCATGATCGGAGGGCTGGTTATGATGATCCTGAAGCCCATCCTTGAGCATGATCAGGTGTCACTTGGCCTAGGAAGCCTTCTCGAGACGATGACGGCCTTCCTCGCAAACACGCTATCATTCGCGAGAGTTGCGGGCTTCGCGATAGTCCATGCAGCCCTAGCCATGGTCGTCCACGAGATGATGCACGCCAGCCCAGCCATGGGAATAGGATTAGGTCTAATACTCCTAAACCTCATCTCACTCAGTATAGAGCTCCTCGTCGTTGCGATCCAGGCCCTAAGGCTCCTCTTCTACGAGTTCTATAGCAAGTTCTATGAGGGGTCCGGCGTACCATACAGACCTTGGAGGATCAGGTAGAGGGAAGGTTAATTAGCTGACCAGCCCGGGTTTCTCTGATCAGACATGCGGTTAAGATTTGAACCCATACTAGCAGCCCTGTTCACGCTCCTAATCCCGGTGCTCATAATATCATCCGTGGCAGCCGAGGAGGCCGTTTTAACGCCGGAGGCCGCCGAGGTGGAGTCCATAAAGTTCATCGCCATGATGCTAAGCGTCTCCATTTGCGGGGTGGCGGCGGCATATGCTGTCGCAAGAGTCTCTGTCGCTGCGATGGCAAGCGCCGCTGAGAGACCCGAGATACTGGGCAGGGCCATAATCTTCGCGGGCCTCGCCGAGGGTATCGCGATCTATGGTCTTCTCATCGCCATCCTGATATGGATAACCACTGTCTAACACCGCTCTACGCAGATGCTAAAGTTATCACAAGCTTGATAAAACATTACTTACGTGGGTCCCCCGAGCGAGAATATCAGGAGGAGGTTTCTTAGGATACTACTCCTCTATCTTGGGATACTGATATCATTGCAGCTTATCGGGATCGCGTATATCATTGAGGGGCCGAGCCTCCATCGAGCAATATCCGTGGCAATAATTCTCGGGACAGTTCTTCCAATCCTCCTAGGCTTGATATTCCTGCGGCTCTTCAAGTTCGGCTAGTCTGTGATCAGTAGCATTCTCCTAGATTCCTGTGGCAGGTTATGATGGATTGCGACAGCTATCGCGCGGAGGTTCCTATACTCTATCTCAAGCTCTAGGATGTATCTCAGGATATAGAAGAAACTTATGAACTTGTTGATCCTTTCGGAATCCACGTATCTTTTGAGAATTCTCAGGGCCTCGATCTCCATGAGCCATACATCTCCTGATGCCGCCTTCTCCAGAAAGCTCCTGAACCTGCTGAAATGCTCCATGAAGATGCGTGGATCCTTCTTCTCAACTAGCTCTCGGAGGAGCTTTAATGATGTTCCAGCCGGGTTATCCACTAAGAGCCCCCGGATCCTCTCCGGATCCCAGTTCCTGAGCAGGGCTAGTATGCATGTTCTTAGGTTGGAGAGATCCAGCTCTATGCCCAGAAATCCTCTAACCTCCCTGCTATCACTGATCCTGGTCCTTGAGGCGAGCTTGAAGACTCTCTGGTAATGGCTTCTCCAGAGCTCGGCCTCCAGCTGCAATGGATCCTCCACATCCTCTGGTATCTTGTAGGCTCCGGATTGCCGCAGGATCCTCTTCACAGCCTCGATATTCTCCGCTTCGAGGATTGGTTCTAGATCGATCCCGCCAAGCCTCCCTGTTGGCAGTAGAATCTGCCCTATCATCTCCCTTGAAGCGCCCCCAGCCCTCATCCTCAGAATCCATGTCAGGTTTAGAACCTCATACTTCCTGAGATATGCCTCGAAGAATTTCCGCATCCCACCCGAAGCCAGCTCTAGGAGTGGTGTGAGCTTGCTGATGAACGCCTCGGCCAGCCTCCGCTCAATCTCGCTAAGGGTCTTGGCGCCGGAGAGGTATCGGCCATAATCTGTCTCGCCTAGGGCCCTAACCAGATCCTCGAGGCTGCTTAGAGATGCTAGCTCCAGTATTCGGTCTGGCTTTATTAGCCGGGTCTCATAGCCATGAACCCTGCATATGAGGTATGTTAGGCTCGTTCCGACCCCCTCCTCCTTTCCAAGGCCCTCTTCACGAGCTTCACCCTGATGAAGTCCTCGAGAGCGCTTTGCTCGACAACCTCTCCTATCTTTCTTATCGTGGCCTCATAGCTTGGAATGATGACCTTCTCGAGGGCGTTAACCCTGATGCTCGTCTTTCTCAAATCCTCGGCGACGAGCTCCACGAAAGCTTCGACCTCCGCGACTCTTAGGAGGTCCTCAAGAAGCCCCCTCACCTTCTCGGCAAGGCCCTCGACGTGGAGCGGGTATCTGCCCTTCACTTCCGGCATCTTCACGATCTTTATAATGGGGACGTTGACGCCCATCACATTTCTCGGCAGCACCTCGATCTCAATCCTCTCATCCATGAGCATGGAGGCCGATATGATCTCCTGGGAGCCATAGACCGCCTGGAGCATCGCCAAGTCCCTGAGAACCTCCTCAGCCTTCTTCTCGAGGACCGCCCTCAGGTCTCTAAGCCTATCAATCGCCGATCTAAGCTCCCTTATCTCCTGATCCCTCTTCATCTCAAGAAGATCATGCGCTCTCTGGACAAATGATAGCCTCCTCTTGAGATCTAGGAGGAATCCACGAGTATATCGTATACTCAGGGACATGGCCTTACGCCGACCGATACTTAGGATGATACTTTCTAATGTTCTCCTCGCTTATCCTCACCAACTCATCCTCCGGCAGCATTGCGAGAAGTTCCCACGCTATCTCAAGCGTCCTCTCTATCGGCCTATTCTCATAGATGCCCTGGTTGATGAAGCGCCTCTCAAACTCCTCCGCGAACCTCAGATATCTTCTCTCCCTATCGCTTAGGCTCAGCTCTCCGATTATTCTCGCGAGGTCCCTAGCCCTTACCCCCTCGGCATAAGCCATGTAGAGCTGGTTCGCGACCTCCATGTGATCCTCCCTAGTTCTTCCGGGACCGACGCCATCCTTCATCAGCCTCGAGAGCGATGGGAGCGGGTTCACGGGCGGATAGATCCCCTTGCCATGAAGCTCCCTGCTGAGTATCAGCTGCCCCTCCGTGATATAGCCTGTCAAGTCGGGTATCGGGTGGGTTATGTCCCCACCCGGCATCGTGAGAATAGGCATCATGGTTATCGAGCCCTTCTTACCCTTAATCTTCCCAGCTCTCTCATAGATCGAGGCAAGATCGCTGTACATGTATCCCGGATACCCTTTCCTAGCAGGAACCTCCTCCCGGGCTATTGAGATCGATCGCAGGGCCTCGCAGTAGCCAGTCATGTCGGTCAGGATTGCGAGCACGTGCATGTCGAGGTCGAATGCGAGGTACTCGGCTATGGTTAGGGCGATCCTAGGCGCGATTATCCTCTCGATAATCGGATCATCGGCCAAGTTGAGTATCATGACAGCCCTATCAAGCGCGCCGGTCCTCTCAAACTCTCTCCTGAAGTACTCGTACTCCTCATGCTTTATCCCCATGGCGCAGAATACTACCGCGAACTCTTCCTCCGAGCCCAGCACGGTTGACTGCCTCGCGATCTGGGCCGCCATCACGTTATGCGGCAGGCCAGCCTCGGAGAATATCGGGAGCTTCTGGCCCCTGACAAGCGCATTCATCCCATCGATAACCGAGATCCCTGTTTGCATGAACTCGCTGGGGGGCTCCCTCGCAGCCGGATTTATCACCGAAACGAAGATCTCCCTCCTCTCATATCCTATCGGCTCCGGCAGCCCATCGAGTGGGCGGAAGCTCCCGCTAAATATGCGGCCCACGAGATCCTCGGAGAGGGGTATTCTCATGACATCTCCCGTGAATCTCACGGCGGTGTCTAGGCTCAGGCCCTCAGTCTGGCCGAAAACCTGCACAACAGCCCTATCCTCATAGACATCTAAAACCGTGCCGATTATCTCTGTTCCATCCGCAAGCTTAACCTCGACGAGCTCATTATAGCGCACGCCCTTAACGCCCTCGACGACGAGAAGCGGGCCTCTCACCTCCCTAACAGTTCGGTAGATCGGGCCGGCCTTCTCTCTTGCGAGGCTCATGTCCCGCGCATCACCCCTGCAGCCTCATACTCCATTCTAAGTCTCTCTAAGTCCTCTCTAACCCGCTCATAGGCCGCATCCATCTCCTCAAGCCCCTCCTTCTCCTTGAGCCTAAGAAGCTCCATGACGCTCCTGAGGCTCCGAATTCTATCCACGGGGACACCGAGCTTGACGAGCTCCGAGGCGAGATCATGGAAGCCTATCATGACCTTCAGAAGCTTAACCTGCCTCTCCGGTGGGCAATATGTGTCAACCTTATGATAAGCGTTCTGGACTAGGAAGCCCTCTCTAATTATCTCGGCTGTGAGGAGGATGAGCCTCTGATCATTTGGCAGAGCCTTCTCACCTATCACCCTAGCTATCTCCTCGAGCCTGGATGCCTCCTCGAGTATCGCGAGAGCCCTCTCCCTGTATGTCTTCCACTGTGGGTCGAGCTTCACCCAGAATTCCTCGAGGACCTCCACGTATCTTGTGAAGCTTCTAAGCCAGTTTATCGCGGGGAAGTGGCGCCTGTATGCTAGCTCGGTGTCGAGGGCCCAGAGCGCCCCGACGAACCTCATCGTCGTGGAGGTTACTGGCTCGCTGAAGTCCCCGCCTGGAGGTGAGACCGCGCCCATTATAGTGACCGAGCCGATCCGTTTATCCCTTCCAAGGGTCACGACCCTTCCAGCCCTCTCATAGAGCTCGGCGATGCGCTCGCCCAAGTAGGCTGGATAGCCCTCCTCAGCCGGGATCTCCTCAAGCCTACCGGATATGTCTCGAAGAGCCTCAGCCCACCTCGAAGTCGAGTCTATTATCACGGCAACATCATATCCCTGATCCCTGAAGTACTCGGCTATGGTTACGCCCATGTATACGCTGGCCTCCCTAGCCGCGACCGGGAGATTACTAACGTTCGCGATGAAGATTGCTCGTTCTATCAGCTTCTTGCCCGTCCTCGGGTCCTCAAGCTCCGGGAAATGCGTCAGTATATCCGCCATCTCATTACCTCTTTCACCGCATCCAACATAGATCACAATATCCGCATCAGACCACTTCGCTATCTGCTGAAGCGTTATCGTCTTGCCGCTGCCGAATCCGCCGGGGATCGCCGCCGTTCCACCCTTCGCAACCGGGAAGAATGTGTCGATCACCCTCTGCCCAGTTATCAGCGGCCTATCGATCGGTACCCTCTCGCGATAAGGCCTCGGAACCCTGACAGGCCAATACTGAATAAGCTTAAGCGGCACCCTCCCGCCATCCGGCGTCACGAGCACGGCGACAGTATCATCCACCGTGAATGAGCCCTCCTCGATGCTCTCGATAACGCCTTGGAGCCCTACTGGAACAAGAATCCTGTGCTCGACGACGGAGGATTCCTGGACCACGCCGATAACATCGCCCTCTTCAACTTCATCTCCGGGCTTTGCCCTCGGCTCAAACCTCCATCTTCTATCCCTCCTTAAGGGAGCCAGCCTTACGCCTCTCCGTATGAATGGGCCTGTGAGCTTCCAGAGCTCAATCTCCGACCTCTCAAGCCCGTCAAAGATCTCGCCGATCAGCCCCGGCCCCAGCTCCGCCATCAAGGGAGCACCGGTTCCTATCACGGGCTCGCCAGGCCTCAGCCCGCTCGTATCCTCATAGCATTGGAGCGCCACCAAATCTCCCGAGATCCTGACAACCTCGCCTATCAGCTTGAGCTCGCCAATGTATACGGCGTCACCTGTCCTTGCGCCCCTGAGACCCTCGGCCACGACAAGCGAGCCATTAATCCTCTTTATCACGCCAACCTGCTGGCTCAAGCAGCCTCAGCCCCTTTAAACAGCAGATTGGCCACCCTCTCCCCGAGTATCGGCTTAAGAGCCTCAAGCCTGCTCTCTATCGAGCTATAATAGCTCTTTCGCCCATCAGCACTCAAGACGTTTACACCGCCGATTATCGGAGATTTCTCAAGCCTCACTCTCATCGGAGCATCCTTAACCATGCTAGCGACGAGGTTTAGATCCGACTCATTCGCGTAGATCACCACCTCATCGATGTCCGGGCCTGAGACGTATTCAAGGGCGCGCTCCAAGCTCCTGCGGAGGAAATTCACGTATGTTTCGGACTTGGACTCGGCCTCCTTCCTAAGCTTCTCAACAGCCTTCTCGAAAGCTCTCTTAACAACCTCGTTCTTCGCCATGATAACCATCCTCCTCCCATCGCTGATCGCCTTCCCGATGATCCTCCTTCTAAGCAGGAGCTTCTCAGGCTCGACCCTGCTCCTAGCCAATTCCTCCACCCTCCTCTTAGCCTCCTTGATGATCCTGCTAGCCTCGGCCTCAGCCTCCCTCAGGATTTGATCAGCCTTCTCCCTAGCCCTCCTCCAAATCTCCTCCTTTAATGCCTCAATCTGATCAGAGCTCATAGCTCAAAACCTCCTCAACTATCAAGCTTGCAGCCTTCTCAATCAGCTCATCCGGGATCGCCTTAATCTTCTCAGCCCTCGCCCTATACTCGCTCATAATCTTCTCAGCCTCCTTCTTGAGGCGCTCAGCATATTCCCATAGCTCCCTGCGAGCGGCCTCCTCTTCAGCGGCCTCCCTCATTATTCTCTCAGCCTCAGCCCTCGCCCTCTGAATAATCTCCTGAGCCCTCTTCCTGGCCTCCTCGACATATATCATCGCCTTCTTCTCCTCAAGCAGAAGTGATGCGATGCTCATATCGTCACCCCTCCTCTAGACATGAACCTCAACCCCCATGGCCAGACTTATTCTCCTCCTGAGATCCTCTGCCCTCCTTCCTAGACCGGGCTCGGGGACGAATACCACCACAGGCTCAATCTGTTCCTCCAAGTGAAGCTCCGATCTCACCTCATTAACATAATTTAAGAATCTCTCAGGGATTATCAGCACGGAATACTCCCCGGACCTGAAAACCCTCTCCAGAATCCTTTGAATCTCATCACCCGAGTTTGCCTCAAGCGCCTCAGCGCCAACGAGCCTCCAGAGAGCCGTAAAGCCCCTATCGCCTATCGCCACTATCCTCATTATAGGCTATTCCTCCGAGCCTGTAAGAAGAAAGGCCTCCTAAAATGCCTTCTTATACCACGCGATAAAGCGTTTTAATGGCAGCAACAAAGACTATGTCTACTGGCCGGCGGGCAGTAAAAGCCGGAGAGCCGGTGGTGGAAAATAGGCCCCGCCACGGGCCCTCCCGTGGTGGTTTCCTAAAATGCCCGCCGGGCCGGCTACTATAGCTCGTCGGCCAGCCCCACCCCCCATTTTTATCCTATATAAAAGGAACTCCTTAAGAAATTTAAGATCAAACTGTTTTCACCTTTCTTCTAGAGTGGAAGAAGAATATTTGTCCTGAACTTTATATTTAAAACTTCCTTAATAAAGCCTCCACCCATTCTCAGCGCACAGGCGCTTAAACCGAGGCACTACTTGCTCTTCTTCTTTTTCTTCTCCTCGGACCTCTCCTCGGAGGATGCTGGGTTATGTGGTAGATACGGGTTGACCTGCCGGCCTCCCATCAATACCTCACCCAAGCATACCTAATATCAGCTTCAGCCTTTTAACCTTACTCGCCGCTACTCTAGGATCTGCTTAACCCTCTCGATCCTGTCTCGCAGCCCGCGATTCCATAGGATTAGGAAGAAGTCCCCCCAAACCTCGACAACCTCCATCATCCTCATCCTCAAGAGGCTATCAATCTTCCTCTTCGGGCACTCAGATCCTATCCATGTCAAGGCGGCTTTCCTGAATATATGCCTATTACGCATCAGGTATCGCATGGTCTTGTCCACGAGCTCTTCCGGCGGGTCGGCTATTAGGAGATCGCATCTAACCCCACGGCTTAGAAACTTGAATGCATCCTCCCTTACTATCTGCACCTCTCTCACGTTTCTCAGGTTTCTGGATGCTGCTTCGGGATACAGGTCCACGTATATTATCTTCTTCACACCATTCATCGCCGCAAGCTTCGAGATAGCGCCGCTTCCTCCGAAGAGGTCTATGAGGCTTCTAGGCTTTAGGACGCGTATCAGCGTGTCCGCAACCTCAACAAGGCCCGGCGATGACCCATAGACATACTCGCCATCAAAAAGCATTAGCCACCTTATGCCGAGCTTCTCCGCCACTAGGATGAGAGGCGACATAGGGGATACCTTCGCCGTCCTCGTCAGCCAGTCAACCTTCACCGGCTTGACCTTCCCCAACTCCGCATCCCATCCCATATTATGATGAGAGATGAGAAGAATATGGATGGCTCAGTCCAATGCCTTCACTTCATCAGCTCCGCGCAACTCTGACTCTTCATCGCCAACATTAACATGTTTCAGCCCTTTTATTACCTTATCCAAGGCTCCTTCTTGACCCCGACCGGGATTATGTAGAGCGGCTCCCCGATTCGCCCTACTATCCGTTTAACCTCATCATCATAGAATGCTCCTATCACGACGCATGCTAGGCCGAGGCTCACGCACTGGAGGTAGACGTTCTGGCCAACATGCCCAACCTCCATGTAGACATATCTGTATCCGCGCTCACCATATCTTCTTGTCGTCCGCTCATAGATCGCGTTTATCACGAGGTTCACGGCCGCCTCTAGAACCCATTCCTGGCCGAGAGCAGCCCTCATGAGATCCCTACTATAATCGCCCGGCTTTACGAGCTCTATCTCATGCGAGGCTGGCACATAATGATAGATCCCGGGGTCGAGATCCTCCACCCCTCCACCCTTGACCACGACATAGATTTCGAGGGGGTATGTTGCGCCAGCTGATGGAGCTGCTCTAAAGCCCCAGCGCCTCTCAGTTATCCCCTGAGCCGCCCAGAGTATCTGGGAGAGCTGCTTCAAGGTTAACGGTTTGTCGGCATATTCCCTGATGCTCCTCCTAACGAGTATCGCCTCCTCTATTGAGACTGGGCTCTTGTAGGATGGCTCTGGAAGCTTTAGCCTTACACGGGCCACCTCGGTCTCCTTGACTTCTCCACTCTCCCTGGTGAAAAAGTTTAACCTGCTGAGGGCGATGAAACCCGCTATCGCGGCGGCCGCAAGGGATGCTAACCCCAGCAAGAAAGCCCTCCTCCTCACCGGATAATACATGCCGGCTGGGGCTCTATAAGCGTTGTAGCCAAGCTCATCGGGGCTGGTGGATAGTAATTGTTTAAATTGTTTAAGCCTTGTTCTCAAGATAGCTCTTGGGATGAGCATGATAGAAGAGGGTGATGAGGTTCTTTTCGTGACCCAGAAGGGGAAGAGGTATCTTCTGAAGGTGGTGAGGGGTAGGAGGTTCCATAGCAGCGAGGGCTATATTGACTTGGAGAATGTTATCGGCCTGCGCTATGGGTCGAGGATTAAGACTAACACGGGGTCTGTTTGGGTCGCCCTAAAGCCCACGATTCTTGATCATGTGTTGAGCTTCCCGAGGGTGACTCAGATAGTCTATCCAAAGGACCTGGGCTACATAATCCTGATGAGCGGCGTGAGGTGTGGAAGCAGGGTTGTTGAGGGCGGGACCGGGGCCGGGGTCCTGACAACGATGCTAGCCTACTATGTTGCGCCGAACGGGCGGGTCTATAGTTATGATATCGAGCAGGAGCACTTGGAGCTTGTTGCGAAGCATCTTGAAAGGCTTGGACTCAGGGAGTATGTCGAGCTGAAGCATGGAGATCTAACAAAGTCGATAGATGAAGAAAATGTTGACGCTGTCATCTTGGATATACCCGCTCCATGGCTCGCAGTCTCGAATGCGAAGAAGGCGCTTAGGGATGGTGGAGTGCTGATCTCTATAAGCCCGACGATGGAGCAGATAATCGAAACTGTTGAGAGGTTGAGGGAGGAAGGCTTTGCCGACATTTCATGCGTCGAGATACTATTGAGGAGGATGAGGGTGCGGAGGGGGATGACCCGGCCGGAGCATCAGATGCATGCTCACACAGCATACATAGTCGCGGCTAGAAAGGCTTACAGGGAAGATGAAAGCTAAACCTTAAAGCCTGCTAGCCGTAGAGCAGGGGGCGATGAAGAGGGAGCTCGCGACCCAGCTTATCCCCATAATCCTCCTAGTGCTCGCCGTCTGCACGCCAATAATCTACACTTCAGTCTCGAGCATCTCCACGTGGGCGATAGCGCTGACCCTAGCATGGATACTTCTCCTAGCGGTCTATGTCGGGTTAGCGTTGATAAAATGGAAATAAGGCGGTTATTCGCCCTTCAATTTCCTGATCAAGTCGGCTAGGGCTTCAGCAGCCTCATCTGCATGCTGATATGGATACTTCTGTGGATGCATGAACTTGAGGCGCACGAGATAGCAGCATACATGGTTTGCGGCGGCCGCCGCTAGCTCTCTAGCGATTAACTGGTGCTCCTCGACCTCCTCAGCAGCCTCAATCTCCCTAAGCCTCTTCTGACCCTCAGCAGCCTGGAGATCCTTCAGCCTTCTCTGTAGAATATCCTCGGGTCTAAACTCGAGGACAACTATCGCGTCCGGCTTTAATATCTCAGCAACGCGGGATGGAATGCCAGGATAATATCCGTAGGGCGTCTTTATCGCGGCATGAGTATCTATGATCAGGTCGCCGTCAAGCTTCGAGATCTCCTCAGCCGCCTTCTCCTGGAGCTGCTTATAATCCGTTGGCTTAATCCTCTTCCTCATCTCATCCCTATCCGATATCCCGAGAGCTTTTCTCGCCTCCTCGAGCATATAGTCCCCGAAGTTCACGATCTTAAGCCCCGGGATCTTCTCGACGAGCTTCTTGAGTATCGTGGATTTACCCGCTCCCGGAACAGCTACAACGACTATCCTAACCATAGGATAAGGCTTGAGAACGCGATGAAATAAAGGTTGCCGGGCGGCTAGGATAGCTGCATCTGCCTCTCGATCTTCTGCTTCGCTGCCTGATACTCCTCCTCGCTCAACTCTCCGATTTTATATCTTAACTCGATCTTATCAAGCTCCTTCTTTAACCTCTCGTAAATCTTCATGAGATCCTTTAATGCTTCCAGAGTCTCATCAAGGTCTCCGGCGATCATGCTGATATCCTGATCACTCAGGCCGAGGGGGGATCCCTTCTCCAAGATCCGCTCCCTCAGGCTCCTGACACGCTCCTCATAGGCTGGGATATCGCTAAGCTTTACGTCAAGGAAGTTCCGCAGCACATCAATCCTAGGCCTAATCTTTGAGATCTCCCTATCTATCGCGAGCTTCTCAGTTATGTATTGTTTGTCAGAGATCTCGCCAATCTCATGCCTAACTCTAAGCTGCTCAAGCCTGGTCGTCAACTCATTTAGCTTCTGCTCGAGCGAGTTTATGAGCTCAAGCCTCCTCGAGTTAATCGATCTAATCTTCCCCTGATATTCCTTATAGAGATCTAGGAATACCTCGGCTGATGCCTCGCCGCCGAGGAACAGCTCAAGGAGCTTATGCCTCCAGTTGAGATAATTCGCGAGCTGCTCCACGATCTTTCTCTCCTCCGAGATCTCATGAGGCTTCTTCTCGACCTCCTCCGGAACTTCCTGCTTAACCCTCTCTGCCTGCGCCTCTATCTCGGAAACCACTTCCTCCTCAAGTTTTTCCTCGATGATCGGCTTTACACAAAACTTACAAAACTGAGCCTTAGGTGTCTCCCGGCCACAGTGAGGGCAGATGACCTTCTCCCTCCACATTACTCGATCGAGTCAGATTCAGCAGTACTGCATTATAAAAATTCCCTCATGGCGCTGCGGGGATGAGCATTCTGTAGGCAATCATGGATTCGCGGGGTAATACCTCGGCGGGAGGTATCTGCAAGTCGGGCTAAACCAATAAATACATCTGAGACCAATTACACGATGAAAGGGAGTTGGTATGGTGAGTGATAAGGAGCTTTCACTAGCACCTATTCACAGGCTGATAAAGAAGGCTGGAGCTGCTAGAGCAAGCGAGGATGCGGCAGAAGAGCTCAGGAAAATCCTAGAGGAGATAGGGATAGCGATAGCAAAAGAGGCCTTAAGCCTAGCACAATACGCTGGCAGAAGAACAGTTAGAAGAGAGGATATCGATAGAGCTGCTAGGACTCTCCTTAGAGGATACTACTCAACCTAATAGACTCATTGAGCGGTTGCCCCAAGCGTATAGCACAGCTTGTTGGGGAGCTGGATAACTTCATTAAAGATTTGCCGTTCAACCTCACTTATAAGGGGTGGCTGATAATCCTTAAATTCAGCTCAAAGCCTCTCATTCCGGACTAGATTCTCCGGTTTTGGGAGGTGTGAGAAGATGTCCAGAATTGTTGGTGCTGGTCAGCCTGTTCTAATACTGAAGGAGGGCACTAGCAGGACTAGAGGTAAGGCTGCTATGAGGAACAACATCGCTGCGGCGAAGATAATCGCCGAGATAGTGAAGACCACCCTCGGCCCAAAGGGGATGGACAAGATTCTCGTCGACTCAATTGGCGATGTCATCGTCACGAATGATGGCGCGACAATCTTAGACAAGATGGATGTCGAGCACCCGGCGGCCAAGATGCTAATCGAGGTCGCTAAGGCCCAGGACACCAGCGTTGGAGACGGCACCACAAGCGCTGTCGTACTTACTGGCGAGCTCCTAAAGAGGGCTGAGGACCTGATCGAGCAGAAAATACACCCGAGCACGATTATAACCGGCTATAGAAGGGCCCTCGACATAGCCCTCAACGAGCTCCATAAGCTGGCCATTCCCGTCAAGCTCGAGGATAAAGAGACGCTGATGAAGATCGTTAAGACATCCCTTGGAAGCAAGAGCCTTGGGTTCGCGACGGATCACATAGCCAAGCTCGCAATTGAGGCTGTCCTGCAGACGGTTGAGGATAGGGATGGAAGGCTTTACGCCGACAAGGACAACATTCAGATCATAAAGAAGATGGGTAAGAGCCTGTTAGAGAGCGAGCTCATCAGGGGTGTCATTATCGATAAGGAGGTCGTTCACCCGGCGATGCCGAAGAGGATAGTAAATGCTAAGATAGCCCTGATAAATGCTCCGTTTGAGATAGAGAAGACGGAGTTCAGCGCTGAGATAAGGATAAGGGATCCGCTCATGGTGAAGCAGTTCCTCGACGAGGAGACTAGGATACTGAAGGAGATGGTCGACAAGGTCGCGAGTGTCGGGGCCAATGTTGTCTTCTGCCAGAAGGGCATAGACGATATAGCTCAATACTTCCTCGCTAAGGCCGGCATACTCGCCGTCAGGAGGGTAAAGTCGTCGGACATGGAGAAGCTTGCGAGAGCGACTGGTGCTAGAATCGTCACGAACTTCGAGGATCTGACGGAGAAGGATCTCGGAGAGGCGGGCCTAGTGGAGGAGAGGAAGATCGGAGAGGATAGGATGGTATTCGTCCAAGAGTGCAAGAATCCGAAGGCCGTCTCGATATTGGTAAGAGCCGGCCTCGAAAGGCAGCTAGATGAGGCCGAGAGAGCGCTAAACGACGCGATTATGAACTTGATCTCCCTGATCAGGGACCTGAAATATGTCCCCGGTGGGGGCGCAATCGAGATGACTCTGGCTGCAGCCATAAGGAGAGAAGCTCCGAAATATCCTGGGAAGGAGCAGCTTGCGATGCTCGCCTTCGCTGATGCTCTGGAGACCATCCCGAGGACGCTTGCTGAGAACGCGGGCCTAGAGCCTGTGGAGATCCTGACCGATCTTAGGGCGAAACATGAGCGCGGCCTACACAACTATGGCGTCGAGGTATTCTCCGGCAAGGTTCAGGACATGGTAGAGGTCGGCGTCATAGAGCCTGTGAAAGTCAAAGAGCAAGTCTTAAAGAGCGCCTTCGAGGCCTCTGCAATGATCCTGAGAATAGACGAGGTAATCGCCGCTTCTAGGAAGAAGGAAGGTAAGGAGGAAAAAGAATCTAAGTCCGAAAGTAGCTCGGAGTTTGAGTAAACATTCCCGCTATTTTTCCCCTCATTTTTCATCTTTTCCTCTCAGCCTTTCTCGCAATACTTGAATACTATTACTATCTTGATTTGTTTAGAATTGTGACATGACTGTTCCGGTCAGCGAGAAACTTAGAAAGGCGTTTCAGAAGCTTGGCTTGACGGAGTATGAGATGAGGGCTTATCTGGCTCTCCTTCAGCATGGGGAGATGACGGCTAATCAGATTAGCGAGGCGGCTGAGATACCATACTCGAAGGTCTATGAGGTTCTTGAGAGCCTTGAGGAGAAGGGGTGGATTGGGAGTGAGGGTGGGAGACCTGCGAGATATCATGCTAGGAATATTTCGACCGCCCTAGAGATTAGTAGGATGAGAATCGAGAGGGATCTTAAGAGAATTGAGAGCTTTCTTCTCAGCGAGCTCTCCCCTATTGCCAAGGGCCTAGGGGCTAGGGAGAAGCATGATGTATGGATACTTAGGGGTGAGCTGAATATATTGTCTAAGCTTAAGTCGCTCTTGGAGGGCTGTGATTCCGAACTCCAGCTAGCCACACCATGGATGAGCAAGGAGATACTCACCATACTTCTCCCAACACTTACGACCCTAAAGGCGAGGAATGGCAGAGTCCAGATAATGCTCTCCAGAGACTGTAACAGGGCCCTAGCTATGAGGCTAAAGGAGTATGCCGAGGTCAGGCTCAGAGACCAGCTATTCGGCGGGGGAGCAATCGCAGATTCCAATGAAACAATAATAATACTCGGGGAGGAGGGGAGAAGCCCCACCCTCGCCATCTGGTCCGATCACGCTGGCCTGGCGAGAATAGCCAAGATATACTTTGAGCATCTCTGGAGGGACTCGGAACCCCTTAAATGATAGAATGTCTAGAAATAGATGTACGGAGGGGGAAAGGTGTTCCGCCACAGTCCTCGCTCCACTAGGAGGAGCCCAGTGGGGCTAATCATTCTATTTGTGCTCATGATGATAATAGCATTCATAGCTATCTCCCAGACGATCTGGCTCATCCTAAACCTCTGGGAGTTCGGGGATCTATTCATCAGGCCATTCTACTACTCGCTTCTCGGGGGCTTGATCCTCGCGGCGATAGCCTTCTTCCGGGTTGATTTCAAGAATAGAAGGTCTCTCACGTTCTGGCTAATCTCACTTATCCTGAAGTTTTATCGAAGGGCGGGCTATCTAGAGCTTCACGACCTAGACTTCTCGGCTTACAGGCTTAATATGAGCAGATTCTTGGCATGGCAGGTCACGAAGATCCTCATCGGCTCCCTGATCTTCGCTAACAGCATCTTCGGGCTCGCTGTCTCCACCGCGTTCCAAGGAGTAGACTTGGGAATCCAGAATATCCTAGAGTTATTCGTCCTCCCATTTATCCCTGTTTCGGCTGGCGATGTCTCGCCCGCCTTTCGTGTGATATCCTCCGCACCAGCCCTGATAATGCTCATTCCACCGATCCTCTCCGCCCTCGGCCTCAGGCTTATGATCCTAGTAGGCTTAACCGCCATAGTCAAGGCATTAGCTAGGACTGTTGTCGAGTATATCAGGACGGGGCTTTTCCGTATACCGGCCGAGACCATCGAGGCGCTGATAGCCCTAGCCGCCGCTTGGACAGGCTTCAACCTCTTCTTCTCAAGCTACATAGACTATAACATGAAGGTATACGTTCTCGGAGCATTCGCCATCGCGGCCATATTCCTGCTCTTCATATACTTGGATAGGAGGAGGCCCGGATTCCTCTATGCTTTCAAGATAAAGCTCGGGACCGTGATCCTAGTCCTGCTAATGGTCGCTGCTGTGGCGGCAATCCAAAATGGGATAGCTGATGCCAGGAAGGTCGAGTGGCTCGGCCCATACATCAAGCAGGAGATAGAGGTGAACCGGTATCTCGCGGATATTTCGGATATAACGATAGTCCATTACAATTTTACGGGAGGCCAAGTTGGCAGGATAAACTTGGAGGAAGCGTATAGCGACTTATCCCTTGTGAGGCTGTGGGATTGGGATGCCGCCTTCACGAAGCTTAAGCCGGAGATAGGCCTGATACCATATGTAGACTTCGAGGACTCGGATATAATCAGGTTCGGGAACAGGCTTTACTGGAGCGCCTCGATGAAGCCGATACTCCCGAGGGGGGTTCAGCTCGAGAACATATGGTATAATGAGCACCTCGTATACACGCATGTGCCGAACGGCTTCCTCCTCCTTGACGCCAATAATGGCAGCATAGTTGATAGCTCCACGTTCTTCAAGCAGCGGAGGATCTACTATGGTGAGGGAGGTCTTCTCGAGACAACATGGGCGGCCATAATACTCGGGAAGGAGGAGAGCGATGAGATAACCGGGACGCGATATAATGGGAGGGGGGGCGTCGTGGTTGATCCGCCGATCACATGGCTCTACGACGTGACATTCCTCCTCTCATACCCGGATAAGCAGGTCAAGCTGCTCAGATACAGGGACGTCTACGAGAGGCTTGGCCTCCTCCTACCATACTTCACATACAGGTGGGATGGAGGATACGTTGACATGTTCCCGGTGACCGATGGGGAAAACACCTACTGGCTTATGCCGCTGATAGCCAAGCTTCCGGCCGGCAACGTTCCATGGAGCAAGGGGAATAGCTATGTCAGGTTCGTGGGATACGCGCTGGTCGATATTTATCATGGCGACGTGAGGTTGATAATAACTGGAGGCGACTTCTTCAGCGAGCTTATAAGAAGAGCCTACAAGGATATACTGATCGAGGAAATCCCATATTGGCTGAGGAATCAGACTAGGTTTCCAGCCGAGGTATTCGAGTATCAAGTCGAGATGTTCAACTATTATCATGTTGATGACCCGGCGACATTCATCCATGCGAGGGAGTTTTATGAGATTCCTGAGGGCGTTGAGCCATACTTTGTGATCGCGAGGTATCCGGGCTTCGAGAAGCCCGAGTTCGTCGGCATACTCTCGCTCCAGCTGAAGGGTTCTTTGGGGAGGAATCTCGCAGGCTTCATGATCGTCAGGAACGATTATCCGCATCTCGGCGAGAAGATCTTCTACAAGGTGCCTGTGGAAGGTGAGACGAAGCTGCTCGGGCCCTCAGCCGCGATGGAGGCCCTTGAGAGGCATGCAGAGTTCAGGAAGCTCAGAACACTTCTTGAGAACCCGAGGATCGGCGATATCCTCCTATATTATATCGGAGACCAGCTAATTTACATCATCCCGGTATACACGTCGCCAGCTGGCGGCGTTGTAGCCCAGCTCGGGACAATAGCAACGATAGGCGCCGAGTTCACCGGAACATATTACATTGGGCTTGGATCAAGCCCCCAAGAATCATTCAATGCCTTTCTGAGAGAGCTTGGTGGCGCGCCCACCCCCCGGGAGATTGACGCTCATAACTTGACGCTATCCATCCTCCACGAGCTCGGTGTGAGGATCGTTTATCCCAAGCGAGTAAGCCCACACCTCATCTTCGAGGAGGGATCATTCACGGGTGGATCAGAGGAGGAGCTGAGGATGCTCATAACGGGCTTCGTGGAGAAATGGGTTCTCGGGAAGGGCGTTGACAGGGTGCTGGTCTGGAGCGAGGATAATAGGATGATCGTGGGCTCCATATTCTCGGAGAACGGGGTGGTCGAGCTACACTATATCACGGTATCCGGGGAAATAGGTTTTTAATATTCTTCCTTTTACTTCCGGCCTCTAGGATAAGCCTAGCACATACGAGCTGTTGGAGGAGGCCATAGAATGGGGGGATGGCAGGAGGTTCTGGGGGATCTACGATGAGGGCGTTAAGGGGGACGAGAACCATGAGTAAAGTTATTTTCGTTGATACCTCTAAGACTGCCAGGGGTGGTAGGAGGAGGAAAAAGCCGCATGCATGCTATGACGGTGAAAAGACGTTTGAGGTATATGAGCTGACCAAGCTCGGGAATTATAATGAGATTTTCATTGATTCATTGTTCGCGGAGTTTTACGACGAGGTTCTAGAACTATTAAAAAGAGGGGTCAAAGTATACTACTTGAAGGACACGAGTATACTGAAGAAACTTAGGAGACAAAAAGGCCTCAAAAAATCCGATGTCATAGATGTAATATTGCTTGCAAATATTCCAAGAGATTATTTTAAACAATTAACGGTCGAAGAGATGGAAAGAAGAACCAAGCTGGATCCACTAATCAACAAATATCAGCTACTCACGAGAAGGATTGCACTCTTGAGGCAGTGGATTAAGAATGATGGATGGGATTATGGGCTGAGCGAAGTCATAAAATTGATGGGAAAGGATAAAGAGAATGTTGCGAGGAAGATTGTTGAGGCAATATCTAATAACGCTATTTACAGGGAGGCTTGTAAGATGCTTGGGGTGAGGGATAGTGTTGAGCTGGCCATCCTAGTGACTAAGCTACCCCTTCACCTACCATTGGTGAAGTTGAAGGGGCTGTTAGGTTTCACGCCAAACAAGAATAAGGGACGATATTATGAATTAAGATGGCATGTTACAGCTCTTGCGACATGTCTTTACATGAATGCCAGAAAACGTGTAAGTGTTTCAGAGGAGATCGCTGAGATTGCTAACTACCTACCACGGGAGAAGGCGATATACAGGTTAGGATTAATGATCTTAAAGGCCTTGAGGAAGGCCTACTTCATAGCAGCAGAGCCGCTGGCTGGCGGTAGTAAAAGCCATAAAGGCCGGTAAGGTGAGGCTTAAACTCCCAGTGTGGAGGATCCATGAATCCACATATGGTAGGGAAATAGGTTCCTGCCGGCCTTTATGGCTCCGAGGACTCGCCTGCCAGCCCCACCCCTTTTTACCAAGTTTAGGCTGAGAAGGGTTGTTGAGAATAAAGAGGCATAGGTTTAAGCCTAAGCAGCCATAAAACTTAGATAGGAATTCCGGCCTTGTCCACGAGGAGCAGCCTCTCACTCGTGGTACTACTCCTGGTCCTCGGGCTTCTAGGGCTAGCTGTATTGGCGAGGCTTCAGAGGGGCCTCCTAGGCCTCATACTCGCGGGAATCCTAGTGATCTTGGGATTCTACTGGTTTAGGGAGATTAAGAGGGCGCTGGAGGGCTCGAAGCAGCTGAAGAGATATCCGGTCGAGGTTCATGAGGAGGATAGCTTGATAAGTGTGACGGCTGAGGTCCCGGGCCCCGAGAGCGAGGTCTCCTTCGAGGTCTTGGAAAATAAGGTGTTTCTTAGGGGTGGAGGGGGCTTCAGGAGGAAGATAAAGCTCCCATGTAGGGTTAGGCTTCTCGAGAGCTCTTACGTGAATGGCATACTACACTTGAAGCTTGTGAAGGCTGATGTAATTAAGAGCCGAGAGATGAGTGGATAGCGGCTACTCCATCGCGGCTGCTATTATGAGTGGCAGGGTTATTGTCGCATCCCCGTAGACCGTTACCTTCCTTGCGCCAGCCTTAACCTTCATCCATGAGACCGCCTCGTGGACCCGGGCGCCACTGAGGCTCCCATCATACTCGCAGGCCGTGGTTAGGTAGATCGCGTAGTCGAGGCCCTCCTTAAACTGGTTCCACCATAATGTATGATGCTTCGAGATGCCGCCGCCGATCATCAGCGCCCCAGTCCTTTCGGCCTTGAAAATTATGCCCGCGAGCTCATCAGCATCTTTGAAGAGGTTTAGCCTGAAGTCCCTATGCTTCTGCTGGAATAGCCAGAGTTGCGTGCCAACTGCCCCATCCATTATCCCCGGGACGAATACCTTTACACCCCTTCTATGCGCCCAGTATAGTATGCTCTCCTCATCCTGAATCTTCTCACCTATCAGCTCGCAGACTTCATAGCTCGCTAGCTCCCTCATGCCATCCAAATACGCCTCCTCAAGAACATTCTGCAGGAAGCGCTCTATCACCGGGCCATAGGAGTCTAGGGGTATCAAGACGCTTCCAAGCCTATGTATCCCCCTGCCTCTCAGCTCTTCATCATCCATCCAGAAGTCCCCATCATAGTATTGGCCTAGGGATCGGGCTATATCATGATCTATGGCGCCGCATGTCGTGATTATTACATCGAACATGCCTCGTTTGATCGCCTCCGCGATTACACTCCTGATGCCCGTCGCGACCAGAGCACCGACGAATGATATGAACTTCACACACTTCTTATCACCGATCATCTCCTTGAGGATGCTGGCGGCGATGCCAAGCTACTTGGCCGAGAAGCCTCCAGCCTCCCTAAACTGCTCGACAAGCTCTGAGACCTTTATCCCGGGGGATAGCCGGATATCCTTTATCGGCTTCATCTCTCCTCACGCCCGGCGGCCCTGAGAGACCTGAGTCCATTTATGAGCTCCTCAACAGTTGGGAGTGTTGATAATGCGAAGCAAATTTTCTCCAGCTCAGCGAGCTCTATCGCCAGCCTATCCACCTGCTCCCTCCTCGGCCCATGTATTATGATCAGCTTAGGCTTTATCGGGTAAAGCCTTGCCGCAACCATGGGCGACCTACCGCGCGTCACGGAGGTGAATATAAGAGCCCTCATCGGGTTCCTACCGAAGAGGTGGAGGAAGTCGTATGCGTCGAGGAGCTTTATTGCCTTGATGCTGTCGATGACCGTGTAGCCATAGATCGGCATATCGAGGAGACCTTCACCCGCGAGGACCTCGCCTCTAACAGCCGAGACAATCTCCTTAACTGTTCTCGGAGACTCGAACTCATCTAGATCCATCACTGCCGCGCTCAGACTCCTGTAGAAGACTGCGTATTTTCTCACCTGCTGTCCACCCCTCAGCTCATCCGCCTCTATCAGGGCTTGGACGAATCTCCTCACGAACACTGTTCCCGGGGATTTCCGCCTATCATTCTCGTAGTCGCTGAGGACTGACGGTGAGATCCTCATGAGCCTTGCGACCTCGGCTTGGGTGAGTTCGAAGAGCGACCTCCACTTCCTCATGACGCGGCCTGGGCTCTCCGAGAGGATTATCTCGCCCGCGATCCTCCTCATCAGCTCCTCCTTCGACGCCTCCTCCATGAGGATCATGGGTAATTCCGGAAGAGAGTTTTTGAATCTTTCCGAGAAACTTATATTCGCGCGCCACCACCCTTGACGTGGAGAGGGATGCCGTCGGATAGGGTGTGGGTCAAGGTTCACCATTCGAAGACTGGCGAGACCGTTGTCGCCGTTTGCGATGAGGAGCTTCTCGGGAAGAAGATTGAGGTAAGCGAGGGCTTCACGGTGGAGGTGAGCGAGGCATTCTACGGCGGTGCCCTAATCGCGCGAGATGAGCTCGACAAGTACATAATTCAGGCGAAGATCCTTAACCTGTTGGGCGAAGTAGCTGTATCCTACATGGTGGAGAAGGGTATTGTGCCGGAGAGGGCTATTATAAGATTCGGGAATATCCCGCACGTCCAGATATACTTTTAGATGGGCTGGCTTTAGACCCCGAGAGCTCTAGATATCGTCATGAGCTCTGGGCCTGTGGTTAGTGACCCCACGATAGCGCCCTTGCTATTTGCGAGTATCCCACTTCTAACGAACTTTACGCCATTATTCACAGTGCCCGGTACCACCTCGACCTTAAATAGCTCTGAGAGCATCTTCTCCTCTTCCTCTGATGCCTCGACGAAGATTAGGCCGCCAGTGTTCGTTATTACCGCGAGCGAGCCGACATAACTTCTATCCGCGATCCTCCCAACTACAACCTCGACGCCTAGAGCATCTTCTATCATCTTCACAGCGCTCTTTGGGAGAATATCGCTCACGAGAGCTGCCCGATCATTCGCCAGAACGAGGTTTCCTATCGCCGTATACTTCCCCTCCACCACAGCGAGGTTCATGTCGCCGACGTGCTTCTTAATTACGCCAAGCTCCTCCTCCAAGACTAGGTTTGATAGGAGGAGGCCGTTGCTATTGCCCGTCGCAAAGGCCGATAACAGTATCGAGCCGGCGATCGTCGTTGGGATAACCTCGACCTCGAGCACGCCTCTTATCAGCCTCTTCTGCCTCGGCTTAAGCTGTGGTGGGACTAGGCAGATCTTCTCAGTCGCCACCGAGAATAAGCCGACCTCAGCAGTTCCAAAGAACGTCTCGAGAACGATGGTCTTAATTTTCTCAACCTCTCTACTCATCTATTATCAACCCCCATATTTTTCAAGACCTCCTATACTACCCTCTTCCCATCATTACTATTAGCTATATCGTGGTCAATAGAGATCTAAACTTAATGTGTTAGACCCATATAAACTAGGTCAGGGGCGAAGCCTTATAAGTCTCGAAAGTTTCATACATTAGATTTAGGGATTCCTCTACCGTGCCTGAGCTGAAAGAAATTTTTACCTGCGAGAGGGGGAAAGAAAAAGCCTCCGACCGATTATATCCGATTAGAACTCTTTGAAATTCCCTGGAGGGTGTTGGCAAGGCTTTCGGCGGGCGGGTTTCCCGAGGGAGCCATGAGGCCTGCCCCGGTGGGTGGGCGGAGCTCCCCGGGGGTTTGGGCGAACGCCCCACCCCTAGATACCGGCCTTTATTCCGGGTGGCCGGTTGCGGGGTGGGGTTAGTAGCCCCTGCTCGCCGGGGGGCCCGCCGCCCTCCTGGGCTGGGCCGAGCCCGAGGGGGTGAAACCATGGAAGGAGAGGAGGATGGGAGACATGGTTTGTCTAAGGAGGATGAAGAGGGGGAGGGGTTGGTGGCCGAGGCCGATAGATCCATGGATCATATGGTGGATTGCCATGTCGTTGATAGTGCCGCTGCTGGCGCTGCTTGAGGGGGTGATGTGGATGGCCGGGAAGGGATTTATAGTCTATGGAGGCTCCGACCTCAGGAGGATTCTGAGGGATGTTGAGGATCGGTATGGCGGCGCGTTCGCGGAGCTCGGGCCCGGGGCGCTCCAAGACTTCAAGCATCTCATAGACTGTGTTGACTCTTTCTTCGACCTCCTAGCCGACCCGAAGACCGACTTCATGGTTAAGCTGACGAGCTATGGTAAACTCAGGGATGATGTCTTCGAGTTCTGCCGGTTCTACGCTAGGTGGCTCGGATCACCATTGATGGAGCGATTGAGGGCGGAGATATACGAGCTGTTGGAAGACGCCATAGAATGGTGGGGATGGCAGGAAGTCTACGATGAAATAGGGGGGTGGTGATACTAAAGATGGAGGGGACGAATTGTTATAGAGATCAACCAGATGAAATAAAAGAAAAAATAGTTTCATTGGTTTTCGAGGAATTTGAACGGATGAATAAATATAAGAGGAGGATTAGTTACGAAGAAATCGCTAGGATAATCACAGAAAAAACTGGAGTACGAGTACGACGCAACACTATATGGCGCTGGCTTAATGGAGAAAATATACCTATGGGCACGAAAAGGCATAAAGTACCTCGACGAGCTCCAGACGAAGATGCGCAGATTGTACGTGGATTGTCAATTACAGATCTCAACGTTATCTACCAACGATACACAATTAGATTGAAGGTAAATACTACTAAGGACTTCTTCGCTCATCGAATGCAACGATTCTTCTCTAGATATGGGTGGACTATGGTTAAACCGATTTTGGACGATAATATGACGTGGTGGCATCTAGTAGCACATCTTGACACTAAGTCTTGGATCCGAGAACTAGAAAAGCCTGTCAAAGAACTCATGAATGAGGAGAGGCTAAAACTGTTATCAGGCGCAATTTCAGGAGATGGATGTATAGCAGTAACTCATACTGATCGAAAACACGTCTGGTTTGCAATCAAGCTCTACAACGGGAAAAGAGAAACCATAAAAACGATTCACCAAGTCTTTAAATCATTAACAATTCCCTACGGTTTCGCAAGACTTTATGACGCAAACGAAATTCACATTATTGAAGGTCGTATTATCAAATCAACACAACATATTATTAAATCAAGACGCCCAATGTACGTATTCACTGTTACGGAGAGAAATGCTGTTGAATATCTTTTGAAAAACCTAAGGTTGCTACAACCGTTCAGGGAGGTCAAAAGAATTCTTGCTTTACGATTCATTAAGAAAGACAAAATTGATCGCGATCTCGTTAAACCTGTCTGGGATTGGCTAAGGGTTATCGAGAAGACTTCAACCATTAGGAGTATAATCAGGGCTTGCGAACTGATTCCGGATGAGAGATTCGCTGAGAGGATTTTGGATAAGCAACAGATCCTTAAAGAACTTCATAGAAGGCTACATGAATATGCGGATAGGGTGAGGGAGTTGAGGCAAGAGGCGACAAAGATAATCAACATGTTAAGAGCAGCCTCTCCCCCTTCCCTTTTTCCTTAACATTTTTCAGATATATTCCATGTGATCTCGCCGTGGTCTTGCTCATATGCTTCACCCACGCTAGCCTTCAAGCGTCTTAACAGCCTCCTCATAGGCCACGGAGAAGTCGTAGATGTCGCCGATCTCTATATCTAGGTCGAGTAGCTTAGCCAGCGCCTCAACCCCCCTCCTAGTCGCTAGGTAATCCGGGATCATGTCCCCAGCCTCGATCAAGAGGGAGAGGTTCTCCATGCCAAGCTCCCCGGCCATTAGTATGAGGAGACCTGCCGCGCCCACTATCTGGCCCTCATATGGGACCGCGTCAATCTTCTCGAGAGCCCGCTTGACGGCCTCCTCGCTCGTCGAGGACAGGTATATCACCCTTGGATCGCTCACCTGATCCTTACCATAACCTCCGAGGGTTATTACGGATCTGACGCCAAGGTTCGCGGCGACCTCTATGATGCGCTGGCAGAACTCATGCTGGCCATAATATGTGGAGGGTTGAGCATTGCCATAGAGCAGGATTAATGGCCTCTGCGACTCAACGAGATAGAAGTCCGCGAAGTATGGAAGTATCCTGCCATCCCTAACATAGCCGACCGATGGAAAGAATGGGGAATAGAATCTGCATATTCTCCTCCCACCGAGCTTCATTAAGAGGTAGGCTACAGCCGCCTTCGCGACCAGCCCGACCCCTGGAAGCCCCTCAATCAGCACCGCTCCAGGAACCCTAATTTTCTCGGCGCCCGGCTCGAAAATAGCATCAGTCTCCACTCAGCCTACACCCCTTCACATCGAGAAGAAATAGGAGCCTTATTTTAGTATCTCCAAACCATATCCTCTTTACCCGAGAAAGCCGACTCGGGCTCCTTGTCAGCCGCTTAACCGCAAGATCTCATAGGATACTGGTTTAAGCCGGGAAATGATATAAATCGAGGGGATGGATAATCACTATGGCACGTTTTCTCGGCAGGAGGAGTAGGCTCCACGAGATTACAAGGCTTCTCGTTGATGTCGCACTCGGCCGGGTTAAGGCGGATCTCGTGATAAAGAATGGCACCCTCGTAAACGTAAACTCGGGGGAGGTTCTTGAGGGCATGGATGTCGCGGTTAAAGGGGATAGAATAGCTCTCATCGGCGATGCAGACCATTGTATAGGCCCTGACACCAAGGTGTATGATGCTGGTGGGAGGTATCTCGCCCCCGGATTCCTCGATGCGCATGTCCATGTGGAGAGTAGCATGGTTACCTTGACGGAGTTCGCGAGAGCCGTTCTCCCAAGGGGGACAACCACGGTCTTCATAGACCCGCATGAAATAGCCAATGTGCTTGGCCTAGAAGGCGTTAAACTGATACTCCAAGAGGCTGAGAATCTCCCGCTCAAGGTCTTTATCACGGTTCCATCATGTGTCCCAGCGAACCCGCCATTCGAGACCGCTGGGGCAGTTCTCGGGCCGAGGGAGGTTGAGGAGGCCCTCTCATGGGATGGCGTGATAGCGCTTGGAGAGATGATGAATTATCCAGGAGTTCTCGCGGGCGATGAGGAGGTGCATGCCAAGATAGCTGCAGCCCTTAGAGCCGGGAAGCTCGTGGAGGGGCATGATGCCGGCCTCCTCGGGAGGGAGCTTGCCGCCTACTCAGCCGCCGGAATAACCTCGAGCCACGAACTGACAACAAAGCGCGATGCGATCGAGAGGCTCAGGCTCGGGATGTATGCATACATGAGGGAGGGGTCCGCCTGGCTCGACGTGGCCGAGACCGTTAAGGCGATAACAGAGTCCGGCCTAGACTCTAGGCCCCCGGTAGCTTAGCGATCACCACCCCCTCGAAGCTCTCCCCGACCCTGTAGACCTTAGGTACGGGTATACCGGCTTCCCTAAGTAGCGCTACCTTAGCCCACTGGTCGGCCTCAACCCTGTAGA
>JAJPCT020000003.1 GCA_021323375.2 Candidatus Wolframiiraptor gerlachensis | reverse complement strand
GATACTCATGGTGATCTAGATACCAGTCTGAGCGCGATAAGGTATGCTGAGAGGAATAACCTCAGTTTAATCTTTCTGGGAGATTATGTTGATCGTGGGCCGAGGCAGCTCGAGAACATCATAACACTCTTGGAGCATAAGCTTAGCTGGGGTAGGGGGCTTATCATGTTGAGGGGAAATCATGAGTCGCGTATGATGAATAGATGGTATGGTTTTTTCAGCGTCGTGGCCGCCGCCTATGGTCCCGATTTCTATCAGGAGTTCGCGAGGCTATTCTCCCAGATGCCGTATGCCGCCCTCATAGGCGGCAAGGTGCTATGCGTTCACGGTGGCGTGCCGGATAACATGGACAGCGTCTATGAGATAAGGGATCTGCCGAAAGGCGAGCTGGACCCGGAGGATCCTAGAGCCCTCCAGCTCCTCTGGAATGATCCATGCGAGGATATTGATGAGTTTGCTCCAAGCTGGAGGGGGGGTGGGGCCATGCTCTTCGGGAGACTCGCATTTGAGAGATTCATGGCGCGTAATGGCATCGAGCTGATGGTCCGGGGGCATGAGCCGCAGGACAAGGGCTACGGCTATCTCTTCAACAATAGGCTGCTAACAGTCTTCTCATGCAGGTACTATGGAATAAGGTCTGCCGGTGCGATCCTCGAGGACCTAGATGTTGAGATAGTTTACTTTGAGTAGCGAGTAGCTTATGGTGGGAAGGCTCCAAGAGTTAGGGAGGTGTTCACAAGCTGGCCATTCCTGTAAATTGTCAAGGTTATCTGGTCTCCCGGCTTCTTATGCTCTTCAAGATATGCTAGTAGGTCCGCGATCCCGAAGATCTTGATCCCATCAACGGCTAGGATCACGTCTCCGCCGACGTATATCCTCTCGTTGGAGTATATTGTGAAGCCGCATACACTCCCTTCGGAGATCGTGGCAGTGCTTGTGCCGGGTCTCAGCCCAGCCCTCTCCGCAGGGCTATTCTTCGCAACGCCTGTTATGAGAAATCCCCGCGCCTCTGGCAGACCCATCAGCCTAGCAATCTCCATGTTCACGTCAACACCATCTATCCCCATCCATGGATGCTGATACTTCCCAGTCTTTATCAGCGATTCAACAACCCTCACTACTATGTTTGATGGGATAGCGAATCCTATGCCTGAGAACTCGCCAGTCTGGGCATATATCGCCGTCGTGACGCCTATCACCCTGCCCGAGTAGTCTAGAAGTGGGCCGCCGCTGCTCCCGGGATTCACCGCGGCATCGAACTGTATCACGTTGGGGACGAATCTCATGCCCGGCGAGACGATGCATCTCCCGAGCTGGCTCACGACACCCGTTGTCAAGGTCGCCTCAAAGCCATAGGGATTTCCAATAGCTATCACGGGCTGGCCAACACGGAGGAGGGATGAGTTCGCCAGCTCAAGCGGATAAAGCACCTTCTCGACGGGATCTATCTTCAAGACAGCGAGATCAGCATATGGGTCCGACCCGATTATCACTGCCTCATAGACGCTCTTATCGGGGAAGAAGACCTCAACCTCGATCGCATCCTCCACAACATGATAGTTTGTGACTATGTAGCCCGCCGCGTCGTAGACGAAGCCGGAGCCTTGGCTGGATGCGTATCTCCGCCCAAACACTGTCTCGATCACCACCCTTGCCTTGATCATTACCACGGATTCCTTCACCTTCTCATAGACTACCTCTGGCGACGTGATATTCTGTTGGATTATTACGACTTGCTGAACCTGCTGGGATAGATTCGCCCTCAGCATCCTTAGATCCGCCCGAATCCTGGCCAGCTCCTCCTCGAGGCCCGTGATCTTCGCCTCGATAGCGGAGATTTGCCGACCCATCTCGGACTGATAGATCGTGAGCTGATAAAACAATACAGCGCCGACTAATGATAAGATGGAGAGTGAGAGGGCTATGGCGACAAGAACGTAAAACTTGCTTTCCATGCCCTGAGGTCTATCTCGATCTTCCGGTAGATAAGCTTCCTCTTAGGCCGTTTTAGATTGTGACCGGCTTCTTCCTCTCCTCTCTAGCCCTAACCTTCAGTATGCCGTAGTGTATCGCGCAGGAGATGCAAAAGTTCTTCGTGACCACGCTCTCGGCGATGTAGGCTCCCTGCTTCTTGAGCTCTCTGGCTAGGTCCCCGCTCACGGGCGAGACCCTGCGAGTAACCCGGGTTATCTTGCTCCTCGGCACTAGAGCGCCGCAGTTATCGCATTGAACCATCCCCTCGGAGCCCTTATCACCCTTCTTCCTCCCCCGGTTCTTCCTCTTCACCGGCAACCCTTAGTCACTCCACCTCAAGTAAGATTTGGCTGGTTATAGCTATTTTCGCCGGAAAACTCATGAAAAATCTTAAGCATAGCCACTGTTTTACTAAAGATTCTTTTGTTTTTGGCCGCCTATGAGAAAGGTTTTATAATTGATAGTAGGTGGACGTTTTGGAGTCTTTGGGATGATGGCTGACGTCGAGCTCATAGTTGATGTCCCGCGGCTCGAGGAGAAGCTTTTACTGGAAGAGTTGGGGAGATCTGGATTGAGATTCAAGCTTACAAATGCTAAGTATACGCCTCTTGCTTGGGGGGAGAGGCCGGCTGAGATCGCCTTGATTAGGGCTGTCTCGATGCAGCGAGCCGCCTATTGCGCCGCAATACGAGAATCCTCTGGAGCTAGGACGATAAACTCCGCGGAGGCCATAATCATCGCCGGCGACAAGATCCTGACTCTCAGCAGGTTTTGGAAGGCCGGGATACCCTTCCCCGAGACTATGATCGCGCTTAATGGTGAGGCCGCTGAGAGGGCTGAGAAGATGGTCAAGTTCCCAGTGATCGATAAGCCGCCGATCGGGAGCTGGGGCAGGCTGGTCACGCTTGTGAGAGACTCGCAATCATTTAAGAGCGTCATCGAGCATAGGGAGCTTTATCAGAGCCAAGCTTTGAAAACCCATCTAATCCAGCGGTATATTGATGGTGGCAGGGATCTTAGAGTCCTCGTCTTGGGTGAGGAGGTTTTGGGAGCGATCTGGAGATCCGCGGCTAATGGAGATTGGAGGAGCAACGTGGCTAGGGGAGGCGTCGTGGAGGTTGCAGAGCTGGATGAAGAGCTTCGGGAACTTGCGCTGAAAGTCTCATCAGTGATCGGCGGCGAGTTCATCGCCGTAGACGTCTTCAAGGAGGATGGAAGATACCTCGTCAACGAGGTTAACGGTGTCCCCGAGTTTAAGGGATTCATGGAGGCCACGAAGATAAATGTTCCGAGAAAGATTGTTGAGCATGTTAAGGGGATTCTCAGGAGGTGAATCCTTTAATAAGTGAGCAGATGTCGAGCAGATGTCCTCCAGCTAGGGTGTTCTCGCCATGGTGGTTAGGGTCTCGATTATAGGCGCGAGCGGCTATACAGGCGGCGAGCTTCTCAGGATCCTCGCGCTCCATAAGGAGGTTGAGGTGATTGCTGCGACATCAAGGGAGTATGCTGGGAAACCCATCACCCACGTCCACCCGCATCTCAGGGGATTCTATGGTAACATGAGGTTCATAGAGGTGAATCTCGACAAGATAATGGAAGCTGATGTGGTCTTTCTGAGCCTGCCGGCGGGGGTCTCGGTGAACTATGTGCCGAAGCTCCTTGAGTCTGGGCTCAGGGTAGTGGATCTCGGGCCGGATTATAGGCTGAAGAGCCCGGAGGACTATATGAGGTGGTATGGATTTGAGCATCCTCAGCCGGATCTTCTCGAGAAGGCTGTCTATGGGATGCCGGAGCTTCATAGGGAGGAGATAGCTAGGGCGAGGCTTGTCGCCTCACCTGGATGCAACTCGACCGCTGCAATCCTCTCCCTCATACCAGCGATCAAGGAGAGGCTGATAGACCTCGACCATATAGCGGTTGACATGAAGGTTGGGAGTAGCGAGGCCGGCAGAAACCCGACCCCCGGGACACATCACCCGGAGAGGGAGAATGTTATCAGGCCCTATGAGGCCTCAGGCCATAGGCATGTGGCCGAGGTAGAGCAGGAGCTCTCGAAAATCGCTGGCAGGGAGCTGAGGATAGCATTCGTCCCACATGCTGTTAGCTCGATCAGGGGCGCCCTCGCCACATCCCATACATGGCTCAACAGCGGCGTCGACGAGGTTAGGATCGTCAAGGCATATGCCTCATGCTATGGCAAGGAGCCGTTTATCAGGATAATTAGGGGGCCGCCTGTCGGCTACCCCGATCCAAAGTATGTTATCGGGAGCAACTTCGCTGATGTCGGGTTCGCTTATGATGGGAGGGTGGGTAGAGCGGCGTTCATGGCCGCGATAGACAACCTGATGAAGGGCGCGGCTGGCCAAGCAGTCCAAGCATTCAACATAATGATGGGCTTTGATGAGAGGGAGGCGTTGATGATCCCGCCTCTTAAGCCGGCTTAATTGGTGCTGGAGCATGATCGTGGTTAAGGCTGGCGGGAGGGCTCTCGCGCAGAACCTCGACAACATCGCCAAGAGCATAGCCAAGAGGGTCTCGGAGGGCATGAGAATAATCTTCGTGCATGGTGGCGGAGACCTAGTCTCAGAATATGAAAGGAGGATGGGCATCGAGCCCAAGTTCGTCGTCTCGCCGCAGGGGATTAGGAGCAGGTATACGGATGAGGCTGAGCTCGAGGTCTTCGTCATGGTTATGGCCGGGAAGCTGAATAAGGAGATAGTCTCGAGGCTCCAGCGCTATGGCGCGAGCGCTGTCGGGATATCTGGCGCCGACGGCGGCTTCCTGAAAGCCGAGAGGAAGAAGAAGATCGTGATAGTGGATGAGCGGGGAAGGGCGAGAGCGATCCCAGGAGGATACACGGGGAGGATAATCGAGGTGAATGCCAATGTCGCGGAGAAACTCCTCAACAGCTTCGAGGTCCTCGTCGTCGCACCAATAGCCCTTGGAACAGAATATGAGCTGTTGAATGTTGATGCGGATCAAGCGGCGGCAAGGATCTCGATGGGGATCAAGGCCGAGAGACTGCTCATATTGACGGATGTTGAGGGAGTAATTGTTGATGGCGACGTCCTAGGTTCGATCAGTGTGGATGAGGCTGAAAAGCTGCAGCCAAAGATCGGCACAGGCATGAATAGGAAGATCATGATGTGCTGCGAGGCCGTAAGATCCGGCGTGGGAGAGGCGATAATCTCGACTGGGCTAACCAATGACCCGCTGGAAGCCTTGGAGCGCGAGATCGGGACGAGAATCAGGGGTTAAGCTGCGGGAATAACTTAATATTCTGCTCACTCAGCCTAGGAGCTGTCAGGGTGTTGGGAGAATGCCCGTCCTTAAGTGTCCTATCTGCGGAGGAGACGTGGAGGTCCCCGACGACGCCTTACCAGGAGAATTCTTCGAGCATGATGAATGCGGATCTCAGCTCGAGCTCGAGATAGATGAGAATGGTGAGATGAGGCTTAGGCAGGCAGAGGAGATCTCCGAGGATTGGGGAGAGTAATCCTCAGCCTCGGCAAACCTTCACCAACAGCAAATTTATTTCTTCATGCTTATCCGGCCACAGCACCGAGATAGGATAATGCCTCCTGTTTTCTCGTAAAAGTCCTAGAACATCATGTAGATCCAGATTCATGTGCTCGACCTTAACGTATCTGCATCTCTATGCTTACATCCTCGGGTATCTGGATCCTCATTATCTCCCTCATGACTCTTTGATCCGTTATCTCAAGGCCTATCAGCCTTCTATGTATCCTGAGCTCATGTTTTCTCCAAGTCTTTGATCCCTCACCGCATGGGGACTTCCGGACGGGTAGGACGAGCCTCCTCCTAGGAAGCGGTATGGGGCCGCTTATCTTTGTCCCAGTCCTCAACGCTATCTCCTTTATCTCAGAGCATACCCTCTCGATCTTCTCGAGATCCGTGCTTGTCAATTTTATCCGGACGTTTGTCGGCATGCTGGGGCTCGCCCCTCCAGCCTGCCAAGCAACGAGAGCCACCTTATTAACTTACACGACGGGGAGACCGGCGTCCCCATCATCACTTTAGATTTTTATGATGAGGGTGCTGCCCCCGCATGTCGAGGGTCTTGCTCCGGATCTCGCTGGATGTTGACGGTGTCTTGGCCGATACAATAAGGCTCTGGATCAGGCTTTGGAGCAAGAAGTCAGGCCAGAGGCTGGATTACGAGGATGTGATTGAATGGAATTTCTGGAGAGGGCTCGGGATTACTAGTGAGGAGTTTATGGAGCTTATGAGGATGGCTTGGAGGATGTGGAGGGATCTGCCACCGACTGAGCCTAATCTATCCGAGAAGGTCGCGAGGCTCAGGACTCTAGGAAGGGTGGATATCGTGACGGCCCGGCCGCGGGATGTCGAGAAATATACGCTCTTATGGCTCGAGGCCCATGGAATATCGTTTGATGACATAGTCTGGATCAGGAGCAGCGGTATGAAGGCGAGACTCGACTACGACGTCTTCATAGATGACTCGCCCCTCCTCGTGGATGGTTGTATGCTGAGAACAAGGATTCTCCTCCTCTATGACCGTCCCTGGAATAGGAATATATCCTGTGAGAGCGAGTTTGTTAGGAGGATAAGGAGCCTAGATGAGGCTTATCAGGTAATTAAGGGGATGCTGGCGAGATGAGGGTTGGGTATCTCAGTAAGCGGGACTCGGCTAGGCTCTTGGAGAGGATTAGGAAGCTTGGCTGGGCCTCGGGGATCGCTGGCGAGAAGATTAAGAATGTGCTCCAGATCGCTGGCGAGAATTTCAAAATATACGTGGTTGGGACCTATGTCTTGGCGGAGGTTGGGGAGATAATCTTCCCAACGCTTCACGAGGAGTATAATCGGGGGCTTCTCGAGAGACTTCCAGCGCTGGTGGTCGATATGGGCGCTGTCCCCCATATAGCGAAGGGTGCCGATGTCATGAGGCCAGGCGTGAGAAGTTTTCAAGGATCATTTGTCGAGGGCGACCTGCTCGTAGTCAGGGATGAGAAGAACCTGAGGCCGATAGCCATCTCGCGGGCTCTTAAGAGCCTTGAGGAGTGCTGCGCCATGGAAAGAGGCAAGATAGCCGAGAACATTCATCACGTGGATGACAAGATCTGGAGGCTTGTCATGGACTCCAAGCACCTGATAAAATCGGTTTAGAGCATCTTTATTGCCGGGAGGCTTCCCGCCGAAACTCCTCCATCGAGATTTCATGAACACGGATTCTCAGGAGGAATGGTATGCTGGCCAGGTTTATCAGGGATGCTATCAGGAAGACGCTGCTGATGCCAGTCAGCTCGTAGAGGATGCCGCCGATCATCGGCCCCGGTATCGAGGCGAGACTTATGAAGAAGTCGAGAGCACCTATCAGCATCCCAACAGCCTCCTCCCCAGAGGCTTCTATGAGCAGGCGCCGCCTAGCAGGATAATCCATAGCGTTGACAGCTCCTAGGAAGGCCGCCGCCAAGAAGACTGATGTGAGGTCGCCGCTCAATCCGTACAGCATCCATGAAAACGATGATAGAAGGACGTGGGCCAGCAGCATGGGCCTGCTCCCAATCCTATCCGCTAGGATTCCACACGGCAGTGTTATCAGGAATGTTGAGAGCAATATTGCCGAGTTTATCATCCCAATCTCTCTATCAGCTAGGCCAGCAAAGCTCGCGTGAACAGAGATGAATGGAAAGAACATGCAATAGCCCACTGTGTGGAAGATTAGACCTAGTGTCAACAGTCTGAGGATATCGTGGAAACCTAGGAGCTTGATGGGCTCGGCGAGGGAGGCTAGCGATATGGATCCCGCGGCGCGCCTCTCTTGAGGCCTCTCCCTTATCAGCGGGAGCATGGGCAGTGGGGCCAGCGACATTATCGAGCTTAAGATGAAAAGGGTCTGGCTTCCCAAGTACTCCTTCACATAGCCGCTCATGAATGATCCTAGGAGCTCGCCCAAGGTTCCAGCCCATAGCACGAATCCATAGAGCGTTGCTAGGTGCCTAATACCGCCGCTCTTGACTGTGTGCACGGTTATAGCGGTCAGCGTGAAGGCGTCTCCAAAGCCTATTATCAGGCAGGCGGCAGACATCATAACCACATCCCTTGAGAAGGCCATGAGCAGTATCCCGATAGCGCATGCCACAGCGCCCATGAGCAGCACCCTCCTAGACATGATTACATCGGATAGGATCCCAGCCGGGAGGGCTGAGACCGCGAACGACAGATTATAGAGCATCATCACGAGACCGAGCTCGTTCCCGGAGAAGCTGAGATCCACTATGAGATACTTGCCTAGGAGAGTATACCATAGCCAGCCGCTGAGGTTGAGCAGGAGGTGGAGAGCCGCGACGGGAATTGTGAGAGCGACTAGGTTTTCGAAACTTTCCCTGCTCAACCTTCAAACATTTCATCCGGCGGCATTTAAGGCTAGACTTGCTCGATAGCGGTTTAAATACTGCCCTGAGAGGGATCCACCGTTGAGCGAGAAGAAGGAGAAGAAGGCTAGGATCGTGGATCATAGGCATTGTCGGATTTGTGGCAGAGCAATCCCACCGGACAAGGAGATATGTTCGGAGAAGTGTATGCAGGTTCAGGCGAGGATTGAGGCGAGGCAAAGGCGGATGAGGAACATTATGCTGATCATGTATGCCGTGATATTCGTAATCTTCTTCATGTTGCTATTCTTGGGAGGGGGGCCTAGTCAATAGGGTTCTGCTTTCAATTTCAGCAAGTATGCCAAGTAGTTTGTTCCGATATGCAAAATCGCCGTCACCGCCACAAGTAGAATTAGTGTCAGGGCATCGAGCCACCTTGGCGGGCCGAAGGTAAATATGGAGAAGAGGAGGGCGAAGGCGAGGAAGCCGAGCTGGTCGAGACCTGGCGCTGGGCGCCCTCTCTCAAGCCCAAGCCTCCGCTTGACAAATGACCCGAATATATCCCCGGCCATGGCGCCTACACTCAGCATGAAGGGCTCGAGCGAACTCCTATAGATACCCGGGATGAAAGAATGGATTATAAGCCCGGCTATCGTGCCCATCGCCACGCCCATCAATAGACCTTCGAGGGTCTTCCCATCCCCTAATATCCTCCGCCCATCCCAGACTCTGGCACCTCGATCCAGCGGCGTTGAGCGACCTATCAGCCTCACGCCGACAACCGGGGCTCCATTCGCACAGTATGCTGGGAGGATGAATAACAGTATCTGAGCCAGCTTCTCAAGCAAGGCCCATCCGATCTTCCCCCAGCCACCTTAAAAACTGGCGTAGCCGATGTTCCGCAAGTATTCTCGAAGAGATAGTAGAGGTCATATCCTGTTGAGCCTGGGCTGGGAAGTTATTTCTAGGCGGCTTGGGCGTGGGTTGAAGGGATGCGGCTGGCATTCTGGAGGCGGAGGAAGGCCGAGAAGAGGGAGATTAAACCAAACGAGATAATTGACTCCGTCAGCATCATCAGGGCCAGGTTATCGAGAAGGGTTAGGGATATCGAGGCGAGGGAGAGGGAGCTCTTCGAGCAGGTTGTCAGGGCCCACATGGAGAGGGATCGCGAGAGGGCGGCGATATATGCGGAGGAGCTCGCCGAGCTGAGGAAGGCCCTTAGAAGGCTTGTCCATGCAAACCTGCTCCTCGAAGGCGTGCTATACAGGATCGAGGCTGTCAAGGATCTGCAGGATGCTGGCAGGGTCGTCCTTCCGCTGAAGGACGTGTTGGCAGCGGCGAGCCAAGAGATTCGCGGCATCGCGCCAACCGCATCCGATGAGCTTGACAGGCTCGTGAACATGATGGAGGATCTCTCGGTTGAGGTCGGGACCTTCCACGGGTCCACGATCGCTGAGACCAAGCTGAGCGATGAGGCCCGGAAGATCTTGGAGGAGGCGAGTGCGATCGCGGCGCAAAAAAGAGGGGAGCATAGCAGGATCACGGAGACAGGCTCCTAGCAAGCCTTTTCGAGAGCTTATCAGCATAAGCAAGCGGCTCAGGATACCTTGATCCGAGGATTCTGACCAGCTCGGGGACCTGATCCACGGTCAGCAGATAGCCCGGGCTCACGTAAAACTTTCCACCACTTCTAGTCTTGAACCAGTAGCCTAGGATCTCGCCCGAGACCTCGACCGGCCCCCAATCTTCCCCAGGGCCCTCAACACCGACTAGTAGCGACTTGGCGACACCTAGTGCCGGCTTGCCGAGGACGAGGCCCAAGATCACCGCGAGACCCATTCTCCGCGGATGAAGAAGTCCATGCCCATTAACGAGGAGGAGACTCCACTCATGTTCCAGCAGCTTGACTGCCCTCAGCATCGGCGGCGCCTCTCTGAGGAAGAGGAGACCTGGGACATAGGGATATAGGGCCTCACATGCCAGCCACTTCTCCTCCACAGGCTCCCCCCTCTCCAGATCCCAGCATATCGCGACCGCTAGCGCCAGATCACCTCTATACGCGACATCAGCCGCCGCAATCCTCCTAAGATCCCTGAGCTCAACACTCTCCCAGCTTCTCGAAAGAATTCTCCACATGGCCTCCTGAAGCGATATGAAAAACTCTTCAAGGACCTCGCTTCTGCTCGACATCTGGGGGGTAATCACTCTTGCAGGAGATTTAAATGATTGAAACCTTCTATGGGCTTCTGAGGAAGTGGAGGGCGTCTGCGAGCTGTCTCGGCCATGCATGCTCCTCGTTCAAGCCCTCAAAGACCTCGAAGAGGATATAGCGTGGCCTTAGTTCTCCGAGATGATTCTTTAGAAGACGCAGATACTTGTCTGAGCTATTGGTCAGTTGGTGATCACGCGCGTATTTTCCATCAAACCTGACGCCGCTGTAATGTATCGCCATGATCCTATCCTTCAGCGATCTCATCCATCTCTCGAGCTCCGCGTCAACGCTTTCCCTCCCATGCCTCTTGTGCGTGGAGATTATCACGTGGCCGATGTCGAGGCAGACCCCATCAGCCCTCGACGCGACCCTCTCAAACATCTCCAAGTCCTCGCGGACATTCTCCACTAGGAGTATGAGGCCGAGGTCTCTACATATCCCGGTCAGCGTTTCAACAGACTTTACCGCCGCTTTTACAACCTCATCCCGGATCTCATTAATCCTATCAACTGCCTGATCCGTTGAGAGATGGGCGACGAGATAATCACATTCATGGGCCGAGAGATCTGATGCTATCCTCTCGAAGACCCTGATCGAGGCCTCCCGAACCTCCTCAAACGGGGAGGAGAGCCTGAGATCTCTCCAAGGAGCATGGAAGCCGATGGATAGGCCGGAGCCCCTAATCACCCTGACAACACCAGCTAGGCTCGGCTCGCCGCCCCGCGGCCACGGATGATCAATGCTAACCTCGATATAGTCAAAACCCGTCTCACGAGCCTCTTCGACTATCCGGCTGAT
Source organism: Candidatus Wolframiiraptor gerlachensis (assembly GCA_021323375.2). GTDB lineage: Archaea > Thermoproteota > Nitrososphaeria_A > Caldarchaeales > Wolframiiraptoraceae > Wolframiiraptor > Wolframiiraptor gerlachensis. The sequence goes on along the minus strand of JAJPCT020000003.1, from coordinate 35,655 downwards.
CTCCAAGCCATACCCATACCATATTGGGAAGCCGAGCTTATGCATCGCGTCGAGAGCTTCTAGTCCGAGGCCGGAATATAGCTATATCACCGAGGAGGGCGGAAAGGTTATCTTCCGCGTGATTGGGATGTAGTGGGGATGGGCTACCCTGTCGGCAAATCAAGAATGAAGATGAACCGCAACCTAATTCAAGCAAGAAACATGAAGAATACTAGACATGGGAGAAAACGGGTCAAGGAGCTCTAGGATTTGCTGCACGCCTTATCCTGCTCTCTCAGCTTGATCCAGTATGCTTGGAGCTGGAGATCCAGATCCTCGTGGTCGGGAAACTTCTCCCTCACGAGCCTTTCAAACTCCCTATCGTGCCTCCATCTCCTGAGATGGCAGACCTCATGATAGGCGATGTATCTCACCAGCCTCTCGGGAAGCCACTGAGCCGCAGCATTTATCGTGATGTTTCCTCTCCCGCTACAGCTCCCCCACGCGGACTTAACTCTCCTCACGAATATCCTGTTCACCTCGACCCCCAGCTCCTCAGCATACTCTTGCACAACCCTCTCAATCAAAGATCTGAACTTCCTCCTAGTTCTCGGCACGAGCTCGATTTTCCCTGAGAGCTCAGCCGCCCTCCTCGCGATCTCTATCTGCCTAATAAGCCACTCCCTATTCTGCCTCACCACCCTCCATGGATCCACATTACCCGGCACGATAATCCAGATCTCATTACCCCAGATCTCAAGCCGAGGATACTTCACCCGCCTCCGAATTATCCTATACCTGATGCCGCTCATACTTCCACGGCACCCGCGCCCGCCACCCGAATAAGACACTCCACCCCCGGCTCTCCCAGCATGATACAAAGGGCGGCCTTTAAAGCCTCTCCACAAGGCCAAATGTTTTTCAGTAGAGGATCTGTTTCTACACGGATGGCGGCGAGGGATATAGAGCAGAGATATTCTGATGCGTTCGCGGAGCTCGGCCCGGGCGCCGCCCAAGAATTCAAGTATATGCTCGACTGCATTGACTCTTTCCTTGACCTCTTAGCCAACCCGGAGATAGATTTTAGGGTCAAGTTGGCTGATTACGCGAAGATCAGGAATAATGTCCTTGAGTTCTGCCAGTTTTACGCCAAGTTTCTTGGTAATATGTTGATGGAGAGGCTGAAGCATGAGATATACGAGGTGCTCGATCAAGCTGTTAGCTGGTGGGGTGAGCAGGATGTCCTCGACATCATGGGATGTTGATGGAGGGAGGTGATGTGGATGGCTAGGGTTTACTATGTTGATGTAGCGATTCCAGCCGACAGGAAGAAGCGGGGGAAGCATAATACGCATGTAGTCTTCGACGGGGACAAGGTATTCAGGGTGAAAAGATTAACCGAGCTGGAGGATGCCGGCGAGATATACATTGACGCGTTGTTCCCGCAAATCTATGGGGGAGTTGATGGAGCTGATTGAGAGGAACGTCAAGATATTTTCATTGAAGAACCTTAGGTTGCTTAAGAGGTTGAGGGAGGAGAATGGGGTTGAGAAGTCTGATGAGGCTGATGCAAAGCTTTTGAGCACTATTCCAAGAAACCATTTCAGGCCGCTAACGCTCAGGGAGTTGAGGCTACTACAGCTCATTAACATGTATGAGAGATATGCGGGATGGAAGAAGCTCATACGACAATGGCAAACACTTACCCACAGACCCCCTTCAAAAAATATGGTAAAGAGATCTGCTCTATACAAGAACATTATGGACGTAAAATAATCGAGGAGGTTATGAAGGATGAGGATTACACGGCGATATACAGACGGGCATGTGATATGATGAGTGTTAAGGATAGCGTTGAGGTCGCGATACTTGTGGTGAGGTTGCCGTTGAACCGAAAGCTTAGCAGACTATATGGCCTGCTGGGCCTAATACCATGCAGGAGCAAAAGCTATAATCATAGACTACGTGCACATCTTTCAAGGCTCGCAACAAATATTTATCAATAAAAAGAAAAGATATGGAGCTGGCGCAGAGCTTCTAAAAGACCTAGAGGGCCTGTCGCCTAAGAAGAAGATTTATAGGTTGCAACTGAAAATACTGAAGATCTTGAAGAAGGCGTGGCAGCAGAGACAACACATGCTGGCCGGCGGCAGTAAAAGCTATGAGGGGTTGGTGGCACAATCAGCATTCCCGCCACGGAGGATCCTCCGTGGTGGCTAGATATTGAATCCCGCCAACCCCTAGCTACGATGGCTCGTCGGCCAGCCCACCTCCACACCTCTATTTTTATCCTCTTAAGGATGTAAGGTGTAAATAGAAGTCCAAAGAAGAGTATTTCCGGTAGTCCTCGAGCCTTATGAGGCGTTTAGCGCCTATCTCCCCGGTGCCCCGCTCTTCCTCTAGAGTTATTCTGCCATAGACTCCGTTGTAGCTCGGTATCAGTTTTATCCCACCCCTCTCTCAGCTCGCCTTCATTCTACCGCCTTCACCATGGCTCCGCCTTCAATCCCAGTAGATATGTATGTTAGGTAGTTGGCTCCAAGATGTATATGAATGCTGATTAGCGGCTATAAAGTGGAGTTGGAGCTGGCCAGGGACTGGATAAGGGAGAACCGCGTCAAAAGGGTTCTCGTACAGGCTCCGCCCGGGCTTCGCAATATCGCCAGCAAGCTCATTGAAGAGCTTTCATCAAGCCTTGAAGAAGCTTTGCTTCACGGAGGTGGATGCTGGGGCGGATGCGACCTAGCAGTAGCACATGCTCGGGCGGTGGGCGCCGATGGAATAATACACTTGGGCCATGCTAGATTCTTGGACGAGGACCCCATGCCAACGCTATATCTTGAGTGTAGGAGGGGTGATCCCGAGCCGCTTCTAAGGACCCTTGAGAGGGGCATAAGCGCGCTAGAGGGGTATGAGAGGATCGGGCTGGGCGCGACGATCCAATGGCTCGACCACCTCGACCAAGTCAAGCTACTCCTAGAAAGACATGGCGTGATCACGCTCACGGGGCCCCCCACCCGTCCCCTCAAATACGAAGGCCAGGTCCTAGGCTGCGCCTACCGGCCCCTCCTACAGCTCTCGAGCAAGGTCGAAAGTTACCTCATCATCGGTAGCAGGTTTCACGGCCTTGGCCTCGGCCTCCAGACCGAGAAACCCGTCTACTACCTAGACCCGGAGCTGGGAGTCTTGGACGGTCTAAACGCCGAGGTAGAGAGACTTTTGAGATCGAGATACGGGTATATTGAGAGGGCTCGAAAGGCTAGGAGGATGGGAATTATCGTGAGCGTCAAGCCGGGGCAGCTTAGGATGCAATGCGCCATGAAGCTTAAGAAGCTCTTGGATGGGGCTGATAAGAGGGCGGAGATACTTATAATGGATGATGTAGATATTGAAATGCTGAGAGATAGCGGGCTCGAGGCCTTCATCAATACTGCGTGTCCAAGGCTCTCAATAGAGGATCAGGAGCGCATCAAGCTGCCGCTCCTACTCCCCGCAGAAGCCCTCATAATGCTTGGGAGAGTTAGGTGGGGGGAGGTGGTCAGGAGCCCGAGATATCTCATGATGGAGGTGGAGTATCATGGTCTTCGTTAAAGATGGCGAAGTAGTGACCCCCGGGGAGCCCCTTTGCATCCAAGAGGAGTTTAGCCCTGGCGATAATACCAGTTTAGACAGCCGGGGGAGAGTTGTCGCAAAGGTGCTAGGCGTCGCCTCCTATGATAAGTCCAAGCGGATTGTTAATGTAAAGCCCATTAAGCCTGCTCAATCAATCAAGGTCGGCGACCAGGTTATAGCCCAAGTGAGGAGCATCCAAGACAAGATAGCCATCGTGACGATATTGTCCGCCGGCGGCCGCGCCCTCAAACACCCGAAAACCGCTGTGATCATCCCGAGAAAAGGGATGAAGGAGGATATGAAGGACGTGGTTGGGGTTGGAGACATAATCATAGCCCAAGTGATAACCCAGTTCATGGGGATAATAGGTGTCTCGATCTGGAAGCCGAACCTCGGAGTCGTTCTCGGCATATGCGACAAGTGCTCGAGCATTTTGAACAAGGCGAAAATAGGGCTAGTCTGCCCCAAGTGCGGGGAGAGACATAAACGTAAAATCGTCCCATTCTATGGGAATATGGAGCGAATAGCCTCGGTGTTAGAGGTGATGCCGAGCTGAAACTCAGAATCCTCACGTATAGGGATGATTACTTGGAGCTTGAGGTGCTTGAGGAGGATATAGGCGTGCTCGACTCCCTAAGCGAGATCTTGCAAAAAATTGATGGGGTGGAGTATTCCGGCGCAGTGATGGAACACCCGCTGACCAAGAAAATAATTCTCAGGGTTAAGACCGGTGCGGGAAAGCTGAAGGCGGTCGACGCCGTTAAAAAGGCGATCCAAGAGCTAAAAGAGATCTCAGCCGAGCTTAGAAGGGAGTTTGAGAGGCTCTAGGGAGGTGGAGGGAAACTTAATTAGAGGAGAACTCGACCGCATGGGAGGTGCAGAGGGCGTGGAGCTCTGCCCAAAATGCGGCAAGATAATGGTCCTGAGGAGGACGAGTAAGCCCGCTTGGGTCTGCCCGAAATGCGGGTACGAGAAATCGATCCAAGGAGGAATAGTCTATACGAAGGTGAGGAAGAAGACTGGCGCCGCCGTGATGGTGCTTGAGAAGGAAGAGGAGGAGAAGGTTCTACCGGTCACGAGTGAGGTGGTCTGCCCCAACTGCGGGGCGAGAGAAGCCTACTACTGGTCTATCCAGACTAGGTCCGCGGATGAGCCGATGACCCAATTCTTCCGATGCAGGAAATGCGGCCATACTTGGAGAGAATACGCCTAGAGGCTTATATCACTAGCAGGTAGGATCTCTTAACCCCGGGCGGGACCCTAAGCTCCCCCAACAACTCCTCTCTCGCAGCAACCATGAAAAGCCCGCCTATCTCCATCTTCTCATCCATAAGCCTCTCGACAAGCTTGTTGAAGAAGCATGGCTCAGGAGTCCTACTACTCAGGAACAGGATGCTCTCCCTATTACAGTTCTTCCTAAGGAGGAGCCAGTAGGCCCTAGCATCGCCGCCATCATCCGAGAAAATTAAGGGCATTAAATGATCTGGAGATGAGATGGGGAGAGGAGATACTAGGTGAAGAGGCCTCGAGGTTGTTATCGAGAGATAGCTGGCCAGGGGGAGACTCAGAATATCCAATGGCATTATCGATGTTATCTTCATACCAGCGAACTCTTCAAGAACATATGCTCCAATAATTTTCACGAGATTCGGGTTTAACATGATCTTCGCCAAGTCTAGGCGTCCGCCATCGAAACCAGAATACTCCGCGATAAAAGCAGGGAGATTAATATTGTTCAGGGTGTTTCTTAGGAGCCTCTCAGCCTTAGATCCCCTAGGAGCCGTTTTCCCAGTAATATATCGAGTGAGCGTCGAGATCGGGAATCCCGTAATCTTGGATAGAGCCTTATAATCATACTTTAGCTTAAGAACCTTAAGAACATCGACTATAACCGACCCAGCATCCGTCGAGAGGCTAATCGCCATGTTATTGGACTTTCTAAATGCCCTACTCATTAGCTCAGAAGGAAAAGATGAATCAGGCATAAAATAAAACTACATTCTCAAATTCTCTTGAAGTTATACCCAAGAAATTGTCAAGACTTACTCCTAGGCTCAAGAAAAAGTCAATAGAGGAGCGTCTCACTGCTTTTTTGGGCCCGTGGCCTAGCTTGGATAGGGCGTCGGCCTTCGGAGCCGGAGGTCCCGGGTTCAAATCCCGGCGGGCCCATACATCAACTCAATCTCAAATATGTAAGTCGATTTTGAGCATTGAGGCTTGGAGAACTGTTTTTTATCGGGGCATAAAACTGCTTTGGGTGCAACATGCCTCCGAAGAGGACTGTGATAGGCAGCTTTCCCAGCAGAATAGCTGAACTAGGTCTTGATGGCGCTATAAAATGGCTGTTGATCTTCAACTCAAGTATGGTATACAGGTTGTAACAGATGGGGAGCAGCGAGGAAACATTATAGACTATTTTGAGCAGATTCCGGGCCTTGGGAGGCGATTTGGGAGGCCCGCGATAATAGGCAAAATAAAGCCTGTAGAAGATTTGGATAATTTCCCAAAGATAAGCGATTGCAGGAAAGTGCTTGAGTACTTGGAGAGTCTCGGGGTGAGGGGTGTGGAGGTTAAAGTTACTGTAACGGGACCTATTACCTTGGGCTTTACATATGGTATGGGGGGCCTCGGCCCCTATAGTAGCATTCTTGATGAGAGGCTTTACCTTGACCTAGCATACGTCCTTAATCCTTTGATCGAGAAGGCTGTGAAGATAGGATGCTATATCCAGGTGGATGAGCCGGGGCTCCTGGCAGATTTCTTCCACCCGGAATCGCTGGCCGTATTCTTGACGAATTCTTCGGGGGCATAAAGTCCGAGAAAGAGGTAATTCTACATGTATGCGGTTCTTTAAGCGATATCCCAAACTTATATATGACTTATATATGATATGCTATTAAAGCTTCAGATGGATGTTTTAAGCCTAGCCTTCAGCGGCAGGAGGGAGGAAAGGAATCTTCAGATGCTCTCGGGAGGTTTTTGAGGAGCATGGAAAAAGCTGGGAGCAGGATTCATCTCAAATACCGAGGTTGAGCCTGTCGAGAGAGCCCCTAAGAAGATTAAGTATCATTTCCGATAAGGTGGGCATTGAAAACGTCGCATACCTTCACCCTGATTGCGGATTTAGAGGAACACCTCTGGACATAGTTAAAGATATTTTGAGGAATATGAAAGAGGCCTCCTCGATCTTCTTGAGCGAGGTTGCTGAATAACACGGCTCATCTATTTATGAGGTATTAGGCAGAGAATCCTAAGCAATTCTTCACCCGCATTAATGAAACTATGCTTTATACCTGGTGGAACGTATATCGCGTATCCCGGGCCGATTAAGTGCTCGCTCTCCCCAATGATAGCCCTGCATGTTCCCTCCAAGATGAAGATCTCGTGTTCCCATGGGTGGCTGTGCAGTGGTGTTCTTCCACCCGGCTCTATCTCGAACAATCTCATGGAGAAGTTCGGCGCGCCGTCGTCCCTGGATATCAGCCACCGTATCTTGGCACCTGATGCACCAGCCTCCCTCACCTCTGATGCCGGGATCTCCGTGTAGTGGATTATCTTATAGTTATGAGACTCTCTAGACATGTCTTATCCGCGCCTCGATGGAATAAGGGTTTTACTTAACTTTTCCAAGTTTCAGGTCCTTCATCTGGAGGTAATAGTCTAGTCCCTGTATTAGGGCGTCAAAGCTGGCTTCGATGATGTTCGTTGAGGTGGCCGTGGTGGTCCAAGTCTCGAAACCATTCGTGAATTTTATGAAGACTCTTACGAGGGATGCTGTATCTCTCTCGGCCTCCGGCAAGATTACCCGGTAATCTACTAATTTAACCTTCCTAAGCTCCGGATATTCCTGCTCTAGGGCCTTTCTGAGGGCCACGTCTATTGCGTGGACTGGGCCGACTCCCTCGCCACCCTCAACCATGATCTTGTCGCCGACCTTTACCTTGACGAGACCATAAGCCTTCGGCCCATCCCTTCCTCCCCCCGCAAGCGAGACCCATTCAAGGATCTCAAACTTTGGCGCATATCTCCCGAAGTACTTTAGGAAGATTAGGGAGATCGTCCCGGTGGCATCATCTAGGCTAACCTCCCTTAGCCCAAGCTGTTTAACCTCTTCGAGGATCGTTGATAGCTCTTCTGATCTCTTATCCAGCTCTATTCCGAGGAGCTCGCTTAAGCTGGCTATAAGGGCTGATTTGCCGCTGAGATCCGAGACTGTTAGAAGCCTTCTATTTCCAACAAGCTCCGGATCTATATGCTCATACGCCCTCCTATTCTTCATTATCGCGTCTATGTGTATTCCAGCCTTATGCGCGAAGGCGTATTCGCCGACATATGGCTGATATCTGTTTCTTGGAAGCCCTGAGAGCTCATAGACCATGTTTGAGAGGCTTGTGAGCTTCTTAAGGCCCTCGAGTCCCGATTTCACCGTTCTGATCCTGAGCTTTAGCTCGAGGTTTGGTATGACTTGGCATAGGTCCGCGTTCCCCGTCCTCTCCCCGATGCCGTTCACGGTTGTCTGGACGTGTGTTGCTCCTGATATGACGGCCATGATCGTGTTAGCCACCGCATTGCCCGAGTCATTGTGCGCGTGGATACCAATGGGTCTTCTAACCCTTTCTCTCACTTCGGCTACTATTTCCGCGACTTCATGCGGGAGGCATCCACCATTTGTGTCCGCTAGAACCAGTGTCCTCGCGCCAGCCTCCTCAGCCGCCCTAAGAACACTTAACGCATATTCGGGATCCTCCTTATAGCCGTCGAAGAAGTGCTCGGCATCAAATATCACCTCTAGGCCATGATCCCTGAGATACTGGATGCTGTCGGAAACTATATCGAGGTTGTCCTCCAGCGTTGTCTTAAGAACCTCTCTTACGTGAAGGCTCCAGCTCTTACCGACGATGACCGCGACGTCGACGCCGCATTCGAGTATCTCGTTTAGGCTGGGATCCTTGTCCGCTGGCACATCTTTCCTTCTCGTCATGGTGAAGGCCGCAACTCTAGCATTCCTTAACCCGATCTCAGAGAGCTTCCTGAAGACCTCCCTATCCTTTGGGCTAGCGGCAGGCCATCCAGCCTCGATGAAGTGGACCCCGAGTTCATCCAGCTTCCTAGCAATCCTGATCCTAGCATCTAGAGTGAAGTTGACGCCTCTACACTGCTGACCCTCTCTTAGAGTCGCGTCAAGAATCTCGACCTCGCGTGGAAGATCCCTAGAAGTAGATTTGTCGACCACCTACCATACCTCGGCCCCTCCAGAGTTTGATCTCATGAGGTGTGCCAGCAGCTTATAAGCTTCATCCTCGAGCCCTATCTTTAGAGATAGTCCTCGAGCCTTGTGAAGCGCTTAGCGCCTATCTCCCAGGCATCCCGCTCCTCCTCCAGAACTATTTTGCCGTAGACGCCGTCGTAGCCGGGTATCAGCTTTATCCTGCCCTCTCTAACTCTTGCGATTATCCTAGCGACCTCGGCGCCCGAGATCCTCGCAACCTCATCCAAGCTTGCTTCAAGCAGGACTGTAAACTCGCTTCCAAAGGCGTTTACGAGCTGTTCATAGATGCTCCAGACCTTCCTAGAGTTTAGGACCGCTTCTGACTCAGGCTCAAGCCCTATCGCAATCGCTATCAGCTCCTGTAGAGGCAGCAGATAGACGAATTCTTGGGCGTTCTCGGGCCTATATCCTTGTGGCCTATCGGCGAGCTCCTCAACCCTATCATCAACACCTTTTGTCAGGGTTTTCCCGCAGACAGGGCACTTGTAGCCCATTCTCCTAGCCTCCTCCGGTGGAAGCGGGCCGATGCCGCATTTCCTATGACCTGACCAGTGATATTTCCCGTAGGCTGGTGGGACCTCGATTGTGAGCTCAACCCTATTCTTCCCAGCCTTCTCGACGATCGCCTCGTAAATGCTCCTGTATGTAAGCGTATCCAGCTCGAAGACAACCGCCTCCCTCCCAAGCCTATATGGATATGGGCTGTGAGAATCGGAGAAGCTGAGGATCGTGTAGCGGTGGAGCCAGCTAACCCTCCAATTCATCGGCGGATCACTACTCAGCCCAGTCTCAATCGCGTGGACATGCTTCACCTGATCCTCATAGCACTCCTCAATCCTGTCAACACCGCTCCTCGCGCCGAATATTGACCACCATGGAGTCCACACGTGCGCTGGGAAGATGATATTCCTCGAGTCGAGGCTCATGGTGATCTCGACAAGCTCCGCTGGATGCATGCTCAAGACTGGCCTCCCATCAGATGATACGTCGCCGAATCGCCCGAGCATCTCTGAGAGCTGCTCAGCGACTTCGAGGCTTGGCATGAGAATCACATGATGGATCCTCCTAGACTTGCCCTCATACTGATGGATCGTGGCGACCTCAACCTGAGGTATGAAGTAAATGTCTTGGCCGGTCTTGGGCCTATAGAGGCCGCCTGGATCGGGCTCTAGATCTCTCTTAAGCTCTTTTAGCCATGCTGGGTGGAGGGCATCGCCGGTGCCGAGGATATTTAACCCCTTGAACCTCGCAAAAGCCACGAGCTCCGGCACATTCATCCGCTGAGATGTTCCTCCAGAATACCTGCTATGCAGATGTAGGTCGGCATAGAGTCTCAATCCAGCTTCATCTCCCGATCCTATAGCTCCCATCGCCACCTAATTGCCTCTAAAACCTTGTATGGCGCCTTCGAGAGCTTCGCGGGATCTATGACCCTCCACTCGACTATCTTCTCCTCAATCCTTTTCTCAAGAACCTTGAATCCGGCGGATGAGAGGGTGAACTCGAACTCGGAGGCCGCGGCCTCCACCTCACTCATCTCCCTCAATCTCCGGATCGCTGTCGGCGTTATGGCGCCGAAGACGAGCTCTATCTCGACCTGAGACTCGCTCAGCATCCTCAAGCCCGTCCTAGATGGGAAATGCTTTCTACAAACCTCATCAACAACCTCCTGTAATCGCCTCAATGACTTATCACCAACGTCAATCCTCATTATTAGGGCTGGAGCCTTCTCATGAACGACGAAATAGCCCAAGTATACTTGGAGAGCGCCCTCAAGGTCCGGGCCGCTTCTCGAGAGCCCGTAGATCAGGAGCTCCTGCCCCTCCTTGAGGAGAAATCTCTGGCTCAGTTCAACGGGGATGGTTATCATGAGACCGCTCCCACTACGCCTGATCGCCGCGCGAAATGATACCGCGTCCTCAGTCCAGCTCATATTATTCCGATTCAGCTCCAAGCCTTATCTCGGATTTATTCTTATTTAAGCTGATCTATCCACGTAAATGGGTTAGGGCTTTATATCCCCTCTTTGCGGTCTCTAGAATAACGCATCTCCACTTTTACTCTTGCCACACAGATCCTGTCTAACGAGTTTATGAGGTAGATGTTTTCCTCGACATGGTGCCCATCCCGGCTGAAGAAGCAGAACGCAGGGCTTTTATCTTCCCCTTCCCTTATCCTTTTTATCTTCCATTCTCGGGAGTAAAGAGGGAGGATTGATGCTGGTCGCAGTCCTTAGAGAGCCTAGTGAAGACGAGCTTGTCTGGCTTCTCAGATACAAGACAAGAAGAAGGATCATCTTGGCCATAGGTGATGCTGGGAAGATCAGCGCAACCGCCCTCAGGGACTCCCTCAAGATCAGCACAGGATCACTCTATTATAACTTGAGACAACTTAGGAGGTTCGTGACCCAGGACAGTGACAAGAACTACATGTTGACCGAGGAGGGCTTGAAGGTGTATAAGGCCTTAAAGGAGAAGGGGACTATCACCGCGGCCGATCTAATGGAGCCGAATCAGCGGAGCGGGGTGATCTCGATATTTAAGAGCCTCTTTTTCCCGCTATGGCTCTACACGCCGCTCTACGAACAGAAGACGGTTTTCATGATCCTGCCAGCCCTCAGCGCGATCCTCTCCATTGCCCTCCTCATCTACACGAGGCAGGCACCACTCATACTCCACTTCTATAGCGTTGAACCTAACGTATTTAGAATAGCCAGCCAGTATCTGCTGAACATTGGACTACTCTACATCTCCTCAACGATTTTATCAATAATATTCTCGGGCGCGCTGTTTAGGAGGGGCGAGGAGAGCCTTGCAGCGAGGATTAGGGGCGTAGCATGGCAATCAGCCTGGGATGAGCTAAAGTTTGTGGGAGCTTTAGCGGTGGCCCAGCTGCCACTTATGCTTTACCCCGCGGTGCTAACCGCGAATAAGCTCTTCAACCTAAACATAATCCCTATTGAGAAGACCGCGCAATACCACATGATAACCGGCACGCTATCAACAGTATCGCAAATCTTGACAATACCTCTTCTCACAGGCCTCATAGCATATGGCAGGCGGCTTGACGGCGCGACCGCGGCCCTAGCCGCGCTCATAATCTTCTTCACATCGCAGCTACTCTTCCAAGCAGTGACATTCGCATCAATAATATGAGACATTCATCGAAGGAGCTATTGGACTACTGTAAGCATCTCTTGCCCATGCTTTTCACGGCGGCCCAGCGGCGTCAATCCAAGCTTTCTCTCAATCAATCTGCCCTTGTATGTGGCATACTTCAGGAACAGCTGTAGCATCCATCTTAATGGAAAGTATTTTGGATTCTTGAGGTAGAATTCGTTTAAGATCTTCTCAGCCCAATGTATGCTGTGCCATAGACATCTCCTCATCACCTCTATGTGCTCGTCCGTCACTTTGACATCAGTGAACCAGTCCTTGTTCTTCAGGATGCCCATCGGGACGAAGAACATGGGCACTATAAGGGATCTATATGGCCTGAGCCTATCAATAAGCTCGGCGGTCTTCATCACATCATCCGGTGTCTCCTCCGGTAGACCAAGTATCAGTGTCGCCGCGGGGACTATGTTGTTCTCATGCATTATCGCGAAGGCATCCTCGACTATCTCGGGCCACATTTCAGGCGGGTAAGGGGCCGACTTCGCGGGCATAATCTTCCTCACGAGTCTCACGGACCCTGTCTCGATGCCCACCTCAACCCCCAGATAATCCTGCCCTCCGCTCCTAACGATCTCCATTATCTTGGATATGAGATGATATTCCTCTTCAGCGTTCTTTACTGCTGCTAGGCTTGCATGGCTCCACGCGATGGACTTCCAGTATTTTCTCGCCAGCTGGTGGAGCTTTATCAGCGCGTCTGGATTCAGCTTAAGACCCATCGCGCCATAGAGGAGGACATCCTCTGAGTGGAGTATCCCCGACTCCACGCCGCCCTCCACGTTCACGAGCATCTCCTTCTCGATTCTATCGAGGGGGATGTGACGGAGGGGCCTAAGTGTTACGGAGCAAAACTTGCACCCCCTTGGGCACCCGCGCATGATCTCTACGAGCCCGTTGATGCTCGGCCGCTTTATCGGTGGAATCTCTTCTATTGAGGGGACATCACTTGGACCGACGAACACATATCTGGGCAGCGGCTCTCCTGCATATACCTTCTCGACCAAGTCTATGACCACTCGCTCGCCTTCACCATCGACTATCGTGTCTATGCCCCATCTCTTGATCAGGTCCGGCTTATAGAGCCACTGCCACGCCGCCGGCCCTCCAACAATTATCTTGAGGCCCCGCCTCTTCGCCTCGGCGAGGTTCAGGCCATCCATGAAGCTCCGGAAGCTCTTGGAATTCACGGGCTCCTTCTTCGTGACCACCCACCATTCGCTGCTTGGTGGGCATAATGCGAAGTAGTCGTGATGGCTGAGCATGAGTATCCTGGCGTCCGCGAGATACCTGTTTACGTGATCCGGATCTATTACCGCCGCATTATACCCCTTGTCTTGGAGAAGGGCTTCAAGCTTCCTAAGCGCATATGGGGCCTGCCATGGCCTCCCCGCGGAGTCCGTCCTCATCTTGGGGCATGCTATCCACATCCAGAGCCTCTCAGGCATCCCGATGGCGGGCCCGGTCGCCATAAAGCCCAGAAACTCCTTTCCATGATGTGTCGTCATCATGCTCCGATCCGTCGTCAAGATAATGTCGAGCTTATTCTCAGGCATCTTCCCCCACCTCCTCAACCACTAGGCCGACGCTCCGTGAGGGCTTAGGAGCACCCCTACCAAGCACGAGCAAAATCCCCTCACCGGAGGCCTTCTCAAGATTCTCGAGATCCCTCTCAAGCTCGGAGGCTGGCCTCTCCTCAACCACTATACTTAGCGAGACATTGCTTAAAAGAATGTTTCGCAATGCATCATAGTAGGATTCGTGGGAGCCCTCATCCAAGTAGAATCTGAGGAGTATTCTTCGCTCTCGGCGGGCCAAGACCCCGGCAAGCTTCCTCCTCAGATGCTCAACAGCCCTTTCATCAAGCTCGCCCGCAAACCATATCCTGAGAAACCTTTGGGAGAACAATCAGCCGGCCCCCGCTAATCTCTTGAGGAAATAGCAGAGAATTAAAGCTTAAAAGCTTAAGTGTTGGGGCCGCAGGCCACATGCCCTTCACGATTTCCATACGTGTAAGTTCGATTCTCGGGGGAGGTTATTCATAATAGTTGGTTCAGCGAAGAGTGGGAAGACTGGGAAGGGGAGCGATCCGCGTTGAGGATAGGGGTAGTCTATGACGTGATTAGGTGGGAGGAGAAGGACATCGTGAGGGCCATAAGAGAACTTGGACACGAGGCTGTGCCGCTGCAGGTTACTAGGAGGGCTTTCTGGCTTGATGGGCCGAGGGGTCTCAACCTTGATGCTGCTTTCCAGAGATGTGTCAGCTTTTACCGCGCCTTAGCCTCAACGATCGTCTTGGAGAGTTGGGGGATCCCGGTCATCAACTCGTCCGATGTGATTTATGCATGCGAGGATAAGCTTCTCACGACGGCTAGGCTCGTGAGGGGCGGCTTGCCCGTCCCGGAGACCGTGATAGCCTTTAGCAGGGAGGCATGCATTGAGGCGGCGGAGAAGCTTGGATACCCCGTCGTGGTCAAGCCGATATACGGGAGCTGGGGCAGGATGATTGCGAGGGCGCTGGATAGGGAGAGCCTCGAGGAGGTCATTGAGTTTAGAGAGCATATGCAGAGCCCCCACTTCAAGGTCCATTATCTACAGAGGTTCGTAAATAAGCCTGGTAGGGATATTAGGGCTTGCTATATCTGGGGCGATGTTCCCGCCGCGATCTATAGAGTGAGCGATCGCTGGAAGACTAATACCGCGCTCGGTGGCCGCGCTGTCAAGGCCGAGCTATCCGAGGAGCAGGTGGAACTCGTGAGAAAAGCTGGCGACATAATGGGCGGAGGAGTCCTCGGCGTAGACCTCGTGGAAGAGGGGGAGAGATCCATGGTGCTCGAGGTCAACGGGATACCACAATACAAGAACGTGGCCGCCGTCACGGGCCTAGACATATCCCGGATAATCGTCGAGAAGACTGTCGAGAGACTTAGGAGATGATGTTGTGGTAAATTGTAATAAGATAATAAGCAGGTGTTGAGCCGCCTCAAGGGAGGTGTGCGAAGTGCTTAAGCTCATGGGCTTCTATGCTCCGAGGAATCTTAGGATCGTGAGAGGTGAAGGGCAGTATCTTTGGGATGTTGATGGTAGGAGGTATCTCGACTGCCACACGAGCCATGGTGTTGCCTTCCTCGGGCACAGGAATCCAATAGTAGTAGAGGAGATAAGGAATCAGCTCGAGAGGATAATGGTCCTATCACCGGTCTTCGACTCCGAGGTTAAGGATGAGGTTACCAAGCTTCTCGAGATGATTCTCCCAAAGCATCTCACATATTTTTATCTGTTGAACTCCGGTAGCGAAGCTGTCGAGCTATCCCTCAAGCTTGCTAGGAGGATTACGGGGAGGAAGAAGTTCATCTCATTCATCAATGCTTTTCATGGCAGGACTATGGGCGCTCTCGCCATGACTTGGAACCCGAGCTACAGGAAGGACTATGACCCATTTCCATGGGAGGTTGAGTTCCTGCCTTATAACGATGTCGGGGCGGTTGAGCGCGCTGTGGATGATAGGGTGGCGGCCGTGATCGTTGAGCCTGTTCAGGGCGAGGGCGGGCTCTCAGCCGCAAAGCCGGAATTTCTCAAGGTGATAAGAGAGAGATGTGATAGGACTGGAGCATTTATGATCGTTGATGAGATTCAGTCGGGCTTCGGCAGGACTGGGGTTCTCTGGGCATATCAGCGGGCTGGCATCGAGCCTGACATCCTCGTGGCAGGGAAGAGCATGGGCGGTGGATTCCCCGTGAGCATGGTCGCCGCGAGGGAGGAGATTGGCGCGAAGATCGAGGCTGGTGCGCATGGATCAACTTATGGCGGAAACCCCCTGGCCCTAGCAGCTCTTAAGGGCGGGATAAAGGCACTGCTCGAAGACCATGTTGTCGAGAAGGCGGCTGAGGCTGGCGAGCTCATGGGCAGGATGCTGGAGAGGGTTGCATCCGAGAACCCTGAGAGCGTTAGGGGCGTGAGGGGTCTCGGGCTAATGAGGGGCCTCGAGCTCAGGTGGAGTCCAACGCCATGTATTCAAGAGCTTCAGTCAAGGGGCGTCCTCGCCCTCAGAGCGGGATTAACGGTACTCAGACTCCTACCACCCTATATGATCACTAGACAAGACATAGAGGAGCTTGGGAAGAAGCTCAACGAGTCCCTGAAAACATTGGCCTCGAGGAAGACCACGTAGTTTATGGAGGCGATAAGCACGTGAAGAGCCTTGATAAGGATGAGGTCGCGATGATGCTTGTCAGGCTTCTCGAGGCATATACTCCACCGGGCAGCGAATACAAGCTTCATGGAATCCTGAGGGATATTTGCGGCGGCCTAGGCTTCGAGGATTGCAGAGTTGATGGCGTCGGGAACTTCCTCGCATCATATGGCAGCGGTGAGACTGTGATCTTGGCCGGCCACCTCGACACGATTCCAGGCAGGCTTAATGTCTCATACGATGGCGAGCTCGTCAGGGGGAGGGGTGCCGTGGATGCTAAGGGGCCATTCTTATCCTACATACTTGGCGCGAGCATGGCGATGAGGCATGTCAGGGATCTAAGGGTCGTGGTCGCGGGCCTTGTCAGGGAGGAGCTCGACGGCGCTGGGGCTAGGCACCTCGTCAAGGCTGGGCTCAGGGCAAATCATGTACTTGTCGGCGAGCCAACCGGCCTCGGGATAGCTATCGCGTATAGGGGTAGCATAACCGTGGAGGCCCGCTCATCGGCGAGAGGAGGACATAGCTCCGCACCATACATCGGCGAATCAGCCCTCGATAAGATGCTTGACTTCCTAAACGAGTTCAGGTCAAGATTTAGGGGGATAGGCTATGAACAGGTCACTTCAGCGATCACCATGCTATCCTCCGGCGACTGGCCAAGCAAACTCCCGGAAGAGGCGAGGGCACACCTAAACCTGAGATTTCCAAGCACCTATACACATGAACGGCTCTTAAGGGATCTACGTGAGCTCGCGGAGAAGCATGGGGTAGAACTCCGGATAATAGATGTCACGCAGCCCGTTGAGACTAGCTTGAATGCGCCGGTGGTTAGAGCACTTATCCGCGGATGTATTAGGGCTGGCTTGAAGCCGAGGATCGTCAAAAAGACCGGGACAAGCGACATGAATATCCTCGTGAAGCTAACCAGCAGCATAGCCGCATTCGGCCCTGGAGACTCTAGGCTCGCCCACACAAGCTATGAGGCGATACCGGTTCGAGAAATAATTAAGGCGGCGGAGATGTTGTCCGCCACACTCCGCGAGCTTGCCGGCATTAGAGAAGCTTAAAACAGGGAACCTATCTCCCCCCGCGCCCAGCACCTCGCATGAACTTCTGGAGCTTTACCTCGAGGCTCCAGATTCTTGAGAAACCCTCGCTATATCGCTGGTCGAAGATGCTCTCAGCCGAGTATGTTATGAGGCCCTTCACGTAGAGGCTTTTATCAGCCCGCCTCCCAGAGATCCTCGCAGACCCCTTCTCGAGGGTCAACTTAACCTCGCCGCTTACATTCCTCTCCAGCTCATCAACGAACTCGTCTAATGCCTCGCGGAGCGGGTGATACCATAAGCCGGCATAAACCAGATCAGTCCACTCCCTATCGACAAGGGCCTTAAATCTCAGGCATCTAGCGGGTAGAACCATCTTCTCGAGATCTTGATGACACTTGATTATGGCGAGGGCTGCTGGTGCCTCATAAACCTCCCTGCTCTTCAATCCTATCACCCTATCCTCGATATGGTCTATCAGGCCATAGCCATATCTCCCGAGCCTCACGTTAAGCTCGCCGATTATCTCCCTCAAGCTCATCCTCTTACCATCCAAGGCCACGGGTAGCCCTGACTCGAACCTTATCACGATCTCGTCGGACTTATCCGGCCACTCACTCGGAGGCCTAACCCACTTGAAGGCCTCCCATGGCGGCCCGGTCCATGGATCCTCAAGCTCCGCGCCCTCAACAGACCTACCCCAAATATTCTCATCTATGCTGAACCTGCTCTCCTTAACCTCTATCGGCAGGCCGCGTTTGAGGGCGTAATCAATCTCCCAGTCCCTGCTCCAGTTCTGCTCCCTGACCGGCGCCAGTATCTTCACGTCCTCAGGGAGGAAGTATGAGAGCGAGGCATCCATCCGAAGCTGATCATTCCCCTTACCCGTGCAGCCATGGGCCACGGCATCGCATCCCTCCCTGATGGCTATCTTCGCGACCTCCTCCGCGATCGGATACCTGCTGAGCGCCGTCGAGAGCGGGTACTCACCCTCATAAAGCCCGTTAAACAATATGTCGCGTGCCACGAACTCCTCGACAAACCTGTCCCTCGCATCCACGTGATAGTGCTTCGAGGCGCCGGCCGCGTAAGCCCTCTCCTCAATCACCTTAAAATCAGTCGGCTGGCCCACATCAACTGTAACAGTTATCACCTCCGCCCCATAATTCTCCTTGAGCCATCGGCAGAGAACAGTTGTATCCAGCCCGCCACTATAAGCAAGAGCCACCCTCACCTAAGACACCCCACATCGAGTGATAACGTAAGCTTCCTCGAGCCGCTTATTAAGATGATTCCGCGATGCCTGGAAACGAGGCCGGCCCGAGGCGATTCTATCCTGTTGCGTAGAGCTCCTGAAGCCTCTCCATCGCCTTCCTCTTGGCCTCCTCAACCATCTTCTCATCTATCCCGAGCGATTTGAGGAGCTTGTCTATTTTGGGTGGCTTCTCTCTGTCGGCGAGCTCCGCAGAATATTTCGCGATTAGCGGCAGGTATCTGGCGTATATGTCCAGCTTCTTTCTCGCGATCTCGCGCTTCTCCACCTTGCTGAGATAAAGCCTTAGCTCCCTAGCAGCCTCCCTCAACGCCGCGACAAGCTCCCTCTCGATCTCAGGCCTATCAGCGATCGCCTCTTTTCCAACAGTCTTGTAAGGTATCTTGGGCGAGCATATATGAGTCACGACGGCGATTGGCGCGGGGAACCTAACTTTATAGGTGGACCAGTCTATCCGCTCACTCACAACCTTCCAAGAAACGTCGGCCCTCTCATCATAGAGGAGCGGGATCTTGTTCGCGAACCTGTAAAGCTGGACCGTATCCGAGACCGGCACCCCTCCCCCGTATGCCAGCCCAACCTCAACGACAAACGGGTATCCGGAGTAGGATGAGGGCGGCCGCTGTACGACATACAGGAACTCCGGGTTCAACATATTGCGTATACCGACCTCAAGGAGCTTCCTACCGATAGGGCTGAGGCTCGATGGATCCGGAGCCCTAAACTTGCCATACCGTTTAATCGCATCCACAAGCCTTGTAACCTCGTCATGGCTCAGCTTGCGCGGGCTCCTATCCTCCGGGATCCCTGCGAGCTGCAACACCTCCCTCGCCGTCTTTTCACCAACCCTTTGAAAGTTGTTCATGAGAAAGCTCAGCATAGTTCTATCCTTGGAGGTGGCGAGAAGCCTTGACATAGTCTCGACATCAACACCAACTGGGTGTGGGAGGGCCTCCTTAGGCGGCTCCGGAACCTCGGTCGTTACTCTCGGGTAGTAGTATAGCCTACCCTTCGGATCGATGAACATTATCGTCGCGTATGGGTTTGCCATAGCCGTGTGAGTGAAATACTGTATTATCTTTGCCTTGCTTGTCGAATAATCCGCCTCGAGATAGAACTCGACTATCGTCCCACGCCATTTCTTCTCGTTCCTTATCACCTCATGCTCGAGGACCTTTGGCTCATTCTTCACAATATCTATCATGAGAACGAACTTGTGGATCTCCTTCCCACCAGTGCTCGAGATCACAGTAGCCGGCCTATTCGTCGTTATCTGGCCATAGAGCAGGGCCATTGTCCCGCCGAGCCCGAAGGTCCCCCTACTCTGCTTATACCCATATTTGCTGCCATAGAAGACCGTGGCGAAAGCCCGTGGAATATGCTCGGGCGCGACGCCAATCCCATTATCCTCAACCCTCAGCCTATAGATATCCACGCCCTCATCAGAATTCCCCTCACAAGAGAGCTCCACGATAATATTCGGAGGAATCCTCCCAACCTCAGCCGCATCCAACGAATTTTCTACAATTTCTCTGATGCTCATGTATAGGGATCTGGCTGGACTGCTGAATCCGGCGATATCCCTGTTCCTGTAGAAGAAGTCTGCCGGCGAGATCTGCTCAAACTTCACCTCGGGCATCGGCGATCAACCTGAAACCACCCTAGCCAGCAAATAAACCTATGGAGCTAAGTCGCGATATACTCTAGCTAAGATCCATATGTCGAGTATTATGATCCTGAAGGCTTAATTACCGGCTAGATTCCCTTTTAAGCGAATGAAAAAGGGAGAGGGCGTTAGCTATGTTGTTTCAGCGGCTATCATGACAGCGGTGACCGTATTTTTAGGATTGTTCCTTTGGGGGGTTATTAGTGGGTGGGCTGGAGTTTCAGCAGTGGGTATTGTGGCGGAGACGAATAAGGCGATAGCCCAGCAAAGAAGCATGCTTGTGGTGGAGTTTATCGATTGGGAGAGGGGGATTGTCTGGGTGTCAAATCCGGGGAAAGTGGATCTTGTAATACTTTCATGCACGATTTACCCGCGATCTGCTTCTCCACCGCCAATAAGTTATCAAGAGATAGCTAGAGTTAGCGCGTCCATGAATACCGCTTATCCTCTAGAAATGGGATCAAAGTGTCAGCTTGACGGCGAGAAGCCCTATGTCATCGAGATACGCGCTATTGCCTTAACAATATACAATCCAAATAACCCGTTGGAGAATGCTCAATGGATGATCGTGGTGAGGCAAAATGTATAGGAGAAATGTTGGTCGGAGGAGAGGTATCTCGGCGGTTGCTGGAGGAGCAATAGTTCTAGCGATATTCTTCATGATAATAGTGCCGCTAGTTATACTAATGCAGAATTCCTACGCACTTTTTCTAAATGAGTCAAATTCACGGAGGATCTTTGATACCGATAGGATGTCTGAGTCACTAACAGTTGGAGTATCGCAAGATGTATTAACGAAAGAGCTAACGCTGATGCTATCGAATGATGGGCCTGTAAGTGTTAGGATTGTTAGGATCTGGGCTATAGATGTGGTCAGGCAGAAATCCATACCTGCAGCGGAACCATGTTTGAATGGAGAACTTCTAAGTTTACCCCGGGTGGAAATGGCACTCTCAATGTCCAAGCCTGTGTCAATGGATTTACAGGCATCGTGCAATTTCTCGCCGTAACGGAGAGGGTAGGATATTCTCCTCAAATAAGGTTTACTTAAAGGAAGGTGGGCTGGTTGACATAGTATTCCCATACACATTGACCGTCAGCATAATTAACATGAAGAGAGGAAAGCTGTATGAGGTCTATGTTACGCCCCTCGGGAATGGAAAGGTATCACCCGAAAAGTTTACTCATAAGGCAACAGCCAGTAACGAGAACGTAACCGTAGCATTTGGAATATTCCCGGGAAACTATAGCGTCGCATTATATGAGAACGGTAAACTCGTCCAGATACCTGAAGGAAACCCCCAGATAGTAGAGGTGCCCGACAAGACAGCAGTAATATTCGTATTAAACCGCGGATCAATAATTTCAGTACCTCTTGATGTGAAGATAGTTGCTCCTAAGAAGGTAAGCGAGAACAGTTACTTTTTTGTTTTTGTAGACGTCCAGCTTCCAAAAGGAGCCAATGAAACAGTCACCATCACCTCCATTAATGTTTTAATAACCCCTCAAAATCTACCACAATTTGATAGTGAATGCGAGTATATTATAATTTTTAATCGATCCAGGAGAGAGAAAAACTGTCGTACTTTGCCTCTATTTGGGCTGAGAGAAACACAGGTACTAAAAGCATAACAATCTCCTGTTCCAGAAGGAGCTATTGCAACGGAAGAGGTGATGAATCAGGAATACTTATATAAATAAGTTCCGGAGCAAGATAATAAAAGTTACATAATGAGAGAAATTAATGACCGCTGAAATAGTAGAAACACGTATAAGAATAAGAATAAGACCTATTATATTCGCTGTGATAAATTTCGCCCACTTACGAAATCTCTCCCCGAAGTTTTATTCCATACCCACATCTTGGGCAACTTTCTCCATCAAGTTTATAATATGTAACCCTATAACTGCGCCGTCTTATCAGGGTCTTTCCGCATTTTGGGCATTTTGTGTCCTCGAGATCGGGGTAACCCACGTTTCCGATGTAGACGTATTCTATTCCCATTTTCAGGGCTATTTCTCTGAATTCTAGGAGTTTGCTGAGGGGTGTTGGGGGCTCTTTCCAGTAGTTTGCCGGGTAGTATCTGTTTATGTGTATTGGCGTTTCCGGGCCCAAGTATTCTAGGTGTTTTTCGAGGATCCATTCAGCGCATTCTCTTGAGTCGTTGTATCCTGTTACTACAAGGTATACCATCTCCACATGTCCTCCTAGGTCTAGGATTTTCCGGGCGTTTCTGAAGACTTTGAGGTGGTCTATTGTTGTTAGGGCGCCTCTGGCGGATGGGCATCCCTTGATGTCTATGCTGAATCCGTCTGCGCCTGCCCCTATGAGCATCTCTATGGCGCGTTCAGTGAAGTATCCATTTGTCACCAGGGTGCCGTAGAGCCCCCTCTTTGAGCCGAGCTCGAAAACGTCTAGGAGATAGTCGAAGAGTGTTGCGGGCTCGTTGAAGCTCGCGCAGAGCCCCTCATCCCGATTTCTCAGGGCCATTTCTACGAGGGTTTCGGGAGGGGTCGGCTTTGCCCCTATCGGCGGCTTTGAGAAGCTTATGTGGCTGTTCTGGCACCATGGGCAGTAGAAGTTGCATCCATAGCCGGAGAATGTTAGGGCCGTGCTATTTGGCCAGTAATGGAAGAAGGGCTTGATCTCAATCGGCCTGCTCTCGATGGCGCTTAGGATCCCGTATCCGGCGTGAAAAAGCTCTCCACCAACGTTTCGATAATTTCCGCACACGCCGTAGAGGTTGGGGCTTATCCTGCAGGTCCTCTCACATACTAGGCATACGGCATCTTCCCCGGTTTTCTTGTAAAGCGACGCCTTCACCATCATATCGTGCTAGGACTTTGCCTTGGTGACCTGCTCGAGCCTCTCAATAGCGTATCCAAGCTCCATGAGCACCGCTCCAAGCTTCGCGTCGGGCTTCATGAATACGAGCAGGAAGAGGTCGCCATGCCTCTGGAGGAGGGCTCCTCCCCCCTCCGCGAAGATCACAAACTGCCTCATCTTCTCAAGCGCCATATGCTGGGCCGTCTTCTCGGCCGCGCTTCGAAGGGTGGCAAACACCATAGAAACCCTCTCTTCATCAATCTCGGGCGGGATGCTGTGCGCTATAACCCCCCCTTTCTCATTCAAGATAACACAGCCAGCTATATCCGGGTTATCCCTTCTGAGAGATTCCACGATTTCTTGGATTTTATTCATCTGTAGCGTTATATCGGCTCCTAGGGCAGCCTGCTCCTCCGGCATTTCTCTAATCTCGCGCGGCCCTTGCATGTAGTTCGCGATGCTGTAGAATAATTGCTCAGCCGTTGATGCGCCTCCCCCCCCCGCCAATAGCGAATATATTTTCGAGGTTATCTCAACCGCTTCCGGTCCCCAGCGAACAGCTTCGCCCAGCTTTACCGCCGGGATCCCCGGCAACCCATACCTAAGCTTTAAGGAATCAACATATTTCCCCAACATCGAATGTATCCTGAGCTCTAGAGTATCCTCTCTTCCGAGGGCCGATTTCAGGCCTATCCTAACACTTGTCATCGACATCCCAAGGGACTCTGAGTACCTTATCTTGGCGGAGCCCTTCACCTTTCCGATAAGATCATTTAATATTGAGGCTATCTTATCCGAGAGCTCATCCTCAGCTATGAAAAATGATAACATATAGGGCATGTCGTACTGGCCCAAGCTATAGGATTGTTTATCCTATTTAGGCTTTTTCAGCCCTAAGTATTATGAATTCTACTCAATTGGTTCACCTCGGATAGCGAAGCTCATAGCCCTCGATGATCGGGCTTTCACCTATTCAGGAATCATCCTCTAATGGGTAGGTGAAAATTTATTCCCTAGTAATAATCTCCTAACTCCCGGCAAGTGGGCTTGTCGCTCGAAGCTGATAGTATCAAGGTTGCTAGGACGATTTTTGGGAGTAGGATCTCGAGAGCTATCCTTAGGAGGTTTCTGGAGCCCGATCCCAGCGGCGCGAGAACGAGGCTTGAGCATGTTTTGAGCATGCTTGCGCGGAGGGATAAGGATGAGGGGAATATTAGCTTCAGCTGCATGCTGGACTATTATCTCTGTAAGCTGCTTTTCGGGGCGGCGTTGAAGTTTATGCATATAAGGCGTGAGGAGTTCGAGCAGGGAATAAGTGATCCCGCGATTAGGAGGGGGATTGAGCTTGTTCTTAGAAGCCTGCTGAGCTATGGCGTGACTGTGCCGCAGAAGCTGGCGGCGCCATTCCTCGTAGTATGGAACTTCACCAATGCATGTAATCTCAAGTGTATTCATTGTTATCAGAATGCGGGGCCTATTCCCGGGCCGGGCGAGCTTACTTCTGAGGAGAGGCTTGAGGTGATTAGGCAGGTGGATGAGATGGGGATACCGCTCGTGGCCCTCAGCGGCGGTGAGCCTACGATTCATCCAGATTTCCTCCGCGTGGTTGAGGAGGGTGCGAGAAGGGGAATCTACATGGCTGTCGCGACCAATGGAATAAGGTTTGCGGATGAGGAGTTCACTAGGCGCGCGATAGAGGCCGGGTTGAGATATGTTGAAGTCAGCCTCGACTCCACGAAGCCCGAGGAGCATGATATGTTTAGGGGGATTAAGGGCGCCTGGGAGCTGGCTGTTAAAGGGATCAGGAATGTAGTCAAGTATGGTGGGGGCAGGGTCTCGGTTGGGATCGCCGCCACGGTCACCAAGCTCAACAAGAATGGGATCGAGGATATGGTTAGGCTGGGCGAGGAGCTTGGGGTGAATAGGGTCGTGTTCTTTAACTTCATCCCAACAGGTAGGGGAAAAGAAGCGGTTGAGTTGGACTTAACCCCGGAGGAGAGGGAGGATGTGCTTAGGAATATCTATCGTGAGGCGACTAGGTCCAGAATACAGGTAGTCTCAACGGCCCCGCAGCTGGCCCGCGTATCTTGGCAGATGAGTAGTGGTGAGGATGTCCTTCCAACACATTTCACGATGCCCCACAGCTCCACGTTGAGGGCAGTTGCGGAGTTTGTAGGTGGATGTGGTGCGGGCAGAATATACATGGCAATACAGCCCGATGGCACGGTCACGCCATGCGTCTTCCTACCAATCCCAGTTGGAAGCCTGAGAAGTGAGAGGCTGAGGGATATATGGGAGAACAGCAAGGTGATAAACGATCTCAAGGACAAGGATCTCCTAAAGGAGCCATGTGGAAGCTGCGAGTACAGATATGTTTGCGGAGGATGTAGGGCTAGGGCATACGCCTACTATGGGGATTACTTGGCCCCTGATCCAGGATGCCTGAGAGGAAAGCTTGTAAGAGAGAGTAGGGCCGAGGCCGTGATAGCTGCCGGGAAAGGCTAGAAGCCCAACACATCCTTGAGCTTGTCAACCGCCTCCATCACATCCATTAGCACGAGGCCTATCTTGGCGTTGGGCTTCGTAAGGACCACGAGCGAGGCCTTTTTGCCGGAGCATAGGATGGCGCCGCCCTTCTCGGCGAATATCATCATTCTCTGTACCTCTCCGAGGGCTATCTGCCGAGCCGCGCGATTAGCTATGCTACTGAGGGCCGCAGTAACCGCTGAGACCCTCTGATCATCGTATCCCTCGGGTAGGGCACTTGCTATGACAAGCCCATCCTCGCTGACTATAGCCGACCCCAATATGTCTGGATTTCCATGAGAGAGCTGGGTCAGTACCTCACGCATTAACTCGAACCTAGATGCCATTACTTCAATCACCCACCTACTCCTGCCAGAGAGGTATTAATAGATAAAGCTGGATATATATGTTTCCCAAGAATATGGATTAACTTAAGAAAGCATCGTAAACAGCTTTCATCTTCCTGTAAGCATTTTCGTCAATTTTGCCCTCCTCCCGAAGCCTCTCAAGCTTGGCTAAGCACTCTGATATGCCTGCCCTTATCACGTTACGCTCGAAGAGGATCCCATCTGTTGGCGAGCCTTTAGGAGCTGGCTCCGACTTGGGTCGAGCACTTACAGCAACTTCTACTTCCGTTCCCCCTAAAGGGGAGGACGTGGATAGCTGAGCTGTTCTAATTATACCCGAGGCAACCTTACTAGCGACTCTAATTGCCGGCTCCACTCCTTTTTGCAGGATCGAGAGAGCAGATCTTAAAGATCTTTCAGCAACTATCTTGCTCTCCGCTACAGGTTCTTGGATGCTGAGCTTCTTAAGCCCAGCTAATAGCTCGTCATCATTGATTCCACGAGATGTCTTTAGCAGGCTATATAGCTTGGAGGCTATTTCGAGCGCCTTTTCTGCAATATAAGTACGGTCATCTAGTATGGCCGCTGGAAAGTCCGCCACTTTAAACCTTGCCTTAAGCTCCTCCCGATATGTCTCCAACACGAAGTATATATCCAGCTGAATGGTATCGCTCGCCCCCTGCTCGAGGCTAAGTGACACGGTATTATTTGTGAGGACGTAGGCTATGAAATCCTTCGAAGACGATGTCATTCTAGGGCCGAACCTCTCTGTCAGAAGTTTTGTCACTTGATCTATCACTTTTAACATTTTCTTCGAAAGTTCATCATCAGCTATGAAGAACTGGACCCTATAAGTCATTCTACAGTTAAGAAATGGACAAGGCTATTAAGCTTTCTTCTTATGAGATCCCCAAGAAGTGAATATATCTGGGCGAGCTGTCACACTAAGTTTGGTCAGGAGATGGATTCTTACCTGCTTGTGATAGCCCTTGCTATTATATCATTAGCAGTAGCGATCGCGGCTCTAATCCTAACCATTAAAGGTTCTAAAAAAATGGCCGGGCTAGGATCTGAAGCGCTACTGATGGAGCCCAGTCAAGAAAACCTCGTAGAGGTACTGGAGGTTAGAGAGTTGCCTGCCAGACGCGTTAATACTTTGGCTGAGGTAGCAGTACTCCTTAGAGCCGAGGCTCTTATGATCTTCGATGATCAGGGACTCGTCGTTGAAACCTACAACATAGCCGAGGAGCATGGGGCTAGGGCAGCCGCCTCCTTTGCGGAGCTAGTAAACGTTCTAAAAAGCCTGGGATTTCCAACGAGAGTCCTTATATTCGGGAACAGCATTATAAGCTTTATAATGGAGTTGAAGAGGGTGGGCGATGTGACCCTCTACAGCCTCGTGATAGGCGGCCCTAAGCTGGTGACGGATACGAAATATGCCCGAGAAATACTACAAGAATATGTTGAGAGCATTATTGGCAGGAGGAGGTGAGGTGACGTGGAGTCTATCCGCTCGGAGCTCAATTCCCTGATCGAGGACATCATGATTAGTTGTAGGGGATGGGTGGACGCGATAATCATAGTTTCACAAGATGGCGCGCCACTAGCATATAGCGCTAATATTGATATCGACCCGGAATATGTCGCGGCCGCCACATCATCGATAGCTGGGGCGACGGACGCCGTTCTCGAGCTCATCAACTCGAGGGGATTTGATGCCGTGGACGTGAAGCTCGGGGAGAAGCGCCATCTCCTCATCAGAAGGTATAGGGACTATTATGTCGTCGCTGTGACTAAGCCCAACCCAAACCTCGGCTTCATAAACCTAGTATTCGAGGCATATCTCTCGAGATGAAGACCTACAAGATCGTTGTTACAGGGCCCTTCAACGCGGGGAAGACCACCCTCATAAAGACGCTATGCGGGAAGATACTGGAGTCTGATAGGAGGCTTCTCGTAGAGACAGTCAAGCAGACCACGACCGTGGCTCTAGACTTCGGGATCCTAGAGATTGATGGCCAGCGTGTTAGGATCTTTGGGACTCCTGGACAGCGGAGGTTCTTCTTCATGTGGCGGGTTCTGGCCAAGGGGATGGATGGATACATACTCATGGTCGATTCTCAAGATCCAAGAAGCCTTCTGGACGCCGCATTCGTATACGACTACTTTAGGAGGAATTTTCCCGGCGTGCCCCATGTTATCGCCGCGAATAAGGCTGACGGGGGGAACATGATCCCCGAGAAGGTAATGCGATACTCCCTTAAGGCTCCCCCGGAGATCCCGATAATACCGACTATCGCCCTCAACAGGGAGAGCGCGGTCAATCTGTTGAAGACCTTGCTGGAAATGATCGAGTAGGGGAGGGCTGCGGGCTCTCAGCCTTAGCCTCCCCTCAGAACCACCATTGATCTCGACATCTCTATTTTCCCGCTCTCCCTCAGCCTCTTCAGAGCCTTGAAGACCATGATCTTCGGGGCCGGGGTCTCGACAAAGATCCTCCACAGCGGATATACTCCACCATGCTGCCTGAGGAGGCTGAGCACTTTCTCGGCGATCGCAGCCTCGCCATCCTCCTCCGCCAAAGCCCTCGCCGCCCTATAGGACTCGGCCCCAAAGCTACCGGCACCCCCCCTAGAAGATCCCACCGGGACCTGGATCTCCTCCACGGCTATCCCATATTTCCTCAGCACCTGCTCAGGATTAGAATAGTATGCATACACCTCCTTAGCTACATCGCTTATCTCGAGCATACCCCTTTCCAACATGTTTTTGAGTATTCTTGCCCTCCTATCAATCTCAGCTAATATCTCCTCTTTTGTCTTTGCGGTTTTAACGGCTATCTTATCCAAAACGATGCTGTCTGTGAAATTCGTCACGAACTGATCAGTCGCTGGATTCCACTCAGCGATCGTCACGTACTTCCCATAATCAACAACCTCCCACACATACCTAATCCTCCTAGCATAGGTCCTCCCATCAATCGGCCTAGGCAGGCGAACCCTATCAACAAGCGCCACAGCATCCAAGAGCGGAATATGGCTAGGCGGAATATTCATCGGAGGACTTACAAGTCTCTTCATCACAGACTCTATATTCTCAGCATGAATAGTTGAGAGGCCGCCGTGACCCGTGTTGTGAAGGAGGACCGGTGTTGATCCGCCATAAAATGCCTCGGTCTCAGGAACAGAAATGTCATAAACGTATCCATCATAGCTTTCCTCAATCACTTCAAGCACCGGAGCCAAAGCTATATCGCTCTGGAGTAGCAGATTCAGCCTTGCCAAGATTTCATGATCCTTATCCTCTGGCTCGCGTCTTCTTTTTTGCAGAATCCAGTTTAAGACTACCCGGGCTTTCTCTCTGCTAATGAACCTCCTTTTGCCATTAAATACGTGTGTGAAATTCCAAGGCATGTTGGATGGATTTAAACTCTTGTATAGGCTGATGATCGGCTTAAGGGGCACTAGATTCGCGCTCGGCGGCTTTACCTCATCCTTAAGCCCTAAGACATTATATGAGCCATAATGCCCGTGACCCTCCCTAATGATATAAGAGTTCAAGCCTGTCATCCGCGCGAGCCAAGAGATCTCGCACGCGAGCATAGCTTTCTTAATGACATAGCACCCATCCTTTCTATTCCTCACCTTTCTACGCGAACCCGCCGCATACCCGCTCAGGAATGCCTTAATTATCCTCTTAGGCGCGCGCCATAGAAAGCTCGGCACATGCTTCTCTTCCAACTTTCCTCCCATAAGCTTCTTGAAGAGCTCCGCGAGTATAGTCGAGTTAAAGGTTACTATATGATAGCTACCCTTATCGTCTATTATCGGCTTAAGCTTGAATTTCTCCCAAAATATCTTGATTACCTTCTCCTCGACATCTCTTCTCCTTGGTCCTAAGCTGAAGCAAAGGCTCTTACCCTTATGCTCCTTTACGCAACCATCAGCCAGGTAAACGCCCATAACAAATGCCAAGTCCTCGTCAACCTCTAGGACTGCTGGAACCCAGTTCCCGGTATGCCATCGCCTTATCCTCAGATTCTCCCTAGTATCGCGGGATCTCTCAATCTCTAGGTATGTTGCCAGGCTCACGGGGTTTCTGCCTACTAGAGCTTTAATGTTCGGTGGGAGGCCGTCAACGAAATCCTTACGTCGATCTCCTAAGATTTCTATTAGATCCAACCTCGGGTTCGAAGAATCCTCCTCGCGTCTCTTTAGGAAGCTTACGAGAATGTCCCCACGCTTTAGCTCGCTGACTCTTTTCATTCTTATCGTTAGCGAGTCCTCATCCAGCACGAAGACGCTATGTGACCCTGTGGCCCTAACCTCTCCACCAACATACCTTATCTTGTAGATCTTGTTTGTCCTGTGTCTTAGGACATAGCGGATTGGTTTCCAACAAACCTCCCCACTCTTGCTAAGAGTCATCACCTCGAATCCATTAATAAATTTCGGCACCCTTTCCTCTGATGGTTCATAAAATTGGTCCACGAATTCCCCAATTCTGACGAGTCTCGGCCCCCCACCTTGAACATCTCTTATCAATATCGGCGTGTCCCAAGAAACGCTAGCTATGGCCTGGAATAGGACGAATGCCTCCTCTCCTCTTACCTCTCCGACTATGAGGTAGTCTGGCCTGTATCTGAGGCTTGTCTTGACCAGATCATATAAGGTGATTTCCCCTATTTTCTGTGCTCCGAGCCCATAGCTTTCTCGTGTCACGAATCTTACCCAGTTTTCTGTTGGTATGTTTAGCTCGGCTGTCTCCTCGCATGTTACGATCTTCATTCTAGGCTTTACGAAGCACATCAGCGCGTTTAGGATCGTAGTCTTTCCGCTCCCAGTCGCGCCAGCCACGAGTATGTTCGCCTTATGCTCTATCAATAGCCAGAAATATGCGGCCATCTCCGGGCTGAGGAGTCCAGACTGTAGCAGCTCTGTTATGCTGAAAGGCTTCTCCCTGAATTTTCTTATAGTGAATGTGCTTCCGCGTGGCGAGATCTCCTCCCTGAATGTCGCGGCGAGCCTATGCTTGCCATAGATCATCGCGTCGAGTATCGGGAATGCTGATGATATGTGTTTCTCGGATTTGTGGGCTAGCTGGATTATGTAGTCGTCGAGAGCATCTCGATCCGTGAACATTATGTTTGTTGGGATGCTCTCATAGTCCCTGTGCCAGACATATATCGGGATGTTTACGCCATCGCATGAGACGTCCTCGATCCTATAATCCTCCATTATTATGTTGAGGGGGCCGAATCCTGTCATATCCCTCTCGAGATAGTAGAATAGCTTCTGCCTCGACTCCTCGTCAAATCTCCCAAGGGCCCGCTCATATTTTTTCAGGAGCTTGTCGGCCGTCTCTAGGAGGATTCTCTTAGCATCCTCCTCCTCGCCGGGCTTAGGCGGCTCCAGCTCCTTCGAGAGTATATCCTTCAGCTTTTCCAGCGCTAGGGCCTCCTGTGGCGTGAGCTGAACCTCTACTGCGAAGTATGTTGGCTCGGGGGTCTCGCCAGGGGGTGTTGCGATCACAACCTCAGCCAGCCCCTCCCTGATAGCATACCGATCCAGCACCTCATAGTCCTCTGGGATGGGCTTCACCTCTATGCCCTTCCAGGGGTTCGGCGGCTCCTCGGACTTCCCCTTCTTCGCCAAGCCCATTCCTCGCCACCTATATCCTCGTGCAGAGGAGATATATGTTTCGATCCGGCGGGAGGCCGGTGAGAGAAGGATTATAAGCGGCTTAATACCGTTTATTTACTAGCTGGAGATGGATGGCTTACCCTTCATTAGCGAGTTATCATTCCTCATCCTCCTAATAGTAATTTTAGCCGTTGTCTCGATCGCGCTCTCCGTTGCCTCACTTCTTCTTGTCAGGTCTGCGGCTCGTAAGATGGTAGGCCCTCCGCGGCCTGTAGCTCCTAGTGTAGCGGCTCCTCCAGCCCCTCCACCAACATCTTCTAGGCCGGCTGTTTCCAAGCCCGCTGCGCCTAGGCCTAGTGTAGCTACTAAGCCTGCTGCCAAGGCCGAGGTTAAGCCCGCGCCGCCTCCGCCGAGGCCGCTTGAGAGCCTCGAGATTAAGCCCGCTGAGGCGGGTGAGGAGTTTGGGTTTGCCTCGCTAGAGGAGGTTGCATCCATGTTGGGCTTGAAGTCTGTGATACTTCTCAATCAATCTGGGATACCGATTGACTCGTATAATGTTGGTGAGGATGATAGGGTTGCAGCCTCCGTCGCCGACTTCATCTCCCTTGTCCGGAGGCTTAACCCCGGGTTCAGCTACATGGTCTCAGAGGGCGAAGAGAGGGTAATGCTCTTCCTCGTTGGGAGGATTGGCGAGTCCGAGGTGTATGCGCTCACGGTTGGCGGTGGATCCGAGTTCGGCGTTGAGGAGGTTAGGGATCTCCTAAGGGCATATTTGTCGGAGAGCTTGGGGAGGTTTAAGTGATGATCACGAGCGCTGAGGAGAGGCTGCTGGCCGGGCTTGTCCGCGCGATCAAGATGAACAGCCGGGGCTGGATTGACGCTGTTGAGGCTGTTTCCGAGGATGGTATGCCAATAGCTCATGAGAGCGATAACCCGAACTTCAACTCGGAGTATATTGCCGCGGCTGCTGCGGCTGTCTGCGGCGCCATATCCGCCGTGATAGAGCTCATGGGCGCCAAGGGTTATAAGAGGTTCAATATACAGCTTGATAATGGGAGATTCATCCTAATCAGGCAGTATAAGGGATACTATATGGTCTGCTTGACGAGGCAAAACCCGAATCTCGGCTACGTGGAGCTCCTTCTCGAGGCCTATCTCTCGGAATAGGCTTGCTGGGGGTGGCTTGAGACCTGGGCTTCATGGATAACATGTATGGCTTCTTCTATGCTAGTTTTAGAGGTCTGGGATCCCTTCTTCTCAGGATCTTCCCGGGGATCTCCTCGAAGCTTGAGGCCGCCGTGATGAGGGTTCATCCGGAGGCTTATGCGGCGACTGTCGCCGGGATCACGGTCATAGCTGCCCTGGCTTGCGTGCCCCTGGCCTTTATCCTGTATCTGGTTACTCGGAGCCTGTTCTCGCTTATTGTTATGGCTGTGCCGCTGCTGGTCTTGTTGATGGGGGTCTTCTATCCCTATGTTCAGGCCTCCTCGATTGCCTCGGTTTTTGAGAGCGAGGTTCCTTATGCGGCGACTTATCTCGCTGTCATGGCGACTGGCGGCGTCCCGCCCTACACGAGCTTGAAGAGGCTTTCTAAGAGCGAGCTTATGCCGAATTTGGCCAAGATTGCGAGGGTTGCGGAGCTGAGGGTTGAGGCGACCGGCGAGGACCCGGTCTCCGCTATAGAGGACATGGCGAGGAACATTCCGTCTAAGGAGTATAGGGATCTGCTGATGGGCTATGTCTCGACGCTGAGGAGCGGTGGTGATGTGGTCCACTTCCTGATCAGGAAGACTGAGGTGATCTTTCAGAGTAGGACTGCGAACATGAGGATTGTTGGCGAGAGGCTTGGCATGCTTATGGAGTCCTATGCGGCGACCGTCATGATGATCTCCCTTGTCCTCTATATCATCTATATAGTCTCTAGGGCTCTTCCGAGCGAGTATTTCACGTTTCCGGCCGAGCAGTTCGTGATCTTCGCCTATCTCATCATGCCCCTTATGGCTGGGATGTTCATCTATCTCGCCGACATCTCTCAGCCGAAGTATCCGTTCACGGATAAGAGGCCTTTCAAGGCTTTTCTCGCCGGGATGCCGGCAGGGATGATATTCATGGTCCTCTTCGTGGTGCCGTTCTATGCTGAGCCGCTCAGGTATATTCCGCCCTTTAGCCTGACGTCAGATCTGATTGTCCAGCTTAGGAGGCTTATGGGCCTTGATATGGGCTATGAGGCGACTATCGGCCTCTGCCTCGGCTTTATAGTCCTGTTTCTGCCGGGCGCTGTTGCCTGGGAGAAGTATGGCAAGGAGAACATGTCCGTTCTCCAGGGCTTGACGCGTTTTCTAAGGGACTTGACCGAGACCCGGAAGACTGGGATGAGCCCCGAGAAGTGTATCAGGACTCTCTCGGATAGGGATTATGGCGGGTTCACGAAGCATCTCAAGCTCATGAGTAGGCAGATTGGCTGGGGGAACTCCCTCAGAGCTATTTACAGGGATTTTGAGAGGAGGGTTCATGGATGGCTTGCGAGGGCCGGCATGTTTATCCTGATAGACTCGATTGATGTTGGCGGAGGCGCTCCTGAGACCCTTGATACGCTGACCACATTCATGGAGGATTTGGAGGAGATGGAGAGGCAGAAGAGGGCTACTCTGAGGCCCCTCATGCTCATACCATACATGACGGCCGTCATGCTCGTCGCGGTCGTGGTTATCCTCGTCGTCTTCATGAAGGGGCTGCTCCAGATCGCGAGGATCTATATCTCGATATCAGAGTTCGTCCACATGTTCCTTCCACCTGTTGTGCTTGTGGCTGTTATAAGCGGCCTCGTGGCCGGGAAGATCGCCGACGGGACCCTGGCGGGAGGGTTCAAGCACGCGATAATAATGTCCGTGATAACGCTTCTGGCCGTCTGGATAGCCGGGACCATGAGCGTCCAGCTCATAACCCTGCCAACACAATACGGCTAAGGAGATTACCAGACTTTTTAGACATTCTGATGATGGGGGAGAAACTCTTTTATCAAGGTATTACCTTTATATCTGTTGATGTTGAGGAATAGGTCTGGTATAAGCCCTGTTGTCGCAACGGTAATCCTTGTCGCCATCGCCATCGTCATCGCCATCGCCGTAGCATTCTGGGCGACAGGGCTGGTTGGAATATTCACGAAGTACGAAAAATTCGAGGTAACGAATATCTACGCAGTTCCCGTAGCTGGCGCGCCGAACCAGTACAACATCTTCATAACGGCCAAGAACACCGGAACCGCGTCGGCGACAATCGACAACATCTACATCAACGGCCAGCCGATAGCTAACCCGCCCGCGGGTTTCGCTGTCAATGCGCTCGACGTGGTGGGCGGGACGTGCACGATTGCATCCGAAGCCATAGGAAACCTGCAGGTGACCTGCAATCCCGGCGAGGTCGCCCAGTTCCAGCTGACAGTGGGGGCGCCGAGCCCAGGGATAACCGTGGAGGTCACGCTCCACAGCGCGTCCGGCAAGATCTACCCGGCCTCAGTGCTGCTGCCGTGAAGCGGGCCCTCCCAAACCCTTCCCCTCTTTTTCCTGCGGTTCTTTTACAGCCGAAAGCCTCGCCCCTTCAGGGCCGGGGAGGGGATCGGGGGAAGCTGTCAAGCATCAGCTGGCTGGATTTGACGGCCGCAGTATCTGGGGCTCCGGCCTTCTCCTCTCTTCGGAGCTTCTGTCATACCCGCTCCATTTCACCGCCTCGACCTCGAGCTTTTCTGTAGCCTTCAGCTCCCTGTCGTAGAGTGGGTTCTCATAGGTGCTGAGGAGCCACTTGCCCTTAAGGCGCTGATAAATGATGTCCCTGCATGCATAATTGGACCTGGTAATAATGCCCGTAGAACTGATTATGCTATATCTTGGCATTAGTAGTGTTATTAACTGTCAAGTACATAGAGGGCAGGCGGAACTGCTCCCAGTCAAGATATTGAGATAATCATTACTGTTGGACCACCACAAGGAGGAGTAAGCATTGCGGGATTAACCGTTGAAGTATCCCTGCACATCGCTAGTGGAAAAATACATCCGTATAGCGTTCTCATTTCGTAAGCCATTACATCCTTCCCAAAAATATTTTTT
>JAJPCT020000002.1 GCA_021323375.2 Candidatus Wolframiiraptor gerlachensis | reverse complement strand
AAGACAATCATTCTAGCTCCATCTTCCTCATCCTCCCTATTGCTTTCTCGACAGAACATCTAGCGCAATAGCCCTAACATAGTCTAGTATTTCGTTGATAGCCCTCCTGACACATATCTTTCTATGATATTCTCTAATTCACCTAGCTCAATAGACCATGACAGATCAAGCTCCCCCTTCGGCAGCCTTCTCGTCATAATTAGAGTATTCATCTTCTCCGAGTCCATCCCCATCCTCCCCGAATAAATCCTCCTACACACCTCCATTCTCTCTACTCCATTACCCTTATCCGCATTATACTTGATCTCACATTGTTCCTCATCTCAGCTCAAGCACCTCCCCCAAGACGATCCCCTCGACAATAATCCCCTTCTTCCCCTCCAAGATCCTCAACCCCTCAACAATAATATTGGACGGTTTCCTCCTTCCAGTAAACCTCCTTGTCGGGGTAGTTGAAGGCGTGGGCGCCCCCCATCTCGAATATTGTAAGATGTCTTCCGAAGGTTAGCCCAACCTTATCTATGTCGACGAGCCTTATGCATGGCTGGCTTATGACGAGGGGGTTCGCTGGCGGAGGAGCGATCCCGGACGTGACATATGGCTGGAAGTCAACTATGCTTGCATCCGTCAGGAATAGGTCAGATCTCCAGCGGGCAACAACGGGATACGGCGCGATTATAGTATGGCCCCTCCTCTCGAAGAATCTGAGGAATGCTTCTCGAACCTCGCGAAGGCTCATCCTGCGCCTAGTCAGGCTCTTGCCGACGAAGCGGTATGGCTCGCAAGGAGACTCGCCGCAGACCTCCCTATCCGGGCTTAGCGTCCAGAAATATTCGCCACAGCTGATGCAACGCCTCCTGATATAACCACGCTCCCTCAGGAAGTTTAGAGAATATTCCTCTGGCCCGAACCTCAAGCTTCCCACCAAGACTGCTACGGCCAGTATCTCTAAGCCTTTTCTCAGATAAGAGGTGGTAATAAATGGTTTGCTCAGCACTGTGAAGCCTTATCCGAAGAGAGCGCTCAGCCCTGCCAGAGCCTCCTCCTCGGCCTTCCTCTCCTCCTCCTCTTTCTTCTTCTCTTCCTTTGCCTCTGGCTTCTCCTGAGGCGCGGCTGGGGCTGCCGCCGCAGCGGCCACCGGCGCAAACGGCATCGCAGTCGCGCTTTTCAACACCTCGTCTATATTGATCTCGGAGAGGGCTGCAACGAGAGCCTTAACCCTAGCCTCATCAGGGTTTATCCCAGCAGCAGAGAGAACCTTCTTCACATTCTCCTCTGTAATCTGCTGACCAGCCTTATGAAGGAGCAAGGCGGCATAGATATACTCCATGACCGTTCGGCCGAATCACGTTTAAGCTTCAATTTAAATTTTTGCAACTATAACCCATACAAAAACACCCCTCTGACCCTTTTGACCCCCCAGCCCTTCCCTCATCAAAACCATGAGGTTGCCGCATAGATCACATACCATCTCGTGTTTTCTCAACAAGCAAAACCTCTTTCAAGCCTTTCCACCTCCCTACCACCCGCTAATAAGCCAGCCAGACTAAGGAATATGAGGAGCCTAGCTGCCATGATATGTGAGGTTAATGTCCACCCCTATCGAGGAGGCCGTTTCACAGGCTGTGAAGGAGTTTTGCCGCTTGAGGGGGTTGTCGGGATAAGTCATGCAGATGGGAAGATAATATTCTATGTTGAGGGGGAGAAGGACAAAAGTAAGATCCCATCATCATATAAGGGGTTCCCGGTGGAGATTAGGGTCATCGGGAGGATAAGATCCTGAGAAAAAATTTGAAGAAAATAATGAGGACTCTTATAGCTATTGGGCTTGCAACTTAGTAGATCTCCAGGAACACGGGTCGAGGGTAATATTCCTGCTTCTACGGCGATTCCCAAGTCTTCCTGACCCGCGTTGGGTTCTGCTCGAATGCGATATCTATGAGATTGGGGAGTGCCCACATAGGATGGTAATAGTCCACGCGGTTGGTCTTTGATGTCACTAGACAGCTCCGTAAGCCCTGTGTCAATTAGCTTTCCGGAGATTTTTTACATTCACTCTTCCTTATCACATGAATGATCCTCCTCGATCATGACCTCACAACATATTAGATCTCTTGATTCTTCTTAGCATTTCACACATGATCTTCTAGTGCGCGCCTTATCAGCTCCATCTGTCTATATACGTAGCTCCCGTAGACAGGGTCTCTTGAGAGAGTTCTTCTAGCGGCTTGGAGGTCTCTTAACTTCACCAGCTTATCCTCGTAAACCTGCCTTGAGAACGGCATCCCTCTCATCCTCGGCTCGACGAGGATTATCTCATCGGACTCGAGTTCTCGAATGGCCTTATCTAAGAGATCCTCCCTGAGCGGATACTCAAAGACCCCGCCGCGAAGCTTGATGAGATCGGGGATTATCTCGCTTACCCATGAAACCCCATTAAAGATTGCGAGAACCCTAATGACATCAAGCTTCAACCTGCTCAGGTCATCATCAATCTCCATCAAGCGCTTAACCTCATCCTCAACACGCATTCTATCCCATCATCCAAGCCTTAAGGCTCTTCTGAATAAAAGTATTCTCTATTTCTCGGAGGGAGAGTAGGAGGGATGGTAGCCCGGCTGGGATTCGAACCCAGGTCCCCGGGTCTCTTCCCACGACCCGCCCTCTCAGCGGCCATTGATCCAAAGCCCGGGATCCCTGGCCCCATGCGGTCTGACCAGCTGGATTGGCCGCTAGACTACCGGGCTTCTAGATATTATATGCTTCAGGGGTTTATTTTAAACGTAATCTGGCTTTAGGCAGGATCGCCAGATCCGCCTACATGATAGTTGATATATCCGGCCTACATGATCTCCTGTCAGGTTGAGGGTGTATAAGGTTGTTAAATGCCCTAGATGCGGTTTCCTCCAGCTGACCACGGCCTCGAGGTCTGTGAGGTGCTTCGGCTGCGGGCTCTCATGGTCTCCCGAGCCGGACTCGATACTCTTCTCGAGCAGGGATTTGGAGAAGGCAAGAAGCTTTCTCCTAAAATTGAAGCGTGGTGAGGGCGTCGAGTTCAAGAAGGCCTCGGAGGCTGATTGATGATGCGGTCATAAAGATTTAAGGCTGGATTAGAGAAGTTCTAGTGGATGCTTCTGGGAGCGCATGTCTCGATCTCGGGCTCGATTGATAAGGCTGTTGATAGGGCTGTCGAGCTCGGATGCACAACCTTCCAGATCTTCACGAGGAATCCGAGGGGCTGGGAGGCTAAGCCCCTCACGAAGAAGGAGGTTGAGGAGTTTAGGAGAAAGTTTGAGGAGAGGGGATTCAGGATCGCGGTAGCACATATGCCATATCTGCCGAATATCTCATCCCCGGATAAGACGTCTCATAAGAGATCCACGAAATCCCTCATCCAAGAGCTCAAGAGATCCGGCGAGCTCGGCCTCCAGTATCTCGTTGTCCATGTTGGGAGTCATATGGGTAAGGGAGTTGATGTTGGGATAAAGCAGGCTGCTGAGGCCGTGAACACGGCTCTCTCAAAGGTCGAGAACGATGTCATGCTCCTTCTCGAGAATATGGCCGGGCAAAGGAATAGCGTCGGCTCAACATTCGAGAACATTAGAAGCATACTCGACTTGATCAAGGATGAGGATAGAGTTGGGGTATGCCTTGATACGTGTCATGCATTTGCAGCCGGGTATGATCTCAGGACTAGGGAGGCGATAGATGAGACGCTGAAGAGATTCGACGAGATAATAGGCCTTGATAGGCTTAAGGTAGTCCATGTAAATGACTCTAGGGGGGATTTGGGGAGCGGGATAGATAGGCATGAGCACCTCGGGATGGGGAAGATAGGGGAGGGCGGCTTCTTCGAGCTATTCCATCACCCCGTAATCAGGCCCCTTCCACTGATACTCGAGACCCCTGTCGACTCTCGCGGGAACTTCGCAACAAACATGGCCAAGCTAAAGGAGCTATACCTGAAGGAGAGGCTCTAGCGGGATGAGTGCGATCAGGAGGATCATAGAATGGACTAGGAAGAAGATCTTCTCGACGACATTCCTCAAGTTCAGCATAGTGGGCGCGAGCGGCGTGATCATCAACTATGGTGTCTCGTATGCGTGCTATATCGCCGGTCTAAGCGACATCATCTCGCTTGCCATAGGCGTGGAGACCGCGATAATCAGCAACTTCATCTGGAATGATCTCTGGACATTCAGGGGCAGGAGAACCCTGAAGCTCCACCTGAGAATACTCTACTTCCACGCATCGAGGCTACTGGGATTCCTCGCGACCATGGTCTCCCACTACCTCCTCGCATACATACTCGGCATACCAGTTACGATATCATACATACTCGCGATAGGGATTGGAACCCTAACAAACTTCTTCACGAGCGATCTATTCGTGTGGCCTGAACGGCCGCTTGAAGCACGGGTATCCGGCTCATGACACCGATCCTATCTAAGGCCAGCAATATGAGATAGCCCGCGATGGAGCCCGGGATCGAGCTTAGCGCCCAGCCCGACCAGAAGATTGGGAGGAAGTGCCAGAGCCCATAGTGCTCTACCGCGCCGAGGAGCCGTGGATCTCCGATGATTGGGGCTACCATGACGAGCGATAATGTCCCGCCTATCAGCACTGTTCCGATCGGCTCTGTAAGGGCTGCGAGATACCTTATCGCCGGCCTCTTGGACCTGCGCGTTAGGAGATGGACGAGGCCCACAACAACCCCTCCTGGGATCCCCCCGGGAAAGGCGTAGACGGTCCCGATCCCGAGGATGTTTCTTATGATCCCTATCAGGATGGCCGCGGCCGCCGCCCACCACGGTCCAAGCATCACCCCTGCGAGAGCATTTATCAGGTGCTGGCCGGGATAAGCCTTCGTAGTGAAGAATGGGAACCAGAGCAGGGGTGCTATGATGACGCCGAAAGACACGAGCACGATGAAGAGTGAGAGCCTCTTTGTTGCCAAAACACTCAAGACTGCTTCCCCAGCCATCCCCCGCGAAAACATGGTTATAACCATTATTCGGCCCGGGGCTCTTGGGATGGGGAGAACGTGAACTTCGATAAGCTCCTTGGTAGAAGGGTTCTCATATGCGGCGAGGTGGGCGTTGGCAAGACGAAGCTATTGACGAGCTTTCTCAAATTTCTCA
The DNA here is from genome assembly GCA_021323375.2 of Candidatus Wolframiiraptor gerlachensis. Lineage (GTDB taxonomy): Archaea > Thermoproteota > Nitrososphaeria_A > Caldarchaeales > Wolframiiraptoraceae > Wolframiiraptor > Wolframiiraptor gerlachensis. Next base: position 46,766 of record JAJPCT020000002.1, on the reverse strand, counting down.
TTGATAGGGGGCTGGAAGGTGATGTTACGATAATAGATCTCGCGCCAGAGTATGGTGGCATTGGGAGATCCGTGGAATCATATTATCCCGGGGTTCGGGGTCTAAGATATATGAGACCCAGCAAGGTTTATCCACCGAGACTTCTCGGCAAGGATGCGCATGAAGTTCTCCATTATGCGGAGATGAATTTAATGGAGGCGAGGAGGCTCCTTGATAATTATGCTCGAAACCCCACGAGAATACTCTTGGTCAACGATCTGACAATCTATCTTCATGCGGGTGACCCGGATGATATATTGCGCCTGCTCGACCTATGTGAGACATTTGCCGCGACCGCCTATGAGGGCATGGCCCTAGAGGATGATAAGGGCTCCGGGGTGACGGCGCGGGAGAAACATGGGCTCTCGAAAATCAAGGAGCATATGGACATCATCGTCAATCTCTAAAGCTTAAAGCCTCGAATTATCGAGCTTATCCTCGATGATACCGAGAGCCTTGACTATTGCTGGTTCTGACTCGGGGGGTGGCGCCGGCATACAGGCTGATCTCAAGACATTCGCTGCTCTCGGCGTCCATGGGATGAGCGCGATAACCTCGATAACCGCGCAGAACACGGTTGAGGTAACTATGGTCTATGACCTGCCCGTGGAGCTGATAAGGGAGCAGATAAGGGTCGTGGCCAGGGATATCGGTGTCGACGCGATCAAGACGGGGATGCTTCATACATCCGAGATTATAGGGGCCGTCGCGTCTGAGCTGAGGGGTATCGGCGCGCCGATCGTCGTTGATCCCGTGATGATCGCGAAGAGCGGTGCGCGGCTCCTGAAAGAGGATGCTGTCAAGGCTCTGGTCGAGGAGCTCATACCGCTTGCATATATCGTCACGCCTAACGCGCTCGAGGCTGAGGCATTATCCGGGATTAGGATCAGGGATCTAGAGTCGCAGAAGAGGGCAGCGAAGATTATCTCGGAGCTCGGGGCGAGAGGCGTGGTTGTTAAGGGGGGGCATGTTGAGGGAGAGAAGGCAATTGACGTCCTATACTTCGAGGGCGAGTTCAAGATCTATGAGGCTGAGAGGATCAAAGCGAGGACAACTCATGGAACTGGATGCACGTTCGCATCCGCTATAGCCGCCGAGCTCGCCAAGAGGAGGAGCATATTCGAAGCCGTGGAGAATGCGAAGAGATTTGTAACCGATGCTATTAGATATGGTTTTCAGGTTGGTGCTGGGAGCGGCCCCGTAAATCCTGTTGGAAGGCTTCTGAGGGATGCTGAGAAATTTAGGGTCTTGGAGGCTATGAGGGAAGCTGTTAGGAGAATTGAGGAAAGTAGGCTCTTCATAGAGGCTATCCCGGAGTGCCAGATGAATCTCTGCATGGCTATCCCGGGTGCGAGGAGCCTTGAGGAGGTGGCTGGAGTCCCAGGGAGGATCGTGAGGCACCCGGATGGGCCGAGGGCCTCAGATCATCCATGGTTCTCAGCTTCACGGCATGTTGCAAGAGCCCTGCTAAGGGCACTTGAGAATGATCCGGGGAAGAGGGCGGCGATTAACATCAGATATGATCCGAGGTTCATAGATGCGGCGAGGAGGCTTGGCTGGATAATCAGCTACTATGATAGGAGGCTGGAGCCTGAAGATGTTAAGAGGATTGAGGGTGGCACGATACCATGGGGCGTCGGGGAGGCGATTAAGAGGGCTGGGGGAAGAGTCCCGGACATCATTTATCATGAGGGCGACTGGGGCAAGGAGCCCATGATACTAGTCTTCGGGAGAGATGCGGTCGAGGTCGTGGAGAAGGCTGAGAAGCTACTGAAGGAGGCGCTTGGGAAGGGAGAAGAATAGGCCTTGAATGGATCCAAGAAGATCCTTCGAGAGGCCGTTAAGGTGCATAGATGTAGGGCTGAGGAGCTTAGGAGAAGACTTATCGCGATGGGTACTCTGGATGAGTCATTAAAGCCCTTTGAGGAGAATGGATTCGTCTTCTTTCCCCTGAAGAGGCTTGAAGAGGTGCACGGGCTTGTGGAGGAGCTTGGCGGGGAACTTACTCAAGCATTATTCGAGGTGAGGGCGAGAAGGCCGAGATCCCTTAAGGAGTATCTCGCTGGAAAGCTTCCAAGCAGCATTCTTGACAAGCTTCCATCATCCTATGACATCATAGGAGACCTGATACTCGTTGATCTTAATGATGAGCTGAGGAGTTATGCTCGCGAGATCGGGGAGGCTTTACTACGCCTACATCCTAGGGCTAGAATGGTCTTGGTGAAGGGCGAGACCACCGGCGATTATAGGATAAGGGATGTTGAAGTTGTCGCGGGCTCAGGAAGCACGGAGACGATCTACAGAGAGCATGGATGCATCTATAAGCTCGACTTGAGGAGGGTTTTCTTCAATCCTAGGCTCTCGGGAGAGAGGCTTCGTATCGCCCGGCAGGTCGCGGCCGGCGAGAGGGTGCTGGACATGTTCGCGGGCGTAGGCCCATTCTCGATACTCATAGCAAAGCTCCAACCATCTGCGAGGATCGTCGCGGTGGAGATCAACCCAGATGCATACAAGTATCTCCTTGAGAACCTGAAGCTGAATAAGGTTGAGGATCGGGTGACGCCCGTGCTTGGCGATGCCCGGGAAGTGCTCGAGAATTCTTACGAGGAGCATGATCGCGTGATAATGGATCTGCCATATCGATCTCTAGAGTTTCTCGATGTGGGGCTTAGAGCCTGTAGGCGCCGCGGAATTATACACCTCTATATGGTCTCCCGATCACTTGAGGAGGCGTCTCGCATCGTAGCGGATAAAGCGCTGGAGCTAAAACACGTGGTGGAGATAGAGTTTGGCAGGGAGGTCATGGAGGTTGCCCCGAGGAGGAGCATCTTCGCCCTAGATCTGAGGAAGATCTCCTAACGTTTATACGGCCTCGCGAGCATTCTTCTCCGGGAGGGCTGGGATGGGGGTCAAGATTAGGGAGATAATCCCGGAGACTGCGGTTGAGACGGTTACCCTAGAGTCTCTCGGCGGCAAGGCGATAGCCCTTGACGCGTATAACGCGCTCTACCAGTTCATCACTATTATCCGGGGCCAGGATGGGAGGCCCCTCATGGATAGGCATGGGAGGATCACGAGCCACCTCAGCGGGTTATTCTTCAGGACGATAAATCTCCTCAAGATCGGGATAAGGCCGGTCTTTGTCTATGATGGGAGGCCTCCTGAGCTGAAGAGGGCGACGGTTGAGGAGAGGAGTGAGAGGAGGCTGGAGGCCCAGAAGCTCTATGAACAGGCTCTTGCCGAGGGGAGGCTCGAAGAGGCCCAGAAATATGCTAAGCAGGCCGCGACCCTCAACGAGTTCATAGTCGAGAGCTCGAAAAAGCTCCTAAGCCTCATGGGCATACCCGTGGTGCAGGCTCCGAGTGAGGGGGAGGCCCAGGCAGCATACATAGCGATGAGGGGGGATGCCTATGCATCCGGCTCACAGGATTTCGACTCGCTCCTCTTCGGATCGCCGAGGCTTGTGAGGAACCTCTCGATCGTGGGCAGAAGAAAGCTCCCCGGGAGAAAGGAGTATGTGGAGGTTGAGCCGGAGCTGATATATCTCGATAAGCTGCTTCAGGGACTTGGAATAACTAGGGAGCAGCTAATAGATATCGCGATACTTGTTGGGACTGATTACTGTGAGGGTGTTAAGGGCGTTGGGCCTAAGACCGCGCTAAAGCTCATCAAGACTTATGGATCGGCTGAGAAGGCTCTAAAGGCTATTGGGAAAACCCTTGATGTTGATCCCGAGGAGATTAGGCGCATATTCCTAAACCCGGATGTCACGACGGATTATAGGATCGAGTGGAGGGAGATTGATCGTGATGGTGTTAAGAGGATGCTGTGTGATGAGCATGACTTCTCCGAGGAGAGGGTTGAGAAGGCCTTGAAGGAGCTCGAGGAGGCACTCAAGAAGACTAGGGGCGTTACAAGCCTTGATCAGTGGTTCTAGGCCTTCTCAGGGCTTCTAAGCCTTACTAGGAGCTCGACGACCCTTCTCTCCTCATCTAGGCTGAGGACTCTGACCTTATCCCTTATTTCGAGCTTCATCAGCATGTTTCTTAGCTCGGGTAGGCTGACATCGAAGCCCCTCTTCTTAAGTTCCTCGAGAAGGTTTGACTCCATCGCTTTACCGCCAAGCTTCTCTAAGACCTCTATTATCCTCGAGTAGATCTCGCTCCCAGGCCTAACCAGCTTCCTGCTATACTCTCTCCCCGACATGTCCTCCTCATCCTATCATCGTCAGCTGCTCCTTCCTGTATCTTATCATCTCGCTCATCCGCTCATACTCCTTTAGGAGCTGCGGCGTTATGCTGGGCTTAACGATCTCTAGGGCCTGCTCGAAGTCCTGCCTCGTCACATACTCGGCGTCAAGATTCCTTCTAAGCGCGTTCATCGCCGCCTCCCTGCATAGGGCAGCCAAATCAGCCCCGCTATACATCTCCGTCCTCATGGCCAGCTCCTTGAGCGAGACATCCGGCGCGAGCGGCATCTTCCTCGTGTATATTTTCAGAATCTGATATCTCGACTTCTCATCTGGTGGAGGCACGTAGATCAGTTTATCGAATCTACCGGGTCTTAATATCGCGGGGTCGAGTAGGTCGGGTCTATTAGTGGCTCCTATGACTATCACGTCCGTCAGCTCCTCAATTCCATCCATCTCTGCGAGGATCTGGCTTGTCACCCTGCTGGAGACGCCGGATGAATCCTCTGCAAGATCCTTCCTCGTAACGACGGACTCTATCTCGTCGAAGAAGATTATACATGGTGCTGCCTGTCTAGCCTTTCTAAAGATCTCCCTGACGGCCTTCTCCGATTCTCCGACCCACTTGTTGAAGATCTCGGGGCCCTTGACCGATATGAAGTTTGCCTCGGCCTCCGTGGCCACGGCCTTTGCGAGCATAGTCTTTCCGCATCCTGGCGGCCCGTAAAGCAGTATTCCCTTTGGAGGCTTTATCCCCATTCTCTCGAACTTCTCCGGATATTTTAACGGCCACTCTATCGACTCCACGAGCTGGCGCTTGACATCCTCGAGCCCGCCAATATCCTCCCAGCGGACATTCGGTATTTCGATCTCTATCTCCCTGAGCGCTGTCGGTGTTATCTCTTTGAAAGCGTCTAGGAAGTCCTTCATGGTAACCACAAGTTTATCCAGTATCTCCGGCGGTATCCTCTCCTCCGAGAAGTCTATGCTCGGTAGAATCCTCCTGATAGCCTTCATCGCTGCCTCCCTGCAAAGAGCTGCGAGATCAGCGCCCGTATAGCCCTTAGTGATCTCGGCGAGCCTATCAAGATCAACATCCTCCGATAGCGGCATACCCCGGGTATGTATCTGGAGTATCTCTCTCCTCGCATTCCTATCTGGAATCCCTATCTCGATCTCACGATCGAATCTCCCAGGCCTTCTGAGGGCTGGGTCGAGGGCATTAGGCCTATTCGTCGCCCCTATGACTATCACCTGCCCCCTACTCTCGAGGCCATCCATCAGGGCTAGAAGCTGGGCTACAACCCTCTTCTCAACCTCACCCGTAACCTCGCTCCTCTTCGGCGCAATGGCATCGATCTCATCGATGAATATTATTGATGGGGCATTCTCCTCTGCCTTCCTAAAGATCTCCCTCAGCCTCGCCTCACTCTCACCATAGTACTTGTTCATAATCTCCGGACCATTTACAAGTATGAAGTTCGCCTCAGCCTCTGTAGCCACGGCCTTAGCTAGAAGCGTCTTACCGCATCCAGGCGGGCCATAGAGAAGGACTCCCTTCGGCGGCTCTATCCCCAGCTTCTGAAATAGCTCCGGATAGCGGAGCGGCAGCTCTATCATCTCCCTTATCCTCTGTATCTGCTCATGCAATCCTCCTATATCCTCGTAGGTGACCGTAGTCTTCAGGACTTTCTCCTGCATCGCCTTCGAGTGTATTATGAGCCTGGTTCTCGGCGTTATCTTGACGACGCCCTGAGGCTTGGTCTGCAGGACCGCGAACGTGAAAAGGTTTCCAAAGAACATTACGGGGATAACGTTCTTCTGCACTATCGGGTACTCGATCAACCTGCTCTTAACAAGCCTCGTGAAATTCTCATCAGGCTTTATCGAGGAGTTTATTGGGGCGAGAACGACGAGCTGGGCCTCACTAACCTTAGCCTCGCGAATCGTAACCCATTCATTCAAGGATACTCCGGCATTATTCCTGATATAACCATCAATCCTGATCGCGTCCTTCTCATCCTCCATGTAGCCGAGCCAAAGGGTTGCGGCGGTAACCTTCCTCCCAATAATCTCCACCACATCTCCTGTCTGGAATCCCGCCGCGGCCCCAACCTCCCGGTCAATCCTCGCTATCCCATATCCCACGTCTCTCTGGCGGGCCTCGACAACTCTCAGACGCAACTCGCGTGGACTCATTTATTCCGCGCTATCAATAGATGCTCAGCCACTATTTAAGTCACAATAGCGCATTCTAAGGCAGGCTATATCCTAGTTGATGCGACTATGTTTACCTCCTGAACCCCCTCCACCTGGCTTAAGACCTTCTCAAGAATTTCTGATGAGCCCTCTCTCTCGGGGAGCACGAACATGGCTCTCACCAGTTTTAGGCCGAAGGCGACAGGCTTGGTCTCCACCTGCTTTAGCTCGAAATCTTGGGGGAGGCTACTTCTTATCCTCTCGATGAGCTGGTCTAGGTCCATCTCGGGGTCTTCGGGCATTATCTCCGCTATAATCGCCACCTTAGCCATATATGAATCACCTCATGGTCCCATAAATCCGCATGAGGGGCAGATATAGGGTTTTGCGAGCTCCCTGCATAGCCTGCATCGCCAGATGATAACCTTGCCGCAGTTCGGGCATGGAAACTTGACCGCATGTTCATGAGGCTCTATAGGCTTCTTACATGAGGTACAGAGCGGCAGTACTATCTCCTCACCACTACTCATTACAGGGAAGCCTCTCCATCCTAAATATAAGCCCTCCCGCCTTCAAGGTATTCCGCAAAAGTTATTTTCACGGCTGTAAACTATGCTAGAGGGCTTATTAATGACGAGCTTTCCCGAGGCATTGAAGCTCCCAGAAAGGCTCGAGGTCAGGGATGTCGTTGTTAAGCCAGTGGAGTCCGCTCTATTGATAATAGATGTTCAGAATGATTTCGCGAACCCCTCTGGGAAGCTTTATGCAAAGGGTGCTGAGGGGATCATCCAGCCGATTAAGCGCCTCCTATCATCCGCGAGAAAAGCCGGCGCCACCGTGATCTATACCCAAGACTGGCATGTTAAAGATGATCCAGAGTTCAAGATCTGGGGTGAACATGCTGTTGAGGGGACGTGGGGCGCAGAGATCGTTGATGAGCTCAAGCCAGCTGATGGCGAGATAAGGATTAGGAAGCTGAGCTATGATGCCTTCTACTCGACCCCGCTCGACCATATTCTTAGATCGAAGAACATTAAGACTCTGATATTGACGGGGTTGCTGGGGAATATATGCGTCCTCTGCACCGCCATCGGCGGCGCCATAAGAGGATACAAGCTGGTTGTGCCGATCGACGCGATATTCACGATCCATGAATTCGATCATATCGCATCTCTCAGGTTCATGAGCGCGATCCTTAAGGCGGAGCTTACAACAGTAGAAAGGCTCAGGTTCGAGGTGTAGCACATGGATAGGAAGCTCTATATAGCCTCCGAGGAGGAGATCTTGGCGGGCAGGGTTACCGATATTTATTTCGCCAGAACCAAGGAGGTCTTGGAGAAGTCCGGCAAGACGAATGTCAGAGCATACACCGAGATCCATGCATATGGTTTCCCAAGGGGATATGATTGGGCGATAGCCGCAGGCATTAACGAGGCCGCAACACTTTTCGAGGGGAAGGATGTCGACGTCTACGCGGTTGAGGAGGGTGAGCTCTTCAGAGTCTATGAGCCAGTGATGGCGATAGATGGAAGATACGTCGAGTATGGCATATACGAGTCTAGTCTTCTCGGGATACTCAGGCATGCCACAAGCATAGCGACGAAGGCCGCGAGGCTTAAGATCGCCGCGAATGGGAAGATGCTCATCTTCTTCGGGATAAGGTCTATTCACCCCGCGATAGCGCCGATGGCCGATGTCTATGCGCTGATAGGAGGATGCGACGCCGTCTCGAATATAATGGGCGCGGAGCTCGCTGGCGTCAAGCCCGTCGGCACAATGCCCCACGCCCTCATCCTCATATTCGGAAACCAGCCTGATGCATGGAAGGCCTTTGACAGGATTATGCCGCCCGATGTCCCGAGGATAGCATTATGCGACACACTCTCCGATGAGCGCTTCGAGGCCCTTATGGCGGCTGAGGCTCTGGGCGAGAGGCTTTATGGTGTTAGATTCGATACCCCAGGATCTAGAAGGGGTAACATGAGGAAGATCGTGGAGGAGGCAAGATGGGCTCTCGATCTAGCAGGCTACAAACATGTCAAGATATTCGTGAGCGGGGGGCTAGATGAGGAGCAAGTTCGAGAGCTCGCCGATATAGCAGACGGCTTCGGCGTCGGAACCTCAATAGCCTTCCCACCATCAATTGACCTAGCCATGGATATTGTTGAGGTGGATGGGAGGCCGTTCTCGAAGAAGGGTAAGCTTCCCGGCAGGAAGCAGGTTTATAGATGCGGGAAGCTGCATGACACAATAACACCATTCAACGCGAGGCTCGAGAAGTGTCCCATATGCGGTGATAGTGTTGAGCCTCTTCTCAAGCCACTAGTAAAGGGTGGGAGGATTGTGAGGGAGAGGATGAAGCCTGTCGAGGTCCGTGAGAGGGTTCTAAGGAGGCTTGAACAGCTCATGAAGATTGAGGAGTTCCGCAGGGAGCCCCTCCTCTACGTCCCCTAGCGGTTTGGTTTATTTGATGCTGGTTGAACGGTGATTCACGATGCTAGGAATCGTGATCTGCATCAGTGGATTCGCCGGATCTGGCAAGAGCACTCTTGGAAGAAGGCTCGCCAAGACGCTAGACCTCACCTATATCTCGGGCGGGGATGGATTGAAGCTGCTGGCGATAAAACGCGGATATAGGCCGGGTGGCGTGGAGTGGTGGGAGACCGCCGATGGGCTAAGATTCCTCGAGGAGAGGCTAAGGAACCCGGACTTCGATAAAGAGGTTGATCAACAGCTCGTGGAGCTCGCCGAGAGAGGTAACGTCGTCATCGATAGCTGGGTTCTACCATGGCTCTATAGAGGCGGATTCAATATATGGCTCAAGGCGAGCCTCGAGGTTAGGGCTAGGAGGGTGTCGAGGCGCAGCGGCATCTCATTCGAGGAGGCTCTGGAGATGCTGAAGAAGCGGGATAGAGAGAGCTCCGAGCTATACCGGAGAATCTATGGGGTAGAGCTGGGAAAGGATTTCGAGCCATTCCACCTAGTCCTCGACACGAGTAACCTAGACGAGGATTCGGTATTCAGGATAGCGCTCACAGCTGTTAAGGAGTTCTTCAAACTTGTGTAACCGCCTCCCACTCCTTGGCGACCTGCGCTCTAATCAGCTCTTCCAAGCAGTTCTGGCAGAGGATGCCACCATAATACCTTTCCACAGTCCTCTCGCTATGGGTGAGCTTGAAGTCCTTCTCCCTAGGTATCCCGTGGATTATGCCGCCGCATCTAGCGCAGTGATGATGACTCCTCTTCTCATCAACATAGTGGATCACAGTTCTGCCGCCCGGAGTCCTCACGTACTTCTTCTTCCTGCTCCTTGTCCTGAGGTATCTCCGAGGCAAGTCATCCACCTCCAGCTCAGGAGGCAATCCTCATGATTAACGCCCATTAAATAAACCTCACTTCTCATGTGGAGCGCTGGATTCCACGAGCTCGATTATTTCCAGAGCCTTCCTCTTTAGGGCTTTATCCACTTTCACGTAGACGCTTCCGACTCCTGGCTGGCCGTAGATTATCGCAGAGCCCTCGGGCGCGGAGATTATCGCGGCTAAGGTGAGCAGGTCCTCTTCCCCCATCACGAGGAGAACCGTATCCTTGATGTCGGGCTCTCTGAGGAGCTCATGAAGCTTTGAGGCCGCCTCTGGGCATATCGTCCCGGGATCATTCACGCACTGGATCACCCTGAGCCCGGACGTATCGAAGATCTGGCATGACCTTCTCTCGATCCTCCCATCAATGATATAGATGTTTACTCGTACTCCATGCTCCCTGAGCTTGGCCGAGGTGTAGTCACCCACCGCGATGACTAGCGGTGGGTTATCCGCCTCGATCAGCCGCTTAACCTCTTTCATCACCTGATCCGGGTCCCCAGATATCAGTCTGCCTGCCGGCTCCCTTAGGAGCCTCTTAACATTCTCGGGGAAGATCAGCCTATGTCTCGGAGGCCATTTAAGCGACTCTGATCGCATAGGCTCCTTTCTTCCTTATCCCGAGATCTCGTGCTATCTCCGACCTCTCCTCATCCAAGATTATTATCATGCCATAGAATGATTGTGTGAGGTTTGTCGAGCCGCAGTTCTCGCATCTGTCTCTTGATGTTGTTATGAATTTGCAATCCCTGCATGCTCGGAGAGCTGCGGGCAACTACTCCTCACCCGCCACGGCCTTCGCCTTCTTCGGCTCGGGCACGAGCTTCTCCAAGCTCTTCTTAATCCACTCAAGTTTCCCGAGATATGGCTGCCTCGTCGTAACCCCTATCTTCCCAGTCGTGCCATGGGTTAGTGAGACCGCTACAACCCTAAACCTGACATCATCTCCTACCTCGAGCTTATTACCCGTCTTCTTGCCCATTAAAACCGAGTGCCTCTCATCATAGGTTATGTAATCATCCATGATCTGGGATATGTGTAGGAGGGCGTCTAGTGGGCCGACCCTGATGAATGCGCCGAACTCCGTGATCTCGACAACCTCTCCCTCGCCAACCTCCTGTATCCTCGGATAGAAGCAGAGGAGCTTCGCCCTAGCCCTATGATATGTCGCTCCATCCCTCGGGAGGAGCACGCCGACAGGATCAGCCTCAACATCCACCACCATGACAACATATCCGAGATCCTCTAGGATCTTACCCTCATAAGCCTCCTTAACCCTCTCTAATACCACTTTCTTAAGCGGCCTGCCAAAATCCCTTGGGGGAATCGCGACAACATCTTCTATTTCCACGAGGTAGAACATTTTCCTAACCCTTCAAAAACCAGTAAAATTTAGATATTTGCTTCCGATTTAAGGATTGCTCTCCGGCCTATAGCCTAAACCCCTCAAAAATTATCCTCTTATCCGATCTGATGCTTATCACGGGTATTCCTAGGGATCTAGCCCTTTTTATCAGGTTCATGTCCATCGTGGCTATGGCCGCCTTGAGGCGCGCAGCTTCTTGGAGAAGTCTCATGTCCGCGGGCATCTCACCCCCTCCTCCGATAACATGCATCCTGCCTGCTATCTCCAAGGCGATGGATGCGAGCCGCCCTCTCCTGCCACCCTTCCCAGCAATGCTCCTCAGCTCATTGAGGACTTCTTCTGTTATATACGGCTCCATGGGCTCTCCAATAACATCCTCCGCCAGCCGTATGAAGTCTCTACCAGCCTCCGCACATAGCATCAGGAAGCTGGCATCAACTAGTACCTTCATCCTAGACTATCTTCCCGTACCCGATTAGCCTCCAAGCCGATCCCATGATCCTCGAGATCGCGACCTTATCACCATCCTCAGCGACTATAGGTCTCCTCAGCTCCAGCTCTATCCTATCGCTCGTCCGCCTCGTGACTATGCCGCTTGTTACAGCGGAGTAGACGTTTATCACGAGGGCCTCCCGCTCCCTTATTGGGGCGACCGCCACATCCTCGCTTAATCCAACAACCTTCTCGAAGAGCTTATACTCCAATTCTAGGTGGCTTCGGATTGGCGGCAGGGTCCCGGGCTTCCCGGCCATATTCCCAGTCATTCCATCAGCCTTGGTTAAGGCTGGATCGAGCTTCGTCTCTATTCCTGTTAATCCCCCGCTCCTAGCCTCTTCAACATTTCTACCTCCAGCCCTGATATTCACGACCTCCGTGATTATCGGCTCGCATTTCCCATTTATGAGCGGGCCTGGAGCGATCTCTATCTCATCACCAACCCTGACAACGCCCCTTATTATCGAGCCCCCTATAACGCCGCCCCTCAGATTCTGCGCCGGCGTTCCAGGAGGATTAATGTCGAATGATCTTAGGATCGGCATGCGGAATGGCTTATCCAGCTCTCGTGGAGGAGTTGGGATAAACTTCTCCATGGCCCAGAGGAGCACGTCTATTCCAACACCCTGCTGGCCGGAGACCGGGATTATCGGCGCCCCCTCTACAATAGTCCCCTTGGTATAGTTCTTGATCTCATCATAGTTCTCTATCGCCCTCTCCCTCGTCGAGACATCTATCTTATTCTGGGCGAATATCATGTTTTTTACACCGAGGATTAACGCTGCCTGGAGATGCTCTCGATCCTGTGGTTGTGGGAACTTGTGTCTAACATCCGCGACGAATATCGCTCCGTCGAAAAGGGCCGCGCCGGATAGCATGGTTATCATTAGGGAGTGGTGGCCCGGGCAGTCTATAAACGAGATCGCCCTCACGAACTCCGTCTTCGAGCCGCATCTCGGACACTTCTCCTGATTCGTGTAGTTATGGGGCTCCTCGCAGCTGGGACACTTGTAGATCGCCGCATCGGCGTATCCTATCTTGATAGTGATACCCCTCTTCAGCTCCTCGGAGTGCCTTGCGGGCCAGATCCCTGTTATCGCCTGAACTATTGTGCTCTTGCCATTATCAACATGGCCTAAGGTCCCAATATTCACTTCCGGCTGGGCTGGAAGGGGCTTAATGGTCGACAACCTCCTTAAGTGGGCTTATAGCCTCTAGCTCTTAACATTTATGGTTCAGCTGGAGCATCATAGCGTCTCAAGCTCCTCCTCGGTGAAGAATATCCTATGCTCACGCTCATAGGATTCAAGACTATCAGAGGCATGGATCAGGTTATCTGTTAGATCTATTGCGAGGTCTCCTCGGATGGTGCCCGCCTCAGCCTGCGCCGGGTCAGTCGCGCCTATCAGCTTCCTCACAACGCTTATCGCCCTCCTGCCCTCAAGAACCATTAAGGCCACGGTTTTGCCCGATATCGCGTTTATCAGGCTCTGATAGAATGGCTTCCCCTCATGAACTTTGTAAAGCTCCTCCGCCTTCTCTTTAGACATCTTCATGATCTTTATCTGGAGTATCCTAAGCCCCTTCCTCTCAAACCTTGAGATGACCTCTCCCATGAGCCCCCTCTGAATGCAGCTCGGCTTGAGCATTACGAATGTCCTCTCGATCTCGCTTCTCTCGCTCATACCACGTGCCTGGATAGGCAATAATATATGGATGTTCCTTAAGCAACAGCTTTACCGGGCCCTAACAGCCTCCGGCGCGTATTTCTCCGTCCACTTGAATTTTCGCGGATCCCTCTTGAAGTCTATCATGCTGACCCTACATTTTCGGGAGCAGAACCAGAGCTGCGTCCCATCATTCCTCACATACAATATGCCTCTTCCGTGGAGGAATTCCCTTCCACAGAAGGCGCATTTATGCTTCGTCGGCATGCTCCGAGTCACCTCACCTTATTTTCTCGGCCTCGCGCTCCGTGTCGAGGAGCATTAAGATATCCCCGACCCTCACAGGGCCCTTAACATTCCTCGAGATAACCCTGCCAGCATCCCTTCCCTCGAGTATCCTGACCCTGACTTGGGTGACCTCGCCGGTTACACCAGTCCTCCCCACTATCTGCTCGACGACCGCTGGGACGGGCTCCTCGATCTTCTCGACCCTCTTGCTCATCGCCAGCCTCCTCAACCGAGGGAAAAGATTCTCCTCTTAACTATTTCCCAACAGGCTTTATAGCTCCAATGCGATATATGATATCCTCGAAGATCTTCGACCTAGGATCATAGATCACCGTAATTGCTATACAGTTAGACCACTATATCCTGTCTGACGAATCCATGAGATATATGTTCCTCTTTGATACTACCATCATCTCGGATCTCAAATATAGTGGGTATTCTGAACCCCATCCTCCCCAGCCTATCGCTTCCACATAGATCACAGACTGCCTTATGCTTCTCTCAATATATAAAATCTCCTAAATCCTACCCCGCCTATCAACAGTCGTAACAATAAGAGGTCTTAGCGCGAATTCCTGAGTCTTTGGATTTCCATCAATCGGGCTAGGACAACCATCCTAGTCCTCATCCGCTTAGACCATCCCCACCACTTTATCCCCCTTCTAGAATCACAACATCTCCCGGCCAGATACTCCTGACGGGGCTCCTAGTCTCCATCATATCCTCGCTCAAGTATGCCGAATCCCCGTATTCATTGAAAGCACTCCCCGCAACACTCCCCGCATACCTTCTCATAGCCCTTGGACTTATCCTTAACAAACATGCATGTCATCTCGGCCTTTAATGTCGTTGATGGCGCCGCTGCTGGCGATGCTCGAGGGGCTATGTGGGTGGCAGAGGGGGGATTTCAGGGTCAAGCTAGATGATTATGCGAAGATCAGGGATGATGTCTTCGAGTTCTGCCGGTTCTATGCCAAGTTTCTCGGTAATCCGTTAATGGGAGAGGCTGAGGGCAGAGATATACGAGCTGTTAGAGCAGGCCATAGCTTGATGGTAAGAGCAGGATGTCCTCGACATCATTGGGAGCTGATCCGGAGGTGGAGTGAGGATGCCCGTGGAGAAGATAACGCTTACGGCGAGATTTAAGGTGGATCTCGCGGATGTTGATGAATCAGTGATCTCGGAGATATACCGCCTATTCTATGAGTATCGGAGGATCGTGAATGAACTCATCAAGCTCGCTGCAAGCAATCATATTACGAGTTTCGTGGAATTGTATCATGCAAAGTACCAGGAGCTGCGGCAGAGATACCCGACATTGCCATCGCATTATATTTTTACCGCCTGCCGGCATGCCACAAGTATCTACAAGTCCCTCATGGAGTTGAAGAGGCTGGGGATGTGTGAGAAGGATAGGCCGACGTTTAAGGGGCGGACAATATGGCTGCACAAGGATTTATTTAGGCTTGATGTCGAAAACTGGATGGTCTCGATAGCTGTTCATAACGGGAGGCGGGTTACGCTGAAGCTACTTCATGGGAGGTATCACGAGAGGTTCAAAAGAATGGAAATGGGCGAGGCGCGGCTGGTGCTGAGGGATGATGGTCTTTACTTGAATGTCAGCTTCTACCAGACGGTCGTGTTACCAGAGCCGAACACTGATGCAAGGGTTGTCGCCGTCGATGTCAACGAGAATGTCATCGTCTATGGTAACAATGATTTCGTTGAGAGGTTCGAGACTAATGAGGGAATTATTAGGACTCGATATTTCCTTAAGCGTCGGCGAATTCAAACAAGGATCCGCGGCAGGGGGCTGCGAAGAAGGTTACTGGAGAAGTATAGAGGACGAGAGTGGCGAAGGATCAGGGAGATCTACTATAAAGTGGCTAGGGAGATTATCGGTAAGGCGCTTGAGATCGGGGCTACTGTAATCGTGATGGAGGATCTCGAGATCTATAAGGAAGATAAGGATTCCAAAGAGCTTAATGGGCGGTTGCATAGATGGGGTTATAGAAAATTCCAGTGGATATTGGAGTATCAGGCGAGGCTTCATGGACTTAACGTGAAGTATGTTGATCCAGCGTATACGTCGAGCCTATGCCCGATGTGTGAAGGTGAACTGGATCTAAGCTCAAATGGGTGCAGGCTCAGGAGATGCCAAAGATGCGGCTTGGAAAAGGATAGGGACGTGATAGCGGTAAAGAACCTGGCGAAGTGTTACTACGAGGAGTGCGCAAACGCGAGGACCCCCAAACCTCTTTTTGATGCCTAACGGCAGATAGATGTGGGGTGTCTAGGGTCCCCCCGAAAGCTCCTCGATGAAATGAGAGGAGAAGGGCTAGAAAGCCCAGAACACCAAAATATACTCCCTCCCCTACTTCCTTCCTTACTCCTTTTCTAATACCCTCTTTACTAAGAGGTTTATTTAAGAGCTGGATAGGTGAAGTTGATGCTCATGTCGAGCGAGCTTGAGAAGCATTGGAATCCAAAGCTTGAGGAGGAGCTTCTGGAGCTTTGGAGAAGGGAGGGGATTTACAGGTTTAATCCTAGGAGTAGGAGGCCCCTCTTCCTTATTGATACCCCTCCGCCCTATCCATCTGGAAGGCCTTGGCATATTGGAGCCGCCGCCCACTACTCCCAGATAGACATGATTGCTAGGACTGCTAGGATGATGGGCTATGAGGTCTACTTCCCTATAGGGATTGATAGAAATGGCCTGCCCGTCGAGATCTATACTGAGAAGGTGAGGGGTATCTCGATAAGAGATGTGCCGAGGGAGAAGTTCCTCGAGCTCTGCAGGGAGACCTTAGATCAGCTCGAGGCCGAGATGATAGCATTGATGAAGCGGATGGGGCTTAGCGGAGACTTCGACAACTATTACAGGACTGATTCCGAGGAGTATAGAACTCTTACCCAAGCCACCTTTATCGAGCTCTGGAATCGCGGGCTGATTTACTCCGCCACTAGGCCGAATAACTACTGCTGGGAGTGCGGGACAACGATAGCTGATGCTGAGATAGAGTATGAGGAGAGGCCTGCGAAGCTAGTCTACATCAAGTTCAGGGTCGAGGAGGATGGAAGCGACCTGATAATAGCGACCACGAGACCGGAGCTCCTAGCAGCATGCCAAGCCGTGATAGTGAACCCGAGTGATGAGAGGTATACTCACCTCCATTGGAAGCATGCGATCGTACCGATATACAGGAGGAGTGTCGAGATTATACCGCATCCAGCTGCTAGGCCGGAATTCGGGACCGGCGCCGTAATGATCTGCAGCTATGGAGACTATACGGATGTGCTTCTATTCAGGGAGCTTGGGCTCAAGGAGATAGTCGCGATAAATCAGGAGGGAAGGATGACAGAGGCGGCTGGCAAGTATGCTGGTATGAGGATCGAGGAGGCTAGAGAGGCGATAATCAGGGATCTCAAGGAGATGGGGCTGATCGTGAAGATTGAGGAGATAATGCATAGGACCCCGGTCTGCGAAAGGAGCAAGACGCCGATCGAGATCATACCCATGGAGGATTATTATCTGAAGCAGCTCGAGTTCGCCGAGATTTTGAAGGAGAAGTCTGCGACCATGAAGTTTCATCCGGAGCGGCATAGAAGGCTTCTCATAGACTGGATAGACTCGCTTCGGATAGACTGGCCGATTAGTAGGCGGAGATACTATGGGACTGAGATACCGATCTGGTATTGCGAGAGGTGTGGCGAGCCCCATCTACCGCCGCCCGGCAGGTATTATCGCCCATGGGCCGAGAATCCACCATTCAAGAAATGCAGGAAATGCGGCCATGACAGGTTCATCGGCGAGACAAGGACTTTCGACACCTGGATGGACTCGAGCATCTCGCCGCTCTTCATAACAAAGTATGGTCGTGATGAGCGCTTCTTCAGGAGGGCTTACCCGGTCGCGATCAGGCCTCAGGGCAAGGACATCGTAAGGACCTGGCTCTATTACACGGTTCTCCGATGCTATCAGCTCACGGGCAAGATGCCCTTTAAGCACGTCTGGATAAGCGGGACAGGGCTTGACGAGAAGGGGGAGAAGATGAGCAAGAGCAAGGGGAACGTGATAGACCCGGCGCCAATAATCGAAAAATATGGAGCAGACAGGTTCAGGTTCTGGTGCGCTCAGGAGTCGAGCCTAGGAGAGGATTTCAGGATCTCTGAGGAGAGGATAGCAAATGCGGGGAAGTTCATAACGAAGTTCCTCAACATCGCGAGATATGTCTCGCTATTCCCGAGGCCTAGGAGGGCGGCGCTCATGCCGACAGACAGGTGGATTCTCGCCGAGCTCGCAGAAACAGCCCGTAAGTGCTATGAGGGATACCGCGACTTCAACTTCTTCATACCAGCAACCGCGATAAGGAACTTCACTTGGAATATATTCGCCGACCACTATATCGAGATGTCGAAGCAAAGGGCTTATGGCAGGGGCTTCTCGAAGAGCGAGCAAAAGGCTGCATGGTATACGCTTCATGAGGTTCTCAGGACCATTCTCCTCCTGCTAGCGCCGATCACACCATTCATCACCGACTATATCTGGAGAAAGCTGTACTCTAAGAAGAGCATCCACCTCGAGAGGTTCCCGAGAGTGAGGTGGAGCCGAGCATACACGAAGTACACTGACGCGATAATAGAGTTCAACTCAATGGTCTGGAGGATGAAGAAGGAGAGAGGGTTATCGCTGAGGGATCCAATAGAGGTCGAGATACCGAGGGAGCTTAGGCCCTTCAAGAAAGACCTAGTCGCGATGCATAATATTGTAGGACGCTAGCCTACTTCATTTCGATCTTTCGCAAGGCCTCAAGGACTATCTTCGCGGCTTTCCTGACGCTATCCTCGAGCTTATCCGCCGTCAGTATAGGCGTCTCCCGCACCACGTTATTGCTTAGAATGAGGAGGGCGCCCGACTTTATCCCCCTCATCCTCGAAACGCCGAATAGAGCAGCACACTCCATCTCTATCGCTATAACCCCTTTCTTGGCCCACTCCATCGCAAACTCATGACTCTCAGCGTAGAATGCATCATTAGAGACCACAGCCCCGATCCGGAAGCTCGCGCCACTCCTCCTCGCCTCCTGGACAAGGGCCTCCAAGACCTCATAGTTCGGCGCTAGCGGAAGGTGAATCCCGGGAGCATATGTTGCTAGAACACCATATGTGGAGAGGCTGGCAACAGCATCTGGTATAACGAGCTCTCCAGGCTCCATGTCTGGTAGAAGACCGCCCGCAGTCCCCAGCCTCACGATCACCTTCGCCCCGAGCATTATTAGCTCCTCGAAGGCTATCGCGGATGATGGGCCGCCAATACCATGACAAGCCACCGAGACCCTGACACCACAATACTCACCCGTATACACCGGGAATCCACGATGAAGATTCACAGGCCTCGCATTATCGAGGAGCCTCGAGACCTGCTCCACTCTCGCGGGATCGCCAACAGCTATAACCCTCTCAGCGACCTCACCAGGCTTAGCAAGAATATGATAAGGACCACCCATAACCATCGAAAAAGACTTGAACACTTATCAGATATTAATGTTGGCTGCCCGCATAGAAATGACCGAGGCGTATTATGGGTATTTAGAGGTGGGCTTTTTCATAATAGGGTTTGTGAAGGTTGGCGATGAGCTTGTTAGGGTTGGGTTTTATAGGAGATTGAGACATCTGGAGAATGAAGTTGGCACATATCATCCTCGTCCAAGGCTTGATCTCGGCGAGTTCCAAGAGCTTATCCAAGATCTTAGGGCCTATCTCTCTGGAGAGTGTGTTGTCTTCGATTATCCATTTAGGCTTGAGCGCCCGGAGTTTGAGAGGAGGGTTCTGCTAAAGGTTAGAGAGATACCGTATGGCGAGACCCGGAGCTATAGCTGGGTTGCGGGTGAGGTTGGTAGGCCGAGGGCTTGGAGGGCTGTCGCTAACGCCTTGGCGAGAAACCCGATCGCGATAATAATCCCATGTCATAGGGTCTTGAGAAAGGATGGCAGGATAGCTGGAGGCGGCTTCAGCAAAAAGGTTAGGGAATATCTTCTAAGGCTCGAGGGAGCGCTCCCGGGGAGATGAACTTCATTTCAGGATCTTCCCCGTATCCATGTACCAGAGGTAGAGGTCAAGCTCAGCTAAGCTCAGGCCAAGTCTCCTCGCCAGCCCTCTCAAGATATTCTCGATCTCGAGATATCGCCTTCTCGTGAGGGACTTGAACTCGCCTATCACGCCATATCTCTTCAACACCTTGAGCACGTGGAAGTCTATTATCGCCACATCCTGGTATCCTAGATTTCTGAGAAGGTGGCTTGCCTCTTTCATCCCGAGACCGCGAATATTCTCTACGAGCCAGTCTCTAAGCTCATGTTCGCCCCGGCCCGATCTGAGAGCCTCAAATATCATGGGCAACTTCATCCTCGCCTCAATGATGTATCTCGCGCGCGCCTCAGGGAATCTGTGGCCCAGCCTCCTCAGCTCCTCGGCGAGCTCCTCCACGCTAAGGCTCATCAGCCTATCACCAAGCTCCCCCACGATCCTGAGGCTTCCCAATGCCGTGAAGTTCGCGGCGAGAATGCAGAAGACGATCTCCCTGAACACGTCCTCAGCCGGCCTTGAGAGAGCCTCCTTGAACGACTTGATCCTAGACTCGACGACCCGCCTCACATCTTCCCTCGCCATCAACTTCTCCAGATCTCTAGCAAGATCCTCGAGCGCCAACAAGCCCACCAAGGAAAGACTACTTGGAATATGGCGTAACAGATCCCTGAATCCTCAGAACATGCCTTGTCTGTTTAGCGTGCTCCTCAGCCTCCTCGAGGCTTGTCGTCTTAAACCCGCATCCACAGCTGATTATGAGCGAGACCGGCATACCCCATCCACCAGATAGGCTTGCGGTAAACCATTTAATATACCGCTCTCCACAATAAATCTGGGATGATGAGCAACGTCCAGGTTGATCCGTGATACGCGACGGGCAGGCTGACCACCCTAAGGATCAAAAAACTATTCAAGATTCACAAAATTTATCTCCAGCCTCTCATAAGCTCATCCACCGACTATGGAGAAGTATGAGGTTGCCGTGAGGAACGGCATAATCCTGACCATGGATGATGAAATGAGGGTCTTTAGCCCTGGCTCCATAGGAATTGAGGATGGCGAGATACGCTATGTTGGAAGGGATGAGATTCGCGGCGAGGAGGAGATTGATGCCCGGGGATGCATTGTTACGCCGGGCTTCGTGAACTGCCACACCCACTCGCCAATGACGCTCTTCAGAAACGCCTTCGAGGATCAGCCTCTCGAGAAGTGGCTTAAGGAGTATGTCTGGCCTGTTGAAGCAAGGCTCAAGCCCGAGCACGTAAGGATCGGCGCGCTGGTCGCTGCGGCGGAGATGGCCCTTAACGGTGTAACATGCTTCAATGACATGTACTTCTACATGGATCAGGTCGCGGAGGCCGCTGTCGAGGTCGGGATAAGGGGAGTGCTTTCAGAAGGGTTGGTCGAGCTATTCAGCGACCGGGCCTCGGAGGAGATATTGAGAAAGGGCACAGAGTTCGCGAGGAGATATCATAGATGGAGGGGGATGATCTGGGCGGCGCTCGGGCCTCATGCAGAATACTCCTGCAGCCTAGAGTTTCTGCGTAGGGTGAGGGAGGAGGCTGATAGGCTCGGCGTCGGGATACACATACATTTGGCGGAGACGAAACCCCCAGTAGATGAGTTCGTGAAGGCTCATGGGAAGACGCCCATCAAGGCTCTAGACGAGATAGGATTCCTGAAGAAAGATGTCCTTATAGCCCACGCGATATACTTGAATGATGAGGATCTTAGGATAATCAGGGAGAGGAATGTTGCCGTTGCCCACAATCCCGTCTCGAACATGAAGCTCGCATCCGGCGCCGCGAGAATAGAGGAGATGATGAGGATGGGGATAAGGGTTGGGCTCGGGACCGATGGGCCTGGAAGCAACAACACCCTCGACATAATACAGGATATGAAGATAGCATCCCTACTCCAGAAGCTCAAGTATATGGATCCGAGCAGCCTGCCCGCGAGGAACGCGGCTAGGATGGCTACTAGGGGCGGCGCGGAGGCCCTAAACCTAGACCACATGATCGGCAGCATCGAGGTCGGCAAGAGAGCTGACATAGTCGTGATAAACACCCGGAAGGTGAGATATCGGCCGATAAGAGATCCGTACACCGCACTAACATACTGCGGCTCCGGATCCGATGTGAGAGACGTCATCGTGGATGGCAGGATAATAGTCAGGGATGGCGTCCTCCAAACAATAGAATTGGAGAAAGTTTTGGGGGAGTTCGAGAAGGCCGTCTCAGAATTATTCGAGTGAAAGGAGGCCTCATAGCTGATTCTGGGAGGCATCGCTAGCAGCGGGGACCTCAACTCTAGCCCTCGGCTGTATCCCGAGCCTCTTCTCAGCCGCCTTGAGGATAGCGCGGAGCATATCCGAGTAATCCATCCCAGCATACTTCGCCATCTTCGCTAAGTGGCCATCCCAGCACCAGCCCGGATTCGGATTGACCTCGAGAAGCCTCGGGCAGCCCTCGGAATCAAGCCTCCAATCAAACCTCGCATAATCCCTGCACTCAAGCCTTGTGAATAGCTGGAGGCTCTTCTCTATTATGAACTCCCTAGTATCCTCGGGGAGATCCGCTGGAACAGACCTGATCTTCCAGTATGGTGACTCCGGGAGCCACTTGGCCTCATACCCGCATATCGGCGGCAGGCCCTCTGGCAGGACCGAGTAATCCTCCTCCGTTATCGGGAGGACAATATAATCCTCCGGCGGGTTACCTATTATGCCGACGGTTAGGTCTTTGCCGGTCAGGAACTCCTCCACAAGAATCGGCTTATCATATCCGAATTTCTCCCTCAGCTCGGATACAGCCTCTATAAGCTGCTCCTCATTATAGACGACGCTCCTCTGGGTTATGCCGAAGCTGCTATCGCCGTAATTAGGCTTGACTATCGCCGGGAACCCGAAGGGTATGTTGAAGGACTTGTCCTCCGGCATGATGAAGACTGCTCGTGGAACCGGTATCCCCATCTCCCTCGCAACACCCCTAACCAGCGACTTATCATAGCAGTGGGCCAAGCACTGTGGACCAGCGCCAGTATAGGGTATTTTCAGCATCTCGAGCAGGGCTGGTATGTGAAGCTCCTTCCTAGGATCGTTATCGAAGCCTTCATCACAGAGGTTAAAGACGAAATCTATCTTCGGCTTAAGCTTGATCAGATCTTGAATAAGCGCATCATGATTAAATAGGTAGATGAACTCATACTCTTCCAGCTTGCTGAGGGCCCTCATCAGCTCATTAATCGTGTAGATATCATCGTCGTCGAATATGCCGCCCGGCTTCACCGGATCCCTCTTGGAGGGGTCTCCCAGCAGAACAGCGACCACCAGCTTAGAGTGGTTAACTCTCTTCCAAGCCGAAGACCATGGCTTCTTAGCCATAGCAGTCACCACGATCCTCCTCTCCATCATCCCGAGATCCTGGGCCTTCTTCGACTCGGGTGAGAGGCTTCCATGGAAGGTTATATCGCCGAATCCCGCACTCCTTAGAAGGACCTCGAGGCGCTCCCTGTTATAAAGCCTCACAGCATAAAACCTCTCGGTCACAACCCCCCTGTTAACGTCGGTTATTATCTCGCGCGTTATCAACCTCTGCTTGTCTGAGGATAGCGACCTCTCCCTGCATACGAAGAGCCTCTTATCAATCCACTCCCAAGACCTCTTCTGATAGGTCTGCCTGAGATAGTCGCCATCCGCGACGTCTATGAGGATCTTGCCCCCCGGCTTTAGGACCCGGATAACCTCCCTCAAGACCCTCAGATCCTCGCTCGGCGTATCGAAGTAGCCGAAGCTATTCCCCATCAGTATCACGGCGTCGAAGGAGTCCGGTGGATAGGGAAGCTTTCTCGCATCCCCCACCCTGAACCTAACCCTCAGGCCCTCCTTCTTTGCCTGGGCCCTAGCCCTCCTAATCAGGTAATGCGAGATATCGAGCCCCTCGACGTTCAGGAAGCCTCTTCTAGCCAGCTCTAGGGAATGCCTTCCATGGCCACAGCATAGATCCAGTATCCTATCCTCCGGCCTCAGCCCTAGGAGCTCGACTATCATGTCAACTTCCTTTCTCGTGATATCTAGGTCATCCACGACATCCCCATCTGTCTTAAGATAGAAGGAGTCAAAAATATGCTTCCACCAGTCCTTGGGGACGTAGCTCTCGAGCTCCTCCAGGGGGCCCAGCGAGGCGGGCCGCGCCTTCCCACACTTCCTCACATTATTGTTATCCTTCGTAGAGCCGTTTGAGTTCCAGGGAGGGGATGCCACCCTCTTTCGCCGATAGTGAGCGATAAGCGAGCTGGATATAAACTTGCACGGCTCAACGTGTTCACCGTATCTAAGAATGAGGGCCTTTTCATAATTCAATAAGAGAGTGGCGCGATAGTATCAGGTAGCGGGTAACCGGTGGCTGGGGGAGTATTGGGAGCCTCAGTAATTGGCTAGTAAATTGGTGGGAGAGGGGTGTGGGTGCTGGCCAGACCTTGGCCATGCTTGAGCTCCAAGAGAAGAACATTAATCCTCCCGAGACTTCTCGGGGGCCACTTGAGCGGCGATCTCCCGGATCCTTCTCTCGCTCAGGGTTCTCGTCGGCTTCTCGGGAAGCAGGCCCTCCGGCCGATACATCAAGACTATTATCAGGGCTATGCCCATGAGGAGGTACTCTAGCCAGACAACATCGAATGGGACTATGGCCTCGAAGGAGTACTTATAGAATACTATTAGTTCCCTGAGGGTTACGAAGATTATGGCGCCGATCATGGCTCCAATATTGTTTCCGGCGCCTCCGATTATGACCATGACCCATGGCATGAATGTGTGCCTAACCCTCTCGAAGTCCTTTGGCGACACGCTCACGGTCCAGAGGGAGTTCAGCGCGCCACTGATCGCCGCGATCGCGAACCCCACGATGAGCGTCTTGGTCCTTAGCCTGACAACATCCTTGCCATAGACGCTGGCCGAGAGCTCATTCTCCCTCATGGCCTTCAGAACTCTCCCAAGTGGCGATCTTCCAAGATACTGAAGGTAGAGGAAGATTAT
This sequence comes from Candidatus Wolframiiraptor gerlachensis, assembly GCA_021323375.2. Taxonomy (GTDB): domain Archaea; phylum Thermoproteota; class Nitrososphaeria_A; order Caldarchaeales; family Wolframiiraptoraceae; genus Wolframiiraptor; species Wolframiiraptor gerlachensis. Next base: position 22,042 of record JAJPCT020000002.1, on the reverse strand, counting down.
GGCCGCTGTTACCAGAACGGTTAATAGGACTGCGAGGGGCCTATACTGGCTTCCAACCCACCTGAATGGGTCCGGTATCCTGACGCCCATAGAGCCGCCGATGAAGGGCTGCCAGTTATCCGCTATGACCCATAGGATCTCGCCCATGGCGAGTAGGGTTATTGCCAAGTAGTCTCCGCGAAGCCTTATCGCGGGGTATGAGGCCACATAGCCTAGTAAGCCGCCGAAGAAGGCCGCGCCTATGAGGGAGAGGACTAGGAAGCCGATGGACTGGAGGGGGGAGGATGAGAGAACATTATTCAGGAAGCCTATCACCTCGAGGTTCTTATCGATATAGCTGAGGCCAGCGGGCTGGCCATAAGCGAGGGCCAGAATTCTTCCTGAGACCGCTCCGACGAAATAGGCTCCGCCTGCTACAGCGAGGAGCTTACCGAAATTAGGTATCCCAGCATAGCCATACTCGAGGTTCAAGCTCAGGGAGATTATGATGAATATCCCGATCAGGATAATCAAGTTCGTTAGGAATATTGAGATCGTTGATAGCTCAATCATGTCCTTCCCTCCTGCGAATCCTAGACCAGTTGATGCCGGTTAGTCCCTGTGGCGCGAAGAGCAGAGTCAGCGCCATTAAGATTAACGGTATTATGGGGCGGTAAGGGACTATCCAGGAGCCTAGCCGTATAGCGAGATAGCCTGTTCCGAGCACCTCCGCCAAGCCTATCAGGAAGCCTCCCAAGAATGCCCCATAAATGTTCGTGAACCCCCCGACAATGCTGGCCGCGAAGATGCTTATCAGTAACCTGGTCCCAGTGTCCGTGTTGCAGGTTACATGGAGTGGGGCTAATGCGCCACCGACCCCCGCGAGCCCGCCCGATATGAACCATGAAACGGCATAAGTGAGGTTCACGTTTATCCCGATCGTCTCGGCGAGTGCCGGGTTATCTATTGCAGCCCGCATCGCGATGCCGAACTTGGTCTTATTCAAGAACAGGTATAGCGATATGACCATTATGGCCGCAAGTAGTGGGGCGATAATGAAGATGGAGGGCTGGCCCAGTATCTCGATACCATATCCCCACTCCCTCAGCTGGAAGAGCCTAGACGTTATCTTGTGAACCCTGCTGAGATAATCGGCGACTATATTGATTATCGAGAGTAGTATCATGTCGTAGGCTATTGTCGCCACCATGAGGATTATGTAGTTCGCCTCCCTATCCAAGAGGGGCTTCAATATGAGGAGGTAAAGCACTAGGGCTATCCCGCCCCCCAAGAAGAACCCCGCTACCGCTCCAACATATGGGTTGATGTTGAGGAGCTTAGCTATGATGAGCGTGAAATAGGCATTTATCGCGGCAAAGTTTCCATGCGCGAAATTGGGGACCTTCGTGGTCATGTATGTCAGAGTTAGGCCCGTGCTCAGCATAGTCAGTATCGAAGCGAATATGATCGCGTCCCTCAGTAGCGGGATGCTCATGCTCCACGCGCCCCCCTAACCCGATTTAAACAGGCTTTTAACGATGTCGCAATAATGATTAGCCGAGCAGGCTCTAAGGTCTATAATCCTGTTAAAATCTTATAAGCATCGGTGAATTGTCTTAGCGAAAAAGAGGTGAGAGGAGGAGATGATGCGAGGTGTTAGCAAGATTATAGCAGTGGTCTTGGCCGTCGTGATGCTGATAATCGGTATTGGAGTGGGAATGGTGGTAACACCATACGTGACGCCTCCGCCAACCCCGACGATCAAAACGGTCACGGAAACTAGAACAGTAACTGTATCGGCAGGGACTCCTGTAGGAGGGCTCTCGGGAGAAATCCCGATTGGGGCACTATTACCCCTGAGCGGGCAACTCGGAAAGTTCGGAGAAAATGATAAGATCGCGGTTGAACTTGCCGTTGCCGATGTGAATGCATTCCTAGAGAGGATCGGGGCGGGCTGGAGATTGAGGCTCTATATCGAGGATACGGAGACGAAGCCTGAGGTAGCGTTAGAGAAGCTCATAAGCCTCCAAGCTAAGGGCGTTAAAGCGGTTGTGGGCCCGATGGCAAGTGGTGAGATCCTTAAGATAAAAGAATTCGCGGACTCTAACAAAATTGTCATAATCAGCCAGTCATCAACATCTCCACGGGTTGCCATACCAGGTGACTATATTTACAGGTTCGTCCCGACAGATATTTACCAAGGCAAGATTGCCCCAGCATACGCCAAGGCGCTTGGTGTCACTCACATGATCCTAGTTTACTTAGCTAATCCATGGGGAGATGGTTTAGCCGCGGAGATTAAGGAAAACGCCAAAAAGCATGGCATAGAGGTCGTTGATGAGCTCAGGATACCTGAGGCCGCTCCGGATTATTCTGCCGAGGTTGCTAGTCTTGCATCTAAGGTAAACGAGCTGGTCGGCAAGGGTATTTCACCAGAGAAGATAATGGTTGTCCTGATAACGTATGGCGAGGCTGTTACCTTCTTCCACTCTGCGAGAGAGTATGATGTGCTCTGGCGGGTCAAGTGGTTTGGAAGCGATGGAACAGCCTTCGAGTACGGCTTGCAGGAAGATCCTAAAGTAGCTGAATTTGTGACTACTGTTGGATTCCCGAGCCCGATAGCGGCGCCAATAGGTGACAACTACATCGGAATCATGAAGCAAGTTAAAGAGAGAATTGGTAGGACACCAGAGCCTTATGCTTATAACAGCTATGATGCAATATGGGTCATAGCATTATCGATACTGATGACTGGAAAGTATGATGGTGAAACAATAAGATCCGTAATACCGGAAGTTCTTAAGATATACTACGGCGTCAGCGGTTACATAAAGCTCAACGAGAATGGAGATAGAATCGGAGAACGTTATTGGATCGTTACCCTATCCAAAACGCCTGAGGGATATGAGTGGATACTCGTGGCGATCTATGACTGCATAGCTGATAAAGTAGAGTTGTTGTGAAGCAGTTTAAAAAGAGGCCCACCTTCCTATAACTATCTCTTTCTCCTTTTTTATGTTTATTTAAAAGCTCTGTAGGCTGGCTCGGAAAGATTTTTACCTAGCCTTTCTTCATCCTTCACGGCAAAAGAATGTCCTCTGAGATCTTGAAAACCAAAAATTTGGTTAAGAGCTTCGGGGGCTTAAGGGCTGTTGATAGGGTTAGCATGGATGTTCAAGAGCGCACTCTAACGATCCTGATAGGGCCTAATGGTAGTGGAAAGACCACGCTCATAAACCTGATCACGGGGGTCTATAAGCCTGATCAAGGCAGGATCATGTTCGATGGGAGGGATATTACGGGCCTCCCACCTCATGAGATATTCAGGCTCGGGGTTGCTAGGACATTCCAGATACCCCAGCCCTTCCGGAAGCTCACGGTCCTCGAGAACCTCCTAGTCTGCTGTAATAATCCCGGCGAGGGCTTCATAAGCGCTTTGAGAAGACGGGCTTGGACGAAGTTTGAGGAGGAGGCTATTGAGCGCGCCTTCAAGCTCCTAAAGCTCCTGAACTTAGATCATTTATGGGATCAGGAGTCTTGGAAGCTGAGCGGCGGCCAGATGAAGCTTCTGGAGATCGGGAGGGCGCTGATGTCGGATGCGAGGCTACTGGTCATGGATGAGCCCGTCGCAGGCGTGAACCCAACACTCGCTCACGAGATCTTCAGGTCTCTTATCAGGCTCAGGGATGAGCTCGGCATAACAATATTCATGGTGGAGCATAGGCTCGATATAGCGCTCCAGTACACGGATGAGGCCTATGTCATGGCCTCGGGAAAGATAATCTCGAGAGGCAGGCCCGAGGAGGTCGTGATGGATCCACAAGTCATAGAGGCCTATCTCGGGGGGTGATAAGAAACATGATCCATGTCAGGAACCTGAACGCCGGCTACAGGAAGCTTCAGATTCTCTTTGATGTGAGCGCGAGCTTTGATCGGGAGAGAATTAACGTGATTGTCGGCCCTAATGGAAGCGGAAAGAGCACGCTACTTAAGTCGATATTCGGGCTCACCACGATATACTCAGGCTCGATAACCTTGGATGGCGTGGAGCTCGTCGGCAAGGCTCCTCACGAGATCGCGAGGATCGGCGTGGCCTATCTTCCCCAGACTGAGAACATATTCGAGAATCTGACTATCGAGGAGAACCTGAAGATGGCTGGATATGTACTGGATAAAAGCGAGCTCAAGGAGAGGATTGAGGAGGTTGCGGAGCTCTTCCCTGTAATAAGGAAGTATTGGAAGAGGAGGGCGAGGCTCTTGAGCGGCGGTGAGAGACAGATGATCGCGATGGCCATGGCCCTCCTCAGAAAGCCGAAGGTAATGTTATTCGATGAGCCGACCGGGGGCCTGGCGCCGAAGATCGCAAATGAAGTTCTCTCGAAGATCGTGGAGCTACGAGATACGCTGAACATGACGATAATCCTCGTGGAGCAGAATGCTAGGAAGGCTCTTGAGATAGGGGATAAGGCATACCTGCTCGTGGGTGGCAGGCTTATCTTCGAGGGCGGGTGCCATGAATTCCTAAACCACCCGAGGTTCTCAACCCTATATTTCGGAATATCGAGCTAGACGAGGATGCAGGTTAGACCCGATATCGCCTCGAGGATCTTGGAGGCTGTTCTGAAGATCTCGGCCTCTAATAAGCCGATAAGCATCAGGGAGATCTCCCAGATCGCCCTAACCTCGATGGATGAAACCCGGAGGATACTGGGCTTTCTCGAGATCGAGGAGGATGCTGTCTTGTGCGAGAATGAGAGGGTGAGAGCTATCCTGAATGCGCTGAGGCTGGGTGTTGACGCCAGCTCGCTGGCAAGATATCTGGATTGGAGGGAGTTCGAGAGGCTGGCCACATTGCTTCTCGGTGAGGCAGGATACGAGGCGGAGTGGAATGTGAGGCTCTCCTACTCTGGCAGGAGAATCCAAGTGGACGTGTTGGCTTATAATGGCAGCATATTCCTAGTCATGGATTGTAAGCGCTGGAATAGGCCCTTAACACCATCAGCGGAGCTGAGGATAAGGGAAGGGCAGGAGAAGAGGTTGTGCCTCCTCAAGAGCCTCATCGAGCACTCATTCGGCCAAGAGAACTCGAAGATTGTCTACCTCATCCCGGCAACTCTCTCGCTATACAGGCCCTCAAAGCTGATTATAGATGGCTTCATCTTCGCGTCGCTGGATAAGCTCGAGGGAGCTCTTGAATACGTGGAGAGATCATTCTTCCAGCTAAGAAATGAGAAAGCTGCGATCCCGAGAGATCTCACGTTAAAACAAATCGTGCAAAGGTTACGAGAAAAATCTCGGTCTAGAGCTCGTTAAAACAGCTTTTCCCGAGAGGAATTTTCTGGATAATTCGCCTTCATGGTGAGAGAATGCTTAAATCTAAGAGGGGAGGCTTCCATCCGAGAAGCATGATCTGGGCAGAGTTCGAAGAAGAGGAATGGGAGGAAGAAGAGGAGGAAGAATGGGACGAGGAAGAAGAGTGGGAAGAGGAGGAAGAGGAGGAGTTCTAGAGGCGCCATCTATCTCAAAGTAACCTCCCCTTTTTCTCCTCTTTTCTTTCCAAGACTTTCTCGAGCAAATATTTTCATGGATATACTCTCGCAGGAGTTCTCGGGAATAGGCATGCGTCTCTTATGTGTGGTAGCCTTAGCATCCACCATAACATCCTCTCGATTCCAAGCCCGAAACCGCTATGCGGGACGGAGCCATATTTTCTCAGGTCGAGATACCACTTATAGTCCTCCGGGTTTAATCCCGCCTCCCTTATCCTCTCAATGAGCTGATTGTAGTCATGTATCCTCTGACCTCCGCCAACGACCTCTCCATAGCCACCTGGCGTTAGCAGATCAGCGTTCCTGCAAACTCTCGGATCAGCAGGGTCGGGCATATGATAGAACGCCTTAGACTCCCTAGCCCAATGAGTTACGAAGAACGGCTTATCAAACTCCTTCGATAGCTCCCGCTCCTCATCCGCTCCGAAGTCGTCGCCCCATTTCACGTCGAACCCCTTCCTCCTGAGGATCTCAAGAGCCTCCGCGTATGTTATTCTCGGGTATGGAGGCTTGGCTACATCCGGGTCAAGCTTCACGCCCAGCAAGCTAAGCTCCTTCTCAGCCTGCTCACACACCCCCTTTACCATCGCATAGAAAAGATTCTCAATCACCTCGAGAAGATCCTCCAGCTCAGCGTATGCGATCTCGGCTTCGAGGTGCCAGAACTCCGTCAAGTGCCTCCTAGTCCTGCTGAGCTCGGCCCTGAAACTGGGCTGGATACTGTAGACCTTCTCGAGGCTATAGATGGCCGCCTCTTGATAGAACTGAGAGCTCTGCGTTAGATATGCCTCTCTGCCGAAATAATCTAACTTGAAGAGTGTCGCTCCGCCCTCGACTGCCGCTGTTATGAAGCTGGGACAGTTTATCTCGATGAAGCCATTCTCCTCGAACCATCTTCTAGCAGCCTTAAGGAGCTCTGCCCTAATCTTCATTATCGCCGTAACCCTCGGGCTCCTGATATGCAGATGCCTGTTATCTAGGAGGAACTTGATCTTAATCCCCTTCCTTATCGGGAAGTCGTCGAGGCTCTCGCCGATAACATCGATCGACCTACACCTTAACTCAACACCATCAGGCGCCCTTGGATCGTGTCTCACCACTCCGGATACCTTTATCGCGGATTCTCGGCGAAGCCTAGCAGCATGCTCGAAGGAGTCATCAGGGACCTCGCCCTTCCTAATGGTTACTTGGATTATCCCCGTGCTATCTCTTAGATCTATGAATAGGAGGCCGCCGTGAGACCGCTTGCTCCTAACCCAGCCTAGGAGTGTCGCCTCACTACCCTCTGGAAGCTTCTTCACATCCTCCACGTAGAGCTTCTTCAACATGCCACTAGATCCGGGTTAAAGCCGGGAGGAGCGCCTTTTTTCCTTTGCTCGAGCCCGGATGTTCAAAAGCGGCTCAGATGCTAGAAAACCTTACAGCCGGCGGGAACCTCCCTCTGCGGGACCAGCGGCACAACATCATTCTCATTCACGACTGCCGCTAACAGCATGCACTCGGACGCAACCCCCCTTATCTTCTTAGGCTTAAGATTCACAACGAAGGCAAATTCCTTTCCGATGAAGTCACTTGGCTGGTAAATATGGCCAAGACCAGCCACCGACTGTTTCTTGAACTCGCCGAAATCAACCATGAACTTCAGTAGCTTAGCCGCACCCTCAATCCTCTCCGCCGAGATAACCCGCCCAATCCGGATATCTAGCCTCTGAAACTCGGAAAAATCAATCTCAGCCATGCCCCTATCACTTACCCTAATGTTCTCCGCGTATTCTTATAAAATTGTTCCCCGAAAAAATCCCAGCGAAAATGATGCCTGAAATTATCCGAAACTCTTTTATAGAGGTAAGACCTATTTAAAACCGACGGGTGAAGACCTAAATGGCGCGGAAGAGGGCAGCTAAAAAGGCTTCGGGTAGAAAGGCTGGCAGGAAGAGGGGCGGCAGGAAAAAGGCTGCCAAGAAGAAGGCTAAGGCTGCTAAAAAGGCTGGGAAGGCGCCCAGAAAAAGGGCTAAGAAGGCGGCTGCACCAGCACCCCAAGAGGCTATAGAGCAGATTTAGCCGCCCCGATGCCCCCATTTTTTATGCATGTATTACATACACGTCTCAGTAGAACGTATATCTTTTATCTTTCTTCTAACTCCTCTTCCCTGATCGGCTTCTGCCTTATTGTTTCTAGTATCTGGCTGGTTAGAGCTGAGAGGAGTGCTGGCGCTATTAGGATGAAGGCTACGTCTATCGGTCTTGATATTAGGTCTCTGGCAAGCCCGCTTATTGTGGCTAGCCATGCATGTTGATCCTGCCATGCTGGTGCTGAGAGGAATAGAGAGCCTATCCAGAGCATGATTATCGTCGCGGATGTCAGGAATGTGGCCTTCCCAGCGGCTTCAGGGCTCATGAGCATGAGGCCCATAGCATATCCTATGGCCAGCCAGAGCAGGAGAGGTATCACGCCCAGCGGCGGGTATCCCCCGATCATCGGCTGGCCAAGGACCGAGGATATAGGAGTTAGGAGGGGCGTATAGGCCCTAAGGAGTATTATGAAGATGTCGAGCTGACTTGAGGAATACGTTAATGGTTCATTTATGCTCATGAATAGGCCGGCGAGCGTCATGAGCCCAAGCCCTAATCCATAGCCTGCAAGAGCCCTGCCCATTCTCCCAGCTCCATAGAGCTCCTGCGCTCAAAAAGATTTCCCACATGACAAGCGCTGGATTATTATCAGGCGATTACAGAGATAGTTGCTCGAGGATTATTTGATTAGCGATCTATTAAGCGCCTTCACGCCTAAGCCTCCAGATCATCATCTCCTTCGGCAATCTCTTTCGCTCAAACTGCCGCTCATAGAGCTCTTTGATCTTCTGTATTGTATCAGCCTCCTCTGGAGCCTTATCGGTCCTTATCCTAGTTATCCTTGCGAACCGGAGGGCGTATCCCGACCGGTATTTTGGGCTTCTCTGTATCTCGTTGTATGCGACCTCGACCACTATCCTCGGCCTCACCGCAACTGTGTAGCCGTCATCACTTATCTTGAGTTCTAGAAGTCTCTTGGTCATCCACTCGAACTCCTCATCCGTCAATCCCTTGAAGGTTTTCCCGACCACCTCGAACTCCCCGGTCTCCTGGTTGTAGGCGGCGAGATGATAGTTGCTGAGCCAGCCCATCCTCCTCCCATGCCCCCAGTCAGCGGCCACGATCACGAGATCGAGCGTGTCGGCGGGCTTGATCTTGAGCCAGAGCTTCTCCCTCCTGCCGGGCCTATAGGGGGAGTCGAGGCTCTTAGCCATGAGGCCCTCATGCCCCTCATCCATCGCTCTCCTCATGAAAGCTTGAACCTCCTCGATACTCGATGATACTATCCTCGGCGCAAGATACTCTATCGGGATCAGCTTCTCGAGAAGCTCCCGCCTCTCCCGATATGGCGCATCAAGAAGCTCTCGCCCATCTAGGTATAAAATGTCGAAGATCCAGAGCTTAAGCGGAATCCGCTCAGCCTCCTCCTCAACTCCCCGAAGCCTTCTAAATCTTCTCAGGAGCTCTTGGAAGGGCATTGGGCGGCCTGTCTCATCAACCGCCACCACCTCACCATCCAAGACTATCTCGCGAAACCTTGATGAAAACTCCATGACGGCTTGAACTATGTCGGGAAGGCTTCTGGTGACATCACTAAGCCTCCTTGAGAATATCCTGACCTCACCATCCTTCACATGTATCTGGACGCGGGCTCCATCAAACTTATACTCAAAGCTCATGGGCTTCTCAGATTTCTTCAAGAGCTGTTCCAAGTCATGGCACATCTCGGCGAGCATGGGTCTTACAGGCCTGAAGACCTGGAGCCTCACAGACCTGACCGCCTCTCCTCCACCCTTCACCGCGAGCTCCACGAGGTCTCCAAGTCTCCCTAGGAGCATGAAGGCCCTCTGAACCTCTTCTATCGAGGCTCCAGTCAGTTCTGCTATAGCCTCTAGGACGAGGCCTTCGTTAGCGCCATGCTGCATCTCGCCCATCAGCTGCTTGAGAAACCATTGCCTCTCAAGATCGCTCATCCCAGCCAAGAGGCCTCTCAGAATCGCCAGCTTCCTCTCCCTAGAACCGGGCCCCCTGAGCCTCGAGATCTCACGCAATCCATTCCATACATCAAGTATTGTCGGCGGCTCGGAGGCTAAGAGCGTCGTCTGCCCAGCCTCCTCGAGCAGCTGATAGATCGCCGCCGCCCCGATCTCGAGCTTATCCTCATCGCCCTCCGGCGCAACCCGCCCTATCAGGAGGAGGATCGCAGGCGCAGCCTCCTCAGGCCCAACCTCTTGAAGTAGCTTCACAATCTGAGCGACCTTATCCTTTCTACCGCTTAGAGCCTTTATAGACTCACATACCCTCGCGAGCCTGAAGTATGGTGTTCCACTCATCTTCACTCTATCTCTATTCTCACGCCCTTAGGCTTTTGAACCGGGATCCTCAGGATTAGTATGCCCTCCCTGTATATCGCCCTCGCCGCTGATGGGTCAACATCCCTCGGGAGCTCCATGAAGCATCTATAGCCCCTCAGCCTGAACAGCCTCGCCCTTGGAGCCTTCTCTCTCAGCTCCTCGGAGAAGCCCGCCTCAACCACGAGATCCCGCTCCCTAACATTTACATTTATCGAGTCCTTTGATGCTCCTGGAATCTGAATGACCGCGACCACTTCATCACCATCAACATAGATTTCATGCTCGGGCACTAGGTAATCCATCATCGCATGAGCGCGGCTGATCACCGGCTCCACAGTCCTTAAGGCAGAGGACATGAGCCTTGAAAACTCCCTCATCACCTGCTCAATCCTACGCCTCAACTCCCGCTCAAACTCCTCAGGCAAGAATCCCGACACCATCAAAAACATAATTGTATCATGGGGTGATTTAACGTTTCCAATAATGAATAAATTAAGTCTTAGCGCCTGCCCCTTGCCGGGTCGCCCTCGATAAGCTGCTCCTTCAAGATTATTATCGGCCTACCCTCTATTATCGCTCTAACCAGCTTCTCCCTCCCACTCTCCACAAGCCTCCACACGGTATTTCTCGAGACATTCATCCTCTCTCCCGCCTCTTCATATGTCAACTTCTCCAACTCCACCAATCTGAGGGCTTCAACCTCAGCCACATCCAAGTATATCGGCTCATCAATCCGCTTGGGTGAGGGCTCGAGACTCTCAACGAATTTCCCCAGAGATATCGCTACTGGTTTTGGGAATCGGCCCACTCTACCATACCTATGTCTTCTGCACCAGCGTCTGTGCACATGTTTCGTGATATGTCACAAAATTTTAATATTTCGTGATATATCACATAATCGAGGAACATGGGATGGAGAGGTTTAGGGTGGAGATATTGGTACTGGCCTAAAGGATGGTGGTGTCCCAGACATCCATGGCCGCCTCCATGGGCTAGAATCTACGCTCCTCCATATTGGTATCAAATGGATCCAAGCGAAGAGCTAAGAATATTAGAGGATATTAGGGAAGACCTACGAAAGCAATTATCCGATATCGAGAAGAGGATAGAGGAACTGAGGAAATCTATTGAGGAAAAGAGGTGAGTCATACGGAGAAAAGGTTGACGAGAATCGCGGTAGCGACGATCGGAGATGGAAAGTTGGGAGATGTGGTCTTATCCGAGTTAGTCATTCGAGAACATTCACCATAATAGATATAGAAGATGGAGAAGTCAAAAATATAGAAGTATTAGAGAATCCTGCAAAGAATATGGTTCACGGTAGAGGCCCCATCGTGGGTAAGAGTTTAGCAGATAGAGGTGTGGATATCGTTATTACGGGTAAGATAGGTCCTGGAGCCTCAACAGTATTAGAACAGTTGGGGATAAAGGTAATAGTGACCAATCCTGGACAGAAGGTTGAAGACGTTTTAAGAAAATACAAACTGATGAAGTAAGAATGAAAAGCTTGAGACAGAGAGACCGCGTAAATGTTATCAACTTACTTAATATAGAAGAATAGAAAGGGTAAAACTTGTGAGACTTTCGAGGGCGCAAAACTAAATACGAGAGAAGCAATGTTGTATCTTTATGGATGTCCTGTCTATCATTTCATTAATAGTTTTTGGATTATTGGCCGGTATTCTGGGCGGATTTCTAGGAACAGGTGGATGCGTGATAATGCTCCCAGCGCTATACTTCCTATACAATTATAGCTTGCCAATGGCTATAGGGACCACTATAACAGCTGTCATTATCACGGCCACATCAGGCTCAATCGCGCATATCAGGATGAGGAATGTCGATTACAAAACAACAGCCATTGTAACTGTTTCAGGAGGGTTGGGTGCCGCTGTGGGCTCACTGATATTCCAATATCTGGCAGCTGAGCTTCCAATACTCAAGATTATACTTGGCCTGGCATTTCTATACGTCTCAATAAGGATGATCTATGAAGGTTCCTTACGCGGAAGAAGAGTTGAGAAGACGGGGAATGTTGTGCCCGGGGCAGCTTTGTCCAAGACTTTAATCGGTTTTGTTATCGGAGTCCTCACGGGGGTAGTTGGGCTCGGGGGAGGATACGCATTAGTTCCATCCTTCATCTACCTGCTAGGATCACCTGTGAAAATAGCTGTTGGAACATCTCTAACATCATTCATAAGCATGGCTGCGATATCAGGTGGCTTCAAGATCATTCAAGGAATGGTGGATGCTGTGGCCGCCCTCTCACTTGGAGCAGGGACAGCCATAGGAGCGCAGATAGGCGCCAGGCTCGTGCCAAAAGTCCCAGCATGGCTGATAAAACTAGTCTTCGGAATAGTCTTCCTATATGTCTCACTAAAATTCATACTACCAGCTGGAATCATATAATGACTAAACATATTCAACAACTAAAAAGAGAAAAAATAACAATTATGAGTGAGCTGGACACATTCTCAAAACTTCTGAGCTTTAAGATCAGAAATTATTCTTTCGCAAACAAGCGCTCGAGGAATTTCAATATATCAATTACTCCATCACCATCTTCTCTTGAAGAGATATAATCGACTATTTCCTTAACAGCTTGATCCGCATTTGAGGGGGCGGCCTTAAAATCGGCATTCTTAAGCATCTCAACATCTATCTCTGAGTCGCCCACCGCAGCTACAAATCCCTTAAAACTAATCACTCTCAATAATTCACTTAACCCAACAGACTTATCGATATTCTCAGGTAGAAGTATTAGCGATCCCTTATTGTTTACAATCTTATATTTTACCCCAAACTTGGATGCAATTAGCCTAACATCTTTTACACATTCATTACATGATATATTCACCGTATTCTCTTTAGAGATAACACATTCCAGCTTTTTTACCTCGTTAATGAATGAATGCCATCTCTCATCAACAAGAACCCTATACTTCCCTGTTGAGGGAATCCATATTGAGATACCCGCCTCACAAACCCATCCATCAAACATATCTCCTAGATCCTCTCTAGATTCGAGGTCTCTTCTATCTCTTCCGGTAGCAAGTATCAGTATCCACCCATCTTTCTTAAATCGCAGAAGTGCTTCTTTCAACTCTTTGGATATTCTATTCTCTCCACCTCTTGTAAGCGTCCCATCTAGGTCTAATACTAATGCTCTGCCCACCTTATTCGATTTCAATTTCGACGCCTCTTTTATAGAATTCTCCGGAGAGCTTATTTATCAGCCATTTTATCTTTTGCTGGTTTATAATATGAAGTACCAAGTTAACCTCCGTTTTATCATCTATCTTATTGATTGAGACTATTTTGGGATCCTCAAAAAGCTCCGGTCTAACTTCATTTAACACTTCCATCATAATTCCTTCAACCCTTTCAACTTGGGATTCCCTAAATATCATTTTCAACTCTATTGACGTCGGTGTCGTTGATGACCTGTTTATTATTGGATTTTTCAGGAAGAATTGATTTGGAATTATTATCCGGTTTCCCCTAATAGATACAAGCTCCACATCTTGACTGTTTATAGATATAACTCTACCAGAAATTCTTCCAACTTTTATAAAGTCTCCCTCATCGAAAGGTCTTCTAATCCTTAGATATATCTCTCCTGCATAGTTTGAGAATATATCCCTCATGCTTATCAATATGATTATAACTATCACAATCGATATACCCGTTAATACGACTATGTCCAAACTGAGTATACTAAATGCTATGACCACGCCTAGTATTATGAGAAAGTACCTTACAATCTCAGCGAATTTTGAGGCAAAGGCATGCCCGAACTTACTTAGATTCCTCGCTATAACCTCTCTTAACTTTGAACCCAAGAAGATTGCCAAGGCTATTGAGAGTATTGCAAGCGCGACTCTTATTATGAGGAAGTATTCTTCTGGAGTCAACTTCCACCCTCCCTAATTCTTTCTAGAAAGCTTCTAATATCCTTATCTAGGCAGGAAATACATACGACGTCACCAATTTGTATATCTCCTACAGACCCCGCTCTTATCCTATTATCAGCAGAAGACACTATGAAGAAGGGTAAGTCGTTCTTCAAAATAAGGCCCCGGACTTTCCGTAGAATCTCGGCATTTTCGATCTTGAAAGCATATATTCCTGCGTTAATTCTTGAGAACTCATATATTATGTTAACCCTGAATTTGTCCACTATCTCCTTTACTTTAGATATTATTGTCTTGTAAGGGTTAATTACGTATCGTATGTTTTCTTTCACAAATATTGGTTCATTGAGAGGATTGTTTAAGATCGCAACTACTATAGGTATCTCATTCTTGATAGAGTGTTTAGCATACCTTAGATTGAGGGCGTCTGAATCGGTCGCAGATACGAGGACATCTATCAAGGAACGATTTTCAGTAATATATTCCTCTACCTTATCTATACTTGAGAGTACTGCCTCCGCGTATGGGAAGGTCTTTTTAAGCATTTCAACCTTCTCAAAAGTAAATTCGATAACTATTATTCTTCCTTTTGGGTCTATTTCTCTTAAGGTTGTAACTACAAAGTATGCGAGATGGCCTCCACCTATTACTACGGATCTCATGCGTATCCGGCCCCACCTAAATCTATTTCACTTATAGCTGAGATGTATCTTTTCGCCCAAGCCTCATCTATTTTCCTATCTCTGACAGCTCTCTTTAATATCGCCTCAGCTACTTGATAAGCCATATCTGTAAGTGCATGAAGGGGCTTCATCTCATGCTCCTTGAACCCTAAATCTACTTCAACGATCCTCACACCCATTTTGTATAAGTCTATTAAAAGGCCTATATCCACTCCCCAACCATTTTCAAACTCTACTTGGTAAAAGACCTTCTTCAACCCTGCAATCTCCCCACTCAAGGGCTGTTTGAACCTAGCTAGCTCGGGGTAGAACATCCTTAAAAGGGGTTTAGCTACAAGCTCTGTAACTCTTCCCGCTGCCCTTCCAAAACACCCTTTGACAAATTCTGCCTCCCCCATCATTATCGGCATGTAGAGTTTTTCAATAAATTGCGGTGTGAGATTAGCGATATCAATATCTGCGAAGACTATTATGTCTCCCGATGAAAGGTATGCCCCATCTCTCATAGCCACGCCTTTACCGGGATAAACTAGGTTGCTTTGAATGATTACCTTAGCATTTTCTTTTAAAGCAACTTCTACCGTATTATCAGTGCTCCCACCATCAACAATTATAACTTCTCTGACATGCCTGGCCTTGAAAGCCGTGCATATAGCCTTTCTAACATATCTCTCCCTATTCTTGGAGGGGAAAACAACACTAACATCCATGGACTTTTTGACCTATGACGTTTTAATATTATCTACTTAATAAGTCTAGATTCTATGGACAATTTTTATATTAGGGGGACGTGGTTATGGGCTTAGCATTTTCAAGGGGGTTTGGGAGCGCGTCATGACGCGGTGCTCCGTCTGCGGTAAGGAGATATTGATGCCGTTTAAGTGTAGTTACTGTGGAGATTATTTCTGCGCTGAGCATAGGCTTCCGGAGAAGCATGATTGTCCCGGCCTCTTCGCGGCTGCCTCGCCATACGAGAAGGAGCGGAAGAGGTATGTCGAGATTGAGGATTGGGGGCCGCTGCCTAGGGCGAGGATCTCGAGGAGCCGGCTCAGCGCATCATCTCGTGATGAGATAATTCATCTAAGCATCGGAGCCCTTCTCGTAATCCTGGTGGGCTTCTCCATAATAGGATACAGCTTCAGGATCTCGCCGATCTTCCTCACGGCCTATATCGTGGGCTTTGCCGCCTCCTTCCTGATCCATGAGCTTGCTCATAGAGGCTATGCTAAGTCAAGGGGGCTTTATGCTAGGTTTAAGCTCGACCCCATAGGGGCGATCCTGACGCTCGTCACATCCATACCATTCATACCATTCAAGATCATAGCTCCCGGGGCTGTGGTGATCTCTGGGGTTGCGCCGATAGAGGTTCTTGGGATGACCGCCCTCGTCGGCCCACTCTCGAACATATCGCTATCGGCTATCTTCATGATCGCAGGGCTCGCCATGCCGTCCTTGGCCCGCATCCTCCTGCCGCTAAGCCTCCTAAACGCCTTCATTGCCCTATTCAACCTGATACCATTCGGCGAGCTCGATGGGAGAAAGGTCTTGGCCTGGAGCCCCTCAAGATGGATCATCGCCTTCATCGCGAGCATGATCCTACTCATCGCAGCGTGGCTCAGGTTCTACTTCTAAGAGTGCCGGCTTCTTGGGATGCAGGAGAGGCCGGTGTTCTGGGGGTGGTGGGGCCGCCGGGATTTGAACCCGGGACCTCCGGCGGACTGTCTCAAACAAGCATTCTAATTTGAGACCCCAGGCCGGTGTCCTAGCCAAGCTAGACCACGGCCCCACCGACAAAACCTATTCAACGCTCTTAATTTTACCCTTTTCTCTCCCTCTCTCAAGCTAGTAGGCTGTGACGCTCTTGACCTTCGGTATCTTGAGGAGCTCGTTAAGCCCCTCTCCTGATAGGGGCTTCTCGAGGACGAGTATGAGCTTTGGCTCCGGGAAGAGCTCGGGATCCTCGGCCACAGCTTGCCTTATGCTTATGTTCTCTCGGGCTATTATCTCGGCTGCTCTCGCTATTATGCCGGCGGCGGTCGGATCAGCCCTTATCTCCACGACATAGAATCCAAGCTCCTTAGCTACTGGCGCAAGGAATGCTCCAGCCGGCCTTATCCCCGTGAAGACCTTTCTTAACATCTCGTCCTCGAGTATCTGCTGGACGGTCTTCCTAACTATCCGCCTATCAACCCCCGCGGCCTTTGCGAGCGAGCTATCTGGGATCTCCACAGGCCCCACGACGATCTTACCATGCTCATTAACCCCGATACCGTTCTCTATCATTAGCCTTACAACCTTCAATCGCGCAGGGAACTCCTGAAAACGAGCAGCTATCCTACGCCACACAAATAAAGATTCATTGGAGCGGATTTATGTATTACTATGGAGCTTTAGGCATGCCGCCAGCCCCGCGCATGAAGTAGGCTGCCATCGCGATCAGGGCGGCCAGCGGCGCGAAGATCAACTGGGCATAAGTTGAGCCAAATAACTCGAACAGCATGCCGGTGGCTATGGTTGAGATGAAGGAGCCTAGGGTTGCAAAGGCATAAACCATCCCGGATAGAGCTCCACCAATCTCGGTATAGATTGAGGTCGCCCAAGCTATTATCGTTGGGTATGCTGGAGCTAGTAGAAGGCCTGAAGAAGACCATAATGCTATCCTCGCGTAAACTGGTATCGGGAGCGAGGCTGAGAGCATTAAGATGGATGAGAAGCCCCCAGCGATCACTAGAACCCTCCAGTACCCGATTCTATCTATGAAGGGAGCCCATAGAAGCCTTCCTAAGCCGCTCAGCGCCCAGAATAAGCCCACAGCTAGGCTCGCCTCTATAAGAGATGCTCCCTGATCGCTCAATATTGATGGGAGCCAAGCGGTTATGCCGAGCTGATTTGCGACTATGAGGAATGGTATCATCATTAATGGAAGTATGCTTAGAACCTGCTTGGGCCTCATGCTTCTCGGCTCATGAGATATGCTCGATCCATTTTTACCCAGCTTCGCCCCAATAATCGAGCTTGCAATGAATGAGATTAAGAGTAGGGGGAACATTATGAGATATCCCAGCCTCCAGCTTCCATAGGATAGGGCGATGTAAGCCGCTAAAACCGGGCCCAAGGCCGACCCGATATTCCAGCCTATGTGAAGCAGGTTTATCGCCATCCCACGCTTCTCGCTAAAGATATCTGAGATGAAGGCATTCACGGAAGCCTCGAAAAAACCTATCCCTGCTCCAAGTATGAAGAAGGATGTTCCGAGGATTAATGCGCTCGGCGAGCCCGAGATTAGCAGAGCACCCAGCCCCATTATTAGCAGAGAGAGGGAGACTAGCCTCATCTTACCGAATAGATCCGATAAGGCTCCTCCAAGTATTGCGAGAACTCCAGCTAGGGATTGAAGGCTCGCTATAATGCCCGCGAGCGATTCACTGAGCGCCAGCTCGGATCTAATGCTAGGAAGTGCTGATCCTATCTCCGTCGCCGTTATGGCGTAGAATACGTATGAGGAGAAGCATAACGTCCATAGAAGCTTTCTCGAGATCATATATCGGCCCCTTTTACCGGTTTTATCTGTTTAAAAATTTTCGCGCCCCATTATCCCTGAGAATATAGAGCTCCCTTAATATCGCGATCTCCTCAATCTTTTCCCTGTCCAGTAGCTCCCAGATTATCCCTCTCGGCCTCTCCCTCACAGCCTGAACCTTGATGAGCTTTGTTGGTGTAGCGATTATATCTAGTGTAAGGTCATAGGGGTCTCTTGGAAGCCTGTCCACGAGCTGGAGGTCGTGGATGTTCGTTGCTATGGTTATGTCTGGATCTATCTTATCGTATTCTAGGAGGATTGCATATTCGAGCTCGCTGTATCCTCCTCCCTTCCCAAGCCTGAGACCGTTTCTCGTCGCGGCGACGGACCCCGTGATAATGAGATCTATTCTCGGCAGATCTCTTGGATGGGTTTTCCTACCATAGATGAAGGCCCCTCTTATCGTCGAGGCATATTCTAGTTGTCCTCGAGGTATTCTTGATGGGTCTAGGAGGAGGAAGCCCTCGCTAAGCCTCGGTGTCGGCATTACGAGTATCTTGCCATCTAAGAGGCACCTGTATCTCACGTGCTTCTGAGGGGAGTCAGGGCTCACCTTTACCACTCTCGCATCGCGATACTCCTCAAGCTCAAGTATCCTCTCAGCAGCCCGCTCAGCCCCCACGAAGTTCGGAATCCTCCCATAAACCGGCTTGGGAAACCTCGCGACACCCCTCTCCTCGAGAAGCCTCCAGATCTCCATCCTTATCCTCTGCTTCTCATCAATCATCCCGTAGTCAAGTCATCCCTCAAGCAGGTTTAAGCTTTCCATTAAGCGCTTGAAGCACTCATCGCTGAGCTTGATCTTATAGTTCCTAGCATTCTCCAGCGGCGGCTTCTCGATGCCCAGCATCCTCTTAATCTTCCACGAGTATGGGCCGAAGAGGAAGTAGTTGAGGAGGGAGGTAACGTTCGATGGTCTTCTCATGAAGCTTGCCTTGCCAAAGTCTATTATGACCGGCTTAAGCCCCGGCCTCACGATAACATGCTTCTTGACATCGCTGAGCTCCCCGTGATCAAGGCCCAGTATATCCAGTCTTCTCGCATCCTCGAAGCATACCCTCATCACGATCTTGAGCTCGCTTAGCCGATCCTCCTCGAGCATATCCAACCACTTATCGAGCGGCATCCCCTCAATGAGCTCTAATGCTAGGACCATGTCCGTGAATCCTAGGACCTTGGGCCCGACGCCGACCCGGTTGGCCATTGATGTCGCCTCAGCCTCTCCGCGAAGGCTCGGGATCGTCGAGTCCGTTCTCAGGATCTTGAGCGCAGCATCCCAGCCTCCGAGCCTCCCCCTCAGGACGAGGCCCCTATAGCCCTTGCCCAGCGTGAGCGGCTCAAGCCTCCCACCAGCCTCGATGAAGGCGATGCTCTCAACACCGATGCTCCTCAAATCATCGAGTATCCTGGAGGCATACTCGATGCTACGCTTGGGAAATGATAAATGAAGGATAAGATCTTCCCTCTCACATATCTCATCAAGGTCTATGTAGATCATCTCTCGAGAAATGGAGGTCTCGCGACAAGAAAATCTAGTATGAATTTCCTCAGGTCATCATTCCTTGATGCGAGTCTTAACAGATCTTCTACATTAATGCTTATTCGAGCCCTTTGAATCGGTGTTATCAGGCCTCTTGAGATTGATACTTGGCCGCTAATGATCCTCTCCCTGAGAAGTTTGTGAGCTGAGATCTCTTCGCGCCTTCTCAGGACATATAACCTCTCACCCTCGATCCATGGCCCAGCTATGGCCTCACACCACTTCTCAACAAACTCGTCAGCATTCTTGAGGTATACCGGCGGCCCCTTATGGAGATGATATCTCGGAAGCTCTATTTTATCAAGCTCGAAGATCAGCACGCACTCCTTCTTCTCATCCGTCCATGAGCCGCTTCGATAGACTGTGAATCCCAAGTTCTCGAGGCATCTCCGCACTCCCTGCTCACTCCGCTTAAGCTCGCCCCAGAGCGCGTCCCTGGGCTTCCGATCCACCAGCCTGAAATACATGTAGAGTATGCTCCTATCCTTGAGGAGGGCTCGCAGCTCCCTTGTGCCCGGAACCCGGTCAAATTGCTTGAAGAATCTCATAGAGGGCTTCTTGAGGAATAGCTTGGCCGCGAGGATCAGCTCCGAGAGCCTTGTAAGCGAGACCGCCGCCGCGACATTCCTAGACCTATCAACAGGATCCACGACGATGAGGGGGCTCTCCGGGAATGCCTCCAAGATCCTCTCCCTCGACTCATAATATCCTTCAAGGTCTATCGTGATCGGCGGCTTCCACCCCGCCATCTCCCTGATCGCGTTGATGAAGTCGCCATAGTATATTGTCAGGAGCTCTGTTAAGTATCCGCTGAAGCCCTCGACCCTTATCTCGGCACCATAGACCCCGCATGCCCTCATAAATCCCTTCAGGAGCCTAACCTCCTCCTCCTGCCCGGGCTTAAGCCTGCTGAGCACATATCTCGTGTGATATGGCGTCCGGTCCGTCGCGCTGATCCAGTTCGGCGGCTCAACCCTATAACATGCCACGACATCGACTGTAACCCCATCCACAACCCCCTCAACATATGGGTGGTTTGCATACATTATCATGGGCTCCCCGCCGAGCCTCCTAATGAGCTTGGATCCAATCTCCACGATGAGTTTTTCCAGCTCCTCTCTCGAGACCTTTGGGTCGAAGTGTATGAAGATATCGGCCTCAGCCCTTCCCCTTATCCAGGTGTCCTTCGCGGCTGATCCCTCGAGGCTCACATCCAGCGCGCCCGCGACCCCCGAGATCTCCTCCCTAGCAGCCGAGAGCGCCGCCTCCACTATCCTCTTGAGCCTGCGCTCCTCGAGCCTCGTGGGCCTAACAATCCTCCTCGCCCTCTCAATAACCTCCTCTAAACCCGTCATCACCCCTCAGCCCTAATGACTAATAGATCCGAGTATATCGGCCCCTTAGAGGTCAGGGTGCTCTTCTTGACCTTGAAGGAGTCTATCAGCTGCTCCCCAACATATAGGTCCTTGAGCTCCTCGAGCTTACGGAGGGCTAGCTGCCTATCCCTGACGAACTTGACGCGGCCTATTGTCAGGTGGGGGGTAAAGCCGCGCTCATCATACTTGAAGCCAAGCCTAGTGAGCCTCTCGACTAGCTGATCCAGTATATTCTTCAGGCCATTCTCCGGGTCCTCCACACCGAGCCAAATCACGTTTATCCTGCCACCGCCCGGAAAGTATCCGACACCGCGGACGCTTAGCTTGAATGGCTTGAACCTCACCTTTCCAGCATTCTCGAGCACGAGATTCAGCCTTCCCGGATCTATCTCGCCGAAAAACCAGAGGGTCACATGAAGATTATGCGGCTCGACGGGCTTCATCCCAACCCCGAGCCTCATCAACTCCTCCTGAATCTCCTGAGCCCTAGAGACTATCTGGGGGTTATCGAAATCCACCGCGATGAATGTTCTTACTAGCTCGGCCATGCCCGAATTCACGCAATTCAATGAAATGGCTTATGATTAATCTTGCTATCTCCTCACTATCAAGTTTATTAAGTATTAAGAACTTCGGCCTTCCACCTACCATACTCCTCTAAAATCTTCAGGAGGACATTCATGCTCGTCGAGCCCATCCCCAGAATCGTTTTCTACACCCCCCACATATCACTTGGACTATCCGGCCATCCACAATAACCGCATAGTCCTTAGCCTTCTCCTTAAGCTCCTTCTTTGTAAGGGCTATAGAGTTTCCGCATAGATCACATATAGCCTCATGCTTCTCAATATGTAAAACCTCTTTGATCTTATCCCCTCCTATAAACACTTTTACCTCAACCACCTTAAAATGACATTCCTTTAACGCCTCCTCTTCTGCGGCCTCCAAGACATTATATCTCCACCTCGATCTCGCCACATAGATCCTATTCTAG
>JAJPCT020000001.1 GCA_021323375.2 Candidatus Wolframiiraptor gerlachensis | reverse complement strand
AGCGTGTGCTGCGCTTGGGTGGGCGGCCACCATGAGTGCCGGGCGGGCGTGGACCGGGCGTCTCCTGGCGCGTATGCTGCGCGCCTCGGACGCCCCATAGGCCCCAGCGTGTGCCGCGCTGGGAAACCTATGCCCCGCCGTTTACAATTAAGGCTTTAACGGCCCTGAGCTCGCCGGCTTCTATGACTTCGATGATGTTGTGAATGGCGCCGAGGCCGTGAAGGCCCAGCATCGTGGAGGATTATCATGGATGCGCTGACAGGCCTCTCAAGGCTCCGAGAGACGGGCCTCGGGCCTCTTGGGGAGAATTTTCCCCCGGCCCCCGACATTGTGGGGGGGCCAGGCCCGGGGGCTTCTAGCCCGGCTCCCGGCGGGCCTGTGAGGGCTCCTGCCCGGTGGCCCGTGTCCGGTGAATGCCCATGGGCCTAGATCCGCCCGGCTTGATTTGGGTTGGGCGGTGCGGCCCTTGGGCGAGTAGCCGGGCTAGAGGCCTCCCGGGATATGGGCCCGAGGCCCGTCTCCCGGGGCTCTAGGGGGTGAGAGTATGGTCGGAATGCTGGAGGAGCGAGGCGATGTGAATGGCTAGGGTCTACTATGTTGATACTGCTGTTCCCAGCGACAGGAAGAAGAGAAGAAGACATAAGACGCATGCGGTCTTCGATGGAGTCAGGGTTTTCAGGGTTAAGAAGCTGACAGAGCTGGAGGACGCAAGCGAGATATACATTGATGCGATGTTCCCGCAAATCTATGAGGAGTTGATGGAGCTGATCAAGAGGAACGTCAAGATATTCCTATTGAAGAACACGAGGCTGCTTAAGAGGCTGAGGGAGGAGAATGGGGTTGAAAAGTCTGATGAGGCTGATGCGAAGCTCCTGAGCACGATCCCGAAAAACCACTTTAAACAACTTACAGCGAGGGAGGTCGAACAGCTTACAGTAAAGGAGATAAACCTACTGAAGTTAATGAAAGAGTATGAGATGTACGTGAGATGGAAGAAAACAATCCGGCAATGGATGCGAATCCGCAAATTAGACCGCTTAGAGGAATGTGCTAAAGAGCTTCAATGCTTGGTAAAACAATATGCTCGCAGAATAATCAAGGAAGTTAAAAATAATGAAAACTACGCGACGACATATAGACTAGTATGTAAGGAGCTTGGACTCAAGGAGAGCTTTGAAGTTGCGACATTGGTGGTGAAGTTGCCGTTGAACTGGAGGCTCCATAGACTTAAAGGCTTACTAGGACTGACACCATACAAGAGTAAAAACTATAATCATAGATTGCGCGCACATCTTTCAAGTCTAGCGACGAGTATTTATCTTAACAGCAGGCAGTATGGAGTCAGCACTGAACTCCTCAAGGATCTGGAAGGCTTACCGCCACGGGCAGCAATCTGCAAATTGGAATTAAAAATTCTAAGGATTCTGAAGATCGCGTGGCAGCAACAAAAGCAACGTATGCTGGCTGGCGGGCAGTAAAAGCCGGAGACCGGTGTTATGATGACCTGTCCGCCGTGGATCCATAGTTCATGGATCCACGGTGTTTGGGGACGCCGCCCGCCGGGCCGGCTACGACAGCTCGTCGGCCAGCCCCACCCCCTAACCCTTTTTTACCCTCTCTTGATGACAATTACCATGGAGAAAATGGGGGATGGTAGCCCAGCTGGGATTCGAAGCAACGTCCCCGGCATAGATATCGAGAAGCTGAGGGAAGCTGAGAATCTTGCAACCAGATATATTCTCAGGTTCTGCAGAGGCTTGGAGTGATGGGCTCCTCCTCGAGAACATTTCTAAAGGTCTTCATAGCTCTCTCGCTACTCTCACTTTTCGCCGACATAGTATATGAGGGAGCGAGATCAATCAGTGGAGCATACCTGAATATTCTAGCGGCTCCAGCGATCGCGGCCGGGATACTCGGCCTCGGTGAGCTTCTAAGCTATGTCATGCGGCTCGTCGGAGGTGTTGTGGCCCAGAAGGCGCCATCCGGGAGAACATACTGGGCCGTAATATTCTTTGGATATGCCTCGACACTTGTCGTGCCCCTCCTAGCCCTAGCGGGAAGCTGGGAGCTCGCGCTAACGTTATTCTTCCTAGAGAGGCTTGGGAAGGGCATCCGCGCGCCACCAAGAGACGTGATCATCGCAGAGGTAACCGAGGGGATTGGAAGGGGGAAGGGCTTCGGGCTCCACGAGCTATTGGATCAGGTTGGCGCTATAACCGGCCCGCTAATAGTCTCGCTCGTAATAGCTCTCCGCGGATATCCGGAGGGATATAGAGCCGCCTTCTGGATAATGTGGATCCCATGGATCCTGTCCATGAGCATGCTGATGTTGGCGGCGAGGCTCTACCCGGAGCCAAGGGCGATAGCCGCGGCTAGGGAGGAGATGCCTAGAGGCTCGAAGGCCATGCCCGATAGAAGGTTCTGGATCTTCCTAGCAGGCTCGATCTTAACAATGCTGGGCTTCCTCCACTGGGGCGTGATAAGCTACTACGCGCAGGACTCCGTGAAGATAGGCCTCCTATCTGCAGAGGAGATCGCGCTACTATACTTGGCAGCAATGGCTGTCGACGCGATGATAGCCCTTCCGATAGGAGCATTATATGATAGGCTCGGAATCAAGTCAATAATCGTTGCACCCATCTCCGCAGCCCTGATAGCTCCGCCGCTCTTCACGACTCCGGGTAGGCTTGGATTCTATATCTCATCAGTCTTCTGGGGGTTCACGATGGGGGTTATCGAGACGATAATGCGGGCGGCTATTGCCGATATAGTCCCACCAGGGGCCAGAAGCATAGCATATGGAATATACTCATTCGGGATAGGGCTGGGATGGGCGGCCAGCGGACTACTCCTCGCATACCTCTATCAAGCGAGAGCTATCATGGGCATAATCGTGTTCTGCGTACTAATGGAGGCTGCTGCCACGATAATCCTCACCACGACATCAAGAGCTGTGGGAAAAACTTTAATCCCGGCAAGATAAAATAATCAACCGCTGATATGTGAAGAGCGTCGGAACTACTGACGCGATGACCCTCGGATGATGAAGGACTCCCTTACTCCGAAAAACTTTTCCGCACAATTCCCTTTGAGAGCCTACGTGTTTTCCTTTATCACGGATTATAAATTCTCTAGACATCTTCTAGACATGAAGTGATTATGTTTAGGGGAGGGTGGTAGCCCGGCCCGGATTCGAACCGGGGTCCTCGGGGCTCTCCTCGGAGAGCCCGATCCAGAGCCCTAAAGAGAAATCAAGCCAACCCTACCCGTGATAGAGTCTGGATCAACCACGGGCTAATATACAACCATCCACCAAATCAAATAAACCACAACCCCCTCACATTTTAATAGAAGCTTGAAACAATACCCTCCGAGAAGCCCGGTCGTCTAGCGGCCAAACCAGTTGGTCAGACCTACTGGGGCCATGGATTCCGGGTTCTGGATCATGGCCGCTGGACGGTAGGCCGTGGGGAGACCCCCGGAGACCTGGGTTCGAATCCCAGCCGGGCTACCACCCCTATTTTCTTTATGGTGATCGTTATCAAGAGAGGGTAGAAAAAAGGGGAAAGGGGGCGGGCTGGCCGGCAAGCTGTCGTAGCTCGAGGCTGGCGGACTCGGGCTCTTGCTACCACAGGGGGTCCTGTGGCAGGCGGATCCTTAGCATGCCACCAGCCTCTCATTGCTCTTACTGCCGCCGGCTGATTGTTGCCAAGCCTTCTTCAGGGCCTTCAGTATCCTTAGCTGTAGCCTGCGGATTGCCTTGTTGAGCAGTAGCCCCTCTAAGTCTTTCATGAGCTCTTCATTGGCTCCGTATCGCTTATTGAGGTAAATGCTTATTGCGAGCCTGGAGAGGTGCCCGCGTAGCTTATGATTGTAGTTTTTGCCTCCGTTTGGTGTTAGGCCTAGTATGCCGCATAATCTGCTGAATTTCCGGTTTAATGGAAGTCTTACCACCAGTATCGCGAGTTCGACACTGTCGTTTCTGATTCCTAGCATATCGCATGCCAGCCTGTATACCGCCGCATAGTTCTCGTCATTTTTAACCTCCCTGATTATCTTGCGGGCATGGCGTTTGATAAGGCGTTGAAGCCATATAACGCACTCCTTGAGGGGGTCTGAGGGATAGATCTGCATCCAGCAGATGACGGTCTTCTTCCATCTAATGAATCTCTCATATTCCCAGACCAATCTCAACAGCTTAAGCTCATTTGGTGTAAGTTGCTTAAAATGATCCCTTGGAATCATGCTCAAAAGCTTTGCATCAGCCTCATCAGACTTCTCAACCCCATTCTCCTCCCTCAACCTCTTAAGTAGCTTCGTGTTCTTCAATAGGAATATCTTGACATCCTTTTCTAGCAATTCAGCCGCCTCGTCATACAGCTCTGGGAATAATGTATCAACGAAGACTTCATCGTAATTCTTGAGCTTGATCAGATCGTATACCTCGAACACCTTCTTGCCATCATAGCATGCATATGGCCTCCCCTACCATCCTTAGTAATCCTAGAAGTATGAACGAAAACAATTCTACTCATGGTCCTCGTCCTCCTCCAGCAGGTCCTTGAGCTCGCTGCATAGTGCCCTCATCGTGGATTCCCCAACACATCTCCCAAATGCCTTGGCGAAATCATCAATCCTAACAAGATTCTCGAGGACAAACACCCTAGCTAGAACCCCAGTCAACCACATCCACACGCATCCCTGACACGGGCCCTTTCTTATTCCTTGAGGACTATCCCGAAAATGAGAGCCCTTATCATAGGGATTATTGGTTTAAGCGTTCAGATTAAGGCTGATGGGAAAGGTTCGTGAAGAATTTTATCGAGGAAGATGAGACCTCCAAGACATTCCACATTATTATTGCTGTTGAGAGGGCGAGGAGGATCTCAGACGGAAAGGAGGAGATTACGGTTGAGAGGGTTGTCTTGAGAGAAGTGAGGTGTCTAAGCTGGGATGAGGAACCATATGAGATTAATCATTGTGTGGATGAGAGGGGTAGGGTTGAGAGGATGAAGGTTTTGTACTAAAGAAGATTTATTCGAATAGTCTGGGGATAGGCTCGGAAAAAGGAACACCATAATGATAACGAGAGGGATACTGAGGGATGGGCTTGGTCTGTCATGGTCTATTGAGCTGGGGGGATTGAAGAAGATTGTGGAGAGGTATGGTGTCAAGAGAGCTATTAACGAGACACTAGACTATGTTAGGCCATCACGCTAGACGTTCTACCAAGAAAGCAGGAGGAGGGGATGGGGCTAGGATGATCGTTTTAACGCCTATTGATGGAGACCCGAGGATTCAGGAATTCGCTTTGAGATCTTTGATAATCACGATGGTTGATAGGAGGGGTAAGATCAGGGAAGTCCTGCATATCGAGAAGCATGAAGCGGTCTGCGACCTATGCGGAGGACTTATGGCCTTAACAAAGAAGGAACTGGAGGAGAGGGCTAAGGGCTACGCGGTCATAATAGATGGCCAGATAGTCCAAGTAATATGCGAGGGGTGTAGAAAACGGTTCTGGGGATAGGTTTGATGAGTATGGAGGTTGTGGGGATCCTTTATTCTTTTTCATTATAGATGGGTTGGGGTTGAGATCTGTTGAGGTGAAAAATTGGGCTTTAAACCCACCTTTCGGGAGTTTTGTGGAGGTGCACGGTATTAGAGACCACAGACAGAGAGACATTTAAAATAACAGTATTTTGAGATAGTTGAGGTATATAGTTTCCAAGATCCTTAACCCCCCCAACCATTCTGACCAGCGAGGGTTTGGCCGCTAGACGACCGGGCTTCCCCGGAAGACTATCATTTCAAAGCCTCTATTAAAACATAAAAGGCGGCTCAGGGCTTGCGGGCCGCTCCGCTGCCATCTTAGAGTCATCTCAGCTGATCTTTGCATGAAACATGCCTCCACGGATCATGATATCCATGTTACTAGCCGAGTGTTTTCACATGATATACGTGGATCTTATCCGCAGTTAATCATGCTTCTCAAACCGCTTCCCGGAATCCGAATATCCGATGGTATACGTGGAGGTTTTTCACGAATTATTTTCTGACCATTCCGAGCCGAATGGATAAAGCTATTGATTCAAGTGCGTCAGCGCCTTGCAGACTACATGCCTTTTAAGCTATGAGATCATTGATTCCTGGAAGCGGGCGAGGGATGGCTGGGGCATCGCGCTCCACAGGATCTGCTCCAGGACTGGAAGCTTTCCACCAGCCCTCGCATACTACTTTATCATGAAATACTCGCGGCTTAGGGATATAGTCCTCGACCCCTTTAGCGGGAAGGGGACCGCGCCGCTCGAGGCATGCCTCAATGGAAGGATCGGGATAGGCAATGATCTCTCGCCGGAGGCCTATGTCCTGACGAGGGCGAAGGTTAGGCCCGTCCACCGCAGGCGGGTCCTCGAGTGGATAAAGTGGGCTGAGTCGAGGATCAATCCATCAGGCTACGACGTGTCAGAGGTTAGTGATGATGTTAGGGCATTCTTCAGCAATTATACGTTGAGGCAGATTCTCGCGGTTCGCGACCTGATTAATGAGACGGAGGACGAGGATCTAGCCAACTTCATGAGAGCCCTTATGCTCGGGATACTCCATGGTCCGACTAGGATGCATCTGAGTGTTAGGTGCTCGCACTCCTTCTCCATGGCCCCGGGCTATGTGAAGAGATACGTGATGGAGAATGGTGTGAGGAAGCCGAAGAGGAACGTGTTGAAATGCTTGAGGATGAAGGCCGAGCGCGTCTTCAGGGATGGGATACCGGCGATCAGGGGTGAAGCATATATGGAGGATGCAAGGAGGCTTACAATAGAGGATGAGTCCATAGACTTTGTCATAACCTCGCCACCGTACTTCAATATGCAGACATATGCTTGGGATAACTGGCTTAGGCTCTGGTTCTTGGGGTATGAGTATGAGGATGTGGCGAGAAGGCTCTTCCACACGGAATCTGTGGAGAGGTTCAAGATCTTCATCAGGGATGTCTTGAGGGAGATTTTCAGGGTTCTCAAGTGGGATAGGGCCGCGGTGATAGTCCTCGGGAGGGTTAAGTTGAAGGGAAGGATAATAGACATGGCGGAGGTTACGGCGCCGATCGCCGAAGAGGTAGGCTTCAGGGTTGCCGGGATAATCTCGGACTCGATTCCAAAGTCTAACAAGTATCTCTGGTATCTGAGGGAGGATGACGGCGTCAGCAAGGAGGTAATTCTAGAGCTTCATAAGGGATGCTTTGAGCCGAACCCGGTAGTCATAGACTGGGAGAGGGCAAGGCCTCTAACAGTCGTGAGTGAGGAGGTGTCTGGATGATACTCGAGGCTCATGGCGACATCTGCAGGCTCGGATACCTTAGGATAATACCATGTCTACTCGAGGATGATTCCCCGAAGACATTCGACTTCCTTGCATCGGTTCTCTACGAGATTGTTAAGAGCGTCGGTGATAGGGATTTCTTGGCGGGGCGGCCGATAGGGCTCATCACAAGCCCGGTGAATGCTAGGAACTATGTGACCCTCGCCGCGGAGCTTGACCTAGTAGATAGGAAGAGTCAGAGGCTCGGCGTATTCGGGAAGCTCTACCTCTGCTCTAGGAGCGCGTCGAGGTTCAGGAGGCTCGTGGAGGGAGATAAGTCGCTGAGGCTGATAGATCTCCTAATGCTGAATGATGCTGAGAAAATCTTCTTCCTCTGGAACATCTTCGCGAAGGATTATCCATTCATCCAGATGATAACGAGCTGGGTGATAGGGAGGGGAAAGTTTAGGAGGCAGGAGGCGATGATATACGCAATGGAGGAGGCCTATCCGCAAGCGCTGAGGCGCGTCCTGCCGAAGAGCAGGATAAAGGAGGTTCAGGAGGCTGAGAGGTTCAGGGAGCGGAGGCTTATGATAAAGGACAAGATCGAGTGGATAAAGAGCAGCCAATATGCGAAGTATAGGCACATAGCACCCCCAAGGTTTGAGTGGCTCGTGGACTGCGGTATACTCAAGCGGAGCGGCAGGGGGAAATACGAGATAAATACTCAGATGATCTACGACCCTGATAGGGTCCTCAAGCTGGCATCACTGTCGCCGGAGAAGCTTGAGCACTATCTCTTCGGAGACTTCCTGAAGCCCCTCGAGAAGCTTTATAGGCCGGCTGACAGGTATGAGGCTTCGAGAATGCTTCTTGAGACATATAGTCTTATGAGCCGATACTTTGGGGAGAATGTCGATCTCCTAAAGCTCGAGTGCATGACGGTGATATCTCTGATGGAGTCTGGCTCGATAGCGGATCTAAGCATGATCCATGACGCATTCAATAGCCTCGCAATACAATTCCCCGACAAGGTCTATGTAACGCCAAGCACTAGGGGCGGCCCACCCCTAGCCTATATAGATGCCAAGAACCTCGAGCTCTAAAATCGCGAAGGATATCTTATACATCAAAGTATTTCTCATACTCCCAGTCGGTTATCCTTCTAGTCGCATATTCCTCCCATTCCTGCCTCTTTAGCTTGATGAAGTTCTCGCCAGCCAGCCCTAAAACATCTCTAAGCAGCTTATCCTCCTCTAGGGCGTCTAGGGCCTTCTCGAGCGTCGGGGGTAGCGTTGGAAGCTCCCGATATAGCCCATACTCATAGATATCCTTCTCGATCGGCTCGGGCGGCTCCAGATTTCTCTTGATGCCATCCAATCCGGCGGCGAGCAGGACGGTGAACAGGAGATACGGGTTTGCCGATGGGTCGGGAGCGCGATACTCTATCCTTGCCCCGGCCTTCAAGCGGAATTCCGGTATCCTTATCAGGGCATCCCTATTCTTCATCCCCCAGTAAACATATTTCGGGGCCTCAAACTCTCCCAGCCTCTTATAGGAGTTCACGGTCGGGTTCGCTATCGCCGTGATACCGCCTACGTGCTCGAAGATACCGGCTATGAAGCTCTTCGCCAGATCTGAGAGACCATACGGGTCGCGTTCATCATAGAATAGGTTATCATCACCAGCCCAGAGGCTCATGTGGATGTGGAACCCGTTCCCGGGCTTACCATAGAATGGCTTTGGCATAAATGATGCCTTCAAGTCCATGGACTCGCAGACAAGCTTGATAATATTCTTCGTTAGGAGGGTCTTATCGGCGATCCTTAATCCCTGGTCATGGAGTATATCCACCTCATTCTGGCCCGGCCCGACTTCATGGTGACTGGTGCTCCAGTCTATCCCAGCCTCGGAGAGCTTCTCAGCTATTCTAATCTTAATCAGGTTGGCCTTATCCCTCGGAGATACGTCGAAGTAGCTTCCGCTATCGAGGGGCTCCCCTCCCCTGAGTATATAGAACTCGAGCTCTCCGGCGGCGACGAACGTGAAGCCCTCATTCTTCTCAATTCTTTTGAGAAGATTCTTTAGGACTGTTCTCGGGTCTCCCTCGAATGGGGCGCCATTCCTGTAAACATCGCAGAAATAAGTCTTAACGCCGTTAAGGGTATAGCATGCGCTCGCATCAACAACGAGCATCATATCGCTCTCGAATCTCCTCGCGAACCCCTCTATCGATGAGCCGTCGAACCAGATCCCCCTCGATACGGCCTTTTCAAACTCCCCCTCAGAGATTAATACCTCCTTTAGAACGCCGTTAATGTCCGAGAATCTGAGGCTGATAATGGAGCTCAAGTCCACGCAACGGGCTGGATAAAAGCTCCTTAAAGGTTTTGATGATGCTGGATGGCGCCTCGGCTAGGGTCTTGCGGAGAAACACCCTTATATAAGTGAATTGATCGGTTCTCCCGAGAACATGAGCAAGCCTGCGGAGCTTGGGTCTCTTAAAGTCGGCCATAATATCGTGATCGATGGCGAGCCTTGCAGGATCGTGGAGCTTGAGAAAAGTAAGCCGGGAAAACATGGGTCGGCTAAGGTTAGGGTTGTGGCTATAGGCATATTCGACAACGTTAAGCGGACGCTCGTGGGGCCGGCTGACAGCAGGGTTGAGGTGCCGATAATCGAGAAGAGGAATGGCCAGGTCGTCTCGATAGGGGATATGGTCAGCGTAATGGACAACGAGACATATGAGATTGTAGAGATACCACTGCCGCAGGACGAGAAGCTTCGGGAGAAGCTCGAGCCTGGGGCAAACGTCGAATATTGGAGGATCATGGGAAGGTGTATGATAGTGAATGTGAGGACGGGCAGCTAGCCATCATTTCTCGGCGAGCCTAGCCTCCCTAACCAAGAGCATTCCACTATATCCACTCCACCTTATCTCATAGTCTAGGATCTCAATCCTCTTCTTGAAGAGCGGCGAGTCCAGCGCGAGTGTCTCGAACTCGCCCCCCTCACCAAGCATGCTCACACCATATCTCTCAGAGAGGGAGTTTAATAGGCTGATCAGCTCATGGTCTATGATTTTTCCCAAGAGTTCTCTCCCAAGGCCCATGGCGGCGACCTTGACAATAATGGCGGTAATCCCGCTCGAGACGACCTCCTCGAGAACCTCCCTTGGATCACGCATCCAGAGTGGTGCGAGGAACTTCAGTCCAAGCTTCTCACATAGCTGCTGAAAGGAGTCATGCTGTGATCTGCTCCTATTGACGCCTGAAAGTAGGCCGTCCACCTCATCTCGGATGAGCTCGACAGCATCCCGCAGGGCTTGAAGCTCATCATCCCTCGACACGGATCTCACGGATACCATGATCTGCCTCCTATCCATGGCCCTTGCTTGGAGGTTTGTCATCCAGATATTGGGATAGTGGAAGTAGTAGGATTCTTCCGAGGCCGCCTTAACCGTGATCAGATAATCCACATGATGGCCCATCGCCTCGGCGAGCTGTATCGCGAGGGTCGAGTCCTTCCCGCCGCTGAAGAGCGCCGCCAGCCTCATAGCGCCCAAGGGTCGCCTCCAGTTAAGAAGATCCGGACATGAAAGTTTTATACCATCATCCCTAGCGCCTCTCTTAGAGGAGTGGGTATGGGGATCTTGCGCGTGATAGAACAGAAGGGGACTGAGAGGCTAAAGCGTGGATTCGCGAGGATGGTTAAGGGAGGCGTTATCATGGATGTCACGAGCGTGGAGCAGGCGATTATCGCGGAGGAGGCTGGTGCGGTCGCGGTCATGGCCCTCGAGAAGGTTCCGGCGGATATCAGGCAGGCTGGTGGAGTTGCTAGGATGGCCGACCCGAAGAAGATCCAAGAGATAATGGACGCGGTCACGATACCGGTAATGGCTAAGGTTAGGATAGGCCATTATGCCGAGGCGCTCGCCCTAGAGGCACTTGGCGTGGACATGATTGATGAGAGCGAGGTTCTAACGCCAGCCGACACGTATTTCCATATAGACAAGAGGAAGTTTAACGTTCCATTTGTCTGCGGCGCCCGGGACTTGGGGGAGGCAGTGAGGCGCATATGGGAGGGCGCGGCCATGATAAGGACCAAGGGCGAGGCCGGGACAGGAAACATAGTCGAGGCGGTCAAGCATGTTAGGCTCGTGAACCACGGCATTCGCCTCCTCAAGCACCTGACAGATGACGAGATATACAGGGTTGCAGAGGAGTTCTCCAAGCCATATCTCAAGCTTAGCATGGAGGTTAAGGAGAGATGCGGCCTACCCCGCGAGGTTCTTAGAAACGAGCCCATCTACGAGGAATATACATTCGAGGAGATTGTTGAGGGGATCTATAAGATCCTCTTGGAGATTAGGAGCCTCCAGAGGCTGCCTGTCGTGAATTTCGCCGCGGGTGGGGTTGCGACACCGGCGGACGCCGCGCTGATGATGCACATGGGGATGGATGGCGTCTTCGTCGGAAGCGGGATATTCAAGAGCTCGAACCCGGAGAAGATGGCGAGGGCGATAGTCGAGGCCGTAAACCATTATGATGAGCCAGATGTTATCGCAGAGGTGAGCAGGGATCTAGGAGAGCCCATGAGAGGATTGGAGATCGATAAGCTCCTAGTTAGGATGGAAGAAAGAGGCCTATGAGGATAGGTGTTATAGGTGTCCAGGGCGCGGTGGCAGAGCATGTAGAGGCTCTCCGCAGAGCCCTAGCTAACATGGGCATCCATGGGGGTGTAGCATGGATTAGGCGCCTAGATCAATTGAAGGATGTCTCGGCGCTCGTGATACCTGGCGGGGAGAGCACGACGATCTCAAAGCTCATGTGCAAGAATGGGCTCTTCGACGAGGTTAAGAGGCTTGGTGGGGAGGGGCTTCCAATAATGGGAACATGCGCTGGGCTCATAGTCCTCGCGAAGAGGGTCGTGGGAGCGGCGAGCGGCCAGAGATTCCTAGAGCTCCTCGACGTGGAGGTGCAGAGAAACGCTTATGGGAGGCAGGTGGACTCATTCGAGGCACCGATTACGCTAAGCTTCAGCCCGGATCCGTTCCCAGGGATCTTCATCAGGGCGCCGAGGATACTGAAGGTCTATGGTAGGGCCAGACCAATCGCATTCTACAGGGAGGAGGTCGTCGGCGTGGAGCAGGACAACCTGCTAGGCCTCACATTCCATCCAGAACTATCCAACGACACAAGAGTCCACGAATACTTCATAGAGAAAGCGAAATAGCTCGGCTCTCCTCAGTATATTAGGTCGCTCAGCCTCCCAAGCTCGATAGCTCTCTTGATCTCCCTGGCTATCCTCCTGCCCATAGACATGGGCTCATCATAGTAGTATGGGGAGTAGGGTGAGCCCATCGGATATAGATTTGTCCCCGCGACAATCCTCGCCGAGATCTCAAAGACCGTGAAGCCGCGTCTAGGATGATATATCGTCTCGAGGCAGAATGGCCCTATGAGACCCGGGCTGAAGAGCCTCCGCGCCGCTAGGGAAATCCTCGCAGCCGCCTCCAGCAGATCCACGATAAATTTCTCCCTAACGATAACCGGGATATTCCCGGCCACAGTATAGTCTAGGTAATCTTCGATTATCTCTGGGAGGCCTCGATAAACCTCGTCTATGATCTCGAGCCTACGGTCCATGCCAAGGAGCTCTAGCCTTCCATGCTCGAGCCCCGGCAGATTCGGCGCCTCAAGGAGCGAGAGGAAGAAGTGGGGATAAAATCTGACCCCGGGGATAAACTCCTCTATGACATATTCCTCCCCACCCCTTATGATGCCTCTCAACTTAAGCTCCTCAAGCCTTCTCCTGAACTCGCTTGGGCTTGATGCTCTGAAGTACCCCCTCCCGCCCTTTGCGCCATGAAGCTTCACTATCACTGGGCCATCTATCTCATCGGGCGAGGAGTATCTTCTCGGAGCCCTGACGCCGGCCTCCATTATCCACTTCCTCTGCCTCTCCCTATCGCCCTCCCAGTAGAGGGTGAGCCTATTACCGAACATTGGGACCCTAAATCTCTCAAGGATATTCTCGGCGCCAACATACTCAACGAAGGAGCCGTGAGGTATTATCAGCGCGTTCTCTGATATTAGCTTCTCTTGAAACTCCTTTCTTAAGACGTCTTTGTAATTCTCGACTTCCAGCATGATCTCGGGGCTGGCCCTCGGAAAGCTCTCATAATATGGCCTATTCCCTCTCAGAGCTATCCCTATTGTTCCGAAGCCCTCGAGCCTTGCGCCATGAAATATCTGGAGGGAAGAATGCGAGCAGATGGTTACGATCTTAATATCCCGCTCATCATATCGCGAAAGTATCCTCAGCAGCTCCTCTCTCGAGATCATAATCTTCTCTCCTTCAACGAATTGTATCTTTATTGTTAAATTAAATCATTTCTCAAATAAAAAGGGGGTTAGGAGTGGGGCTGGCCGACGAGTCTTCGCAACCATAAAGGCCGGCAGGGATATCGAGGTAACCATCCGTGTATGGATTTGTAAATCCATACATGGTAGGATCATGTTAGAAGATCAAGGAGCCTATCCTGCTTTAAGGATTCCCTGATCTCGAACGCGATTCTCCTCCCAACGCTCATCGAGAAGCCCCAAAGATTTTCGGAGTAGGGTGTGAACTTTGTTCCAGGCGATCCGGGGACCCTGACGCTCAGATCATAGACGATTATCTCCTCATGCGGCGGGCCGGGCACAATCATCCCCTGCAGCGCGAATGGGCCTATTATTCCTGGTGGATACTCCTTCCCCGCAGTCTCCACAAGCTTCTCAGCAAGCTCGAAGGCCCTCTCGAGAAGAGACTCCCTGACGGTGCAGGCTATATGACCTACTTCTATCGTCTTAAGCTCCAGATACTTGAGGGCCTCGGCCTGATATGATGCGGGAAGCCTCATAATTCCCTCAAGGTTCGTCTGCCTCCGGGTATCAATGCCGAGAAGCTCCACCTCGCCTGTAAGCGGCGAGTAGAAGAAGTTGAAGTTGAATGGCGCACCAACTATGAACTCTTCGATAACTGCCTTTTCAAGCCCCTCCCTAGTCAGAAGACCCTTCCGGATAAGCTCCTCAGCCTTCTCCTCAAACTCCCTCGGCGATGATGCTAGGAAGAATGCTCTTTCAAACCCCCTCGCCGCCTCCGGAGCCTTAACTAGAACAAGGCAGTCAATTTCAGATGGGTCATTGAAGATCCGAGGATGCGGTATGCCCGCCCTCTCCATCAGATAATACTGATTGCGCTCAACATCGCGCTCCTCGACTTTGAGGAGGAACCTGTTACCGAACATGGGTACCCTAAAATCCTCTTCTAAAGCCTTGTAACCCACATAGACGCAGAGAGACCTATGAGGTATGAAGATCGTGTTCCTCGACCTAAGCTCCTCCTGCACCTCATCGCGCAGGATCTCCTTAAACTTATCGAGAATAATTGCCTCATCAATAATGCCGACCTCGCGGCCGAAAATGCGCCTAACCCTGTAGTATCTCGCGTATGTCTTCTCTCTACCCTTCTCGCAGACGACAATTGTCTTGAAGCCCTCATCCCTTGCGCCCCTACATATCTCGAGCGCCGAGTGGCTTCCCAGAACACCGATCCTGAGATCATCCCTATGATAGCCCTCGATTATCGAGGCGATCTCATCCCTGCCGATCATGGCTCGGGTATAGGGTCTCTCGGGGCTTAATTAAGAATGATCCGCGGAAAAGAAGCTAAATTAACCGCCCCATTGAAGACATAGAAATTGGATGAGCGAGGTCTACGCCATAGTTTATACTGAGAGGAATCCGGCGGCGAAGGAGGCCGCGGAGAGGGCGAGGAGGATTTTGGAGGGCCGGGGGATAGCTGTGGAGATATACAGCGCCTCGAACCTCATCTACAGCTCTCTCCCGGAAAAGGTCTCGCTTGTGATCACGCTGGGCGGTGATGGGACGATATTAAAGGCCGTTGGCGCTCTGGGGAACCCCGAGGCCATGATCCTCGGCGTGAACTTCGGCAGGGGAGGATATCTCACGGAGGTCGAGGCCGAAGATCTCGAGAAGGCCTTGGAGAAGGTTCTCGCGAAAGACTACACCGTGGAGCGTAGGATGATGCTCTCGATAACCGTGGATGGTGAGAGCATGGGCGATGCGCTGAACGAGGCATACATAGCATCCCAGATCCTGGGGAAGACCCTCAGCTTCGTGATAAGAAGAAATGATGAGGTTGTTGCCGAGGGATTGGCTGATGGCCTGATAATAGCGTCGCCAGTCGGCTCAACTGCTTACAGCTTCTCAGCCGGAGGCCCAATAGTTGACGACGACTTGGAGGCTGTTATCCTCACGCCGGTCTGTCCGATCAGCGGCCTCAAGCCCATGGTACTCTCTCTCAATCATAGGATAGATATTTTGGCGAGCGGCGACTACGGCTTCTCCATGGTAATAGACGGCTATCGGATGAGAAAATTCTACAAGAGATCAATAATGATCGCGGCGAGCAAGTCGAGTAGGAATGTCATCTTTCTCAAGCTGGGGCCGGGTGGAGGGCTTGCAAGAAGGGTCAGAAAGAAGCTCCGTTTTTATTGAGAAGAAGAAGTCTAATAAAAATAGGGGTAGGGGGAAATGGGGGGTGGGGCTGGCCGACGAGTCCTCGTAGCCATAAAAGGCCAGCGGGCCTCGGCTAAGTACCATCCATGGATTCATAAGAATCCTCCATGGTGGCGCTTCTTTCTAACCCTACTGGCCTTTTATGGCTTTTACTACCCGCCGGCCAGCGGCTTTACTGTCGCAAGGTATGCTGTTCTCAGAGCCTTCAAGGTCATCAGCTGTAGCTTGTATAATGCCAACCTCCTCGGCAGACGATTAACAACCTCAGCAACCTCACTTGAAACGTTTACACCTTTTTTGACACACATATAAAGGCTCGTTGCAAAATTTGAAATATGAGTCCTTAGTTTACGATGGTATCGGTTATTCTTACTTGGAGTAAATCCTAGTAATCCCTTAAGTCCATTTAGGGGGAGATGAAGTGGAAGTTCCAGCACCAGTATAGCTAGTTCAACACTATTTTTGACCCCAAGGATTTCACAGGCTTTTCTGTAAACCTCCCCGTATATGGGGAGGCTTGCTACGTGTCTAATAATTTCCCTAGAAATCCTCGTCCTATCAGGCTCCATGAGCCTTACCGACTCCTCAAAGTTATAATTGAGGCCACGCTTTATCAACCTCTTCAGGGTACTCTTCCACCGCACAATCAATCTATATTTCCTTATTAGTGGACCTATCCGCGCCTTAATCTCAACCTCCTCGATGGTCAATTGTCTGAACTTTTCTATCGGAATCCGCGCAAGCAATATAGCATCATTCTCATCACTCTTCCTCAAGTTATTCTCAATTCTCACCCTCTTCAGCTTGAGGGTGTCCTTCAACAGATACGCCCTAACACCCTTCTTTAACAACTCCAAGACTTCATCATAAATCTCCGGAAATAACGTATCAACAAATATCTCGCTGGTATTCTCCAGCTCAGTCAGCTTCCCAATCCTGAACACCCTACTCCCATCAAAGACTACATGCGTCTTCTCCTTCCTCCGCTTCTTCCTATTACTAGGAATCGCGGCATCAACATAATAGACCCTAGTCATTTATATCACCTCCTTCTAACAGGTCTTTGATCTCATTGCATAGTGTCTTCATCGTTGATTCCCCTATATGCTGGGCATAAGCCCTAGCAAAATCATCAATCCTACCAAGATTCTCGAGGACAAAAATCCTAGCTAGGATCCCGGGCAATAACATCCCCACATCTTCCCAGTACAGGCCCTCCCCTTATTTATTGAGGATTATCCCGAAAATGAGGGGTTCTATCATGGGGGTGATTAGTTTGAGTGGTCGGGTTGAGGCTGGAGTAGGCTCGGAAAAGAGGAATATGCCTTAATAAACAGGGGAGAGTCCTTATTAATCTTCACATGGGATCATGGGATGAACGTGGCGCGCATTATTGGCCTAATAAGAGGGTGATTAGGAGGATGAGGAAGATTGATAAGGAGAAGGCTGATATGGGAGAAGAACGCGAAGAGGTCGGCCCCGGTAGGGATGCTTCCAGTAATCAACAGGTCTCAAATAATCCTGGATTATCAAGTATGAGAAGCCGAAGAAGAGAGAGAACCATAAGCTCGGCTAAGAGGGCGATTGTGCTGGATGCAGCCGCCCTAATCCTCGGCTTCACGGAGGTTGGGGACACGGTCGCGGTGACATCAAACAAGGTATTGGAGGAGGCTAGGTATCGAGATGCGAGATACAGGGTTCTCGCAGCGCAGGAGGGTGGGTTGATAAGGATAATGGAGCCTGAGCCCGCATACGTGAGTGAGGTTCGAGAAGCAGCACGTAGGCTTGGCGAGATCGAGCTCTCCGATGCGGATATAAGTGTCATCGCGCTCGCGCTGCAGCTCTTCAGGCAGGGCTGGGACACATGCATCCTCACATCGGACTACTCGATCCAGAACTTGGCCTTGAGACTGGGGCTCATGGTTAAGCCGATACTTCATCAGGGCATAAGAAGGGTGATAAGCTGGGAGGTTTATTGCGGGGCCTGTGGATGGTCTGGGAATGGCAGGTTGGGTGACCCATGCCCAAGATGCGGCCATATATTGAGGAGGAGGCCTCGGAGGGAGAAGTGATGAGGATAAGAGTGATCTCAGAGTATGTGGATGAGGAGGCACTCTGGGAGGTGGCGGAGGCGCTTAGAGATGTTTATGGCGGCGAGGTCAAGATACAGATCGCGGATAACCTCGTCGGGGATGAGTTCCTAGACCATGATAGAGGCCAGTATGATGCATGGAGGATTGTCCAGCATTATCGTGGAATACTTGGCGAGGACGAGTACATACTCCTAGTAACGGATAAGGATCTTTATGCATCTGGGCTAAACTTCGTCTTCGGCCTTGCATGGAGGGGTGTCGCGATAATCTCCGTGCGCAGGCTCTTCCCCGAGTTCTATGGCCAGCCGCCCGATCGCGCCCTATTCAAGGAGAGGATGATAAAGGAGGCTGTGCATGAGGTTGGCCATCTTCATGGGCTAATGCATTGCAGCGACCGGAGATGCGTAATGACTTTCAGCAACTCGATAGTGGATACGGACTATAAGGATAGCAGGCCGTGCAAGAGATGCCTCACGAGGCTACGCGCCCTCTGACCCACCCTTCGCCTCAAGCTCCTTGAGAAATCTCTTCACGTAGGATTTCGGGAGAACCTCGGCCTCGACGAGATTTACTATTGAGTTGGGTGACGCCTTACCCGAGACCCTTCCAATAGTCCCCTTAACCTGCCTCCAGATCAGGTTCGTGTTCCCGCTCTTGGAGTTGTATATTATCCCGAGAACCTCATAAGCCCTGACAAACCTTATCTCCCTAACCGTTTCTAGATTAAGTTTCGAGACGGCCTCTACATGAATTCTCCCAGGATGATCCCTCTCCGGGAAGATTGATGGGTCCTTCAAGTAGCCCTTGGGGATGAAGGAGTAGCATGTATTCAGGATCATGAACCTCCTAAATTTCTCGAGCGTCGTCTTGACATCAACTTCCACAGACATCCACCATCCGCTCTCGCGAAGTTCCCTTCTCCATTAAGGGGGATTGCAAGCGTCTTAAAATAGCTTTTACCCGGCGGGCCTGGGCTATCGGGATAA
The DNA here is from genome assembly GCA_021323375.2 of Candidatus Wolframiiraptor gerlachensis. Classification (GTDB taxonomy): domain Archaea; phylum Thermoproteota; class Nitrososphaeria_A; order Caldarchaeales; family Wolframiiraptoraceae; genus Wolframiiraptor; species Wolframiiraptor gerlachensis. The sequence goes on along the minus strand of JAJPCT020000001.1, from coordinate 48,062 downwards.
TTCCGGGAAATTTTCTCGGGAATGCTTTCAGCATCTCACGAGCATATCCCTTAATATGAGGGCTCTTCATCGCCATGGGGAGGATGGCTTCGGGCGAGAAATCAGCGGGCGCGCTGGAGGAGGCGTCCAGGCCTATTGGCACCTATATTCGCGAGGTCATTCTTGAGAACTTCATGAGTCATGAGTATTCTAGGGTCACGCTCTCCCCGGGCTTAAACGTGATCACGGGGCCGAATGGCTCTGGGAAGTCCTCAATTCTCCTCGGCATAGCGGTGGCCCTCGGCCAGACATACACGGATAGGGCTGGGAGGCTGAGCGACCTGATAAGGAGGAGGGAGAAGGCGACAAGGCTTACAGTGATCTTCGATAACACGGAGGTTGATGGGAAGAGGCCGATACCATGGCTTCAATCCGACCAGCTCGTGATAACGAGATACTTGAAGAGGACCGGCGAATACTGGCATTATGTTAACAATAGGCTGAAGACTAAGGCCGAGGTGGATCATCTCCTGAGAAGGCTGGGGATAAATCCGAACAACATGCTGATAATAATGCATCAGAACATGATCGAGGAGTTCGCCTCAAAGAACAATATCGAGAAGCTTAGGATGGTTGAGGATGCCGTCGGAGCATCACAGTTCAGGCAGAGGATAATAGAGGCGGAGGCGAAGCTTAGGGACATAGAGGCGCAGGAGAAGAGCTTGAAGAGGGCGCTTGAGGAGGCGAGGGCCGCGGTCGAGTACTGGAAGGAGCAGTATGAGAAGCTCATGATGAAGAGGAGGCTCGAGGGTGAGAAGAGGAGGCTTGAGCTGGAGTATGCGTGGGCGCTCGTCTCGGAGGCCGAGGCGTCGGCGAACAAGCTTAGGGAGAGGATCGAGGCCCTCATGCTCGAGGAGAGGAAGCTTCTAGGTGAGATAGAGTATCATGAAGGCGAGGTTGAGAGGATTAGGCGAAAGCTCCTAGATCTAGTGGACGCGGTTAAGCGTGGCGAGCTCGTGAACCTTGAGGGCTTCGGGAAGGACTTGGACATATTATTGGAGGAGAAGGGGCTCGCGGAGGTCGCGAAATATAGGCTTCAGGAGAATAGGTCGGAGCAGAGGAGGCTCAGTTACGAGCTTAACAGGATCGAGAAGGACCTCGCGGAAAAGCTTAGAAATGCCTCCGCCCTCGGCGAGAGGGTTAAGACCTCGAGAAAGCCGTCGGAGATTCTTGAGGATATCCGGGCCATAGGGCTCCAAATAGCTTCTCTTGGAGAGGTATTCGAGGAGGCTGAGGACATGTATCTCGTCGCGGATGCTAGGTATAGGGAGACTGAGCAGAGATCCATGGAGCTTGAGGAGAACTTGAAAAAGGCGATGGGGGAGCTGGAGTATAGGAAGGAGCTCTGGAGAAAGTTCCTGAGAGAGCTTGTGAGGGATGTGGAGCCCAAGTTCAACTCAATACTCTCGATAGTTGATGGTAGGGGCAGCATAGTGCTGAGGAACTTGGAGGACCCGGAGAAGGCTAGCATAGAGCTTCATGTCGGGTTCCGGGGAGCCGAGCCCGTCATACTCGACGCCCAGACGCATAGCGGCGGCGAGAGGATCGTCGGCACGCTCGCATTCCTTCTAGCACTCCAAAGATACATCAAGTCGCCCTTCAGGGCCGTGGACGAGTTTGACGTCCATCTAGATCCACTCAACCGCGAGAGGATGATAAAGCTCTTGATGAATGTGGCTGGGCAGGAGCCGAGATCCCAGTACATAATAATCACGCCTGGGAGGATTCCCGTGAAGGAGGGCGTGAATGTGATCTTAGTACAGAATGTGGGCGGGAAATCCACGATAGGGAGGCCGGAGTAATGTCCTCAAAATCATTTAAGATCTCAAGGGAAGAGCTTGAGAGGATAATACAAATCTGCGAGAATATTGAGAAGAGGGGGCTCGACCCTTTCACAGTTAACGTGAGGGCGCTTCTAGAGAGGCTTAGAAAGCTCCTCGATGAGGGCGGCGACATCGAGCACTACATACTTGACGCCGAGACGATGTATAGGATAGCAACCCTGATAGCCCTCCAGCATAAGTGGCTTAGGGAGAGGGCTCAATCCCTCTTCATAGATGCACAGATGGTTCAGACGAGGCTCATGGCGCTTGACAACAAGTCGATAGCCAGAGCATTCCTCAAGGCATGGAGGCCCATAATATCCCTAGAGCAGATAACGCTTCACAGGCTCAGGCAGGGCATCGAGCACTTCCTCAGCCTACCTCCAAGAGCAGGCGGCAGGAGCATGGGTTGGAAGATCTCCCAGAGGGAGGTTGAGCATGCTAGAGGAAGCCTGGAACTCGAGGAGGAGCTATCCGAGAAGCTTGAGCAGCTACATCGTGAGTTAATCCAGAGATATGAGCTCGAGGGCGAGATAGATTACTGGGAGTTCGTGCAGGGGAAGAGCTTCGAGGAGACCTTCGAGCGAGCATATCTTCTAAGCTTCCTGATAACAAATGGCTATGTCGATGTTAGGAGGAATCCCTTGAAGGGTGAGTTAAAGCTTGTGCCTAGAAGGGAGAAGTCGGAGAGAAAGAGGCCATCATCTCTCGTAATAACCCTGAGGAGTTGAGGCGGGCATGAGCAGCGATGAGGCGTTCTCGAGAAAGCTGGCAACCGCTGCGGCGATGCTCCTCTTTAGAAGCCACCGGAAGCCAGGCGTCAAGGGATGGGAGCTGAAGCAGAAGCTCGGCAAAAACTACATGAAGATAATCGACGCCTTAAACTCCTATCTCAAGAGAATAGGGCTCGAGGTTAAGACCATTCTCGAGGAGGGCGAGGATCTTGATAAGGCCAGGTTCTATATCGTTCTCTCGCATCAGTTAACCCTCTCTGATCTAGTGGCTGCTGGATGGAGTATAGATGAGGTCGCGGCCCTAGCCATAGCCCTCTCCGTCCTAGCTAGTAGGGGTGGCAAGGCGCCCTTAAGGGATGTTCTAGAGGTTTTAGAGGCAAAGCTGCCGAGATGGAAGGCTGAGACATATATTGAGAGGGCGATCCGCCGGGGCTACTTAGAGAAAACGGAGGATGACGTCTTGATGGTGGGCTGGCGGACTAGGGTCGAGGTGGATCAACAGGAGCTTCTTAAATCCGTTCTCGAGCTCCGCCTAGAAGAGCCAGCACATGGCGAGGAGAAGGAGCGAGAGCAGGTAGAGGAATAGTCGAGGCGCGCGGAGAACTCTCTAGAATTACTGGAATATGTTCGAGAATATAGGTGCTCCAGCTCTAGAATCACAAGGATTAAACCAAGCCATGGAGCATGTTGATCCCGGGGATGGAGCGAGAGGCCCTATTCTCGTGGGTAAAGCTCACGGCCCTAATAGCCCTAGACACGCTGCTGTTGGCGATACTCCTATTCATAGCCCAGCTTTAAATGAGGATAAACCCAGGCCGAGAATAAGGTTTTCTACTAGTCTCAGCCTCTATCATTTGAGGTGAGCCATTAAGCTTGGCTTTAGTGAGGGTAGGCCTTATAGGTAAGACGAATACTGGTAAGACCACGTTCTTCAACGCCGCGACCCTCGGGGCGGCGGAGGTCTCAACTTACCCTTTCACGACTAAGGAGCCCAATTATGGGACTGCTCACGTCGTGACCCTATGTGTCTGCAGGGAGTTTAATGTCCAGGATAATCCTAGGAACTCAAAGTGCATTGATGGCTGGAGGCATATCCCGATAGAGCTCATAGATCTTCCTGGCCTGATTAAGGGTGCTTGGGCTGGAAAGGGCTTGGGGAACCAGTTCCTCTCGGTTGCATCCCAGTCGGACGCGCTTCTTCACGTCGTTGATGCTAGTGGGAGTGTTGATGAGGAGGGAAGGCTGGCTGAGCCCGGGACAGGAGACCCGCTAGCCGACTATTATGATATCGAGGAGGAGCTGATAATGTGGTTTATCAAGCTGCTTGAGCGCTCCGAGGATAGGATAATCAAGGGGCTGAAGAAGGGTCTCGAGCTCCCGGCCGCGATGGAGGAGGTTTTCAGGGGGGTGAAGGTGACTGCTCAAGACATTAAGAGGGCTCTCGAGGCTACAGGGCTGGATAAGAAGGATTTCGAGAACTGGACGCCCTCAGATGACCGGAAGTTCGCCACGGCGCTCCGTGAGATCTCGAAGCCGACAATCGTGGTCGCCAACAAGATGGATCTCGACACGGCTCCCGAGAACTTTAGAAGGCTTAGGGATAACTTGGTTGATAAGATAGTGGTCCCATGCAGCGCGGAGGCTGAGCTGATACTTAGGAGGGCTGAGCAGAGGGGCCTGATAAAATACGTGCCGGGAGAGGAGAAGTTTGAAATCATCAATGAGTCGGCCTTGACGGATAAGCAGAAGTGGGCTCTCGAGATAATTAGGCGCAAGGTTCTCGATGAGTATATGAGGACGGGAGTCCAGTTTGCATTAAACGTCGCGGTGTTTAAGCTCCTCAAGATGAGCGCCGTTTACCCGGTCTATGACGTTAAGAAGCTATCAGATCACAAGGGCAACATCCTCCCGGATGTATACCTGATGCCTGAGGGCGCGACGGTTGAGGATCTTGCAAGAGAAATACATAGCGACCTGGCGAAGGGGATTCTCTACGCGGTTGATGCCCGGACGGGCCTTAGGCTCCCAGCAAGCTATAAGCTCAAGGACAGGGATGTGCTCTCAATAGTATCCGGGCGAAAGAAGACCTGAACCTATTCCATTATCCTTCGGCTGGAACCAGCTGGTAGAATAGGATACCGCTTCCCCCTATCTTATCTATCTCGAGCCTTACTCGCATACCTCGCTTCAACCTCTTCGGGTCATCGCACTTAATCCATGCTAAAACTTTGAATCCATCATCCATCTCGGCGACCCCGACAACATAATCCTCATACTGCTGATAGCTCTCCGGCTTAATGTTGACGACCGCGTGGGCCAGCAGCCTTCCCTCCCTGCAAACTTCAACCCATTCCACATCGCTTGACCCGCAGCGCGAGCACTCGGGCCTTGGGGGGAAGTATCTCACACCACACATGGGGCATCGAGTCCCATAGAGAACCCCGCTAGCAATCCCCTCATAAAATCTCTTCAACCTGCCAACAGGGATCATATATTGGAGCGTTATGGCTCTGAGATCCCTCCAAAGCATCGCGCCGGACCTCTCATCCACGATAATCGGGAAAAGCTTGGATAGATCCTCGCCCCCGCTCATCATTCATTACCATATCCCAGCCATTAATAAAGGAGAATTGCGCGCTGAGGAGCAACATGATAAAAAGGAGGCTGAGTAATTCAGCCTCGTATGGTAAAGGAGGCCAGGTTCGTGGTGAAGGTTGAGAGGGCTGAGAAGCCCTTAAAGGTTGAGAGGGAGGTATTTGAGGCGTTGAAAGCGCTTGCTGGAAGGAAGCTTCTGGATAAGCAGGAGTATGTTAAGTGCCCGGTAAAGGGCGAGGATGTGTCCTTTCTAAGATGCTTTGTCTGTGCGTCCTTCATCAGGAGGGTTAAGGGCTTCGTTCACTGCTCTGGCGAGCGCTTCGAGATAAGGGCTTGAAAGTCTTGACTTGGGAGAAAACATAAATTTGGATTAAGGTGGATGCACTTGAGATCGATGAGGGAGCTTGGTGGCAGGCTGGCCGGCGCGATGAAGAGGGTTTTTCGGGGCAAGCTAATCCTCGTTGAGATCTTTCTCCTGATATCCATACTCTTCCTCGGCTTCATGATCAGGATCCTCCCCATGAGATGGGGCGTCTATCTCATGGAATTCGATCCATGGATGCAGTTCAAGGAGATGAATTATGTTATCGAGAGGGGTTGGAAGGGCTTCATAGACTTTTTCAACTGGCATGACTATACCTCATGGTATCCCTATGGGAGGGATGTTGGTAGGACAGCTTTCCCAGGCCTACCATTTATGGCGGCTTTCATCTACCACATCCTCCACGGGATAGGCATCGAGGTGAATGCGCTTGAGCTCGCGGCGATGTTTCCACCAATAATGGCCATGGTCGCGATCCTCTTCGCATATCTTTTGGGGAGGGAACTTGGTGGAAGACCCGCCGGTCTCCTTTCAGCATTCTTCCTAGCGATTAGCAGCGGGCATAGTGAGAGAAGCCTCTTCGGCTGGTTTGATGACGAGAGCATAGGCCTTCCTCTCATGCTGATAGGCCTCTGGGCCTATATTCAAGCGCTGAAGGAGGGCAGGAGCCAGAGGGGAATCGTGGCATACGCGGCGATAGCCGGGTTATCCCTCGGATACATGACAGCAAGCTGGGGCGCCGCGAGATTCCCGCTAGCCTTCATCCCACTGATATCCGTTCTATTAGCCCTTCTCGGGAGATATCGGAGGGAGCTGCTAACAGCCTTCACGATAACATTCTCAACATATACGCTGATAGCCCTGATGGTCCCGAAGCTGGGCCCGGGATATCTCAGAGAGATAACGATACTCGCGGGATTCGCAGCCTTCATAATACTTCTATCCTTCCATGTCTCGAGGCTTCTGCCGGATAGCGTGCATGCTAAGAGGCTGCCATACTATGTGATATTGGCCGGCGTGGGCGGCCTCGCGGCGCTTGTAACATTGGGCGCCGCCGGGCTTCCCGGTTTCAAGTTTCTCAGCGTCCTCATCCCATCACTTAGACACGATCTCCCGATATTCGTATCCGTTGCTGAGAACCAGCTCTCAACATGGAGCATACTCTTCAGGGATCTAGGATTCCAATCCATGCTAATGATCGTCGGCATATACTATGCGCTTAAGCGGAGGAAGGATGAGGACATGATACTCTCAGCATTCACGATTCTCAGCATATACTTCTCCTCGACGATGGTTAGGCTCTCGACACTGGCAGCACCATCAGTGGCGATCCTAGCCGGCTTCGGGCTGGCGGAGCTAGTCATGGGCTTCGCGAGAAGCCTTAGAGCCACAGCCCTCAAGCACAAGACCCGGGCAGTCGGCATCGAATACTACCTCCTAACCCCGCTGCTTATCGGCGCCATCCTCCTCTTCTCATTCACGCCGGGTGCCTATGGAATAAGATATCCACTATCCGGGATAGATGCAGCATATACGCCACCCACAATAGTCTCCTCCTCGCTCCCAGTTAGGGCGGAGATCCCAGCATGGCTCAAGACATTGGAGTGGATGAGGGAGAATCTTCCAGGGGGTGCCGTAATCGCCTCATGGTGGGATTATGGCTACTGGATAACGGTCCTTGGCAATAGGACCAGCATCGTGGACAACGCCACCCTCAACTCGACCCAGATAGGCGAGGTGGGCTACGCATTCATGTCCAACGAGGAGACGGCCTACAGGATCTTCAGAAACCTCGGGGCAACACATGTCCTGATATTCGTGACGCATATCCCATATGGGCAGCAGGCCGGAGTTCTCCTCGGATATGGTGATGAGGGCAAGTGGATCTGGATGCTGAGGATAGCGGTGCAGGAGGGATACCAGCTCAACGAGAGCGAGTACATGAGCCCTGAGGGAAGGCCGACAGACAAGTTCTGGGCCGAGACGACGCTTGGCCAGCTAATCCCATTTAAACCATACCAGATCAGCGGCCAGACACATCATGTCTATAGCCCGTCAAGCCTCAAGCATTTCAGGCTCGTCTATGCATCGGATGAGCCCTACACGAGCTACGCCTATGTTTACATCTATGAGCTTGTTGATTAGCCTATATAGTGGGGCTCCTTATCGCCCTTAACCTTATCTTGTAGCATCCTCTCATAGTCCCGCCTAAACTCCTCTATAATCTCCCTCTGCCTCTTAATCTCCTCCTCAAGCCTCGTGAGATCTATCTCGAACTTGAGGACCTTTGACAGCAGTTCTAGGAGATCTTTCGCCGCCGCCGGGTCGGGAAAGTATGGCATGACTTCGGCGGCCAGTAACCAGACCCTGCCCGTCCCCTTAAGATAGAGATGCATAAGATGTGATGATAACCTGTCAGCGGGCACCTCATCCAAGCTTCTCAGAATCTTCGCGCCCGCCTTAACGAACTCCCTAACGCCATCTGGGTCCGCCGAGGCCACGTAGACACCCCTAGACCCCGTCAGCCTTATCCCGGTTAGCAGGTAATAGTTCCTAGCATTCCTCTCCACGAGGAACCTGTATATTTTCTCGGCTATCAGATAGCTTGACTCCCCATCCTCCATGGCAAAGTTCCTAGAAATGAGGATCAGCTTCACCCCACTGCTCTCATATTTGTATAGCTCGATCTTCGGCTGGGATGCAATGCCATTACTAACTAGACTCACATGTGGGAAGTAGCGCGACTTGATCTCCGCGATCTTCACAGGCTTCAGACCATCTATCATATAACTGAGAGCTATAGATGGCGCTATGCCCGCTGATGGAGTAGCATCGATAACATGAGCTCCGGTTAGGTCAACAGCCCTATTCAGCTCGACTAGAACTATATTATCCTCCCGCGCCCTACGAGAAGGCATACTGCTATCATGTCTCTGAGCCGCCGGGATTTAAATCGTTCCCCCAAACAATGAATAATACATCATGTCTCCCCGCGCCGCATCTTGGCTATCAGATCTATGTACCTGTGCTTAAGGGATATGTTGGGTGGGTGGGCGGATTTTAGAGGCCCCCCGCATATGGGGCATGAGCCTTCCCTGATCGTATACCTGCCGCAGTTGGTGCATTTTTTAAGGAGGCCGGGCATTGCCGCTCACTTCAGCTGGAGCTCTCCCTTCCCCCCAGCCTCCCTAATAACCGCGAGACAGGCTTCCGCAACTCTTTGGATTATCTTCTTACCGGTCTCCACGTCCTCGGTCTTGACGCTTATAAGATATCTCGGAGCCCCCATCGTCGTTATCGTGACATCCTCTTTCTTCGCGGCCTCGAGGGCCTGCCTAACCGCGCGCCTTATAACCTCAACACCATCCCCTCCCGGAACCATCATCACCAAGAGTCCTTGGACGGTTACCTCCCTTATCTTTATCTCCTGACTTATAACCTCCATCAATAGCTTGGCGAGATTCTCGTCCAGCTTCATCCACTCTGGAAGACGCTCCTCCTCAAGCGCATCCAGCAAAACGTCATAGAGGCTTAAACCGCGCTCCAAGGCTGGCTCGACTATGAGCTTCCTCAACTCCTCCTCGCTCCTACCAGATCTCTCGGATAATAGCTTCAGCACCCTCAGCAGCCTCTGCTTCCGCTTCCAGAGGCGTATCTTATCCTCCCGCTCCTTCTGTGAAACCCTCCTATAGGAGACGTCCACCTGCCTCGTAGCCGGATCAACCCTGAGAACCCTGAAAACATCCCTCTGCCCCTCCTTCAGATAATCCCTGATATTCTTTATCCACTTGAGCGAGATCTCCGAGACATGGACAAAACCCTCCCAGCCAGGATATTCAAGGAGATCTAAGTACACCCCATATTTTTCGACACGCTTAACTAGGCCGATAACAAGCTCATCAACAGCCGGCACACTCCTCTCCACAAACTCCGACATCCAAAAATACCCAATATATCCGTTAATTTAAGTTAGAATCTCGAGCACCCTTCCTAGGATCTTGGCTTTACCCCCCTTTGGGATGGCGAGGGTCGCACTGCATACCTGGCACTTAACCTCAATCTTCGCGTTATCGAAGACTATCTGCCGGTGGCCACACTCATTACATTGGACGAGGAGGAACCTCGACCTAGGCTTCGGTATAAGCCTTTCCCAGTCAACCTCCATGTCCGGCAAAACTTAGAACCAACTCCCCTAATTAACCCTACCTTAATCTCTCCAGAGTAATAGGGTTGAGGGCGCCGCGACATCCTTAAATCCTTAAATTATTCGGCATTATCCTCCGCTCTTGAATTGAAGGTCCCGGCATCCATTAACACATACTGCCCCAGATGTCGGAAGTATACGGAGCATAAGGTCACCCTCTACAAGAAGGGTAAGGATAGGGCTCTAGCTAGGGGGGCTAGGCATCACGAGCGGGAACTGCATGGCTATGGTGGCCAGAAGTATCCGATTCAAAGGAGGAAGGCTAAGACAACGCAGAAGCAGACGCTTAAACTGATCTGCAAGGAGTGCGGTTACACGATACACAGGGAGGGAATTAGGCTGAGGAAGCTCGAGATCGTCGGCTGATCTCGCTAATCTTCTCCTCTAGGATTTCTAGACCCCTCTCCAGAATCTCCTCCTCGATGTTGAGGGCGGGCGTGATAAGTATCGTGGCCCCGATTCTCCAGAGAAGAAGCCCAACCCTAAAGCACTCATCAACGATCATCCTTGCCATGATCTCGCCAGCACTCCTATCCGCTCCTATAGGCCTCATCCCGATGAGCATTCCCACTCCATGAGCTCTCCAGCCCAGCTCACCGGCAAGCTCCCCAATCCTCCTCATGATATTCCTGCCAATCCTCCCGCTTCTCTCCACGAGACCTTCATCCCTAATCGCCCTGATAGTTGCAAGGGCTGCCGAGATCGATAACACGCTCCCTCCACAAGCCTCATGATCCAAGGGCTCCATGTCTAGAAGCTCCTCCCTAGCCGCCAGCACTCCGAGGGGGAGGCCTGACGCAAGCTGCTCACCCAAGCACACGATATCGGCCTTAAAGTTCCAGTGATCTAGGGCGAACCACCTGCCGGTCCTAGCAGGCGCGGTGAACCTCTCATTAGCAACGAGAAGGGCGCCTAGATCCTTGGCAAGTATCCCAAGAGCTTCCATGTAGGAGGTTGGCGGAGGCGCTGGTGCCTCTAGGCTTATCAGCTCAAGCATTATTGCCGCCAGCTCGCCGGGTGCCGCGGCCTCCACGATCTCACGAGATAACTTGAGGCATTCTCCCCGGCATTTCTCTGGATCCAAGCCAACTGGACAATTGGCGCAGTCGCGGCCGACACCATAAACCACGTCTATAATCCTCGCTGGAGTTTTCCGGATTCTCGAGCTGGCTGAGAGCATTAAGGCCTCCTCCGTGGACCCATGATAGCTCCCGGTGAAGGATAGGATAACGCGTTTGCCGGAATACCATCTCACGGCCTTAGCCGCCACGTCAATTACTTCGGAGGGACTGTCACGGAAGAGCATTCTCACATCGCCCCTGATGGGAGCTATTCTCGCGAGCTCCTTGGCAAGCTCAACAGCCTCCTCTGTGTAAAGGCTGGATGGTGTCGTCATCGAGCTATTCAAGCAGCTTTTCACGGCCTCGACTACTTCCGGGTGCTGCCCACCGAGAGGCAGCATCCCGAAGCCGCCGGTGAAGTCTATGTAAGCATTATCATTCACATCGAATATTATCGAGCCCTCGATCCTCTTCACAACAATCGGGAACCTTCTCCTACAGGATCGGGCCATGAGCTCTATATCCCTCGAGATTATTCTCTCCGCCTTTCCGGATGTTGGGGGTTTTGAGATCCTTGGCAGATCGCTTACCATATGCAATGCGACCTCGCATCACCGATCCTACAAGGATATCACAGCCTCGAGAACCCCGACATACACTATTCTCCCATCATTTCTCCGCAGCTCATCGCTTGACAAGTTTATCTCCTTGATCTTCAGATTCGAGTAGAAGCTGCTCTTAAGAAGCATTATCGTCTTGATACAATTTTCTATGTTTCTCCCCCGGGCCCGGAGGACTATCTCCCTCTCACCCCTATTGAATAGTGTTATGCACGCCGTAACATATCTCATCACATTCTTCCTGCCAATTATGACCTGAGACCTTGACATCCGTATTCAAGGAATCTGGGTAATGGGGGTAGTTATTTATTTTCAGCACTTCTAGAGGATTGCTCCCGCGATTATGGAGCCTATCAAGAATAGGATGAAGATGGTGATCCCCTGCCGGGTTCTTGCCGCTGCCTCTTGGAGAAAGCTCTGGGACATTATCTTGACTCTGGGGAACTTGAGCCTGAGCCATGCGGCCTCCATGGGTTTGGCGGCTTGAAGGGCTCTCGCGGCCGCTTCCACGGCCTTCTCCGCAATAGCGTCGGCTGGGACTATCTCGCCAAGGGGATGGTATCCGCGCCCACCAAATCTGAGACCATTAACGATGTGGGTGTCCGTCGTCACGACCTCGACATATTCGAATCCCATGGATCTAAGTCTCTCTACGACCGCGTCCCTGACATGGGGCAGGCAGTTATTCCCATCTAAGCTTATTATTGCGGATGGCCTGTCATCGAAGAGAAAGACCGCAGCGGAGACGCCTAGATCGCCCGCGCCATCCTCCCTAGAATAGCCATCAAGCCCGACCTGCGCATAACCAAATACGAGGTTCTTCCTCCCGCCGAGCTCCATCCCTTCAGCCCTTTTCAGGAGCCTCGCGATCAGCCGGATGCTATCATCATCTAGATCCTTAACAGAGTCGGAGAAGCTATTATGACAATCGACCGGTATTAGGAACTGGTCGCGGGAGCCGTTGCAGACTATGTTCGGGATATCTTCCATCCCCATTGGATGTGTGGTGACGAGGAGAATTCTGGCACCGCCAACACCCAGAAGCATCCCCTTAACATGCCCTTCACGCAGGATCTGCGGCGGATAGGCGTATGAAGAATATGTGAGGCCATTATAATTATTGCGTATGAATTTCCTTATCCTCTCTAAGATCAGCTCACAATCCTCCTCCGAGATCAGGTTATCATAATGGTTCGAGAATCCCTTAAGGAAGATCGCCTTGACACCATCTCGCTGTAGCTCCTCATGTATCTTATACATTAGACCGCTGCTTCCATAATCTTTGAAGGGCCCGGGATGGAAGAGGGGAATTAGTATCGCCGCCTCAATTCTCTTATCCATGTTCCTGAATAATAGGAGATCTAGGCTCGCGAAGGTCTCATCATCAAGCTTCTCAGAGATCTCTCTCAACCAATCCTTTTTATTGTCTAGGAGATAGGCGAGCACGCCCGATATATAGTCAAGAGTTGGAGCACCTTTGATCATTATAATGCGCTTAAATATGAGGATCAACAGGAGTGAAGAGGCTGTTCCAATGAGATATCCCCTTATTATTGAGAGCCCGTAGGCTGTGTTCTGGAGAAGTAGCATCGGCGCGGCCTCCATGATTATTGTTAATGCGAATATGGGTAATGCTCTGGGAAGTCTTTTTCCAGCTAATGTGAAAAAGACTACCCCTCTTATGAAGAGGCCGGCGCTTATTATCGCCGCGAGGGCAGCTAATCCTAGTGGGGTTACTGAGGCCGCCAACCCAAGAGCCATGAAAATTGAGCTCACAATAGTGAGCTGATTCAGCCTTCTCGAGTTTATCATTCCCAGATCAATCTTCAAGTGCTCTAGAATCCAGCCGACTAGGATACTAGCCATGAAGCCTGCTAGGATTATAGGCGTGTAGGCGCCAGCCTCTCCCAGAAAGGATACTGCGAACGAGATAAGAGCATAGGATACTATCGCTGGAACAAGTAGCCTCCCGCGTAGTGGAATGCCCCAGAGAAACTTATACAATGATGATAGCTGGGAGGTGGCGCTCTTCAATTCTCCCTAGCGGAAATCAAGCAGACTTATAAACTGTGATCCAGTGAAAAGCTCTTAAGCCTGGGGAATGACTAGTGGTGGGACGGTGGCATGGAGGTTCTCGGGGGGCGCGGGCTTCTCTTAAAGGCTGGGAATACGAGGATATGGCTGGACTCGGCGGCTGAGAGCGATTGTATGAGCCTAGTTTCACATGCGCATTTGGATCATGCTCCAGGGAGGCTTAGCAGAATTATAGCCACACCTGAGACCGCAAGTGTATTAAGCCTCTTCGGCTCCTACAGGTTTGAGAAGCTGATAAGATATGGCGAAAGCATAATGCTCGGCGACATCAGGGTATCTGCCCATCCATCAGGCCATGTAATCGGCTCAAGCCAATTCCTCTTGGAAAATAATGATGGGAGTCTAGTCTATACTGGGGACCTAAACACCTATGATAGCGTGATATTGAGGGGGGCGAGGCCCCTAGAATCCGAGACATTAATACTTGAGGCAACATACGGCTCCCCGCGCTACATATTTCCGGCTAGGGAGGAGGTCTATGCAAGGATTACCCGCTGGATAGTCGAGACAATAAGGGCTGGGGAGATACCGGCATTCAAGGTCTACGCGCTTGGGAAGGCTCAGGAGATAATAGGCCTCGTCAACGCCTATCTCAGGATCCCCGCCCTAGCAAGTTTCACCATAAGCAGGATAACCGAGAGCCTTTCACAATATGGCTTCAAGTTGGAGTATCTCCCCATAAACAGCCCCGAGGGCCTCGAGGCATTCAAGCAGGGGGAATGCGTATACGTCTCCAGCAAGAGGTATAGCCCGCCATCCCGGCGCCGGATCAGGTGGGCGGTCGCCACGGGCTGGGCGCTGAGATACCGGCCGAGCGGCTTCGATGCAGCATTCCCCCTTAGTGGTCATGCTGACTTCTCGGGGCTAGTGAGATATGCTGAGGAGAGCGGGGCGAAGCGGATATACTTAGTTCATGGGTTCGCGGATGAGCTCGCTAAACACCTTAGGAGGAGGGGCCTGCGCGCCGAGACGCTGCCCCTCACTCCATGAGCTAGAGAGAGGGCTAATAAGGCAGATCATCATCGTGAAGATGAGAGAAGTTGTCCACGAAAAGGCGTCGAGGATCCCCGCTACCAGCATCGGCAGCCGGCCTGCTAAGATTCTTCGAAGAGGAGGCTAAAGGGATAAAGGTTAAGCCCGAGCTAATTCTGATTCTAGCGGGCCTCATGATCGCATTAACAATGATAATGAACAAGCTCTTTCCATGAAGCGCGCTGGAGGGCTAGGATAGAGCCTCCTCCAAGTCGAGTTGCCCGGATCCGCTGAGCCTCCAGAGAATCTTGCCCTTGAACTTGAGATTCTCGACCACGCCCTCCGCGAGCATGTTCTTCAAATGCCTCCTCACCGCCGACTCGCTCAAGCCGATCTCCTCCGCTATCTGCTGAATTGTTGAGGCCTTCCTAGATAATAAAACATCTATAATTCTTGACCTGGTGAGAAGCCCACGCCTAACATTCCTCAAGCTCCTTAGATATGCTCGCCCGCGGATAACCTGTCTCTCCAGCTGGGCGGACACGTCGCTAGGAGCGTGGAATACTAATTAAGATTTGATCTACCTGCGTGCCTCATCGAGCTTCCTCTCCACGTGTCCAGAACCTTTGGCCATTAATCATAGTCATCTCCCTCCATCTCACGCCCCCTCCCTGATCTCAGAAGATGCAATATCGGCAGCAGGAATGCGAGGATCATCACCACGAGTATTATCAGGATTATGAGGGGGCTGAGCCTGCCATGGAAAATTATCGGTAGGGGGCCGATCATTATCAATCCCCCGCCCTCGGCCCTCATAGCCTCGCTTGGAGCCGATATCGCCCCCATGATGATTAGGATGAAGCCTACTAGAATTAGGAAGACCCCGAGCATGAGCACCATTAACGAGACGCTGGGCGTGATTCTTGCTCGACCCCCCAAGGATCACCACCCCGCCACAGTCATGAACATGAAGAGGATTATCGGTATGAACATTAGAAGAGCTATAATCAGCAGGATCACTCCCAGAGATCTATCGCCGAATACTATTGGTATGGGGCCTATTAGGATCAGACCTCCTCCCCGAGCCCTCACCCGGCCGAGAAGGGCTATAAGAATAATTAGCAATAATCCCAGTAAGATGAGCCCGAAGCCGAGAACGATAAGGGCTAGGTCCATGAGCCCGGACCCCCTCATGATACCCCTCTCGATATATTAGCCTTAGCCTTTTCACGGGAATTCCAAGCCCAAAATTAATTAGGTTGCTCGCCCCGGTCTTTAACCTTGGAGGAGTAGGAATGGCTCTTGGGATTGCTGGGGCCTATGATAGGGCTATAACGGTATTCTCCCCTCAGGGCAGGCTCTATCAGGTTGAGTATGCTCTTGAGACTGTTAGGGCTGGCTCAACAGCGATGGCGATAGCATGTAATGAGGGATGCGTCCTAGCGGTTGAGGAGAGGATGCATACAAAGCTCCAGAACATAAACTACTCGTGGAAGCTATTCCAGATAGATGATCATATAGGCGCTGTAGCGGCCGGGCTTAACTCGGATGGAAGGGTCCTCGTTGACATGGCTAGAATCAGGTCCCAGATCCTCAGGCTCACCTATGACGAGATACCGACTGTTGAGGCAATCACCAAGTATATTGGAGATATTATGCAGATGTATACTCAGCATGCCGGTGTTAGGCCCTTTGGCGTCGCCCTCCTCTTTGCGGGAGTTGATGAGACTGGTCCAAGGGTATTCTACACGGAGCCAAGTGGAATGGTTCTAGAATATGATGCATGGTCGATCGGGAGGGGTGCTGAGAAGGTTAGAGAGATCTTGGAGGCAGAGTATAGGCGGGACATGAAGCTTGAGGAGGCGATCAATCTTGCGCTCAGATGCTTGGTGGAGTCTGCTGAGAAGATAGACTCTAACTGGACGGTGAGGCTTGCCACGGTCCCGATATCAACGAGGAAGTTTACGCCGATATCCCAAGAGGAGCTGAGGAAGCTCTTGGAACCGATGATAAAGAAGAGGGGTGGAGAGGGCTAGGGAAGGAATTTTAAACCCCGACCACCCGTCTCTCCCGGGGCGATATCCGTGTCCAAGAGCTATACGATTGCGAGACTTGAAAAGCATGGTGAGACATTCGAGATTCTCGTCGACCCAGATAACGCCCTAAGATACAAGATGGGTGAGAAGATACCCATCTCGAAGATCTTAGTCTATGAGGAGGTTTACAAGGACGCGAAGAAGGGTATCAGGGTCAAGGAGGAAACTCTCAAGAAGACTTTCGGAACTACCGACCCGGTGAAGATCGCGGAGAAGATATTGGAAGAGGGGACGATCCAGATAACAGCCGAGCAGAGGAAGAAGCTGATAGAGGATAAGAAGAAGCAGATAATAGACTTCATAGCGAAGAATGCTATAGATCCCCGGACTAATCTCCCACATCCGCCTCAGAGGATAGAGCTCGCGATGCAGGAGGCTGGAATCCAGATAGACCCCTTCAAGGATGCTAAGGAGCAGGCTCTAAAGATAATCGAGAAACTTAGGCCGATACTCCCAATCAAGACGGGCGTTCTCAGGTTCAAGATAAGGCTCCCGGCCGATGTGGCGGCGCGCGGCTACAGCGTGATCAAGAATATGGGCAAGGTGACTCGCGAGCAGTGGGGTGGGGATGGGAGCTGGACTGGGGTCGTCGAGGTCCCAACAGGCCTCCACATAGACCTAATAGACAGGCTGAATAAGATCACTTCTGGACGAGTGGAGGTAACGCAGCTTGAGGGGTGAGCCGGAGATGCCGATATACTTCACCGAGCATGAGATCGTAGTGCCCGGCCAGCTATTATCTGATAATGGCAAGCGAAGCGGTGAGGGGACATATACACATGGCGGGAAGATTTACGCCGCGAGAATAGGCTTCGCCTCGATAAGAGATAACAAGGTTGTGGTCACGCCGTTTAAGGCAGCATATAAGCCCGCTCCCGGGGACTGGGTAGTAGGAATAGTGTCTGATGTGAAGCCAAATGGCTTTGAGATAGACTTGGGGAGGCATTTGAAGGGAACTATCAGGATACCGGACCGCGAGGAGGTGATAAGCACGGGCCTTAATGTTGGAGATGTTGTCTATGTAAGGATTAAGGAGAGCGGGCTTAGCGGCGTGGTGATAGATAAGCGTAGCCGGATAAGGAGGATTGAAAGCGGCATACTGATCCAGATTCACCCGGCCAAGATCCCGCGGCTCATAGGGAGGCGGGGCTCGATGATAAACCTGATAAAGAGGCTTACTGGATGCGAGATCATCGTTGGCAAGAACGGCTTTATCGTGATTAATGGACCATCGCCGGAGGCCGAGTTCGCGGCGGTCAAGGCGGTCAAGATGATAGAGGAAGAAGCGCACATCTCTGGGCTAACGGAGAGGGTGGAGAAGCTCCTAAGAGAGCTTGTGGGAGGGGCTGGAGCCCCAAGCTCATAAACCCATATATACCGTGACGCCCCGGAAACTTGACAGGTGTTGATTAGAAGTTGTTGGAGGCTTCTGGGATGTCTAGGCCGGAGCGGCTGATAGATGAGAATGGTAGAAGGGTTGATGGGAGGAGGGCTGACGAGCTTAGGCCGATAAGGATGGAGGTTGGCGTGTTGGATAAGAGCGACGGGTCGGCGTATGTGGAGTTTGGGGGCACTAAGGTGATCGCGGCGGTCTTCGGCCCGCGGGAGGCTCATCCAAGGCATCTAGCACTACCGGACAGGGCAATCCTGAACTGCAGATATCACATGACCTCCTTTAGTGTCGAGGAGCGTAAGCCGCTTGGCATGACTAGGAGGGAGATCGAGCTCTCGAAGGTGATTAGAGAAGCTCTTGAGACCGTGGCCTTTCTCGAGGAGTTCCCAAGGGCTGCGATAGACGTGTATGTGGAGGTTGTTCAGGCTGATGGCGGGACTAGGACCGCGGGGCTTACAGCGGCCTCACTCGCCCTAGCGGACGCGGGGATACCCATGGCCGACCTCATCGCGGGTGTTGCTGTGGGCAAGGTGGATGGCCAGCTCGTGCTAGACCTTTGCGACCTCGAGGACAAGTATGGTGAGGCGGATATGCCGGTCGCCATGGCGCCTAGATTCAACTCGATAGTAATGCTCCAGCTTAATGGACGGATGACGGTCGAGGAGTTCAAGAGGGGGCTCGCCCTAGCCAAGAAGGGGATAGACGAGATCTATAGGCTTCAGAGAGAAGCCTTGAAGAAGAAGTTTAGTAAGATCTCGCCGGAGGAGGTTTAAAACATGGCCCTTGCGCCCAAGAAGGATTTAACAGCCAAGATAATGCGGAGCAAGATCTACAGCTTACTCCTCCAGGATAAAAGGATCGATGGGAGGAAGCCGACCGATCTCAGGCCGATAAAGATTGAGACAGGCCTATTGTCGAAGGCAGAGGGCTCTGCACTAGTCTCCATGGGTAGCACGAAGATCCTAACGGGCATCAAGGTCGAGGTGGGCGTGCCTTTCCCAGATAGGCCTGATGAGGGAACATTTACCGTGAATGCGGAGCTGCTCCCCCTGGCCTCGGCAAGCTTCGAGCCGGGCCCACCAGATGAGCGGGGAATAGAGCTCGCAAGAGTCGTTGATAGGAGCTTGAGGGAGGGCAGGGTTCTAGACCTGAAGAAGCTCTGCCTCATCGAGGGAGAGAAGGTCTACGTGCTCTTCATCGACATCTATGTGCTTGATTATGATGGAAATTATTTCGACCCCTCACTGATCTCTGCCCTCGCAGCCCTTGCAACCGCTAAGCTACCGAGATACGATGTGGTTGACGGTAAGCTTCAGAAGACAGGGGAATACTTCACCCCGGAGATTAGATCGCTGCCATTCACCGTGATGGTTGGGGTGATTGGTGAGAAGTTCTTGCTCGACCCACAGCTCGAAGAGGAGAAGGTCCTCGACGTATCCCTCGTCATGGGTGCTGATGAAAAGGGCAACATAACATGTGTCCAGAAGAATTCTCCGGGCCAAGTACCCCTCGAGCTTATGGATAGCATAGTTGACATAGTCATCGAGAAGACGGGCGAGATTAGGAGAAAATTCCTCCAGGAGGTCCCAGTAAAGCTAGCTGAAAGCCCCTAAAACCGGCGGCCTGAAACTTATATCCCGATTTAACGTGTTAATGGCTGGTGATGAGGCCAGGCGGTGCTGATCGAATGATGTAATCAGCCTTGGCTGAGCATCTCGGGATCATCCTTAAATTATGAGAGCCATGGGCTTTGGGAGGAAGAGGGGATGCAGGTCGGCAGGATTAAGGGTAACCCGGCGAAGCGCTTCGGGCCTAGATACGGCTCGACTCTCAGGAAGCGTGTCGCTGAAATTGAGCGGGAGCAGAGGGCTTGGCACATCTGCCCCAACTGTAATCAGCCAAGGGTGAGAAGAGTTGCAGTCGGGATCTGGAGCTGCAGAAAATGCGGCTACACATTCGCGGGAGGAGCCTGGACACCATTCCCAAAGAAGTAGGTTCGAGGCCGAGATAATTCTCCACCTCAGCAAGCAAGAGGCCGAGACGATATATCGAGCACTCCTCCCCGAGGCTAGAGATATCCCCTCAAGGAGAGTGTCCGTAGAGGTAGGCGTGGAGGGTGAAAAACTAATTCTAAGGGCATATGCCATGGACCCAGTCGCCCTCAGAGCAGCATTAAACTCCTTCATCAGATTCATTGATGCATGTCTGCAGTCGATTAGGAGTCTCGGCTTGTAGGCTGGTTAAGAAATCTTTTAAGCTCGGTTGAACGGCTTTCTTGAGATGTCCGCCGGCGAGGGAGAGCTTCCACCAAGCATCAGGCAGCAGCTTGTAAGGTTTCAGCAGCTTCAGCAGACTCTCAACGCCATCTTGATCGAGAAGCAGAGGCTCGAGATGGAGCTCATAGAGGTGAAGAGCGCGCTTGAGGAGCTTCAGAAGGTTTCGGATGATGTAGTAGTTTATAAGGCGGTCGGCCCCGTCTTAATCCAAACCAGCAAGCAGAAAATCGTGGAAGAGCTGACGGAGAGGAGAGATCTTACCGAGACCCGGCTGAAGCTCTTGGAGAAGCAGGAGCAGAGGACTAGGGAGCAGCTTGAGAGCCTTCAGAAGGAGCTTAGGCTGGCCCTCTCGGGACAGGGTTCTTGATGAGGAGCGCCGCCCTGATAGAGCTTATCGCGAAGAGGCTTAGAAGTCTCTCTGGCAAAGTGGTCGCCATCTTAACGCATGCTGGCGGAGATCCGGATTCGATCGGATCCGCCTATGTCCTTTCAAATATGCTCGAGAAGCTTATGTGCGCTAAGCCACTTTTCACGATCCCGGAAGGTCCATCGACGCATAGCGCCGCCCTCATGGAGAGGCTTGGGCTGAGCATATCAGAGTATTTTGACCTTGCTGACGCCTACGTGGTGTTGGACTGCGGCTCCCCTGAGCAGCTCGGCGAGAGTGCGCGCATTCTCGAATCCGGGAAGCATATCCTAGTCATAGACCATCACTCGACTAGCATGGAGAAGTTCAGCGGCAGGGCCGAGGTATATACCTCGGAAGACTATTCATCGGTCTCTGAGATACTCTTCGACATTGCGGAGTATCTGGGATATGATCTCTCGATCAGGGAGGCTGAGGCTCTCTTCGCCGGAATATATTATGATACTGTTAGGTTCTTGACGGCTGACCGGGAGGCTCTTAGGAAAGCCTGCATCTTAGCATCACGTGGAATAGATCCAAGAGAGCTTCTCCAAGGCCTCGAGGTTAAGATGGATGTATCGGAGCGTATTGCGAGGCTCAAGGCGGCTGCTAGGATGCGCATATACAAGGCTGGCGATTGGATCATAGCTGTTAGTAGGCTTAGTAGCTTCCAGAGCTCGGCAGCTAGGAGTCTCGTAAACCTCGGCGCCCACATGGCGATAGTCGGCGGGGAATCCGATGAAGGCATTACGATATCCTTCAGGGCCTTGAAGGAGTTCATCGACGCAACAGGGATAAATCTTGGCAGGGATATTGCTGCGAGGATTGGAGAAGAGTTTAAGGGACATGGGGGTGGACACGCATCAGCCGCGAAGGCCTTCTGTGCGAGGGGCGGGCTGGAGGAGATCTTGGAGAGATGTCTAGAGTTGATAGGCGAGAGGCTGGGGGAGAGGCCGAGGGAGCTCCAGCCATAATACGCGTCGAGGGCCTTTCCTTCAAGTATTATGGAAGCGACCAATATGCTCTCAGGGATGTGAATCTGGTGGTGAAGAAGGGGGAGTTCATAGTTTTGGCCGGGAGGAGCGGTTGCGGTAAGACGACACTACTCCGCTGTTTCAATGGCCTCATACCAAACTTCTATGAGGGCGAGATGTCCGGACGGGTTCTAGTTGATGGGATGGATACTCGAAACATGCCGACACATATCTTATCACAGGTTGCTGGGATGGTTTTCCAGAACCCGGATAACCAGCTATTCGCCCTGAGTGTCGAGGCTGATGTGGCCTTCCCACTCGAGAATCTAGGTCTCCCCCGGGAGGTAATCTTGGAGAGGATTGAGTGGGCGCTCAAGATCCTCGGCATAGAGGATCTAAGATATAGGTCTCCATTCGAGCTCTCGGGCGGGCAGAAGCAGAAGGTGGCCATAGCATCGGTTCTCGCGATGAGGCCGAAGATACTCCTCCTCGATGAGCCGACGAGCTCCCTCGACCCGGCGTCTGCGAAGAATCTAATAGACTCGATAGTAGAGCTTAACAGGCGTGAGGGATTAACGATAATAATCTCGGAGCACAGGCTCGACCTCATCCTCCCATATGCCGACAGGCTCATAGTAATGGATCGGGGGAGGATAGTTAGGGACGACAACCCCAGAGCGATACTAAAAGATGAGGATCTACTGGTTTACGGCGTCGCACCTCCAAGGGTCTCAGAGGTCGCGAGATATGTGAATGCTCATGGGGGATGCTTGAGGTTCGATAGGATGCCGCTCACGATTCGCGAGTTCGTCGAGAAAGTCAGGGGGCTGATCGGATGATAGTCTTTGAGAACGTGGAGTATGTTTACCCGAATGGGGTCAAGGCCTTGGATGGCGTCACTCTAAGGATTGAAAGGGGCGAGGTAATCGCGTTAATGGGCGAGAATGGATCTGGGAAGACCACGCTTCTCAAGCACATCAACGGGCTACTAAAGCCAACTCGTGGAAGGGTTCTTGTGGATGGTGTTGATACGAAGAGCGCCACCGTCGCCGAGCTCGCCAAGAAAGTGGGCCTAGTATTCCAGAACGCGGAGTCGATGTTCTTCTCGAGCACAGTATGGGATGAGGTCGCCTTCGCCCTCAGAAATTTCGGCTATGATGAATCAGTTGTGAGACGGAGGGTTGAATGGGCGCTAAACTTCATGGAGCTTGGGGATTACGCGGAGTCATCACCATTCCTCCTGAGCGGTGGGGAGAAGAAGAGGCTCGCGCTCGCCATAATACTGGCATGGTCGCCTGAGGTCATAGCTCTTGATGAGCCGACAACAGGCCAAGATCAACTCCAGAAGGAGAAACTGATGCAGATGATAAGGCTCCTAAAGGAGCAGGGTAGGACGATAATAATATCGAGTCATGATGTCGAGTTTATCGCCCAGCTAAAGCCGAGGATAATCTTGATGAAGCGCGGCAGGATAATCGCGGACGGCGACGCCGAGAAGATACTTTTGGATGAAAGCCTACTGTCATCATGCAACCTCCTCCCACCACAGATAGCATCCCTGACAAAGGAGCTTGGCTTCATAGGGGTCAAGCCATCCCTCAAGCATCCAAGGGAGGTTGCTAAGGAGATACTCGAGGCCCTAGGCCGAATACTCCCGAAAAAGCTAACAGAATAATTCTTGAGACTGGATCATGGGGGATCTTGCGCGTATTTTGTGGGAGCGCGATCACCAAGCATATCTCCATCTTTTAAATAATGGTTGGAGCATATAGGTATCTTGAATGGATGAAGAGGAGTATAGGGCGCTCATAGAGAGGGAGTTTCAGAGGTGTTATCAGGTTGCTGTCGAGGCTCGTAGGAGGATAGGGTCGCCAACCCCCGAGGTCGAGATACTTCTGGCCAAAGACTTGGCCGAGAGGGTTGAGCTCCTAGTGGGACCACGAGGCGTCGCTGAGAAGATTAGAAGATACTTTGGGAGGATCTCCCAAGAGAGGCTTGCCTTCAAGCTGGCTGAGGAGCTGGTCTCTGAGCTTCGGGGCAGGATGAGTGATGAGGAGCTGGCGCTCCAGGTCATACGGACCTGTCTAGCAGTCCTAACACCGCCATGCATTACAGCCGCTCCAACCGAGGGCATAGTGGATGTGAAGATCAAGCGGAACCCGGATGGCTCCAAGCACCTATCAGTATACTTCGCCGGGCCCATAAGATCTGCTGGTGGGACGGAGCTCGCGTCAATAATCCTGCTAGCAGATCATGTTAGGAGGCTCCTCGGGCTCGAGAGGTATAAGCCGACTGACGAGGAGGTCATGAGATTCATCGAGGAGCTGAGGACGTATCAGAGAAGGGTCTCGAGATTCCAGTATAATGTCCCAGAGGACTTGATAGAATTCATCTTGAGAAGGCTTCCGGTCGAGGTTACAGGCATCGCCACGGACAGGATCCAGGCATCATCGTATAGGAATCTCCCGAGGATCGAGACGAATTATCTCAGGGGCGGGGCCCTGAGGGTTGTGAACGATGGCATAGCTGGTAGGGCGAAGAAGGTCTTGAAGCTCGTGGAAGAGCTCGGCCTCGAGGGATGGGATTGGATAAGACATGTGGCTGAGAGGATGAAAGAGCTCGTGAGCAATGAGGATGAGCAGAGCTACTTGGATGAGCTGGTTGGCGGGAGGCCCCTCCTCTCATCCTCAAAGACCTTCGGGGGGTTCAGGATAAGATATGGCCGGTCTTTCTCGACTGGGATGCAGGCCGTCGGCCTCCACCCCCTAACACTCAAGCTCCTGAAGGGTTACCTCACGACAGGCACCCAGCTTAAGCTGGATTATCCCGGGAAGGGTGGAATAGTCTCGCCAGTAGACTCGATCGAGCCTCCGATAGTCATGTTAGATGATGGCAGCGTGATGAAGATCAGGTCCGAGGAAGATCTAAAAAGGGTTGAGGGCAAGATCGTGAAGATACTCTTCCTAGGAGATATCCTGATCTCGATAGGAGATCTGATCGAGAATAATGCCGAGATTAGGAGGCCGGGATACTGCGAGGAGTGGTGGGCCGAGGAGCTTAGGGAAAAGCTTGACATCTCGCCCCCACATCTTAGAGAGCTCGCCAACTGGATATTAGAAGATCCACTCCACCGAAAGCCGAGCATCGAGGACGCAATAAGGCTCAGCATAGCACTCAAGATTCCCCTACACCCCGAATACCTTCCATTCTGGAGAAATGCCTCAATAAATGATCTCGAGATGCTGAGAAGCTGGATAAGATTAGGCGCGAGCAGCCTCCTGATCGAGAATGGATACGTATCCCTCCCGCGAGATGATGCAGCTAAGCAAGTGCTAACAAGGATACTCGTCGAGCACATGGTCTCGGAGAGCAAGATAAAGGTGCCATTATCATGGTTTAAGGCTCTTCTAGCCTGCCTGAGACCATTTAGCGATGAAAGGCTGGAAGGAGACGATCCAATCAAGGCGATTGAGGCCATCTCCGGAATACCTCAGCGGGATAAGGCTGGATCATTTATCGGAGCTAGGATGGGTAGGCCTGAGAAGGCTGCTCAGAGGGAGATGAGCCCCCCAGTGAACGTGCTCTTCCCAATAGCCGATGCGGGCGGCAGTACGAGAGACCTCGTCGCGGCCGCGAAAAATGGCAGGAAAATATCAGTCGAGCTCTGCACTAGAAAATGCCCAGAGTGCGGCGAGGTAACTTGGAAGGTGAGGTGCCCGCGATGCGGCATGTTGACGGAGATCATTGGAACATGCATGGAATGCGGGCTCGAGGTCGAATATGAGGAGGATGCTAAATGTCCAAAGTGTGGTGGCAGGATCAAGTTCTCGAGGAAGTTCATGGTTAACGTAGGCGAGGAGCTCTATTATGCCCTGAAGAGGATCTCGGAGCAGGCGCCAAGCAGGCTCAAGGGCGTTAAGGGCCTCAATAGCGCGGTGAAGGCGCCGGAGCTCATAGAGAAGGGCATTCTCAGGGCGAAATATGGCCTCTACATCTACAAGGATGGGACGATAAGGTTTGATGCGACGAATGCCCCCCTGACACATTTCACGCCTAGGCAGATCTCGACGCCGGTCGAGAAGCTAAGAGAGCTCGGCTACACACATGACATATATGGCAGGGAGCTCGTCTCGCCAGACCAGATACTGGAACTGAAGCCGCAGGATGTTGTCATCCCGCGCAAGGCCGCGGAGCACCTACTCAAGGTCTCGAAGTTCATCGACGAGCTCCTCGTCAAGCTCGCTGGCATGGAGCCATTCTATGGCTTCGAGTCCATAGAGGATATCGTGGGCGTGCTGATAGCAGCTCTATCACCTCACACGTATGCCGGGGTTGTCGGCAGGGTTATAGGATTCACGGACTCCCTAGCATGCTTCGCCCACCCAATCTTCCACGCCGCGAAGAGAAGGGATTGCGACGGCGACGAGGATAGCATAATGCTGCTCCTAGATCCACTGATAAACTTTTCAAGGCTCTATCTACCCAGCAAGATTGGCGGGAAGATGGATGCGCCTCTCCTCCTCACGGTAGTAATAGACCCGAAGGAGGTTGATGAGCAGGCGCATAACCTAGATGTCCTGAATCGGATACCATTAGAGTTCTACAGGCTCGCGGAGCGAGGTGGACACGTATCCGAGCTCGCAGGCAAGATCCCCTTGATAAAGGCTCTCCTAGCCGAGGGCAAGCCCTTGAGAGTCGGGTTTACGCATCCCCAGAGCAGCCTCACCGCTTACCCAGTTGAGTCCACGTATAAGAGGCATGGCAGTATGCTCGAGAAGATCATGGGGCAACTTGAGCTGGCTGAGAAGGTCGAGGCTGTTGACGAGTGCATGGTCGCTGAGAAGATTGTTGAGACGCACCTCCTCTCAGATATACTCGGGAACATGAGAGCATTCCTCCTCCAGGAGTTCAAGTGTAAGCGATGTGGGGGGAAGTATAGGAGGCCGCCTCTCACCGGCGTATGCGTGAATTGTGGTGGAGAGGTCTCTCAAACGGTCTTTAGGGGTGCTGTGGAGAAATATATGGATCTGGTCGAGAACCTTCTCGTGAAGAAGATCAGGGACCGCTATCTCGCGGAGAGGGTTGCGCTCGCAATCGAGAATGTGAGAAGGATCTTCGGCGCTGAGAACCGCATGGGCCAGCCGTCGCTCGAGGAATTCCTCAACTAATACTCTCTTAATCTGATCTCGGTGGGGTTGATCCCAACCTCACTCTCCTAAGCCTGATATGCGGGCCGCCCATCCAGACTGGGATGCCCTGCATCGGGTCACCCTTCCCACAATATCCAGCGAAGAACTCGAGATCCTTGCCAACAGCATCTATTGATGAGTAGAGGCTCCGAGTGGTCATCTCCAGAACGGGGTTTCTAACGGGCTCCCGCAGCTCTCCATCAACTATCCTATAAGCCTCGACGCCGACATATCTCTGGTTCCAGCGCTTATCATCAATATTCCACTCTTGGTAGCTCTTGATATAGACACCCTCCCGTATATCCTCGAGCAGCTCATCGAAGGAGTAGTCTCCCGGCTTCATGTATGTCGTTGACATTCTTATGATAGGCTCCAAGTCGTAGCCAGCAGACCTAGCTGCCCCATTGCTCCTGACGCCGAATATCGCCGCGGTCTCCCGATTATGCAGGAGCTCCCTCAAGATGCCGTTCTCTATCAGCTTCCGCTCCCTCCCCCTGATGCCCTCATCATCATATGGGCTATAGCCGAATGAATGGGGGATCGTCGGGTCATCAACAACCGTAACGACATCCGATCCTATCCTCGTCCCGAGCAGCTCCGGCTTGATATAGCTGTCGCCTCCCTGAGCAAGCTCCCTGCCAAGAACCCTGTCAGCCTCGCCCGGGTGGCCAGCGGACTCATGGCAGATTATTCCAACGATCTCTGGCCCGAGCACGACATCGACGGGATCCCTTGGCGGCGCGATTCCTTGCAGCAGGACGGCGGCCATATGCTCAACCTCCTCCGAGACCATCTCGATAGGTCTCCATGCCTCAACAGCCTCCCAGCCCCTAGCCTCACCAAGATGTTGAAACCTCTGAATGCTCCCATGCTGCGGCGAGTAGAGAGTTATGAAATACTCGAGAAAAGTCCTCGGGATTCTCGTAAAGACATCCGCGCCATCACTATTCATGACCCATTTCTCGAGATCGCGCCTCCCAACCTCGAGAAACCTCGTCACCTTCAAGCCTCGTCTCTCAGCTGCTTCGAGGATCGAGGAATCCATTTCCCTCAGGAACTCTATCTTGGCATCCAAGTCCACGGCGTCGAACCTCACCCTCGGCTTGACCTCGACCCTCGTCCTAGACATCTCCTCATCACTCAGCTTGATCCTGTCCTTGAGGAGCCGCGATGCCGCCTTAGCCATGGAGAAGGCCGACCTAACAGTCTCCCTAATGGAGGACTTAGTGAGAAATGGTGTTGATGAGAATCCTAGAGCACCATTGACGAGAATCCTTACGCCAATCCCCTCATCAACGGATCTCGCGGTGATTTCGGGGGAGCCATTCTTTAAGATAATAGTCTCCTCGACATCCTTCTGATATCTCGCCTCAGCATAGCTCGCGCCCAGCCTACCAGCCTCCTCAAGAGCATACTTTAACAGATCCTCAACCATCATCTATTCTCGTGGATAAATGGATCTTAAAAGAATTCGCCGCGAACACCACCTTATGTTTTTGAGGGGAGCCGCCCGGAATACCGCGGCTCAGCTGGTTGATCCATCATCACAGTTCAGGTGATGCAGGCGGTCATCATCGGATAAGAGATGGGCGGGATCCATGATTTAAGATTTCCGGGAACACGTATCATCTTCATTCTTTCGTGAGGCATGACTTAAATGCCTGATCCCATAGCTCGAGGTTCCTAATCTTTCCTAGGGTTGATATGAAGACGCCAACAGGGCCGTAGGTACTTCTAAGCCTCCTGAAGGTTTCTATGTACTTGTCGACGAGCTTTTCCGGATCTCGTGGGATATCTGCCTCGGGGAGCCCCATGATCTTGATTACCCGCCGGATGATGGGCTCCTCCTCTACTAGGAATCCCGTGAAAACCGGGATAATTATGCCGGCATTCTTAAGGGCCTTGAGTATTTTCTCAATTGGCTCGGCGTCGAAGATGATCTGCGTTACGAGAAACTCCGCTCCAGCCTCATGTTTCCGCAGGACTCTCGAGACCTCGATCTCCAGTGGAATATAAGGGTTTAGGCCCGCGCCAACATGGATCCTCGGCATGACCTGTAGCTTATCCCCCAGCTCATCGACGCCGTAATCCGACATTATCCTCGCGAGACAGATTAGCCTGATCGAGTCTAGGTCGAAGACCGGCGCATACTCCTCAGACACCATCCTCGGATGATCTCCTGTTAAGGCTAGGATATGCTCGACGCCACATAAGGCGAGCGCGAGTATCCTAGACTTTATCGCAAGCCTGCTCAAATCCCTGCAGGTTAGATGGACTATGACCTCGCATCCAAGCCTCTCCCTCAGCAGCTGGGAGAAGACGCTGTTCTCAACGTGGGGGAGCGCGAGCGGGTTATCAGGTATGCTCAGGGCTGTGAATGAGAGGCCCCTGAGAAGATCTATGTTACTAAGAACTTTAGCACTTGGCGGAATCTCCGCTACCCAAACAGGTCTCCTCTCAACCTCCGTGAGCAGTTTCGTGAAGCTCTGCCTCCTCCTGATCTCCGGCCTAAACTTGAACCCGTGATCCAGGATGATCTTTGATGGATAACGCTCGGAGAAGACGCATCGCCTATCGCCGAGCTCGCATGTGCCATCCGGCCTCATCCCGCCGCATGGGCCGTTCAAGACCCGCTTCGGGCACCCGCTCAAGCCTATTCAACCCTCACCCTAAGATACCTAGACCCTCTCAAGAGGAGATATAGGTTGAATGCGACGATGAATGAGAAGATGATCATGAGTCCTCTTTCGATGCCCACCACAGGTATTGCGGCGAGATACCAGGCCGCCATGGCCTCGGGCTCGAATGAGCCGAGCGCATACCTGAAGACTATTATCGCCGCTAGGCTACCGTAGAAGTGGTCGGCGAATATCCCGGAGAAGCATCCGGCGAAGATCCTAAGCATTGATCGACTGATCCAGCTGCCCGCTTGGTCAAGGAGCCCGCTCGCGAGTATCAGGGCTATGGAGGTGATATAGTATATCGTGAAGATGGCTGTGAGCCTGCCGACATCTGTTGCATACCAGATGGTTAACATCGCGCCATAGATCCCGGCCGCGTAGATCCATTTTGGCACGCCGAGCAGCCTTCTACGATCAAGAACGAGGGATGAGGTGAGGGCGCCGAGCGGCGCGGCGAAGATAGTCACGTAGCTGAAGAGGGTGTATTTTCCCGGCAGAAGCGTCATAGCCATGATTGTCCCGAGGAGGAGAGAGGCGGGCCCGAGGACATGGCCTAGGATGAGGCCGTATATGGGGGAAAGGGCGATCGCGATCTCGATCTTAACGCCGGGGAGGCCTACCGCCGGTATTCCCGGGAGCATCTTCAAGACCACCATGTAGAGGGCGCTGAAGCTCGCGAGCAGAGCCATGTTGAGGCTCAGCCTCCTAGCAACCCCGCGTACACCCGAGCTCATCTACATCTCAGAGCACAAACTTGACAAACTTAATAAGGTATCTCCCGCGCCTCAAGCTGGTTGATAGAGGGCATGCATGAGGCCGAGCTAGGGGAGATCCTAGACCTGATTAAGAGGCATAATATGTGGAGAAGGAACGAGTGCATAAACCTCATAGCATCAGAGAACGTTACATCGCCGCTCATGGACGTGGTCTATCTCTCGGACGCCATGCATAGGTATGCTGAGGGCCTGCCATTCAAGCGCTTCTACCAGGGGACGAGATACGTGGATGAGCTCGAGGTTAAGGTCTCCAAGATCTTCGCGGAGTTATTCAACGCGAAATACTCAGATATTAGACCGGTCTCGGGCACGATCGCAAATGCCACCATATTCGCTTGCTTAACAAAGTCGGGGGATGAGGCCGCTGTCCTACCCCTGCCCGGAGGCGCCCACGTCAGCCACTCCAAATATGGTATACTTGGGAGGCTTGGGATAAAGCCGGTTGAGCTCCCGATAATGCCCGAGGATATGATGGTGGATGTGGATGCTTCTGTCAAGCTGATCAGGGAGAGGTCCCCGAAGATGATAGTCTTGGGAGCGAGCGTCGTGATCTTCCCGCATCCGGTCAGGGAAATATCCGAGGCGGCTCGAGAGGTGGGGGCAAGGCTCGTTTACGACGCGGCGCATGTCCTCGGCCTCATAGCTGGGAGAGCCTATCCAAATCCGCTCGAGGATGGTGCTGACGTGATCACAACCTCAACCCACAAGACCTTCCCAGGGCCACAGGGTGGAGCGATAATAACAAACAGTGACGAGATATATGAGAACGCCTCGAGGATAGTCTTCCCAGTTTTTGTCTCGAATCATCACCTTCATAGGCTGGCGGCGCTCGGCGTGGCATCGCTGGAGATGAGGATGTTCGGGCGGGAATATGCGGGCCAGATACTGAGGAACTCGAGGCGCTTGGCCGAGGAGCTTCATGCGAGGGGCTTCAAGGTATTAGGCGAGAGATGGGGCTTCACGAAAACCCATCAAGTGCTCCTCGATGTCCGAGGTGATGGCGGCGGGGCGAAATGCGCCAAGGCCCTAGAGGAGGCGAACATAATCGTTAACAAGAATATTCTGCCATGGGATGGGCCCAGCGACATAGAGAATCCATCCGGGATAAGAATAGGGGTTCAGGAGATTACTAGGATTGGGATGAAGGAGGATGATATGGTGGAGGTCGCCGAGCTGATATTCAGGGTCGTGAAGAAGCGGGAAGATCCACCAGAGGTTAGAAAACGGGTTATAGAGTTCAGGAAGAACTTCACGAAAATCCACTACACTTTCGACGTTGATGTGAGGAGGGTTGCAGAGGAGATCGGCTCCCTCATCCTAGGCTAGCTCCTCTCTAGCTCTCCTAGCGGCCTCAACCATATTCCTCAGCTTCGCAAGGGCGGTCTCCCGCTTAAGCCTCTTTAGTCCGCAGTCCGGCTTTACGTAAAGCTTCTCGGGCGGTAGAAGTTCCAAGCCTTTCGCGATCCCATCCATTATCTCCTCAACAGTCTCGATCCTCGATGTATGCACATCTATAACGCCGAGAGCCAGCTCTTTATCGAAGGAATACTCCTTTAACACATCCAGCAGCTCATAGTTCCTATTCTTGGTCTCGAAGTCGTATTGGTCTATTGGGAAGTCTAGAATCTCGGGGAAGAGCCTCTCCATCCTCCCATAGCATATATGCGTTATCCTCTTCACATTGCTCAGCCCGCCGAGCATGATCTCAAAGGCCTCACCCGCGATCAGGACATCCCTCTTCTCAGCCCTCGTCGAGAGAGCTGGCTCATCGATCTGGATAAATGTCGCCCCAGCCTTTACTAAGGCCTCTATCTCCCTCCTAAATGCCTCGGCCATATCGAGGATAGCCCTCCTCATGTCTCCATAGAACTTGTCGAAGCTCCAAGAATACATGGTGTATGGGCCGGTAATGGTCACCTTCATGGGTCTCCCAGCGGTGAGGCTCGAGGCATATCTCCAATCATCCACAAGTATCTCGCGCCTCCAAGTAATCTTACCAACGATCACGGGCTTCCTGAAGTAGACGTTGTCGAATATCCTGACGGGCTCACTTATCTCGAAGCCCTCAAGCTCCTCGGCGAAGAAGACCGCCATATCCTCCCTCCTCTGCTCTCCATCAGCTAGTATGTCTATCCCGGCTTCGAGATAATCCATTATTGCCTTCCTAGTAGCCTCCCTGACCAAGGACTCGTATTCCAGACCGCGGTCGCCGCGCCTCCTAAGCTGGAATGCCTTAAGTGCCTCGGGGAAATACGGATAGCTCCCGACAACTGTTGTCCTGAGCTTGTCGGGGAGCTTATAGCTCATATGAATCTTACCTCCGCCTCGGCGAGAACCCTGCCGAGCGCATCAAGCCTCCTGACAGCCTCGTTGTAAGGGATGTAATCAAGCCAGGAGCTCGTCGAGAAGACTAGGATATCCGGCGAGATATAGTCCAAGTATGTCTTCACATGATAGACCACTTCACGCGGATCTATGGGATAGATGCTCCTAGAATCTATGATGCCTAGGCTGAGGATGGGCCCATCGAACCCATGCTCCTTGAGAGCTTGATCAGCCTCAGCGGGCGTGGACTTGAGGTCGACATGAAGGCCCGCTTGAAG
Source organism: Candidatus Wolframiiraptor gerlachensis (assembly GCA_021323375.2). Taxonomy (GTDB): domain Archaea; phylum Thermoproteota; class Nitrososphaeria_A; order Caldarchaeales; family Wolframiiraptoraceae; genus Wolframiiraptor; species Wolframiiraptor gerlachensis. The sequence continues at coordinate 15,204 of JAJPCT020000001.1, read as the reverse complement.
ATCAAGGATCATGGCATATCTCTCCGGGTCTAGGTTGAAGTATGTCGCGACGATAACTTCATCACCGGGAACGTCGAGCTTTGAGAGGAACTCGTTTACAATATCAACGCCCCTTAGCCTCTCGGATCTCCCGAGCTCCGGGTCCACGAGAGATGGCTCATCAACTTGGATTAGGTCAGCTGAGCTTTTCAGTGCCCCAACTTCCGCTCTCAGGGCCTCGATCAAGTCATCGAGAAGCTCATCCTCCGAGGCATAGAACCGGTTCTCGGAGAGCTTTAGAAATGTGAAAGGTCCTGGGATAATGGCCTTAACTAGCCCACGCGCGGCCCCTCTAACCTCCTGAATCTCCTCAAGCGTTATAGGACCCCTCCACCGAATCTTGCCAGTTATCGTCGGACACCTGTAATAGAAATTGTTGTCGAAGAACCTGATGAGCCTTCCAGCCTCCAGCCCCTCAAGCCTCATCGTGAATGGTCTGAAGAGGTCGTGCCATGAGAGAAGGCCGCTGGTCACTATGCTCATCCCAGCCCTCTCCTGAAGCTTCACGACATCGCGGATCGAATTCGCCAAGATTCGCCCGAATTCGCCTTCACTTATCCTGCCTTCGGAGAGGTCGTCGAATGCCCTGCGAAGCTCCGGCGGTCTCGGGAAACTCCCACATATCCCTGCGTGGAGCCTCATCTTGGCCGGGAAAAGGCATAACTCTCTAGAATTAAGGATTGCCCTAGAATAGGGTTCTACGTTCTAGCGCCCTTGGCGACGGCCTACCATAGATCGCTATCGGATAGCCACAGTATATGCATCGATTCTTCTCATCGAGGCTCCATGAGAGGATGTCGAAGCCATAGCGCTCGACAACGACATGGCCGCACTCAGGGCAGATAGTATTCTCATACGGGTGGCCCGGGACATTTCCCAGATAGACGTATCTCATGCCCTCCTCCCTAGCGACTCGATAATGCTTCTCGAGGGTCTCGATGGGCGTTGCAGGCAAGTCGAGCATTAAGTAATCCGGGTGGAATCTTAGGAAGTGGATCGGCACATCGGGGCCGAGGTTGTCATATATCCAGCGGACGAGCCTCCTAGCCTGCTCCAAGTCATCTCCTATTCTCGGGACAACAAGATCCGTTATCTCTATGTGGATCCTAGTCTTATCCCTCAGCTCGAGCAGTGTCTCGAAGATCGGGTCGGGGCTGGGGACTGCGCTGAATTTTCTCAGGAAGTTTGGGTCGGCGTTTCCCTTAAAGTCTACGGTCGCGGCGTCTAGGAAGTCCAAGGCCTCCCTAACAGCGTCGGGCGTCCAGTAGCCATTGGTCACGAAGACATTGAATAGCCCCTCCCTCCTCGCGATCACGCCTACATCATGTGCGAACTCCATGAAGATTGTCGGCTCATTATATGTGTAAGCTATCCCCTCGCTCCCATACCTCTTAGCCATCTTAACTACCATCTCGGGGCTGACATCAGCGCCCTCAACCCTCCTCCTCTGGCTAATATCATAGTTCTGGCAGTATCTGCAAGCCCAGTTACAACCATTAGTCGCTATCGAGAAAACCCTCGTCCCAGGCATATAATGCATGACAGGCTTCTTCTCAATCGGGTCAACATTCGCCGCAATAATCTTGCCATAGACTAGGAGATAGAGGACGCCGTCGATATTACCTCGGACGCCGCAAAACCCCCTCTGGCCCGGGCCAAGTCTACAATACCTCGGGCAGGCTCTACAAACGACAATGCTCCCATCAAGCCTTTCATAAAGCCTAGCGGGCTTACCCGAGACCTGTAGGTCCATCCAACAAACATTACAGCAATCAGATATAATAAGGATTTAGCCAGCTGTGATCAAGATGAATACTTGTTGAGAGGGGTCTACATTCTCTTCCTAAGAGTCTTGGATGATATGAAGTTAAGGGTCGGCGGCCTCGGCGAGATAGAGCTTGAGAAAGGATTATACGCATATGTCGGCTCAGCTCAGAATAATCTTGAGAAGCGGCTGACGAGACACAAGTCTAAGGCGAAGAGGCTTCGATGGCATATCGACTATTTCACCTCTAGCGATGAGGTAATTGTTGAGAGCGCATACGCCTATGAACTTCCAAAGGAATATGAATGCAGGATTGCGGGGCTCCTTGCAAGAATCTCCCAGAAAGCTGTTAGGGGGTTCGGCTCATCCGATTGCAGATGTTCGAGCCATCTATTCAAGCTAGGGGGCGTGGTTAAGGATATATGCGAGATGGTATCAAGGGCTTTTGAAAGCAGGCCGATACGCATCTTCTAGGCATTAATCTTTTGCTGAACCCTCCTCTTAGCGCTCTGCTGGCCGCCCTCACCATCATTCGCCTTCTCTATGATTATCCTCGAGGATTTGACATCAACCGAGATTATTAGTTCATCACCCTCGCTGAATGGGAACTGGCTATCGTGTGCGAGCTTTGATGGGATATGGATGTAGAAATACTCGTTGCCGCTTACGTGAACCTTCTTCCTAAGATGGCCCCTAGCGGTCAGCATAGCCGCACCCCCGGTGCCATCCTTGGGAATAAGTTTTGGATATAAGACTTGTGGGTAAAAAGCTCTTACCCCGTGCTCCTTATCCGGCTAAAAGCCTTCCGGGGAAGCTATTTATCATGGAACCTCTTGACTGTGATTTAAGCCTGAGAGCATGGGTCGTGTGAAGATTCGGAAGATTAAGGTCTTGGCAAAGGAAGTTATAGAGAAGTTCCCGGACAAGGTTTCGGCCGATTTCGAGCTTAATAAGCTCCTAGTATCTCAAGTACTCATAGGACAGGTCTCCAAAAAGATCAGGAACAAGGTTGCAGGATATATCACGAGGCTTGTGAGAAGAGAGCTTGAGAAGGAGCTTGAGGAGATAGAGGCCGTGGAAGCCGCTGAGTCCAGCGACTGAAAAGGGGCCTCACAGCAATCCTAAATCACGATTTCCGAGTATTGAGAAGATTTATTACCCGGGGAAGCAGATTTAAAGTCATGCCCACAGCGTTCGTTCTAGTAAATACCGAGATCGGCTGTGAGGAGGAGATTCTGGAGGAGCTGAAGAAGATCCCCAATGTCAAAGAGGCTTACGCCGTTTACGGCGTATATGACATCATAGCGAAGGTTGAAGCAAATACGATGGATGAACTTAAGGAGGTTATCTCCTGGAGGATAGCGCTCCGGGCCTAGCTTCCGGGCGCCCTCACACGGAGGCTGGATAAGGTCAGGAGCACATTAACCATGTTAGTTATCTCGGAGTAGCTCGCCGAGCATTAGCGGCCTCGTCAAGTGTCTTCGCGCGGATGGCGGCACCTCATAGAACCCGGGCTTAATAGCCCTGGGAACCCTAACTATTTCTTTACATTCCTCGGGCAGCCTAGTCCCACATCTCCTGCACTTAAACCCCTTATTCTTTCCCATGGAGGTCATTCTTTTCCTGCAGTCCGGGCACGTGGGCGGTCTCTCAATAATATTCTCCACGAGCACTCTGATGTATATCTTCTCAAGGTTCAGCGTCAGCCCCTGAGGCTTCTGCTTTACAGCACCATATGCGACGATCTCGTCCCCGGGGATGAGTTGCAAGATAAGCTTCCTGAAGCTTTTAGTCGGCTCATAGGCCGCGCACCAGATCTCACCATGCATGTCTCTAAGCTTGAAGAAGACGTGGCCGCCTACATCAATTCTCGGCGCCTCGGCGACAATTCCCTCGACTATCGCGCTCACCCCATCGCTGAGATCACTTGTTCGGAGCTTCTGGTAGTGGACATCCGTCGCCTGATTCGTCTCGAAGATCGTCACGAACTCGATGGGCTCGTATATCCGGATCATCTTAAAAGCCTTCTCAAGGATCTCGGGGTTGACACCCCTTATGCCCAGTAGGACGGGGCATGGCGTGTGAGGAGCTATCCTGATCTCACCGCTCTCAGGATCTATGTTATCAAAGGTGTATGGTCTCGTGGCCCTATCCATATCAAAGACGGATACTGGATCAATCCTCCTCACCGTGCCCCAGTACTCCCTCCGCCTGTGAGCTATGAGCTCATAGGTCTTCCCGAGGCTCAGGTCGGCTCCTATTGCGGCGAGCGCGCCTATGATCCCCATGCCGCCGTTATAGTAGATGAGCTTGGCGCCAACTTCCTCAGCGACCCTGAATCCATCCTCTAGGGGTATAAGCTCGCGGACAGCCCTCCAGTAGAAGCCTCGAAGCCTTTCATCAGGCTCTCCTCTTAGGAACGCGATGCTGGTCTCAGCTCCCTCATCAAGCTCAGAAAGCTCCTCGATAACACCCGTCATAACATCCTCGGCCTTCTCAAGCTCGACCCCCTCAACCTTGAAGGCAACTGCCGCGTTGCCCCGCGTCTTGTAGGGGCAGTTGGGGTTAAGCCTCACGAGCCTCGGATAGCCGATCAGCCTCGCGCCGAGAGCCTCAAGTCTTCTCATAGCTACCGCCGCCACATAGGTCGTGCAGCCAGCCTTCCTTGAATCCGTGTCATCAATCCCTATCCAGAGCGCCATCCAGCTCAAATAATGGAATGGTAACTCTTAAACTATCAAGATCCTAGGCCAGCTTTCTGAGGATGTCCTCGGCAAACCTCCTCGCCCTCTTGAGATCCCTCACATCAGGTCTACCCCTATTCATCCCCCCGATAAGCCTGAGAGCGCCATGAAGATTATAACCCCTACAGCTAAACTCCCCAACAATCCTAAAGCCCTTTCCCGAGAGTATCGTAATCAAGGGCTTATGATAATCATGGAGGATCGGTATCTTGGGGAGACCGCTTGTCGAGAATACAAGCGCGTATCTATCCCGAGCTTCGGGAAGCCTCTCCGCGAATGCGATTATTGAGGGGTGATGCCTGCCGTAATATATGCCAGATCCAAGCCCGATCAGACAATATTTCTCGATGGCCTCGCGCGGGTCCAGCTCCCCGGGCCTATAGATCTCGGCGCCCAAGACCTCCCCAATAACCCTAGCAACCTTAAGCGTATTCCCCATATGAGCCGAGTAGCAGATAATCACGCTTGGGATCAAGGCTGGCTCAGAGAGCGCCCGCCAAGCTATAATGTTTTTTAGTCGGGCTGGAGGCTTCTCGCCTTGGAGGCTGGCACATGGCTAGAATGCATGCGCGTAGGCGGGGGAAGTCGGGGTCAAAGAGGCCGCTTAGTAAGGCTCCTCCCTCATGGGTTAAGCTCACGCCCGAGGAGGTTGAGTCTCTAGTAGTCAAGTATGCTAAGGAAGGTTATCCGCCGAGCATGATCGGCATAATCCTCCGGGATCAGCATGGCGTCCCGCTCGTCAAACAGATCACGGGCAAGACGATAAAGCAGATACTCAAGGAGAATAACCTATTGCCCCAGATCCCCGAGGATTTAGAAAACCTACTCAGGAGGGCTAGGAGGATGAGGGTGCACCTAGGCAAGCATAAGGGAGACAGATACAATAGGCATAGGCTCCAGCTCGTCGAGGCCAAGATCCATAGGCTCGTCAAGTATTACAAGCGGATCGGCGAACTCCCACCAGACTGGGAACCAGAGCTCGTCTATGCATACAAGTAGCATCTAGGGAACAGCTATTTTAGCCCCCTAGAGATTATAAATATAGCCGATGAGCCTAGATAGATTCAGGGATGAACGGGGATTCCTCTCAAGGGCTGGGGAGATAGCGGAGAGGATAAGATCCCTCATAGATGAAGGTAGCAAGTTTCTGGTCATATGTCATATAGATGCTGATGGCCTATCATCGGGCGCGATAATCTCCGCTATGCTCTTGAGAGAGAATGCGAGGTTCGTGACTAGGGCTATTGGAGAGTTCGAGGATGCATTGAAGTATCTCGCGAATCTCCCGGCATCATATATCCCCATTCTCGTGGATATGGGAAGCGGCTACCTAAGCGAGCTATCCAAGCTCTCATCAAGCAGGCCTATCATAATACTGGATCATCATGAGCCGATGGGATCTGCTCCCGCGAACGTGATCCAGCTCAACCCTCACTTCCACGGCATAAATGGCTCCGAGGAGGTTAGTGGCGCTGGCGTGGCATATCTCATCGCTAAGGCGCTGAATGAGGAGAACATTCTCCTCTCACCAGTCGCTGTAACGGGCGCTCTAGGCGATCTGCAGGATAGATTCGATGGCAGAAGATTGCATGGTTTCAATGAGAGGATTGTGGAGGATGCCGTAAAGGCCGGGCTGCTTAGGGTTGAGGAGGATCTACTCTTCTATGGGAGGAGTAGTAAGCCCATACATGTGGCGATGGCGAGCACGATGAACCCCTTCATCGTTGGCATCTCGGGGAATGAGGCGAATGCCTACGGCCTCCTCACTGAGATAGGGATAAGGGTGAAGGATGATGATAGGTGGCGTGTCTTGTCGGAGCTATCGGAGGATGAGAAGAAGCAGCTTTACAATGGTATATTGAAGTATCTGGCGTCGCTTGGACTTCCACCAAGCATGGCGAGAGAGCTTGTTGGAAAGGTCTATGAACTGACGATGGAGGAGCCCTGGACATATCTGAGGGACGCGCGGGAGTTCGCTTCGTTGCTGAATGCATGTGGTAAGACTGGCAATGAGTGGCTGGGGATCTCGATAGCTATGGGGGGCCGTGGGGCCCTGCTCGAGGAGGCTCAAAAGGTGCTTGAGGATTATAGGAGAAGGTTGGCGGAGGCCATCGAGTATGCCATGAGGGATGAGTGCAAACAAGAGCTGAAGAACCTGCTCGTGATAGATGGCGGGAGAGTGATAGATGATAGGCTGATAAGCTCAGTGGCCTCAATGTTATCCTCAATGGGACTTCAGGGCGATAAACATATCTTGGTTGCGCTAGCGCAGTCCGAGGACTCTATAAAGGTCTCGGCTAGGGCCTCGAGAAAGCTCGTCGAGAAAGGTTTGAACTTGGGCAAGCTACTTGCTGAGGTTGCTGAGCTCGTTGGCGGGAGAGGCGGCGGGCATGATATTGCGGCTGGGGCAAGCATACCCAAGACCCGAAAGGCATTATTCCTACTAGAGCTCGATAGGACTGTTGAAGAGAAGCTTTCAGGAATGAGGTGAGAGGAAATGGAGGACGCATTGCAGGCTGTCGAGTGCGAGGCTAGGATAAGGATGTGTTTAGATGATGCCTCAATTGCAAATATCGTGATGAGGGCCCTCCAGCCGGATAATGAGCCTCTTCCAAGCGGCATGGAGCTCTCTGCCAGGATGAGCGGCTGCGAGGTTGTATTCGAGATTAGGTCAAGGAGGCCGATAATATCGCTCCTCGCGACCCTTGATGATATATTGGTGTCAACAATGCTTGTGCTTAGGGCCGTGCAGTCCTTCGGCTAGCCCTGAAGGCTATGCAGGGTTCAACCCCTTCTATGCCGGCCTCTCTGTGGGTGCTCGGGATTCGGTATCCGCAGGGGCATGATGCGGGTGAGCCAAGTTTTATCCAGATGCGCTCGGCGTCCTCGGCGGGGATCTCCTGGACAATTCTCCAAGCCACCCTGCATGCTCCCTCGCGTGAGAGGCCGAGCTCGAAGAGCGCGCTCTCGATTATGCCATGCCTCCGGACGAGCTCCCGAACCAGCCTCTCGCCCACCTCGCTAAGCATTATCTTCTCGCCCTCGACTTTTAGATAGCCAACCCGCTTAAGCTTCTTCACCATCAGGGAGGCGGTTGGCTTCGAAACCCCGAGATCTTCGATGATCTCATACTGCCTCGCATAGCCCTTGCCCCGGGATCTCCTGAGAACAGATAGAAGATATTCTATCGCTCTGGGGCTGAGCTTGTGCCTGCTAAGACTCACGGGTCACCACCATCCCGATGACCGCGATCGCCGAGAGTATCCCTATGCCGCCGCTTGGCGGGATATTCATGGCCTGGGCCAAGGCATACCCCCCAAGGCTCAGGGAGGCCGCAGACAGGTACGATGCGGCGAAAAGTCTCCTCCTAAAGAATCTAACAGCAATCGCTCCCGGGATTGCCAGGAGCACGTGGGTGGCGAGAACCCCTATACTCATGGATAGTATCGAGGCTGTGAGAGAGCCGAGGGCGAAGAAGAGATAGCGGTATAGCCTCGTGTTTATGCCTATAGCCTCGGCGCCATCTCTATCGAAGGCAATGTACTTTATCTCGCCGCTTATCATGTGTATTATAGGCGCGGTTATCACTAGGCCGGTCAATGTTCTCTGAAGATCTCCCAGCGTGGCCACTGCCGACGTCCCTGCGACATAGGCCCATGCCTGTGAGAGGCCGGTTGAGGATGCCTTGGCTAGGAGATAGCTGAACACGACTGTTATCGTGGTTGCTAGGGCGACGGCGAGCGCTATGGAGACGTCCTCCGAGAATATTTTCTCGGACAGCTCGGCAACGAGTATCGAGAGCATTAGGGCCGTTAGAAATGCCGTTACCGGGACTGGGAGGCCGATGCCAAGTACCTCATTCAGGTAGACCCCGAGTATAGCCCCGCCGAGAACGGAGTGAGTCATCGTCAGCGCGAATAGTATGCTCCTAGAGAGTATGAGTGGTAGGCTTATAGCCCCTACGAGGAGGCCGTTCGCGGCCGCTGACAAGTAGATCAACATGAGGAGGTCGAGCGGCATCCCGGACATCACCCATGATCCTCGCCAAGTATGAATCCCGCCGGTATCTCGGTTAGGCCCGGATAGGCTCTCCTGAGATTCTCCAAGGTCAGGACCTCGCCAGCACTCCCGATAGCGTAGATCCGCTTATTCAGCAGGATCACGGTCGGCTCCAAGTGGATGCATGGGCTGAGCTCATGCGCGACGAGGAATATATCGATCCCCCTATCCCTATGCAGCCTATGGAGTAGATCCACTATCTCGCACTTCATGTCGAAGTCTAGCATCGAGTAGGGCTCATCGAGGAGCAGGATCTTGGGCTCGCTGACGAGCGCCCTAGCGATGAGGGCTCTCTGCCTCTGCCCGCCGCTAAGCTCGGAGAACTGCGCTGAGGGATCATCCAGCTCGACGAGCTCAAGAACCTCACGAACCCTGCGTCTCACCTCGCCGGTCATGATCCTAGGCGGCAGGCTCCTCGATAGGGCCGCCATGGCAACAACCTCCTCAACGCTCATGGGTATCCGGTGATCTATGTCGACTACCTGCGGGACGTATCCAATAAGCCTCCTAACCCTGCTAGCCTCCCTCGGGACATCATATCCCATTATCCTTATTGTGCCCCTCTGTGGCTTAAGCAGGCCGAGCATAAGCTTCAGCAGCGTGCTCTTTCCAGCGCCGTTCGGCCCCATGACAGCGCAGAAGAAGGGCGAGTCGAGCTCGAAGGAAATATCCTCCAGCGCCACCCTATCGCCGAAAGAATATGACACATTTCTAAGCTCGACGTCAGCCATGCCGTCTCACCCTTAGAATGAGCAGTATTAGGACTAGCGCAAGCATGATGTTCGCCACGAGTGATGGAAGTAGGAATGCATCTGATAAGCTTCCCGCGCCTCTCATGCTGCCACCGGGCTGAAGCCTGCTCTTAACTATGGATGCCACGGATACCGAGGCGAGCTCAGGCCTATTCGAGAAGCTGAGAAGTGGGATGAGCGCATATGATACTTTGTTCTCCTCTAGAGCTGTCATGATAGCCGAGTCCCTCATGAGGCCTATATCGCTCAGGAGCACGAGCGAGACCCTGCCTTCTCGAGAAAGCTTCACGATTTCGGCAACCTCCTTGGGAGAGGGCTCCACGCCATGCTCGATCCTGAGTATAGCCTCCACATTGAGGCCAAGATCATCGGCGATATACTGGAGCGCGGGATCTGCGAGAGCAACCCTAACACCATGTACGTTCAATCGCCTGACGGCATCCTCGATGAGCGCAAGCCTCTCGAGATAAGCATCTAGCCTCTGCTTGAAATACTCCGACTTATCCGGCATGAGCCTTGAGAGCTCGCCAGCGCATGTCTTAGCGATAGCCCTTAAGCCGCTTAACGAGAAGAAGTATCCATGCGGGTTCAGGCTGCCATCGATCTCGAGGAGCCTCAAGCCCTCCCTCTGATAATCCCGGTAGTCTAGGACTCGAGCCCTGATAAGCCCCTCCCTAGAGAGCTCCTCAATTCTCTCCTCGACTGGGAGATGATGCGGCCCTGTCATGACTATTAGGGATGCGCCGCTGATAAGTGATAGGAGCTCCTGAGCGCTCGGCTCATAGCTGTGTGGATCGGTGCTAGGTGGAAGGATACTCCCCACCTCAACATATTCTCCGCCGACCTCCTTGACAACGCTGGCCAAGGGACCAGCAGTAACCACAACTAAAACCCTTTCCTCCTGAGCTGAGATATGGCCTATCAAGAGAGCTAGAACTAGGAAAGCTGATAATAGAGCCGTCATGCAAACCCGGTAGACGTCCATTCATCAAATAAGCAGCACCGCTGTGATTAAAGTTTTACGCCATAAAACTCCAAACACATCTAAAGGGCGCTTCAGTTCGCTGTCAAAAACCTTATATGCTAAAATAGCATTTTAACGAGTTACTGCTATGAGTAAGGCTGTTGATGCCCTACTAGTAGCCCTCGCAGCCCCCTCAACGGCCTTCTACATCTATGGGCTTTGGGATCAGCCCTTCATAGCCCTCTCATCTAACATATTGTTCCCGGCTTATGCTCTCATATCAGCGATCTTCGGATTTGATGTCGCCCGGAGATATGGTTTTTAGAAGCTTCTTTGGAGCAATATTCTTCCTCCTCGCCCTCGGGCTATTAATCTGGTGTATCGGCGAGATCATGTGGGCGATCTACGTCCTAGTACTCGGTATAGAGGTCCCCTTCCCCTCGCTTGCAGATGTATTCTATATTACCGGATATGGCTCATTCTTTATCGGCTTCTTCATATTCATGAAGGTTTTCGGACACGTCTTCTCGGAGCGGGCGATCAAAGTGCCGTCAATCATCAGCGGTCTAGTCATTCTAGCGATAACATCCTTCACAGTCGTGCCCGAGGCGCTCATCCACTCGGGCAACATCGTGGAGGCGGCTCTAGCAGTGGCATATCCCATGCATGATGCGGTTCTCATAGCGCTCGCGGTGATCGCTCTCATGGTCCTCTGGGGAGGAAAGCTTGCTCGAGGATGGCTATACCTCCTAATAGGATTCATGCTCACCGGCCTGGTGGACATCTTCTACTATTATTATGATCTACTCGGGTTGATATGGGAGGGGCATCCACTGGAGCTACCATGGCTTCTCTCATACTTAGCAATAGCTAAAGGATTTTATGATCTATGGATAGGGCGAGAATAAACATGATAGCCCATGAGGAGGACGATAATTGAAGGCCTCCCTAGATCGATGAACATTTTCTTAAGAGCATTTTATTCGGCCTCCCAATCCCCGGCCACTTGGCAGGCAGGGAAATGTTCTTATTATCCCCGCGGGTCTGAGGGCCTGAAAATGTCGAGTAAGGCTAAGGCCGAGAAGAAGCTCCCGAAGATAGTCTACACGATCTACTCGCCGGAGTATTTCGGATACAAGGAGATTGGGACGACTTGGGCGTATACGCCGGAGCAGGTTATCGGGAGGACGCTCTGGGTCAGCCTCTACACGCTCACGGGCGACTTCTCCCACCAATTCCTCCTGTTAAGGTTCAAGATTGTCAGGGTGAAGGATACGATCGCGGAGACGGTATTCTACGGCCACGAGTATGGGCGGGAGTTCCTGAGAAGCCTCGTGAGGCGTGGGACGAGCAGGATAGACATGATAACAAATCTCGTGACGAAGGATGGGTTCCACCTAAGAGTTCAGACGACCGCCTTTACGTATAACCGGATCGGGAGGCACTCGTGGAAGGCCAAGACGATAAGGCGGATAATGAAGGAGATATTGGAGAAGTCTGCTCAGGAGCTCGCCCTCTCCCAGCTCTCGCAGGAGATGGTCTTGGGCAAGACAGCATCCGACATATACCAGGAGGCGAAGAAGATAACAGCCCTTAGGCACGTTGGAGTGATAAAGAGCAAGGTCTTGAAAATACCAGACTGGGTTTATAGCGGAGAGATGATGCCTGTAGAGGCGGTTGAGGCCGAGAGATCGGAAGCTGAGGCAGAGGCTCCAACAAGCTAGGGAGGCAGTCGCCCTAGAAGCCGCGAGGCTACTCTATCATGGAGCATGCAAGGAGTATATTGAGGCTAAGAGGGCTGCAGCCCAGAAGCTGGGCATCAACGTGCTCCCCAGCAACCGGGAGATCGCCATAAAGCTCCTAGAATATGCTGTTCTCGTGGAGGGTGATGAGTATTGGAGGAGGTTGAGGAGGTTTAGGGAGGAGGCTCTACATCTAATGATGATTCTTTCCAGCTTCAGGCCAAGGCTTGTTGGAAGCGTCTGGAGAGGGGTCATAAAGCCGAGCAGCGACATAGATATTGAGCTGGACTTCACGGATCCGGAACCCGTCAGGAAGAAGCTCCTCAAGGAGGGCTACCAGATCATCGAGGAAAGCCCCATAGATGTTCCCGAGCCCCTGAGATATGGGAGCCTGTGGAGGATAAAGGTCAAGATGCCGGCCGGGAGCAGGGCCGAGGTAATATTGAAGGAGCATGAATGGTATGTAAGGCCCCCCAGATGTGATATATACGGGGACCCCAAGAAAGGCTTAAACCCAGTGGAGTTGAGAGAAGTGCTGGAGAAGAGGCCTGACATGCTCTTCATACCTGGCTTGGAGGGTGATGATGAATGGAGATAGATAGGGAGACCTTCAAGAAGCTTTTCCCACACCTCTACCGAGAGATGGAGCTCAGGAAGATGAGCCTATCAATAGATGCTGTTAGGCTGGATGAGAAGGAGGCCGAGGAGGAGGCCTTGAGACCGAGAGAGCCGATGATGCCAACACCAATAGACTACCTAAGAAGATGTGATAATGATGATGAGGCCCTTGAGGTAATAGACTACCTTGAGAAGAGGGGGGAGATCTCTGAGGAGCAGGCGGAGAGACTCAAAAAACAGGTTAAGGAGCATGGCGTGAGAAGTTTCGGAAAGAAGAAGGAATGGGGCTACTACTCGACAAAATACCTAGGAGATGGGGTGGAGGAATAGATCTTAGGCTCTTGCCCTCTCAATAATTGCCTTAAAGACTGATGATGATTCTTCGAGCCATCTTCTCGCGATCGCGTCGAATCTCGTATATTTCCTCGAGTAGAGTGCCACGGGAATGATCTTATCGCCGAATCTTATCCCGAGTATGATTATTATCTTTATCTTGATCGCCCAACCAACTTTTCCGCCAACCCGCTCATCTATTCCGCCTGCTGAAGCAGGCTCTAGAAGCCTGGAGATCACCTCGGCCTCACGGGGTGTCAGGCATATGTCCCCCGGCGCTATCCTCTCCACAGCCCTTCGAGCTGCCTCGAAGAGGAGGTCAAGGAAGACTTTGTCAATACTCCTTAAAGATGTGTGCATATCGAGTTTCTCAAGCGAATAATTGTCGGCGAGCCTGATGGCCGCTATCTTTAGGAGATTATCGAGCTCACTTCCTAGTATATTCCTCAACTCAGCGGATAATCTCGCAGGATCCCTGCACAGGACGGCATAGGGATCTTCGCCGAGAGCCCTTCTCAATTGAAGCTCTAGTATATTGTATGAGTTCTTCACGAGAAGCTCCGAGAAAAGTCTCTTGAATATTTTCTTAACAATGCTTGTGGGTGGATGATTGTCGGGATCCGAGGCATGGCCATATGATATCTTATCTCGGAGATAAGCTTTCTGGGGTCGTTATGATGGTCTTCTTGCTGTGGCGACTATCGAGATGACGTCTCCCCATTTTAGCTCATAGTTCTCGCTGATCCTGATCTTCCTCTTGGCATCGATGGCGTAGAGGAATGTTCTCCCGAGATCCGTATGCACAGCATAGGCGAGGTCTCTTGGTGTGGAGCCGCTTGGGAGTATGTAGACGTCCGGGAGCACGTTTCCGTCCTTGTCCGTCAGTTTCTCCGGATCTTCGACAGGATATACCGGGATGTATTTCAGGATCTCGAAGTATGCCTTATTCACGACCTCCTGAACGCCTGTCGACCCCCATTTCTCGAGGACCTTTTCCTCGATAAGCTTCAGCGCCTTTCTCTGGTTCGCAGTGAGCCTTCCCTCATCTATTATCTCGAAGCTGCTGTCCCCGGGCAGATATCTTATTAGGCCTTTCTCAGCGGCCATCCTCAGAATCCGCTCGGCCTCGGCGCTCACGGGCACTACCGTGTAGCCAGCGTCCATCAGCATCCTCACGCCATCCTCTGCCTCCGGGATATCGATCTTATTCGCCGCGACGATTATCGGCTTACTCTTCTGCCTAAGCCTCTTGACGAATGAAAGGAGCTGGTTCTCGCTCCACTTGGATGGCCTGGATTCATCGAGACCCAGCTCATCCACAGCCTCATCTATTATCTTCCCGGTGATCCTGAGACCTGATAGCTTCTTCGAGAGCTCGTCAACAAGCTTTGATACCCTGCTCTCGACAACCCTGCATATCCTCTTCCAGTCCTCCGACAGGAGGCCGTAGATCCAGTAGTCGAGCTCCTCCTCAACTATCTTCACGTCCTCGACAGGATTTCCCATGCCGGGCTTAATCGGGTTGCCATCTGGATCTGTCGACCTCGATGCATCCGCAACGACTATCAGCGCAGAGGCCTGTCTAATTTCATCGAGGAACTGGAGCCCGAGACCCCTACCCATGTGAGCCCCCCTTATAATCCCCGGGCAGTCGATGACCTCAACGGGTATGAACCTGACGCCATCCACGCACCTGCTATTCTTTGGATTATCCTTGACTCCAAGCTCCCTGCAGACGCAGTTTATCCTGAGATAGCTCACCCCGCGATTCGGCTTTATCGTCGTGAAAGGGTAGTTCGCTATCTCAACAGGCGCCAGGGTCATGGCCGCGAATAGTGTGCTCTTCCCGACATTAGGCTTGCCCACGATGCCGGCTAATTCCATCCCGGAGACCGTAACCGAAAATCTTTAAAACTGTTTCCCCCGAAGCCCATGGCCCATCAAATCACACCATCATTAAGCCGAATGAATCTTTATTTTCTCCCAAGGTCTCTTCAATTCGATGCATTATGGCTAGGGTGACTATTGATAGAGATGGCTGCATAGGCTGTGGTGCTTGCTGGGCCCTCGTCCCCGAGTTCTTCGAGCAAAACCCCGATGATGGTAAGAGCCAGATAGTCGAGAAGTATAGGGTTGGCGGAGATCCAGCTGTTGGAGAAGCATCTAATAACCTGTTGAATGATGTTAA